>CAYJMH010000001.1:0-7600 GCA_964371535.1 uncultured Bacteroides sp.
TCGGTTATAAATGCCCTCACTACGAAAATCTGTCGCTACCACCTTTTTTCGGTTTGCGCCTGCGGCGCTGTGCTTTTTTTTGGCCTCTATTTTGGAGCTGTTGACAAAGACTCCTTCACAAAAAGTGTCGCCAAAATTTCCGTCATATTTCACAAAAATTTTGCTCTAGTTTTTGCAAAGTCTTTGTCTGTCAACAGCTCCATTTTGTACAACCCTCACAAGCATTAATACTGATGCACAAACAAAATATTTGACTTTACCTCTTGTTTTAGATATAATATATAGGCGAAATTAACGTATTTATATGGTGCAATTATTTTTAAAAAATCCAAGCAATAACGTTCTATACAACACGCCATTTAATAAAAAATCCCACTATATTGAAAGGATATACAATAAATGAACAACGAAAACCAACAAGAAATAAATGCTGCACGTGAAAATATCGAGGGCATAGCAGCCATTGATAGCGATAATGCACATGAAAAGCTAAACAGCCAAGAAGTTGCACGCCTTGAAAAGATGAAAAAGCTTGAGGAGATGGGCATCGAGCCATTTGGCGAAAAATTCGCCCTTACACACCGCTCGCAATCTTTGAAAACAGCATACGGCGAATTTACAAAAGAAGAGCTTGATGAAAAGCACATAGAAGTATCCGTTGCAGGGCGAATAATGACAAAGCGAAGCAAGGGCAAAACAGGCTTTATGCATATACAAGACACAGAAGGGCAAATACAAATTTATGCCAGAAAAGACGTTTTAAACGAAAGCGATTTCGAAGTTTTCAAAATTGCTGATATTGGCGACATTGTTGGCATAAAAGGTGTAGTGTTTATAACACAAACAGGCGAATTAAGCATAAAAGCATTTAGTGTTCAGCATATTACAAAATCACTTAAACCATTGCCTGAGAAATTCCACGGTATATCTGACGATGACGCAAGGTTTAGAAAAAGATACCTTGATATAATTATGAGCAGAGAGCAAATGGAACTTTTTATTAAAAAGCAGAAGTTTTGGAGCACAATTCGCAACTTCTTTATAGATAGAGATTTTTTAGAAGTTGAAACACCTGTGCTTGAGACAAACTCAGGCGGTGCCGCCGCAACACCTTTTGCAACACACCATAATGCCCTTGACATCGACGTTTTTTTAAGAATATCAATGGGCGAGCTGTGGCAAAAAAAGCTTCTTGTTGCAGGCTATGAAAAGACATTTGAAATTGGCCGCCAGTTCAGGAACGAGGGCCTTAGCGTAGAGCACTTGCAAGATTACACACAAATGGAATGCTACTGGGCATATGCAGATTGCCGGGACGGCATGGAGATGGTGAAAGAGCTTTACCGCAAAGTAACACACGCGGTAATGGGTTGCTCTACTTTCACATCACGCGGCTATGAAATTGACATGGACAAAGAATGGGAAATATACGACTTTGAAGACATAATTAAATCTAAGCTTGGCGTTGATATTTACAACACATCTGTTGAAGAAATAGGCAAAAAGCTAGACGAATTGCATGTTCCGTACAACCCAAACCTTGGTTTTTGGCGCCTTGTTGATATATTATGGAAAGTTGCAAGAAAAGAATTAAGCGGCCCGGGTTTTCTTGTAGGCCAGCCTGTTGAACTTAACCCACTGCCTAAAAGAAGCAAGGACGACCCACGAAAAGTTGACCAAATGCAGGTTATACTTGCCGGCTCTGAAATGGGCAATGGCTATACAGAATTAAACGACCCAATAGACTTGGAAAAACGCTTTAAAGAGCAACGTGCAATGGAGGAGAGCGGTGACGAAGAAGCGCACAAACATGATGCAGACTTTATAGAGGCTTTGAAATACGGTATGCCTCCTGCTTTCGGCTTTGGCGTTTCTGAAAGGCTTTTCTCTGTAATGATGGACAAACCAATCAGAGAGTGTGTTTTCTTCCCACTTATGAAACCTGAAAAACATTAAACTTATTTTTGCAAAACAGCAAAATTACATGTATTAGTTAACACGCAAAAATGGTGGGGGCCACAAGGCCCCCACCATTTTTATTACCAACTTAATGTTTTACAACATTATTATAAGTCAATTAAGAAATTTCATCCATTACAACTGCACTAACCATAATGTCTGAAGATGTAACGAAATTATCTTCTGAAGGTGTATTAACAATGCCGCTTGTTATGCCGTCTGTGTCATTTGCAAGCATCTCAAATATAGCATCATAATCTGCTTGTGAGAATGTGTCAAATTTAGCTGTTTCCATTGCTATTGAAACACCGTTGTTCGCAGCATCAAACACAAGGTTTTGGCCGCCCGGGAACTCACCATTGTAGAAAGCTGCTATAGAATCATACACAGAAACGCCAAGGCCTTTCATTGCTGATGTGATGATTGTGTCACTCTCAGCTGCTTGGTCAACGTCAACGCCAATAACTTTGCCACCCTCTGCTTCAGCCGCAGCCATAACAGAGTTGCCGGCGCCGCCTGCACACGCAAATATTACTTCTGTGCCCTCGTTATACCACGAAGCAGCCATTGTTTGAATTTCAGGTGTTGCCACAAAGTCGCCTGTATAGTGGTATTTCATGCTTACAGAACCCTCTTCAAGGCCCATTTCCATTGCAGCATACTCGGCGCCTTGTACAAAGCCATAGCCGAATTTTACAACTGCGGGAACTGCCATGCCGCCCATAAAGCCAAGGCTTGTGTTGCCGTCTTTAACTGCGGCATAACCTGCCAAGAAGCCGGCTTGCTCTTCAGCATATGTAATGCCTACTGTGTTCTCAGTTGTGTTGAAAACGCTGTAATCTGCGTTATGTGGGTTACCATCAATTAAAACGAAAGTAACATCCGGGTATGTTTCTTGTGCAATAAAGATAGGCACTTCAAACAAAAAGCCGGGTGTAACAATAAGTTTTGCGCCGTTTGAAACTGCAAGGTCAATTGCAGCAAGGTATGCGTCGTCTGATTTTTCTGTCGGTTGATAGTATTGGTGCGAAATGTCATTTTCCTCGGCGTATTGTGCAAGGCCTTCCCATGAGCCTTGGTTGAACGACTTGTCATCGATTGTGCCGATGTCTGTTATCAAAGCAAGCTCTTTTGTTTCGTCAGCCGGTGCACCGCAACTTGCAAACACTGTAATGCACATCAATGATACAAGTAAAACTGCCAATAGTTTTTTCATTCTTAATCTCCATTTCTGCCGCTGAGCCACGATACATAAAAATAATCTCCTTCAGCGGCTATCGGAAGATTAAATGCGTCGTGATTGCCACTTTTCTTGGCAAGTGGCATGCCAATAATTTTGCGCAAAAAACATGTTACAATAAACCTTATGTTTTGTTAAGCTATTTTATACAAATACATCAAAAATAAAGTGAACAGCAAAGTTTATAATAACATTTTTAACGCTTTAATGACATTATATCTAATTTTAAATGTTTTTTCAACACTTTACGGCAAAAAAAACTTAAAATGTAATAATATAAATTGCATATTTTACAATTTACTTTTTCGCAAGTTTATGCGGGCCAAAACCATGCGGCAAAAGCTCGTTCAATGTCATTACTTTATACTCGTTTTCACTTTTTGCCATTATAACTTGAAGCTCATCGCCGCCAAACTCGTAAAGCATTTGGCGGCATACACCACACGGCGAAGTTATTGTGCCATCGTCTACACCATCTGTGCGCTGCGCAACAATAGCAACTGCTTTAAATTTGCGCTCTCCTTCGCTTACAGCTTTAAAAAGCGCCGTTCTCTCAGCACAGTTCGTTGGCGAAAATGTCGCACACTCAATGTTGCAACCTTTGTACACTTTGCCATTATTGCACAGAAGCGCCGCACCCACGTTAAAGCCCGAATACGGCGTGTATGCAAATTCCATCGCCTCAAACGCCTGCTTTACAAGCATTTTTATATCATTTTCTTTCATTTCATTTTGCCCCTTCACTTAAATAGCGGCTACATTGTCCAAATTTGCTAAATACTGCCAAGCGCAATTTCCATCATGCCGGTGAAGCTTGTTTGTCTTTGCTCTGATGTAGTTGCTTCGTGAGTGATAAAACTGTCTGACACAGTTAAAATGCACGCCGCATTTTTGCCTGTTACAGACGCATTGTGGAAAAGCGCAAAGCTCTCCATCTCAACGCCAAGGCAACCTTTTTCGTCGCGCAGTTTTTGCCAGTACGGCGTAGTGTCTTCCCTGTAAAAAACGTCACTTGAGTGGATAACGCCCTCAATAAGCGCCTTATTTTGGTTTTTAGCCGCAAGTGTAATTTTATCGTTCAGCTCTTTTGAGGGGTAAGTTAAATCTTTATCGTATCCACCCTGAACAAAAGCATAATTGCTCTCGCTGTACGCCGCGCTTGCAAGTATAACGTCAAAAACTTTTGCACTTTCACTGTAAGAACCACATGACCCTACACGTATAATATTTTCAACGTTGTACTGTGTGAATAGTTCGTACGAGTAGATACCGATTGACGGCATACCCATGCCGCTTCCCATAACAGAAACAGGTTTACCGTTGTATAAACCTGTAAAGCCAAGCATACCACGAACGCCCGTAACTTGTTTTACATCTGTCAAAAATGTGTCTGCAATAAATTTCGCCCTCAATGGGTCTCCCGGCATTAAAACTGTTTTTGCAAAATCTGCTGCGTTTGCACTTATGTGCGGTGTTGGTGTTGCCATAATAAATTCTCCTATCTTTTATAAAATAAACATTTTGCCTCATCAAACAAGAAGGTCTCTTCTCATGTTAGCTAGCATTTCGCTTGTAACGTCGCATTCTTTTCGTAAATATTCCTCGAAATCATCATATTTTTCATCAATTACATTAAGTGATGTTTCAAGCATGTCAAGCTCTACACCCAATATGCTGTGCGTTATTGTTTCCATATCTTCGCCCGGCAAAAACTTCGCATACTTTTTCTTGAAATACTCGCGTGTTTTAGGGCGAAGCACATTTGTTAGCATATAGTCTGTAAAAATCTGTTCATCGCTTACGCCAAGCGCGCGCAAAATAAGTGCTGCGGCAACGCCTGTTCTGTCTTTACCTGCACTGCAATGAAAAAGCAGCGGCATATTGCCTGCGCAAATTTGTTCAAACATCATTTTATACGCCGGGTTATTAAACGGCATCGTTCTGTACGCCGCACGAACTTCGGCAAGCATAACATCAATTCCATTGCGTCCATCGCCAAAAATCTTCGCAAGGTCAAACAAAACCTCGTTGCCGTTTTCGTCATACATAGCTGAAATTGAAATATTTTCCACTCCGTCAAACTCAGGGTCCGGTTGTTCGTCACGCTCAGACGATGAGCGGAAATCAAACGCAGTTTTTATGCCAAGGCTGTTAAAAGCATGCACATCTTCTTCACTGTAAATGCCGGCAAGTGCTGCCGTTCTGTAAATTAGGCCTCTTTTAACTTTTTTGCCGCCACGGCCTGTATAACCGCCCAGCTCTCTGAAATTTTCACAATTTTCAAACATGACGGGTGTTCCCGGCACAAAATCCTCCATTGGTATCTCCTCTTTTTCTTTATGGTGCTTTATTTCCTTATTCAATTGCACTTCGATATTTTTTATGCTGTTACGCTGTGTTTTTTCTACAACCATTTGTTTTACTGTTTGCTCATTACTTTGCGCTGCACCCTCGGTTTGCATTAATTTTTCATTCCCTTTGCAACGGCATGCTATCCCCTCTGTATATATATCATTAAACCCAAACGTTTCGCCATTTTTCACATAACCAAGTGTCATGTCCAAATTAATGTTGTGCAGGCTTTTAAAAATGTTATAATCTGCCGCTGGGTTAAGGGTGCGTATATGGCGCACAAGCTCTTTAGTCGTCTTTCGTGCACCAAGTTCTTCTTTGCCTGTGCGCTCGGTAAGCCTGCAGGCACACTGCAAAAATTGCAGGCCGTTATACTTTACCCATGCTATAATATCGCACTCTCTCACAAGGTACATCGGGCGTATAAGCTCCATTCCACTGTAATTTGCGCTGTGCAGCTTTGGCGGCATTGTTTTAATCTCGGCGCCCCAAATCATGCTCATAAGTGCCGTTTCAACTGTATCGTCAAAATGGTGCCCAAGTGCAATTTTATTGCACCCAAGTGCACGTGCATTCTTATATAAGTGCCCACGCCTCATGCGTGCGCATAAATAACATGGCGATTTTTCGATATTGGCAACTGAGTCAAATATGTCTGTCTCAAAAATATTCAGCTCAATACCAAGTTTATTTGCATTTTCCTCTATTAATAGTCTGTTTTGCTTGTTATAGCCCGGGTCCATGCATAAAAATTTTAACTGGAACGGGACATCAGAATGCTTTTGCAATTGTTGCATACATTTTGCAAGCAAAAAGCTGTCTTTTCCACCACTTATGCACACGGCAATTACATCGCCGCTTTTTATAAGCTTATAGTCTTTACACCCGCCAATAAAACGGTGCCAAATTGTTTTTTTAAACTTTTTAATAATGCTCTGCTGTATTTTCAAGCACGAGTCATTGCTGTTTTGTTCGCTCATTGTTGTTCACTTTTCATGTTATAATTTATTTTTTCTACTTCCATTTCTCTTGTAACATAATAATTATCGGTGCCACCGTTAACTTAGAAGCTAGCAAACAAAGGCCTTTCAAAAAACAAAGCAAAAACTTTGCCTTGCTTCCAACTTTTTTGCGCTCAATTTCCAAACACCATAAATTAGCACAACAAACTAAATACTAATGCTAAGCGTTTCCATCACGCTTCCGCTTAAAGTTTTAGTTGTAAAAACACCGTTTTCATATTCCGCATAACTGTTAATTCCATCTCCTTTTGGCAGCGAGATACTTCCCGGGTTCAAAAACACATATTCACCTTTATCTGCAAGTTCACGCAAGTGCGTGTGCCCATGAATAAGAACGTCGCCTTTTGAAAAGTTAGGCATTTGCTGTTCGTTAAACAAATGCCCGTGCGTAAAAAACAGCATTCTGCCATGCTCAAGCATAGTGGCATAGTCCGCCATAATTGGGAACTCAAGCACCATTTGGTCTACTTCGCTGTCACAATTTCCACGCACGGCAAGAATTTTATTCTTGCGCTCGTTCAGCATTTCTGCAACTTTCTGCGGCGCATAATCTTTCGGCAATGGGTTGCGCGGTCCATGGTACAATAGGTCGCCAAGTAAGACAAGCCTATCAAAATGCCCGCTGTCAAAAATCCGACAAATCTCATCGGCATAAAATGCAGAACCGTGAATGTCGCTTGCTATTAATATTTTCGCCACTTTTCATTCCTCCTATTGTTAAAAATCACCGATTTCTCTGCTCTATTCTATTTCCACATCACTTTTAAACTCGCTGTTTTTATAAACATGTCAAAGTTTTTTGCTAAGCTTTTTAATCTGTAAAACAACTCTGCTCTACTCTGCTTCCACACCACTTTTAAACTCGCTGTTTTTATAAACATGTCAAAGTTTTTGCTAAGCTTTTTAATCTGTAAAACAACTCTGCTCTACTCTGCTTCCACATCACTTTTAAACTCGCTGTTTTTATAAACATGTCAAAGTTTTTTGCTAAGCTTTTTAATCTGTAAAACAACTCTGCTCTACTCTG
>CAYJMH010000001.1:7700-26070 GCA_964371535.1 uncultured Bacteroides sp.
CACTTTTAAACTCGCTGTTTTTATAAACATGTCAAAGTTTTTTGCTAAGCTTTTTTTCAAAAAAGCGTGGTGAAGAAGGCGCACAACTTCATGTCAACGTGCGTTTCGTCCAAAAACTTCACGCCCTCGTCAATAAGCAGTTGCCTTTGCACTTCGTACCCGCCAAACGCAAACCCGGTACAAATACTACCATTTTTAAACACAACGCGGTGACACGGGATAACACCCGGCCGTGGGTTCCTGTGCAAAGCAAACCCAACAGCCCGTGCAGCCCTCGGGTTCCCTGCAAGCGCGGCAACCTGCCCGTACGTTGCAACGCACCCCTTTGGTATCTTCATAACAACATCGTAAACCCTCTCGTTCAACGTACTCACGCATCTCACCCCGCTATCACTAATATACCAAACTTTTCAACAAAGTCACCCTTATAAAAAGCACCGCCAAAACCCCCGTAACCTGCCATAAAAATGCACATTACCATAAACAGCCTGCCTGTTCACGCCAAGCTTCCACGTGTTCACTTACTTTTTATATACTCATCAATTGCGTTTGCGGCACTTTTCCCGGCCCCCATCGCAAGTATAACTGTCGCAGCACCTGTCACGGCATCGCCGCCGGCATAAACGCCCTCTCGCGACGTCAACCCACTCTCGTCTTTCGCCACAATGCACCCCCACTTGTTCGCATCTAGCCCCGGCGTTGTAGCCAAAATAAGCGGATTCGGGCTAGTTCCCACTGCAATAATAACGCAATCTGTCTCAATTTCAAACTCACTGCCCTTTTTCACAATCGGCCTGCGCCTACCGCTATCGTCAGGCTCTCCAAGCTCCATCTCAACACAAATCATGCTGCTAACGTGCCCGTTCTCGTCGCCTCTCAATTCTGTTGGGTTCGTCAACGTCTTAAATACAACGCCCTCTTCGTGCGCATGTTCTACTTCCTCTGCACGTGCCGGTATTTCCTCGTGCCCACGCCTATATACTATGTACACATTCTCTGCCCCAAGGCGCATTGCACTTCTCGCCGCATCCATTGCAACGTTTCCGCCGCCTACAACCGCAACATTCTTACCCCTGTAAATAGGCGTTTTGCTATCTTCTCTGTACGCTTTCATAAGGTTAATTCGCGTCAAAAACTCGTTGGCAGAATACACACCCTTTAGGCTCTCGCCCGGTATGCCCATGAAATTCGGCAACCCGGCACCACTGCCTATAAACACGGCCTCATTCCCGTCTTCAAACAACTCGTCAACAGTTAATGTTCGGCCTATAACAACATTAGTCTCAACTTTAACGCCAATTTTCTTAAGCGCGTCAACGTCCGCTTTCACAATATCTTTGGGCAACCTAAACTCAGGTATACCATACGTCAAAACACCGCCTGCCTCGTGCAATGCCTCGTACACAGTAACATCATACCCCATTTTTGCAAGGTCTCCCGCAACTGTAAGGCCTGCCGGGCCACTGCCCACAACAGCAACCTTGTGCCCGTTAGGCTTCGGCAAGCTCGGCTCATTTCGAGAATTCTCACGTTGCCAATCGGCAACAAACCGCTCAATCCTACCAATACCCACCGGCTCGCTACCCTGCTTAATGCCACGCACGCATTTTTGCTCGCACTGTGATTCCTGCGGACATACACGCCCACAAACAGCCGCAAGCGACGTTGATCTGTTCAATATCTCAAATGCCTTTTGCAAATTCTCTTGCGCAACCTCGCATACAAACCCGGGTATATCAATGTTAACAGGGCACCCCGAAACACACGGCTTGTGCTTACAGTTAAGGCAACGCTGTGCTTCGTTTACAGCTGTTTCAAGCGTGTATCCAAGCGCCACTTCCTCAAAATTCTTACTTCTCAATTTCGGGTCTTGCACGGGCATTTCGTTCTTTTTCAAGCTCATGTTCGGCATTTTACTGCACCTCCTTGTTAACAAGCTCACAGTTATCACGCGTTGTGTGCTCGTGCTTTTTATACATGGTGCTGCGCTGCATGGCTTCGTCGAAATCAATAAGGTGTCCATCAAAATCCGGGCCGTCAACACATGCAAATTTTGTTTTTCCGCCCACGGTAATGCGGCACCCACCACACATACCCGTGCCGTCAATCATAACAGGGTTCATGCTAACGCTTGTTTTTATGCCGTATTTTTTCGTAACAGCACACACAAACTTCATCATAATAAGCGGCCCAATAGCTATAACTTCATCAAACTCAGCGCCTTGATTTATAAGCCTCTCAAGTGCAGTGGTAACAAGCCCTTTCTCACCAAAGCTTCCGTCGTCTGTCATTGTAATAAACTCGTCTGAAACATTCGAAAACTCTTGCTGCAATATAAGCAAGTCTTTACTTCTAAACCCCACTATGCTTGTCACTTTTGTACCTTGCTCGTGCAATGCCTTTGCAACAGGGTACGCAATTGCACAGCCCACGCCACCGCCAACAACGGCAACATTCCGAAGCCCCTCTATATGGCTGGGTTTGCCCAGCGGCCCCACAAAATCTGCCAGGCTGTCGCCTTTATTCAGGCTGTTCAGCTCAATTGTGGCCTCACCCACAATTTGAAAAATAACTGTAACTGTTCCGTTTTGTGCGCTGTAATCTGAAATTGTAAGCGGCACACGCTCGCTGTTATTGTACGCCCTGAAAATAATAAACTGCCCCGGCTTTGCTTTTTTTGCTATTAGTGGCGCTTTAACAACCATTTTCACAACTGTTGGGTTCAACTCAATTTTATCTACTATTTCGTACATTTATACTTCCCCTTTTGTTTCTTTTTCCTATAATTCTAAACGCTGATTTACACATAACGTTTAACTTTTCCCCTATATTAATTCAAACCCTTGTTTTAAATCATCAATAATATCGTCTACATTCTCAAGTCCAACAGATAGTCTTATCATTCCCGGTGATATCCCGGCATTCGCAAGTTGCTCGCTTGTCATTTGCCTGTGTGTGCTTGACGCAGGGTGCAGCACACTTGTGCAAATATCTGCAACATGCACCTCGTTATATGCAAGTTTTAAGCTGTCCATATACTTCGCAGCCTTCTCTTTACCGCCCTTAACAACAAACGAAATTACACCACTGGCGCCCTTAGGCATATATTTTTTCGCAAGTGCGTTCTCACTATTATTCGAAAGCCCCGGGTAATTTACTGATTCAACCTCGGGTTGCTCTTGTAAAAACTCAGCAACTTTTTGTGCGTTACAGCAGTATCTTTCCATCCTCACTGCCAGTGTTTCAAGGCCTATGTTTAAAATAAACGCATTTAATGCACCGGGGTACGCGCCCATGTCGCGCATTAATTGCACACGCGCTTTTGTTAAATATGCCGCTTTGCCAAAGTTCTCTGTGTAAACAACACCGTGGTAGCTATCATCAGGCGTTGTAAGCCCGCTGAAATCTTTTGTGCTTGCGCCCCAGTCGAAATTGCCGCTGTCAACAATAACACCGCCAATTTGAAGTGCGTGCCCGTCCATATATTTTGACGTAGAGTGCACTATAATGTCTGCGCCCCACTCAAACGGGCGGCACAAAATAGGTGTAGCAAATGTGTTATCCACAATAAGCGGCACACCATTTTTATGCGCTATGTCTGCAAATTTTTCAATATCCAATATACACAACGCCGGGTTTGCAAGTGTCTCGGCAAAAACAGCCTTTGTCTTTTCGCTAAACGCTTTTTGAATTTGGTCCTCGCTGTCCTTAGCGCTTACAAATTTACATGTAATGCCGAATTTCTTCAATGTTACAGAAAACAAGTTTATTGAGCCACCATATATTTCGCTTACTGCCACAAACTCATCGCCTGCTGTGCAAATATTCAGCAGTGCCATTAGGCTTGCTGCCTGCCCACTTGTTGTGCAAAGCGCACCTATGCCACCCTCAAGTGCGGCTATTTTCTGTTCTACTGCATCAACTGTTGGGTTTGAAAGACGCGAGTACATATACCCCGGTGCTGTAAGGTCAAAAAGTTTTCCTATGTGCTCTGTCGAGTCATACGTGTAAGTTGTGCTTTGGTAAATCGGCAGCGCTTTCGGCTCCCCGTTTTTCGGTGTATAACCTGCCCTAAGGCATTTAGTCTCAATGTGCATAATTAAATCCTCCGCTTAAATTAAATTGTTTAGCCTTCATTTTAGTCGGCTGTCGTATATTTTTCCACTATTTTTTCCATCTGCGCAAAACAATTTTCCATGTCTGCAACAAGTTTAAATTGCGTTTTTGCACGGTGCAAGTTTTGCAATGGATGGTGTGTTCTAAAGTAAATGTCTCCCTGTAAATAATCTGTTAAAAAGCGTATTCCGCATTCTAATGTCATAAGTTTTGCGCCGTAAACCAAACTTTTCTTCTCTGCATGCGTTAAAATGTCACCTGCGGCCTCAAGGTAGCCCTTTGTATACATGTCAAAAAGTTCTATATCAAAATTAACTTTGCTTAAATCGGGCTCGTCCTCTGCGCAATTATTTGCACCAAAACGTATCGAGTCTCCGTAATCATTAGCGGCAAGGCCGGGCATAATAGTGTCAAGGTCAATAACACAAAGCGCCTTGCCCGTTTGCTCGTCGAACAAAATATTGTTAATCTTTGTGTCGTTATGCGTCACGCGAATAGGAAGCTTGCCGCTTTCAAGCATGTCCATCAAAATACAGCATTCATCTTTTCGCGCTTTAACAAATGCAATTTGCTCCTCGCAGCTTTTCGCTTTATTTTTAACGTCACGCGCAAGTGCTCGTTCAAATTGCTCATATCTGCTGCGTGTGTCGTGAAATTTATCTATAGTCTCGTGCAATGTATCTGCCGGGTAATCTTTCAATGCAAATAAAAAATTGCCGAAGCTTTTGCCTGAGTTGTAAAAATCTTCTTTATTACGCACTTTATTAATGCACTCAGAGTTTGCAACATAGTTATAGCAGCGCCAAACGCCTTCATCTGTGTCAACATAGTAGTTTTCGCCGTCGGCTGTTTTTAAATAGTTCAAAAGCTCTCTGTCGGCATCGCCGCCCCTGCGCAGAATAATGCGCCGCAAATAACCTGTAACACCAAATATGTTTTCCATAACATCGTGTGGCTTTTTAAAAACGTCTGTGTTTATTTTTTGTATTATATAGCGCGGCACTTCCGCACCGCCTTTGTCAACATAAACTGCGTATGTATCGTTAATATGCCCAGAACCAAACGGCTTAATATACTTTGCAACAGCACCTATTTTAAAGGCAAACAATGCATCTTCAAGGTTAATGCTGTCAACACCCTCAATCGGCTTTCTTGTTGAAAACACAGTCTCGCCTGCCTCTGTGCGCTCTAGCTTTTGCATTGTGCACATTGCGCGCATTGTCGTGTGTAAATTCACGTGCACGCCGTCGTGTAAAATACAATCATGGTCAATAAGCGCACCGCTGTTTATAAGGCAAGACACGCCTGTTTTTACGTTTGTGTTTATAATTGCACCGTGCAAAATAAGGTTGCCTTTTCCTATTTGTGCGCTTTCGCTTATTATTGCAGACGGGTGAATAATACTCGGAGCATCAAACCCCGCTTTCATAAGGCGGTTTGCCCAATCAAGGCGCAGCCTATTGTTTCCGAATGCGGCAACGGCGCCGCTATAATGCTCTTTTAAGTCGACATAATCGCCAAGTGCACCAACAATGTTTTCGCCTCGTATGGCATCGTCTAAATAATGTATTTTATCATAAACGCCCATTGCTTTTGCAACTTCTCCAACCATTTTTCCAAGGCCCCCACAGCCCAAAATAAGCAAGCTATCCAAAGTTTTGCCCCCATTGTCTTTTTATAATTTAGCCTTGCCGTAATAAGTTTTCACAGCAAAACAGTGCCTGAATCAAGTTTTTCACAGCACGGAACATTGTTGCGTGCTTTAACCACAACGCCGGGCGCAAGGTGTACGCCGGCTTCAAGTGTGCAGTCATGGTCCACAATAGTGCCAAGGTTAATTATACATCCGTTGCCCAAAACCGTGTTTGCCCCAACGGCACTTTGCGGCAGTATAATTGTGCCGCTTCCAAGCTTTGCACTTTTGCTTACATAAGATTTACTATGTATTAAAACAGGCACATCAAAGCCTGCATTAAGAAGCTTTTCAATATACTGCGCACGCAAGGCATTGTCGCCAAAGGCGGCAAATGCACATTTATACTCGCCAAAAAAATTTGCAAACTCACTGCATTTTCCTATTGCCACAGGGTTATTGTCGTCAAGAAAATCTATACTTTGAAATAAGTTTGTATCCTGTGCACACTCTTTAACTGTTTGCCCGAAAGCGCCTGCGCCAAGAATAAGTAAGTTGTCCATTATTTTACGTCTCCGATAAAATTCTATTTTGCCTTAACTGCAATGAAATCTCTCTCTACTTTTGTAGTTTCGTATGGGCCGTCACGCCACATGCCAATAAACTCGTCAACACTGATGCTTTTGATATTGTTGTAGTATGGCTCGTAGTATAACATTTCATACTTTTCAATCCCATGCTCTGTTGGCACTGTAAGGTACGCCAGCATAACAACCCAATGCGAATAGTTTATCATGCTTTCAAGCATGATGTAATAGCCGTTTTCAAGCATTGTAACAATTTCATCAAACGTTATGTCTTTTCTGTCACAGCCGTAAATTGCGTCGTACTCGTTCAGAATACCATAATTTTTAATTTGCTGTGAATACTGTGGCCCCATTTTAATATTATGCGCTTTAACGTAGTATTCTTCGCTTTTTAAATCGCTTTCGAATGCCGAAATCATTGTCCTTATACATGCTATGGCGCATGTCCAATCTGTTTCTTGCGGGAAAAGCTTTGGTGGAATATTGCCACAAGAATTATGTTTTTGTGTAGTTATTTTATCGAAATATTGTGACTTTCTCATATAATTCACCTCTGTTGTTAATATTAACGTCTTTTCTTTTTAATTTTACCCAAAATAACAAGAAGCCTGTAAATGCAATATGCAAAAAATACAAGTGCCAAAGATGCAGTATAGCTTTGCACACCGCCCACTGCATCTTGCAGGATTGCGTGTATCATTTGGCCTATTGTACCCACCGTTGCAATGGCAGAAAGCAAGAACAAGAAATAGTTTTTCACTTTCTCTTGGTGCTCTTCTATTCGGCGCTTGTTTGCCTGTATCATTGAAGCAAGCAGCTCTTTGTTTGCCTCATACTTTTCAAAAACATACTCTATGCCGAAGCATTTTGCAACGTTTTTTGCGGAAATACGCACAGTGGGATAATTAAATTGCTCATAGTTTGCAAACTCTACCGCCTGCGCCATGTCAAAGCTAATTTGCTCGTAACGTTCGGCCAAAAGGCTAATTTTTTTCTCGGTGTCTGTTGTTTTTTCTGTGCGCAAATCTTCGTGCACCTTATCAATTGCGGCATCTTGCAAAAGCAAAAGCTCCACAAAAAATATCTCTATTGCATGGTATGAAATGCGTGTTTCTACAAAAGATGTAATGTCTTTGCACACTTCTATCATTGTAACAAGCGAAACATAAACACGTGCCGTGTCGTACTGGGCCACGTTTTGGCTTTGCACTTTTTTTTCAAAATCACCGCCAATTGTGCCCATAGGGTACTCTTCGTTTGCAAGTGCATTTATAATTTCCCTGTCGCTTACATCACCATACGCAAACACCATGCTGCGTTTTTGTCCAAATCGTTCCACACCAAGAAACCCACATAGCCCTTGCAAATCATACGTTACTCCGTCATATTCATATTTTAATAGTTCGCCGCAGTAATAATTCAGCAGTTTATTTCCGCCAATACTACAATTATAAACAAACATTTCAATAACGCAATACCCTGTCTCGTGCCACATTATGCCTACCATGGCATCTTGTGTGTGCTCGTCGTCAATGTCGTTTTTGTCTATTTTAATTTTTACTGTGCCAAAATTTTTACGCCTTAGCTTTTTCGAGAAATCTGAGTTGTACTCGCTTTCCACGCAATAATCTATGTTAGCTTTAAATGTGTCAAAAAGCTCGTCTTCACAAGATGTACTGCTTGCATGTTTTAGGGCAATATCCTCGCTTTTAAGCTTGCCAGGGCACAAAAGGTAAACGTCGCACATTGTAAGCTGTTCAATTTCCGCTTTGTTTTTCGCAGCTTTTTGCACTGTTAAACTTACATTGTCTTTTCCAATACACCCTGCCACACGCTCTGCATACGTGAAAACACTGCAATCCTCACCGGGTGAACAATTTTTAAGTGAAATATTTCCGTTTGAAATGTCTAAGTGCTTTTTTGCGAACGTAAAACAACTTTGGTACTTGTCAAGTTGCCACGTATTTTCGTCGTTCACATCAATAATAACAAGCTCAAAAGGCACACCGTGTGTGTTTTCTGTCAGGTAAAAATTTCCGTTTTGCGTAAATTCAAAACAGAAATTATTAATTAAAACGCGCTCTTTCTCTTCGAACTCTATGCCAATCACGTTCAAAACAGTACTTATTATTTTGTCATTTGCAAGCATTAACATTAATTTCACCCATATAAATCTATTATGTTGCCATTTTATAATTTTGGCATAACATTTATTTGTGCATTTCAGCGCGTATCACGGGGGCGCCGTCATACAAATGCTATGCCAACACTGCATTTATGCACTCATTTTAAATTCGTTCAACCACTATTGTCGGTAAAGACATTTCATTGTACTGTGTTGAAATCATTTCATCGTACGAAATGCGCGAATATGCGCCACACATTTTGCCGGCATACACAAAAAGCCCTGTTAAATTGCTTGTGCTGTGCCATTTGGGCTCTTCGCCGTCTTTTATTGCTAAATCAATGTTTTTCATTTGGTATGGGTTATAAAAGCGCTGTATAATATATCCTTTGTCAACACAATCATCAACAAATGCGCGCCACTCGTCCCCGGTGCACTCAACACCGGCGTGCACACCTTTAGAGCCGTAAGAGTCTTCGGGCTTTATAATCCAGTTGTCTTTTTTGTTGTACACGTCATTTGCAAATACATCGTCTTCCAAAAGCACAGACGATGACAACGAAGTTGTATACGGCACATGGGCCTTAACAAAATCACGCTCTTGTTTTGTCAACAGCAACTGAGTTTCTTCCATATGCAAAATTTTATAAAGTATTTTGTTGTGCACTATTTGCGTTTTAAAATCACCAATAAGGCAAACGTCGCCGTTTACCGTGGCGTCTATCATGTCTTTCGCTTTTTCAAGGTTTTTCATTATATCAGTTGTAACGGCCCTGCGGTAAATTGCGTCTATTTCAAACCCGTGGTTTGTTTTCAGTGTATTGCCGCTGTAAACTAAATCTTCAACATCGCAAAGCACAGCATTAATACCGCGCTTTTCAAAGCGCTGTCTGAAAATTTCAAACTCATTGACAGTGCCAACATCGGCAAAGTCAACAATTGCAACATTTGGTTGTTTTTGTCTGCCGCGCTTTTTTGCAAACTCTTCATATATTTTTAAAAACTCATCAACCCATGTGTCAAAAAGCTCGAACATTTGCACTTTATATTTTTTTTCAAACAGCTTGTACGCATGCGTAAGTTTAAGCGCTGTGTTAAGCTCTCTGTCCTCGTTCATTGCGCTTGTGCCGTCTGTGTTAAATTCACAAAAATTAAAGCGGTTTGTCTGTTCGTTGAAAAATATGTCTATTCGTGAAATAGGTATGTTGCACGCATAAGTTTTTTCGCGCAATATTAAATCCAGCAGTTCTTTTTCAAAGCCAAAAAGTGCCCTGTAATTTTCGTCCTCGTAAAATTTATCAATTACTTTGTCAAAAATATTATAAAGCTGTTCTATAAGACATGAAAAATACTGTGTTTGCCTTTGCGTGAAAATTTTAGGCACATACATTGATTTTGCGGCCCTATTGTGATATTTTGCGGTAGAGTTCGCAATATATTCTTTCGATTTGTTCGCACTTTCAATATGTTTTTGCAAGTCTGTTTCAACAAGCTTGCAATATTCGTGTTGAATTACAGGCAGCGGCATATAGCTGCCTAAATAAGCACGCTCTTTTTCGCTTAACCCCTCGCTTGCCATGTCAAACATCAAACTAATAATATCTTTTATGTCATGGCCGTATATGCTGCAATTATATCCGTTTTGCGAAATAATTTGTTCTGCACTTAATATATCGCTTTCATTTTCAACACACGCGAAAAACTGCACTAATTTTTCTATGTTTTCCTTATTGTACATAAGCCCTTTTATAAACGCCGCAAATCCCATTGCCATATCAAGCGGCATACTGTCGGCAACACGCAGTTCCAAATACTGTTTTAAACGCACATTCGGAAAAAACATTGAAAGCACATGCGCTGTGTTAAAAAAGCCTGTCTCTTTCGCATACTCGCTTGCCGTTTTATCTAAAAGTTCTATCGTTTCACTGCCGTTAACCATGCATATAATAGGCTTTGACAAAACATGTTTTGCATAGGCCTCATACGTATAATCGCCGCCCATGCTGCCTTGAAAATATCCACACCTGTCAGGATCTAAATCGTTCCAAATTTGTGTGCGTATAATGTGTTTTTGCCACTGTGGTGCAAGCGGAAGTGCACTTTGCCTCTCGCTTATAAGCGCAATTATTGGCGAAAGTGCTTGTAATATGCGCAATTTTGTCATTGCGTCAGCCATGTCCTCATAGTCAATAGATATTTGTGTGGACGCAGTAGCCCTCATCATATATTTCCCGTACTTGCCGCTGTTTTTAAAGTGGCGGTTCATATAAACATACCTGTTCTTAGGTATAAGTTTAAATTCATCCGGCAAAATTTCGCCGCTTTCAACAAGTGGGTGCACGCCTTTAGCTATAAATTTATAGCCGCCTTTTTGTAATATATTGTCCCACACATCTCTAAACTCGGTGTAAATTCGCTCAATTTCAGCCAGCTCACTCTTTGGGTGTATGCTTATTTCAAGTTGGCACGATGGCTCAAGTGTAAGTGTGTATTCTTCACACACAAGGCAAATTACCTCGCTTTGTGGGCCGCAAAATTCACCACCCGTAATTTTTTGTGCCTGTTTTACAAATTCGCCTATCTGTTCATAATTTGCCGGCATTAATTTTTCATCGCACACAAAGTGCTCAAGCTCTATTCCAAGTTTTTGGCCCTTTGTCTCGCCGGCTACAAAAAACTTAACTATTTCATTGCTACACTGCTCGTTTGTCATATTTCACCTATTATCATTGTTTTTATATAGTGCAGGTGCAAGCACCCGCACTATGCCTATTCCAACATTTTACGGCTGCACAACATATTGCCTTGGGTTGTACAAACTGCCGTTAACTTCAACTTCAAAGTGCAAGTGGTTACCATACGAAACACCTGTATTACCAACGGTGGCAATAACTGCACCCTTATCCACGTTCATTCCGGCTGATACATATGTCTCGGTACAGTGTGCATAGCGCGTTGTCATGCCATTTCCGTGGCTAATTAGCAAGTAGTTACCCCAGCTCCAGTGCCATGTAGATTCTATTACCGTGCCGCTGTCAGCAGCAATAATAGGTGTGCCCGCAGGTGCCGTAATGTCCAACCCACGGTGTGTTGGCCTCTCAGGTGCTTGGAACTCTGTTGTTGTTCCTGTATACGCCGGCACCGGCCACAGAAGTGCACCCGTACCCGCAAGTATTTCGCCTTCATATATTCCGCCGCTAATCGGCTCAGCCGTTCCAATATAAGTTATTTTTGTCACAGGTTCTTTAACTACTGTCTCGCTTAAAACAACCCTTGAAACCTCTACGCCGTCAATATATGTTATATCTTCTGTTAAGCTGTTAATGCCGTTTTGTCCATACGAGCCCACCCTAGATGTGCCTTTTGCATATTGGTTGCTCTCTTCCTCAATCTCTGCATACGGCACTTCAACTTCACGTGTTTGTGTAACTGTTACGGCAGTTTGCAAATACAAGTTTGTGTTTAGCGTACTTTCTGCCTGTGCAAAACTTGTTACAGATTCAGTATAATAAAGCCCGTCTTCCACATAAATATCATGCACGAAGCTAACGCGTGCATTTTCACCTTCAGCAGGTGTTGAAATCGAAATTGTTGTGTCAAGCAACGTGCGAATTGCGTCACCTTCACTTGTAACGGCTACTAAATTTTCGCCCACGTAAACGCCGGACGCCTGCATTATTTGGTCAGACGAGCTCTCCATAATTCTGTCGGCAAGCTCTGTCGATTCAAGACGCGCCGCTAAATCTACCGACACTACTTCAAACTCGGGATGTGTTTGAAAAGTTTGGTCAGAACTTACAGCGCGAATACGGCTTCGAACCTTGCTTTCAGCATCGTCCCAAACAAAATCACTTTCAATATAACCAATAAATTCGTCGTTATACATAACTGCAAGTGAAAAAGGTGTGGCAAGTGCCGCATTTACAGTAAACGTAAAAACTGCAACTGCGCACAGTGGCAAAACATAGCTAATTGCGTGAAGCCCTGAATTTTTGCCCTTGCTTTTACCTTTTTTTAAAGACTGTGACACAGCCAAAAACGGGTTTTTGCCGCGAAATAACGCTGAGAAAAAATGGCGAACTGCACGTGTAAAGTTTGTGGCAAAGTGCACCGCCGGGCGTGTTACATCGCGCCATATTCCAAGCAAAAACACCCCTATTGAACGTGCAACACTGCGCAAAATGGCAAAGAAGCCCGCGCCCAGTGCATATACGGCATATTTTATTGCACGGTAAACTTTAATACAAAAATACTCTGCTTGAAAGCCAATTTCATAAAGAAACTGCCCAAGTGCGTTTATAAGAACACCTAGGAAAAAACCGTCTGCCTGCTTTGCCTGAACAACAGCTGCTTCGTTTGCGCCACGCTGTAATTTCAAAGCAAGCTTATGCACTTTATCGGCCGCACTCTTTTCACGCTTAGCTGTTTTTGCAGCACGCTTTTCATTCTTCGCCTTTTCTTTTTTTTGCGCAGCTGTGTAATTTTTAGCATTGTCTTTTTCTGTTTGTGCAGTTATTTCAATGCTTTTTTTTATATCTTCATTTGTCGTCTTATTTATTTCGCCGTTACTGCTTTGGGCATTTTTCCACGCCGCCTTATTTTCGGCGTTTGTGTTGTCATTTTCTCTTTTTTTATTCAACACTCTGCCTCCTTTTTTTATTTACAATATATTAACACTAATTTATGCGTCTAACTTCCAAAAGTATACATCAGCGATGTTCCCTCAAACAGCTTTTCAGGGTCTATTGGCTCTCTGCCTATGCGCATTTCAAAGTGCAAGTGTGCACCGGTTGAATACCCTGTTGTGCCAACATATCCAATTATATCACCTGTGCTTACCATGTCATTCACAGCACAATTCAACTCGTCTAAATGATAATAATAACTTTTTAGTCCTGCACCATGTTCTATAACAACAGTATACCCTGTTACAGCAAGATAATCTGAAAAAACAACACGTCCGTTATTTGTTGCATATGCATTGTCGCCAATTTCACCGTCATAGTCTATTCCAACATGCCTTGTTGCACTTGTAGAACCGTTTGTATAGCGGAATATACCATACTCTGTGTTCTTTTCTAAGTTGTCACACGGGTATATAAACAGCCCTTCATAATATATTTCTTCGTCTGCAATATCAAAAAGCGGTATAATGGCGGCATTAAACTCTGCAATATCTTCGTCGCCACGTGTATTGGCAACTGTGGTGGTGCTTATTGTCATGTTTTGCCTTCCAAACTCACGCTCTCCTACATATATTATATCAGAAACATTCAGCTCACCACATGCTACGCTTATGGGATATTCGCCGGGAATTGCATCGTGCGCAACACCTATATGCGCAATATATGCATTTCCCTTTTTAGAAAAGCTAGCAAAACTAATATCTTGCTCAAGCGTTGGCATTGGCAACTCACCCATGCCTGTAACACTTACAGTTATAACATCGCCCTGTTCAGCCTGTGTTTGTGATATTACAATAGCGGGTTTCACATCAATAGTTAAACTACCGCTGTATGTGTATGTGCCATATGCCTCGCCTTCTTCTTTCAACTTTCCGGCCATAACAGTATATGTGTACTCCCCGTTTTCAGCTGCAATATATTCCCAAACACCCGCCTCTTCATATGCACTTACTTTTTCACCTGTAGGTGAAAGGACTTCTATTTGCACAGCTAAATCTTTTGGGTATGTAAAAAATATGTTCTTATGGTCTTGCGGTTCGGGTTTTTCCCCTTGGGGCTCTTCACTTGCGTGCTGCTTATAAACTATTCCGCCATATACAGGTGTGTTCCAAACAACGCTACTATACTGCAATTGCTCTTCATTCAAAGTAATGCTAATTTGTGGCACCGTAGTTTCGTCAACGTTATAATATTCATAAACCAGCACACCCACAACAATTGTGGCCGCCAGCAAAAGTATTAAAAATATTCGCAATATCACATTGAATACTGTTTTCATCATAAAGCTCCGTTTCTAAAAAACATTTAATGTGCAGGTAATTCAAACTTACAAGCCATAATATTATACCACAACTAAGCATTTGTCGCAACTTTTAATGTTATAGTAAAAAATTATGCATATATTCACAAATTATTCGCATTTATGCTTTATAATAGTAAAAAACAGTATAGGAGAAGCAATATGGCAAGCCCAAGATATACATTAAATATAAGCCCTGAAGAGCCCGAGGAAAAGCGTATTTACACAGACAAAGAAAAGTTTCAAAACTTTATGCATTATAATAAGTTTTATTTTATTGGCGGGGCAATAGCATTAATATTACTATTATTTTTCATACATGACGTTTCACAAGTAGAAAACCCCGATATGCAAATAGCAATTGTTTCAGAAAAAACACTGCCTGAGGCCGCATTAACTGAGCTGGAAATTGAGCTAGCACCATTTATAAGCGACATTAACAACGACGGTGATGTTATTTTAAGCGTAGTTCAATATAATTTGTCAGTAGGCATTGCTGAAGAAACAGAAGTTGCCGAAAGCAATGTAAGCGACAGCTCAAATACAGAAGCTGCAAGCCCTGAAGACGGTGTTGAATTAGCTTCTGCTGCGCACGACCCTTATGTGCAAATGGCATCTGTCACAAAGCTTTCAGGCGATTTGCAAATGGGCGACTCTATGCTTTTTCTTGTAGAAGATGTTGAGCAGTTTCAAACTGCCTACGGCGTCCTTTCATATAATGATGGTTCAACACCGCCAATGGACGACACAAGCAATTTAGAAAATGTTGGATTTCAGTGGCAAAACAGTGAATTTTTAACCGGGCTAGATTTAACTGTAGAAGACGATGACTTTGGTAACACATATGATGTTCACGAAATGTTTGAAGGGTACACAATGGCATTGCGCCAATTTGAAGATACGTCTATTTCTAATGATGAAGACAACATTATAGCTTATGAGCATGCGACAGACTTGTTTAACCAAATGCAATAATTATAATAAATAAATTTTAAGGCTGTGGTAAAATTGTTTTAATTTTACCACAGCCTTATTTGCAGTATATTATAAATTGTGCATTAATAATTAATTACCGCTTTATGCATAATCTACAAAAAAAATATTTATTTTTATTATTTTATTTGTTTTCTTTAAACGTGGTGTATAATGTAATTAGCATTTGTTTTTTAACAAAAATGCCACATGCATTTTTATTCAACAACTTAAATGGAGGATTTATTAATAAATGAACAACGAAGACAAAGTAGTTGCACTATTAATTGATGCGGAGAATGTTTCGCCGAAGTTTATAACTACTATACTTGATGAAGTTAGCCTTTACGGCACACCTGCTTATAAGCGCATTTATGGGGACTGGACGTCTTCTGAGATGAGTGCATGGAAAAAAGTGTTGAACCAGCATAACATTTCACCCATGCAACAATTCAGCTACACACAGGGCAAAAATGCATCGGACAGCGCAATGATTATTGATGCCATGGACATACTTTATGCCAAAAATGTTGATGGTTTTTGCCTTGTAAGCAGCGACAGCGATTTTACACGCCTTGCCTCGCGCCTTAGGGAAAGCCGTATGTTTGTTATTGGCATGGGCGAGAGTAAGACACCTGTTGCATTTAAAAGCGCTTGTGACAGTTTCAAATATCTTGATGTTATTCAAGGCATGAAAGCTGAAAAGCAACAAGTTACAAAGCAACCAATAACTGCACAGCGCAAGGCAAAACCTAAAGCAAAGACAAAAAAAATTAACACATTATCAGGCGAGCAAGACACAGCAAAAGTGGCCGAGGACTATGGTGTGAACACTGTTACAAGCGACGAAGACTTAATTATGGCATTTGTGCCACTAAGCCAAATTGTTGAAAAGATAAAGGAAATTATTGAGCACAAATCTGACGAGGACGGCTTTATCCCACTGTCACTTGTAGGCGAGACACTAATTCGTATGTCGGCAGATTTTGACTCTCGCAACTACGGCTTTAACAAATTGCATAAACTTATTGACTACACAGGTGCGGTCGAGACAAAGTACGAAAACACACCAAACGGCGGGCGCAATTTGGTTGTGAGGAATAAAAACTAGGCGTTTTTTGTTGCTTCAACAGCCGTTTGCGGCTATTTTCATGACATTAATTAATTTATTTATTCAGTTTTTTTATTTCATAATAAAATATGGTATATATTTCGTTTTCAGCCCACGCCATAAAATAATTTATTAATAATTTGTGCAAAGTTTTAGAATTATTTATGCCATGTTCAATAAAAATACATTATACATAAGGTGGTGGGTTATAATAGAGAACAAAGGCGAAATTGCAGTACAACTTTTTTTAAGTGGGTTAAACTGCGCGCAGGCAGTGTTTTGTGCTTATTGCAATGAAGTTGGCATTAGCCACGCACAAGCGGCACGGCTTGCAAGTGGTTTTGGCGGTGGCATAGGGCGCCTTAGGGGCACGTGTGGCGCCGTAAGCGGCATGGTTATGGTTTTAGGTGCACTGCATGGTTACGACGACCCACTTGCAAAAGACGACAAAACTAATATTTATAAAATAATACAAAACGCTGTAAAAAGATTTGAACAAGAAAACAGAAGCATTATTTGCAGCGAGCTTTTAAGCTTAAGTAAGAAGCAAATTGCGGCAGAGACACCACAGGCCAGTGAAAGGACAAGCGCTTATTACAAAGAGCGGCCTTGTGCAAATTATTGCCGTGTTGCGGCAGAGATTATTCAAAGCACATTGTAACTTTATGAAATAGCCGTTTATAATACAATGGCTGTTAAATTGTATTGTATCAACGTGTCAGAATTTTTTAATTATGTTTATGCTTATCACAGAATGGAGATTAGCGTGAAAAATCACGCTAATATTTATATTATGGCGTGCCGTCGGACACGGCACATGCCTTAAAAATCTCCATTCTGTCAGAATTTTTTAATTATGTTTATGCTTATCACAGAATGGAGATTTTTATGAATATGAAACTAAGTGATTATCGTTACACCGGCAAAAAAAAGTTGAACTTGTCTAAATGTGCAACAGACAGCAACGAGGACAAAGCGTCAAAAGCCGAAATTCTGGAATTGACCCGAAGAAACCAAATTAAGATGAAAGAGCTGCAACAACAACTTTATGCCGACGGCCGAGAGGGAGTTATTTTTGTGTTGCAGGCAATGGATGCAGCCGGTAAAGACAGCACTATACGCCACGTTATGGGGCCGCTTAACCCACAAGGTGTAGAAGTTACCAGTTTTAAACAGCCGGGAGTGGATGAGCTTGCGCACGATTATTTATGGCGTGCGCACAGTGCTGTGCCGGCACGCGGCAAAATTGGCATTTTCAACAGAAGCTATTATGAAGATGTGCTTGTTGTGCGTGTGCACGACTTGCAAAACAGGTACAAAATTGCCAAAAGGTGCCTTGATGAGACCAGTGAGGCATTTTTTGAAAAGCGCTATAAACAAATACGAGATTTTGAAGAATATCTTTACGAAAACAGTTATAGGGTTGTAAAAATATTTTTGCATCTTTCGAAAAAAGAGCAAAAAAAGCGTTTTATGGACCGTATTGATGACGAGACTAAGAATTGGAAGTTTTCTTCGTCAGATTTAAAAGAACGTGCTTTTTTTGACAAGTATATGGGCGCATATGAACACGCCATCAACAACACGGCATGTGCTCACTCACCTTGGTATGTTTTACCTGCCGACCAGAAGTGGTATACGCGCTATATTGTAAGTGAAATTGTAGTTAAAACACTGGAAGATTGTAAGCCAAAATACCCCGAACTTGCACGGGCCGAGATGGAGGCACTTGAAAGTTGTAAGGCAAGCCTTTTGGCCGAAAATGTAGATTAGCAATAATGTAATAGCAACTTCGTAATATGCTAAGACACAAAAAGCAGACACCGAGCTTACCCGATGTC
>CAYJMH010000001.1:26170-129164 GCA_964371535.1 uncultured Bacteroides sp.
CCGGAAGTTACGTATTACCATAAGTGCAACTTCGTAATATGCTAAGACACAAAAAGCAGACACCGAGCTTACCCGATGTCTATTGGCTCCGGCGACACGCCGGAAGTTACGTATTACCATAAGTGCAACTTCGTAATATGCTAAGACACAAAAACAGACACCGAGCTTACCCGATGTCTATTGGCTCCGGCGACACGCCGGTGGTTGCGGAAGAAGGATTCGAACCCTCACAATACGAGTCAGAGTCGCAGGTGCTACCGTTACACAATTCCGCATAATATAATTTTCACTGCTGTGGCGATAACGCATGTTTTCGCCACAGCTTATTTTTTTAACGTTCCTCATTACCCCTTGTAATTTGCTGAATTCACCGGTTTATACGTTACGTACAGCGCACGTCACGCCGCGTTAGTGTTAATTGCTCTTAGCCCTATCTTTTTTGTACATGTCGTAAAAATCATCAATAGGTATAGGCCTTGAAAACAAATACCCTTGCCCCGATTTGCACCCAATTTGCCTTAGTTCTTCGCGCTGTTGCTCAGTCTCAACACCCTCAGCCAAAACATCTTCCATTTTCATGTCCTTGCACATTTTTATTGCATACTTCACAACAGTTCTGCTCTTGTCGTCTGTACATATGTTGTCAATAAGGCTTTTGTCAAGCTTTATCTGCGAAAAATTCAAAGATGTCAACATCAAAAGGTTTGAGTACTCTGCGCCAAAATCGTCTAGTGAAATAGATATGCCCGCTTTTTCAGCCTCAATAATTTTATTCGTTAAGTTCAAATTATCTATCTTATTACTTGTCTCTGTAATCTCTAAATCAATTAAATCAACAGGCACATTAAATTTATTGCATACATTTTTAATGTCGTCAATAATATTTTTCTCCATAAATGTCATGCGTGACAAGTTAACAGATATTTTTATTAACAATTCCTCATCAAGCCATTTGCGAAGTGTTTTGCACACTGTTTCCAGCACAAAAAAGTCAATATGACGCACAACTTTTTCGTTCTCATACATTGGCACAAAATCAATTGGCGATATTATTTTCCCTTCTGCGTCTTTTTTCCTTATAAGCGCCTCTGCACCATTTATTTTAAATGTATCAATCTCAAATTTCGGTTGCAAATACACTTGAAACTGCCCATTCTTAAGCTCGTTCAGCAGCGTCTCAACAACACCCGCTTTATAAATAATTCCATCGTCAAACTTAGCCTTGTAATAACGCTGTTTCTCAACACTCATCAACTCATCTGCGTTTGTTATTAGCTTTGTAATGTTAACATTACCTTCCTTGTACACGCTTCCGAACGACATGTTATATTCGCCAGGCTCTAAGCTCATTTTTAACTCAAAATTCTTCAGCATTGCCGTGAAATGTTCTTGTGTAACATTGTCACATAATATAACAAACTCGTCACTGCCAAGCCTAAAAACTTGCTCGCCAAATATTTCCATCAGCAAAAGTGCGTTTTTTAGTATAAAATGGTCGCCATGAAGTTGCCCGTACGTTTCGTTAATAGGGCGCAACCCATTAATGTCAGTAAAAACAACGCCAATCTTATTCGGCGGCTCTATATTATAGTCACGCATCACTTGCATGTACTTCGTTCTGTTATAACAGCCTGTCAATGTGTCTGTATAATTCATTTGTTCCAAGCGCTCATAAAGGCGGCGCTTTGTCAAATCGTTATAAATAAAAAGCGACACTGAATTTAAAAGCGTTGTATTATTCAAATTCTTTGTAGGGTCGTCTACGCCTATAAATCCCATAATTTTACCGTTCTCTTGCCTAAACGGTGTAGCCATAAGCGATTTTATTCCCTGTGCATCAAGTATTTTAAACTCTGTTGAATTAACATCTACTTCTTCATGAAGCATTGAAATATAAAATTCACCCGTTGTATTAAATTTTTCCACCCAGCGCTCTACATGCACCATATCAATGCTTTGCAAGTTCTCTATCTCGCTTTTTTCCGGGTCTTTGCACCATTCATACGTATTTTTAATTATATTATTAGTATAATCAAATTCGAAAATATATGAACGCTCTGCTGCATAGTATTCGCATATGTTTTCAAGCATATTATTGATGGCTTCATCAATCTTCAAATTTTCAGACAACGTTTGTATGCAATTATTAATTGATTTTTGTGTATCAAGGTTCGCCTCAAGTTGGTTTATAAGGTTATGGTGGCTTGTAACGTCCATTGCAAACTCAAGGCGTGTTTTTCTTCCCGCTACATCTACAATGTAATCGGCAAGCGAGTAAAAGCTCCCTACGCCTGCATTATAATGCTCCCATTTATATGCCTCGCCTACTTTTAATAGCGCATTAGTGCAAAATTCACATGGCTTATCTTTACCTTGCAAAATTTTATAACACTTTTTACCCAAATAGTCGCTCTCTTCGTGCAAATTAAATGCATCGCGGCACAGCTTATTTAGGTACAATAAGTCATAAGTTTCCATATCGGCCATATAACAAAGTGCATCTAAATTATCCGCAACAATTGTAGATAAGTTGCCCTTCAAGCTCATTTGCGCCCCCCTGAGTTATCACTCACTCCGCCAAACACTTCTTCCATTAAATATCACATCATATCGTAATTATATCACATTTTCGAACAATTGCAATATATTGAATTAATATTCCTTTATATTATTTTGTTTACTTCTTTTGCTTTTTCGTCATTTTTGTTACGCGCATAAGGCCGCCCTGCTTGCACTATGCACTGTAATAGTGTATTATATTATAAACATCTTATTTTGAACGGAGTACTTTATGGCAGGAGACCTACACCTTCATTCTACATATTCTGACGGCAGCACCGACATTGAGTGGGTTGTCAAATTTGCGGCAAACACAAATTTAAGCCATATTGCTGTGTCTGACCACGACACCTCGAAAAGTATTCAATTTGCACTTGACAACCCTGTGTATAAAAACTTAAAATTAATACCGGCTGTTGAAATTAGTTGCTGCGATACTAAGCGTGAACGCAATGTGCATTTACTATGCTATTACCCTAAAATAACAAACGATTTTTTAGAGTTGTGTGAAATTATGAAAAAAAGCCGCAACGAGTTGACACGTGAGTGCATTGAAAGCATAAGAGAAAATTATCCACTAGTTCCGTTTGACTATATCGATAATTATTCTAAGAAAAGCGATGTTGCTTTTAAAACGCATATTGTTCGTGTACTTTGCGATTATGGGTACACAAACCACATTTATAGCGACCTTTATAAAAGCTTGTTTTTCGACAGCGATAATAATGAGCTGATGATTCCGAAATATCCACCCATTGACAAAGTTATGGAAGTTATACGCAACATGGGTGCCGTTTGTGTGGTTGCCCACCCCAGTGTTTATAACAGCTTAGAACTTTGTGAAGAGTTAGCGCAAAGCGGCAATATTGACGGCTTTGAGGTGAACCATATGCGCAATACAGAGAGCGACAAAATAAAGTTGCTTGAAATAGCCGAAAAACATAATTTAATTGTCACAGGCGGAACAGATTTCCATGGTATGCATATGGCAACTCCTGCACCTATTGGCACTTATACAACTTGTTCAAATGAAATTGAAAAAATTGAACAATTGGCGAAGTTAAGGCGATAACACTGCAAAATTAGCATATATTTTTTTTAGCTGACATGCATCTTAATATGGTTATGCTTTTTTATACAGCTATTAATATAATTATATCAAGTTGTACATTGTCTAAACATTAATATGAAAAGAGGATTATTTATATGAAACACAAAAGAAATAACGTTGGGGTATGTTCTTCAAGCACTGAGCTTGAAATTAACGAACAAGGCTTAATTGAAAATGTTGTTGTTGCCGGCGGGTGCGATGGCAATTTGAAAGGAATTATGTCACTTTTAAAAGGTATGAAGGCCGAAAAAGCTATTGAACTACTAAAGGGCATAGATTGTAAGGGCAGAGGCACTTCATGTCCTGACCAAATTTCTCTTGCTCTTCAAGAGGCTTTGGATAAGTAATTTATTTATTAAATTACATCAAGCAATTATTTAGTTTTACCTATTGAATTATTGTTTTGTGCAAAAGGCATTAATTAAAACAGTGTGTTCTCAATTTAAAGAACACACTGTTTTTTTACTTATTCTAAATTTTTTCACTATACATGCATAACAAATTATGTTCATTTCAACTGTTTTTTGAAAATTACTACGCCCCTTCTGCACTTTCATCAGGCTGGCCTTCTATGTACTCTTGGGCTACGTATAGTGTCACCTTCACTTTTGCCGGGTCAATTGCAGTGCCTGCAGCAACATTACTTTCAACAACAGAGTCATTTGTATAAGTTCCGTCGTTCGTTCTCTCAAAAATATCATATGAAATTCCAAGTGCGTCAAGCGCCGCTTTTGCTTCCGAGCGGCTTTTGCCAACTATTTCAGGCATAACAACCGTTTCAGCACCCCTACTAATAACAATCATAATTGTTGTACCGGGCAGCACATCTTCGCCGGCCTTTGGCGTTTGTTCCATAATTTTACCAACTTCAAATACGGAACTGTAATCTTCTGTTAAAGAGAACAAGAAGTTTTTGATATTATAATCATCCTGCTGTATTATTGCGTATTCCTGGTTAATAAAGTTAGGCACTGTAACAGTCTCTGGTTCTGCCGAAACAACAGGCTGCGAGACAGATGTTTCAGAGGCAACAGGCTCTTGTACCGGGCTTGTTAAAAACAAGACAGCAATTGCAATTATAATAGATATTACTGCAAATATAGCAGCAAATAAAGGTAAATGTTTTATGCTCAGCACTTTGTTTCTCTTTTTAAGCTGAGACTTTGTTGGCTCTGTCAGGCACTGTAACAGCTCTTTCACTGTATCCATGCGCTCAATGCCTGTAAGGCGCAACGCACGCATTAACGCAGAAGAAACAAATGGTGGTATTTCGCCAGAAATATTTTTTGGCGAAACAAGAGTATCACTCATTCTTCGCTTATTTGCCCCGGGCGGTGTTACGCCTGTAACCGCATAATAGAACACGGCCGCAAGCCCGTAAACGTCTGTATATTTCCCGTCAAATTCCGCAACGGAGTACTGCTCGGGCGCCGTATACCCCTCGAATATTTGTGAGCGCAATTCACTGTCCGCGGTTCTAAGGCCAATTGTGGCAAACCCCGAAAGTTTTGCACGCCCGTCTGCACTTATAAATATAGTATCGGGGCTTATTCCCCTGTGCAAAAGGCCCTTTTTATTCATAACGTCAACCGCAACAAAAACAGGGCGCAGTAATGCAATAGCCTCTAAATATGTAAGCGGTGTTTTGCGTGTGCGCAAATAAAGGCTAAGCGTCGTGCCTGTTGGCGGTTCTTGTATTGCGTATGCTGTGTTATTTGTTTCTACAAGGTCAAAAACCCTGCATAGCCCCACAGCATGTTCTAATGCTATTAAAGAGCGGTATAAGTCTACAAAATCCATGCGCGTTGTTTTAAACAACACTTCGCGTTCACGCCTTGGCACAACATGCCCTGCTTTTGTTCTTGCAGCACATATTGTAACAGGCACGTATTCTTTCACAAGCACCCTGCGTGAAAGTTTTGCGTCTGCCGCTGTATATGTTACGCCCTCGCCGTCAAGTGCAACGCACTTGTCCAATACATACCTGCCTGCAATTACTGTGCGCGCCGGCAATGTTCCCGATGGGTTTTTGTTCTCAAACTTCCTGCCGCAATACGGGCATTGAACAATGCTTTTGTCTATGTATGAAAGACAACCGTGACAAATTGTTTGATTGTTTTGCAAAGACAATCCCTGCCCCTCTTTTAATATAGTTTATTATTGTTTGTGTAATTTTTGTTAAAACCAATGCTTTTTTATCTGTCAAGCTCGTGCTCATTTTCTAAATTATGCCAAATATTTTGTACGTCGTCGTCATCTTCCAACATATTTAAAAGCACTGCCATATTTTTCATTTCATTCTCATCACTCAAAATTGTCTGAGTAGATGCAAGCATCTCAATTTCGGCATTTATAAACGTATATCCCTTTTGTTCCAATGCATCTCTTACAGGCGCAAAGGCTTCCGGCGATGTTACAACTTGCGCCATGTCTTCATACATGTCAAAGTCTTCTCCGCCACACTCAAACACGTCTTCCATCACTTCTTCTTCGCTTTTACTACCCACATGCATGGAAATAACACCGCTGCGCGAAAAAAGGTATGCCACACAGCCAATGTTGCCCAAATTACCGCCATACTTGTCAAAGTAATATCTAATGTTCGCGGCAGTGCGGTTGCGGTTGTCTGTAAGTGTCTCAACTATCATAGGCGTGCCACCGGGGCCATAGCCCTCATAAGTAATGCTCTCGTAATTGTCTTTCTGTGTGCCCTCAGCTTTTTTAATAATTCGCTGTATATTGTCACTTGGCACGTTGTAGCTTTTTGCCTTAGAAATAAGTTCTTTTAGCTTAGAGTTTGAGGATGGGTCAGGCCCGCTTGCACGAACACTTACGCTGATTTCGCGCCCTATTTTTGTAAATATCTTCGCGCGTTGGCTGTCAGTTTTTTCCTTTTTCCTCTTAATTGTACTCCACTTGCTGTGTCCGGACATTGGTTTTCCTCCAATTTATATAAATAACTATAATATTATATCACATTGAGTGTATTATTTCAAATTTTATTGCACATACTATATGCACAAGGAGGTGAAATGACATGGACAACAAACAAGCTAAAAACACAAACAACGCAAAAAACACAAATTCTTCTAACAAATCATCAAATGCAAACTCTTCAAACAAATCATCAAACACAAATTCACAAAATAAAAGCTCAAATTCAAGCAACAAAAACTGCAAGTAACATGTAATCTCATTCTTGTAATCTCAAGGTATATCGTGCATTGCCGAAACAAATTTTGTTTTAATAAAGGCAAAATTGTTTATTTGTATTTCGGTTTAGTATGCGTTATTTTTCTTATAAGGCATAGAATTGCACAATAGTTTAAACTCATTCACACCTTTATGTATTAACATTTAGGTGTGATTTTTTGTTACATTTTTATGCTAGTTGCCGTCTGCTTCAAAAATATTTTGCCATATAGCGTCAAAAAGCAATTCAATGCGCGCCTGCTTGTTATTTAAATACAAAAAGCCAAACAGCGCTTCAAGCCCCGTTGCTCCACTGTAATGTGCAGGCGATGCGTTCTTGGCGGCAGTTGTTTTAGCTGTATTTTTACCCCTTTTTACAACTGCAAGCTCTTCATCTGACAAAAGCGGCTCAATAATTTTCAACGCCTTATATTGCCCTGTGGCTGACACCACTTTCACCGCTTTGGCATGTAACTTGCTTGGTGTCATGCGTGTACTGCACACAAGCCGTGTGCGCACTAACACTTCAAAAACAGCATCGCCCAAAAAGGCAAGTGTTATTGCTGAGTGCTCGTGTATGTCAATTTCGCTTTTTACTTCAAACATAATTGACCTTTCTGTGTAAATTTGCTTATTGTTCAGTAAATGCTCCCGTTTTTATAATAAAACAGTACATCTTTCAAATGTGTATTTTACTATACGCAGTGTAAGCATAAATTAGAACACATAATCAAATTCAAAGTCATCAATTAATATTGTGTCGTTCTCTTTTACGCCCATCTCAAGAAGCTTGTCTATTACGCCGCTGTCTTGTAGTTGACGTTGAAAGTACTGCAAGCTCTCATAATCATCCAAATCGCTACCCTCAAGTATATGTACAAGATATGGCGACTCTATTCTAAACACACCTTCGTCCTCTTTTTCAACTGTAAAAGCCCTGGTATCTTTCGTCGCCGGGTCAGGCTTAATATATTCCGCCTCATAAACAGTAATTGGTGGTAGTTCCTGCAATTTGTTATAAACTAAACCCGGCAAATCGTCAAACCCTTTTCGTGTTGCCGCAGAAATAGGTATAAAAACAAGCCCTTTGTTCTCAACATATTGTTTAAACGCATCAATTTGCTCATTAGTGGCTATGTCGCACTTGTTACCCAAAACAATTTGTGGGCGCTGTGCAAGTTCAGGGGAGAAATTCATCAGCTCTTCATTTATTTTTTCGAAATCCTCCGTTGGCTCTCTTCCCTCGCAGCCGCTAACATCAACAACATGAAGCAAGAGTCTGCACCTGTCAACATGGCGCAAAAATGCATGGCCCAGCCCTATGCCCTCGCTTGCACCCTCAATAAGCCCCGGTATATCTGCTGCCACAAAGCTTGCACCCTCTGCAATGCTTACAACACCCAAAACAGGCGTTAAAGTTGTAAAGTGGTAGTTTGCAATTTTGGGTTTCGCTGCACTTATTACAGATATTATTGTGCTTTTACCCACATTTGGAAAACCTATAAGCCCAACGTCTGCAATTAATTTAAGCTCGAGCACAATATCCATTTGCTCGCCTTTTTGACCCGGTTTTGCAAATTTGGGTATTTGGCGCGTTGGCGTTGCAAAGTGCTGGTTTCCCCAACCACCCCTGCCGCCTTTTGCAATAATTGCAGGCTCACTTGTTGAAATGTCCGCTATTATTAACCCTGTGTTCGCATCTTTTATTAATGTACCCATTGGCACCTTTATAACAAGGTTATCTGCTTTTTTTCCACTGCAATTCGACGCACCGCCGTCCTCACCGTTATGTGCCGTGTATTTACGCTTGTACCTAAAGTCCATCAGTGTGGACAAATTTGTATCAGCAACAAAAATTACGTCACCGCCTTTGCCGCCGTCTCCGCCGTCAGGGCCGCCCGCTGAAACGTACTTTTCCCTGTGGAAGCTAACTGCGCCATTGCCGCCGTTACCCGCTTTTATGCTTATTTTAGCTATATCTATAAACATTGTTTTCTCCATTTCAAAATGTAAAAGTATTATAAAACCAAATAACGTTAAAAAACGCAGAAACACTTTCACTTGTATAAAAATAACCCCTCAGAAAAGAGGGGTTTTAACATCAGCAATTATTATTGAACAATGCTTACTTTTTTTCTGTCTCTGCCCATACGCTCGAATTTCACTTTACCATCTGCAAGTGCAAATAAAGTGTCATCGCTGCCACGGCCTACGTTTTCACCGGCGTGTATGTGTGTGCCGCGTTGACGTACCAATATATTACCTGCCAATACAAATTGGCCGTCTGCACGTTTAACCCCAAGACGCTTAGACTCAGAATCCCTTCCGTTTTTTGTAGAGCCAACACCTTTCTTATGTGCCATTTCTTTCTCCATTCTGCCGCTTATAACGCTTACAATTATTTTAAAGCTTGCGCAAGCGGCCACGCAAGTGTAATTGTATCGCTTTTACCGCCAAGTCAGGCCGGCGGTTCGCCGATTTTATTCACACGGCAAGTTACTGCCGATATTCTTTAATGGTTTAACCCTTAATTTCTGTAATTTCAATTTTTGTGTATGGTTGGCGGTGCCCCATTTTACGCATACTTCCTTTTTTTGGCTTATATGTTAAAATGTTAATTTTTTTACCTTTGCCGTTTTTAACAACTTTGCCTTTTACAACTGCACCTGAAACTGTTGGTGTGCCTGTTTTAACTTTACCATCCTCGCCAATTGCAAGCACTGTGTCAAACGTGTATGTGCTATCAGCTTCAACGTCCAACTTTTCAATGAAAATTGTGTCTCCTTTTGTCACGCGGTACTGCTTACCGCCGGTTTTAATTACTGCGTACATTGTTATCCCTCTTTTTATATAAGTCTCGCCGAATATAAGGCAGCCTGCAACTAACTGCAAGCATTTACGGCCCAAACCGTGCGGCTAAATAATTATAGCATATAAGTATTTGAAAATCAAGTAATTGTAATAAATTTGTTATTATTTCTTGTATTGTTTCTGCTATCTTCTTTTTTAAATAAAATTGTGGCCTCTTGCATGTATATATTAAGGTGGCGAAAGTTAAAACTAACGCCACCCTACTCTTCATTTTCTTGTAACTGCAACATTTTATAATCTATTGTGAAGTTCGTGTTTACCGTGTCTGCATAAAAACGCTGCTTAATACGCTCCATAACAAACCTGCAAGTGCTTTCGCTGTTGACACGCGGCAGAAGCAGTGCATACGTCATAATGCTTTGCCTGCTCATGGCGTCACCCGTGCGCAAGTTCTGCCGAAGCACCTTGCTTAAACGCCCCATTGCCCTGTCTGTTTCTATTGGCCCGGCCGCGCCACCAAGTGACTGTAAGCGCACTAGCACAACATAAACTGAAGTTTCAAGCCGCTTTAGGTTGCGCATATAAAGCCTATATATATATTTAAAAATTGAATATTCGCACAAAAGTGCGCCTTCAACATCATCTTCGTTTGCTAAGTCATCAAAAATTTGCCTTATGTTTTCGTTTGCTTGTTTTTCCTGTACAACTAAAATTTTATAAAATTCAATAAGCTCTTTCGGCAAAGCGCCACCAAAATATATATAGTACAGGTTTGTAACATTTTCATATTGTGCAAGTGCTTCTGCCGGCCTGTTAAGGTTCAAAAGTGCCTGCATAAACAATATATTAATGTTCACGTCAAGCGGCAGTTTTTCTATTGCAATTTTCGCCACTCGCACTACATCGTTGTGCTTTTTTTCTTCGTGTAAAACTTGCGCATATTCCTTTACTGCCTCTGTATACATTTTCGCAAAAAATGCGCGCTTTTCTTTCAGCCACGCTACATCTCCCAGTGTAGAGAACACCTCGCCTGCATATATAAACAGTATTTTTTCATATTCTTCATGCACGTCTTCACCGTACACACCTGCTTCTTTTGCTTTTCTGTACGTGTTTTGCATTGTCACAAAATCAATGTCAATGTCTTTTGCAAGCGCCCATGCGCATGTGTCTTTTCTTATCAAAAGGCAATTTGCAATGTCGTAAACTGCAAGGTCATCTCTAAGGCTATTAATAGCAACTTTTGCAGCATCTATTGCTTGTTGTGTGTCATCATTCTCCCACAAAACGCCTGCAATATCTTTTATCTTAACTTCTTCGTTTAAATTCGCCAATAAATATTGCAAAATAAGCGTCTTTTTCGATGCCGCGCCAATTTTATTAAGTATATTTTCACCATTCACAAGTATTTTCAACTCGTCAAATGTAATAATGCTAACCATAGCTTATTGTTAACCTCCTTGCCTAAAAAATATGGGGCTGTGCAAAAACACTACGTGTTGAGCGTTTTACACAGCCCCTGTTTGCATTTTTAATTATGCAAATGTCTCTGAGTCAAAGTCTTGGTCTTCGTCGTTATATTCAATGTGTTTTTTGCTGAATGTTGCAACTACAACCTGTGCTATTGCTATTGCAGCCATCAACCATGTCCAATCGTCAACAATTGTCATTGGCAATGTCATGTCTTCTGTTAGTATAAATACTATTACTGCAACAACTGCGGGAATAATGCTCATTAGTCTCATTACACCCCTATGTTTAACTTCTTCTTTTTCCTCTTCTGTTTCTGCTTTTTCCATTTGTTTGTCTTTCTCGCTCTCTTCTTCGCCTTTTTTCCTTGCGAAGTAGTTAACAAGTAGAACTATTGACATAAAGCATGTTGCTATTGTGAGAATTAAGTTTAGAAGCGCCCAAGCTGCACCAGGTGCGAGCGGAAGCTCTGTCTCCTCAATTGTTGAGGTTGCAGGTGGGTCTGTTTCCGGAATATCAAGTATCGGAGGTGTTTCCGGTGGTTCCGGTGTTTCCGGTGGTGTCGGAGGTGTCGGTGGTGTCGGTGGTTCCGGTGGTGTTGGCGGTGTTGGTGGTACCGGTGGTACAGGTGGTACAGGTGGTGTTACTACTTCTGTAATTGTTACGTCGCCGTTAATAAGCGTTACAACATAGTTCGGGTTTGCTGTGTATGTTGGTGCTATAACGCCTATGTGTGTACCAATTGGGTTACCAATAAATGTGCCTATACGTTGTGCACCAATTGCGCCAAGGTGTCCCGGCTCTCTAAGTGTACCTGCTGAAATATAGCTTGTAAGCGGAGATGGGTCTGCTGCTGTGTTCACTTTCGAGAAACCGTTAGCCGTAATTGTTACCGGGCGTGGGTCAACCCTAAAGTTACCGTTTACTGCTTGAATTGTGTAGTTGCTTGTTACGTTAGCGTTGCTTGCGCTTGTAATTGTAACTGTTGGCACAAGTACGCCTGTGTAAATTGGTGTTGCACTGCCAGCTATGTTTGCGTTTGTATAAGGCTCTACTACGCCCGGTTGCCCAGGTGCATTTGTCCTTATTACACTAACTTCAAGTATGTCTTTTATGTTAAGTAAAGCATTGTCTGCAGGTGCGCCACTTGTAATTTCATAGCTCCATGTGCCGTTTGTTGCGGCAATTGCATTTGGGTTAGCCGTAATTAATTGGCTTTCTGAGTCTGCATAGCCGTAAGTTTTGAAGAAATCTTCAACTGCTAGCTCTATAACAAGCGGTTTAATTGTGAAGTCGCCTAAAACAATTGTTGGGTCTGCATAGTTTAATGTTACTGTGTTATGCGCTGCATCATATACTTGTGCAGTTCCGTTTTCAATGTCAAGAACAACGTCATATGCGTCTGCTAGGCCTGTCGTCGGGTCTAATAGTACATCTTCATCATTATTCGTTCTTATAACATTAGCTGATGTTATGTGATTTGGCAATAGGCCTGAAACTGTATAACCAAAGTGTGTATTTTGGCTGCCTTCAATTTCGTTCGGGTTTGCAGCAGTCAATGTGCTATCTTGGTCATTTTGGCTGTAGAATTTCTCGTAATCAAGAACTGTAATTGTATATGGCCTTCTTGTAATAACAAACTCTGCTGTGTTCATTGTTACTTGGTAGTTACCCTCAATTGCAGTTGTTGTAATGTCATCAACTGTGAAGTATTGAGACTGGCCTGTGTATGTTACAACCATCTCAACTGGGTACGTGCCTGCTATTTCAACGCCTGTTGCACGTTCTACTTCAACTGTGCCATAGCTGTCGCCTGCTGCTAAAGCGTCACCACTAACGTTGTAATCAAAATATGTGTTAGTTGCGCCACTGCCTGTCGCTGTGAAGCCTACTGTTGTCAAGTTGCTTAAATCGTCTGTATCACCGTAAACTTTTTCATAATCGCCCGGTGTAAATATAATTTGAAGCGGGTTGATTGTAAAGTTCGCAGCATTTGGTACTAAAATGTAGTTGTTATTTGGGTTTGTGCCTGCTATATAAGGTACCAAAACGTTTGTGTATTCGCCTGCTTGGTTGTTGCTTGCGTCTGCAGTTGTGCCTGAAGCAACTTCACGCCTTACTTGTATATCAAGTGCCGCAAGGTCATTCTCCCAAGCAGTTATGTCTTCCATGCTATCGTTTTGTGTTGCTAAAGTCACGTCATCTACAACATTGGCCTGTGCTGCGTTATATGGTTGGTAAGAAGTAAGGGCAAATGCTGGGTCAGTTTGGCCGTAATCTTTTGCGTTTTCAATTGCCAACGCGCTAATTTGCCTTTGGCTAACATTAATTGTTACCGTGCCTGTTCTTTCACCATATCCGCTTACATTAACCCTATAATGGTAAGTTTGCACACCGTTTGTATAATTTGTCTCTGCCGGTACGTCTGTGCTCCAACCTGTTGATGTAGATGGCGGAACTGTTGTAACATCATTGTCATCGTCTAGGTGGAATTCAATTGTAGCCGTGCCTGTAATAGGAGTAGCAGGGTCTACACTAACTGAAACAGCGTGCTCAATGCCATCGTATATGCCATCGTAAGGTGTTGCAATAACTCCGAATGTTCCCTCTGTAACCCTTAGTAGGCCGTTTACCATTGTCCAGTCGTAGTTGCCCAAAATTGTTGCATCGCCTGTTACAGTTGGTACAAACATATCAGGGTATTCTGCAATTGCGCTTGTTGCGCCTGCTGGCACTGTTGGTGCTATTGCTAAATTAGTAGGTACATTTGCATCTTCTGTCATGCCAAATGTAAGTATGCTTTCATCGGCTGCAAGTATATTTCTGCTTCCCGCACCATAGTTATGGCCCAGTTTGCCTGTGTAAGCAGTGTCTGTCTCTGATGTATAGAAAGCAACTTCAACGTCGTTTGCTGTTCTTGTAACAGGTATTGGGTTAATTTGGTAATTGCCGGCTGCTACGTCAACAACAATGTAATTTGACCTTGTTGCTGCTATACCGTTAGTTGGGTCTGCAATTTGGTCATCTGCCTGAAGAACACCAACGTACGGTTGAACTGTGCCGTCTTGTGCTCTGCTAACATCGTGCACACTGTCGTTAGATCTTGATATCATATCTGTATTAGTAAAAAATACGCTTCTACTATTCAAATATGCACTAATGTCTGCAATAACAGCGCCTGTTATATCATCTTTTAATACGTTTGCAGGTACGCTTGCATATTGGCCAACAAGGTATTTGCCTGTTTCGTCTTCAACTGTTGTGTAAGAATCTGTGCCGCTAACAGTTTGTGCAAGGCCGAATACGTCTGTGTTTGCGCCTTTGTCATATTCTTTTTCAAAGTTTGCTATATCAACGCTAATTGGGCGCGGTAAAATTGTTAGTGTTGCCGTTGCTGTAACAGTGTTCGGGTACCCTACTGCTGACGCAGTAATTGTGTACTCATAAACACCTACATCAGCATAATGCCAGTTTTTCATTCCGCCCATAATTGATGAGCCATTTTTTAGTACGCTGTCAACAGTATAACTTACAGTTGACGTAATAGCGTTACCCGTTAATACATCTGTAACTGTGTAATTGTTAGTTGAGTAATATTCACCGTTGTATATGTAAATTTCGTCGTCTACAGTAAATGTAAATGCTTTTTGGGTATATATTGCATGTAGCACTACGTCTGCTGCCGGCATTTTAAATTCTGTTGTGCCATTTTGCACATCGGTGTTATTTTGCTTAATTAATATGCCGTTTACGTCATAAGTTTCAAAGTACTCCGTACCGTTTAAAGTATAGCGCAATTCCCAGCCCACAAAGTCATAATTCTCTTTTTTAAATGTGTCAAACAATGTGTTGCTTTTTGGTAAAACATTAACCGTTGCGCCTACCGAGTATGGGCTTAGTGGGTCAGCAACTACTTCATTTTCAGCTGATACGCCCGTAGCCGCATCATCATCCAAGTCAAGGTTTTCATCGTACGTTACTGTGTATGTTCTTTCATACTGTGCATAAAGTACAACAGGTGCTTGTGTCCATGTGTTTCTATCGCCGCTTGTGCCATTTGGCAATGTTGGCATAGTTATTGTGTTATTTGCCACATCACTTGGGTCATAGCTAACGCCATTGCCGTCCGCCTGTGTGTTCCAGCTTACGAACTTATGGTTTGCCGGTGCTTTAAACAGCGTGCTAGCATCAGTAATGTCTTTAAAAGTCGAAACTGTTACGTCTGCACCCATTGCATGTGCGTTATTAGTGTCATCAAATACCTGATTAGTACTTCCGTCATATCTGTTAACGTTAGAATTATATTGTAAATCAACGCCAACACGTGCGTAAAGATTAAGTGTATAGTTGCCTGTTGCAGGGTCTTCAACAAACAACCCACTTGATGCAGGATTCATGCCACCTAAAGATGTACTCTCTATTTCGACGCCGCCACCTTGTGATTGGCTTGTTGAGTACCATCCACCGAACTCGTAACCTTCTTCGTTTACAAAATTTTTCTCCCAGTCGTAAGTGCGAATAAAAGTAACTTTGTCTGGATTTTCCGCATCATTATACTCTTTTAATGGGTAAACATTATTATAATCTTCATCACTATCAAATTGTGTAGGCAAATCAACATGGCTGTCACCATGGAATTTCTGTGCTGCATCGGCAGTTCCCGTAACCCAAACTGTTTGTGTGAACATCAATGTGTTATCAACGTCGTAGAAGTTAACAGTAACTGTATTATCAAGGTCTTCTTTTGAATATATAATACCGTCAATGTGGTAACCGTCGCCTTCAACTTTTGCAACGTACCAAAATACACCGTGTGTTGTAGCATTAAAAGATGTGCCTCTTTCATCATTAAAAGCATTAAGTGCTTCTTCGTCTGTTGGCCTGTCTGTTTCAGGGAACATAAGCACTTCGTCAATAACGTCTGCTTCTTGTATGTCTTTAACTTCTGCACCGGTTACAGGGTTTGAAGCCAAAACAGGCGCAGCATGTGTGTAAATTTTTGCGTCAGGTGAAATTAATGCACCTTGAAATTGGTTAAGGTCGGCAAACTTTTTCTCATCGTTTCCTACTTTCGCAACATCATTAACATCAAATGGGTTGAACGGTGGGCTATTGCCTAGCTCTACGTTCATTATATAAAAGCGTGTGTACAAATCATTTTGCTGAATTGTGTCAGTAAAATGTTCATCCGGAATTGGGTTTTCTTTTGATTGATCTTTGGTAACATAAGGAACTACGGAAACGAAAAGCGGATATATTTTTGCAGACGTAACCGTGTCGTCAAAAGTCATGCTTCCGCCAACAGGAATAAATGCGCCTGTTAAACCGGATATTGTTTCACCGGATTTCGTGTTCATTATTTTGTTAATGGTTGCATAATCACTGTAAACAGAACCTACTTGATTTTTATCAACTAAAGCTTTAGTACTGTCAGACGCAGCGTCATAATGTACATTTGTAATAACGCGGTAGCCTACAAACTCATATATGTATTGTCCTGTGTCACCAGTTGAATAATACAGTGTGTTGCCACTTAAATCCAAAAGTGGTTTCACGCCCTGTGTGCCTTCAAGGTCTGCAATTTTTGCATCTGCTGTTGCTTTTGAAAACAGCGTTACTGCATCAGGGTCAGTTGTATTCACCAGTTTTGCGCCGGCAACAGGTTTATCCGGGCTAAATGTTGCGCTGTTTGTTGTTGCATCAAGCGGAAGCAATTCATTGGCAGGTAGTGTCATATACCCACCTGCAGCTGCCGCAGTTGCACCCGTTGTAGAAAATTGGTATGTAATCGCAATTTCCTGTGGTGCACTTCGTCTTTCCGGCACTTCCGGCACTTCCGGCTCTTCCGGCACTTCCGGTGTTTCGTTGGTGTCTACAATTTCCTCCTTCTCCTCTTCTTGTGTTCCTGTACCGTCGCCTGTTGTAGCAAGGGCAGGTACATTCAATGCAGAGAACATAAACACAAATGCAAGCAACAAGCTAAGCATTTTTATAAATGTGTTTTTCACTCTAATGTTTTCCATTGTTTATTCCTCACTTTAAATTATTTGCCTGAAATTTATATAGATTATATAAATGTGTGGACACTATATATAATATCGCCAAAAAAGAAAAAATGTTAAGTGCTATTTTTTCAGCAAACTAAATTGTGCCCGTCACTTTAATAACTTTGAATGTATTATAACACACATAGGGTTACATTACGGTTACATGGTTTTTTGTTTTTTGTCTGCTTGTAACTTTTAATGTTCACTTTGTGTTTTTTGCAGCATAAAATACAATATATTGTGCACTGTGTCAACAAAAGTATAATATATGCCAAAAACAATGGTGCTATTCGTTCCAATTTGTGGAACTTTTTCACTTTTTCACATTAACAATAATTGTAGTTACTTAATATAATAGCTCTTTATTATAAAAAACGCAACATTTTTTACTTTTTTTTACAAATTATTTTTTGCACTTTTGGCCATAAAATTTGCACTTTTATACTTTTTAGCGTTTTCGCCCAACTTTCGCAATATTTTAATGTATTTTTTATGTTATATGCCTTGCATTCTAGGCACTTATTATTTATAATACTAATTGTAGAATAGAATTATTCATATATTCACACATCTATATGAAAGACGGTGTTGGCACTGCCACACTGTAAATAAAAGGCTGGTATGTTTTTATGATTGAAATTTATACACTTGGCGAGTTTAGAATAATTGTTGACGACATTGTAGTAACAAACAGTTTGAAATCCTCGCCAAAAAAGATGCTGCTGCTTGAATATTTAATTGTTAATAAGTCGCGCCCTGTGCCCGTTGCAGATATTTTAGACGTTTTGTACGGCGCAAATGACGAAGTTGGCCTTGAAGGCACGCTTAAAACGCTTGTAAGCCGCCTGCGCAAAGATTTAAGCGCGTTTGGCGCACTGGGCACGGCAATTGTTACAAAGCGCGGTGCTTATATGTGGAACGACGAGCTTGAATGCGAAATTGATATTTTCCAACTTGAAGAAATTTGCAAAGAGCTTGAAAGTGAAAACACACTTAACAAACAGACTGTTGCAAAATTTGAAAAGGTTATAAATATTTATTCTGACGATTTGCTCACAGATTCAGGGCTTGGGGCTTGGATTTCGCCAAAAGTATTTTATTACCACGACATGTACATGAAAGCCATGTATAAATATATTAAGCTTCTTTCAGAGAATGAAGAGTACAGCGAAGTTATTCGCGTTTGTAAAACGGCGCTTGATATTGACGCGTTTGAGTCTACATTAAACCTTGAGCTTATGAGCGCACTTTTGAAATTAGGCAAAAGTAAAGAGGCAACTGTTCAGTACCAAAATATTACAAAATTACACTACACTCATCTTGGAATGAAGCCGTCGACAGAGATTGTTAATTTTTACAAAGAGCTTATGCGCCAAGACAAAAGCGCCGAGGTGGACATTCACGACATTTGTAATGATTTGAAAAAAGAATCTGACGAGAGCGGCGCCTTTGTTTGTGAGTACCTTATATTCAAGGATATTTATCACTTGCACATACGCACGCTAAAGCGCACGGGAACAACAATTTACCTTGCACTTGTTAGCCTGCACACATTAAAAACAGGCAAGCAAGACCCTCTTTCGCTTGATAGGGCAATGGTGGCACTTTTAGAGACTATGCAGTATAATTTACGCAGTGGCGACACCATTTCACGTTATGGCCCAAGCCAATTCGCAGCACTTTTGCCTGCTATTTCAACTTTTGATGTTGGCCGCACCGTTATGGAACGTATTAAAAACAGTTTTTATTTAAAAAGCAAAAGCACACTTTATATTCTTGAGTATAATTTAGTGGAACTTAACCAAAACTCTTGATATGGCGCTTTGCTGTGATTAGTTAATTTACAAGCTGATGACAATAACATAATTTACGTTAAGGCGTTAACGTGAAAATTTGCGCTAACAAATTATATTAGATGTGTTTTATCATGGAGGTTTTCAAAATTAAATGTGCTTTGCACGGAATGGAGATTTTTATTATGGAAAAATATGTTTGCAGTGTTTGTGGCTATGAGTATGACCCTTCTGTTGGAGACGAGGCAGCCGGAATTGCACCGGGTACAGCTTTTGCAGATTTGCCCGATTCTTACGTTTGCCCGCTTTGTGGCATGGGGAAAGATGTTTTTAACCCGGCTTAAAAAATTTTATATGCAATTAACATCTCTTGTGGCAACTGCTACAAGGGGTGTTTTTTTTGCACTTTATTAATGCTAAAAAGGGTATTTGGCAAAAACGCCAAATACCCTTTTATAATTAACAAATTTTGAAAAATTAACGTTTTGAGAATTGCGGTGCACGACGTGCAGCTTTAAGACCGTATTTCTTACGCTCTTTCATGCGTGGGTCACGTGTTAGGAACCCTGCCTTTTTAAGCTCTGCGCGCAAAGTTTCGTCATAAACCAAAAGTGCACGTGCAAGGCCGTGGCGAATTGCGCCTGCTTGGCCTGAAACGCCGCCGCCCGATACACGAACAACAATGTCAAACTTTCCGTCTGTTCCTGTTGTGTTAAGTGGTTGGCGTACAATAAGTTTTAGTGTCTCTAAGCCGAAAAAGTCATCAATATCCCTGTCGTTTACAGTAATTTTGCCTGTGCCGTTATACACTCTTACGCGGGCAACAGAACTTTTACGACGGCCGGTGCCATAATAATATTGTTTAGTCTCGTACATAATTCAATAGTCCTCCGTTAAAATGTATACGCTACGGGTTTTTGCCCTGCGTTGTTGTGCTGCTCGCCTTTGTAAACTCTCAGGCGTTTTAATGCGCTTGCGCCCAGCACGTTGCTTGGCAACATGCCTTTAACTGCAAGCATCATAGCTTTGTCAGATTTTTGCGCCATAAGTGTGCGGTATTTAACGGCTTTCATGCCGCCTATCCATCCACTGTGGTGGTAATAAAACTTTTTGTCAAGTTTTGACCCTGTTAAAACTGCTTTGTCACAATTTATAACAATTACATGGTCGCCACAGTCTACATTCGGGGTAAATGTAACTTTATTTTTGCCGCGAAGCAGTGTTGCCACTGTTGTTGCAGTGCGGCCAAGGGGCTTGCCGGCTGCGTCAATAATGTACCATTTACGGTCCACATTGCCGGCTTTGGCTAAAGTAGTGCTCATTGGTTTTCCTCCTGTGAATTGTGCCTTGCTTTATTTTTTGCCGGGCACTTAGTTTAAGATACAATTAAGATTATATTATATACATATCGCCAAGTCAAGTAGTTTTTTCAATTATTTTAATTTAAAATGCGCAAGCTCTGTTTTTCTCGCATTTACTCTCTTTTTTTCACTCTAGCTCTCACCTCAATTTTGTTTTTTGGGCGTTTGCCCACAAAATTTTTACATATAATTTGTGCAAAATCACAGTTAAGCAAAAAATACTATATATCTTCTGCACTTATCAAAAAAGAAATTTTTAATGTGCTGTTTTTTATGAATTTGTAAATATCACTTAATAGCGTTGTTTTTGTTGCATTGTACAGCATTAGTTATAACTTTGTGCTTTTTTGCACTTTACATAATACCATAAATTGTTGTATAATTTTATGGTGTAACGGCATTTTGCCTTGATATGATTGGAGATGAGCTTATTTTGTCTGTTCACACAACAAACAACACTTTGCAAACTGTGCACTTGGGTGAAAGGCTTGGGGCATCTTTACAAAGTGGTAAGCTTATATTGTTTACGGGCGGGCTTGGCAGCGGTAAAACGGCATTTTGCAGTGGCCTTGCCAAAGGGCTTGGTTGCAATTGCATTGTAAACAGCCCTACATTTTCAATAGCAAATGTTTACAATGGGCGGTTGTTGTTTGCACATTTTGATGTGTACCGAATTACCTCGTTAGAAGACCTTGAAACGGCAGGATTTTACGACTACCTTGAAAGTGGTGCTGTTGTTGCTGTTGAGTGGAGCGAGAACATCGCCCATTTAATAGGTAACATCGACGCTATTAACATAAATTTTGAGACAGTCGATGAAGAAACCCGAATTATTACAATTGAAAACGGAGGCGCAATTTGATTATATTTGCACTTGATTGCGCAAAAAAAACGGCCGGCGTTGCCATAAGCCATGACGGCAAGCTTTTATATGAAGACTGCACTGAAAAAGTGGGCACACACAGCGAAACTTTACTTTGTATGTGCCACGATGCTTTTACAAAAACGGGCATTTCACCGGGCGAAATTGATTTATTCGCAGTGACCTCGGGCCCGGGTAGTTTTACAGGGCTTCGCATTGGAATAAGTATTATAAAAGGGCTTGCTTTTGCGCAAAATAAACCGTGTGCAGCTGTTTCCACGCTGGAAGCACTTGCAATGAGTGCTGAGTGCGGTATTGTTGCAAGCGTGCTGGACGCACGGCGCAACCACGTATATGGTGCGCTTTTTCAAAAAAGCGAAAGTGGCCTTTTACGCTTAACGCAAGACGACATTTTGCCGGCAGAGCAATTTTGTGAAATTGCCGTGCAAGCTACACAAAAATACAATTATTGCAATAGAATAATATGTATGGGCGATGGGGCGCCATTAATTGAAAAAAACAACCTTTTTGTTGTGCCCGATGAAAAAACTATAAACGGAACGGCATATGCAATAACTAAATGTGCCCTTAATTTATACACACAAAACAAGTGCACAACTGCCGATATGCTAGTGCCTGTCTATCTTCGGCCTACACTTGCAGAGAGAAGTTTGTTAAAAAAAGAAAATAATTAAAATAAATGTGCCGCTTTATGCGGCAGAACGGAGAACTTAAAATGGATAAAAAAGCTGTAATAATGAGCCACCCACTTGTACATCACAAAGTTAGCCTGCTTCGAAACAGAAACACAGGCACTAAAGAGTTTAAAGAGCTTGTAAGTGAGCTTGCAATGTTGCTTTGCTATGAAGCAACGCGCGATCTTCCTACTGAAGAAGTGCAAATTACAACGCCTATGGCTGTTGCCAAAACAAAAATGCTTGCCGGGCGTAAACTGGCACTTGTTCCTATTTTACGTGCAGGCCTTGGAATGGTAGACGGCATGTTGGCACTTTTGCCTGCCGCAAAAGTTGGGCACATTGGCATGTACAGGGACGAAAGCACCCTTATGCCCGTTGAATACTACTGCAAATTACCCGATGACATTTCAGAGCGTGAAGTTTTTGTGCTTGACCCAATGCTTGCAACAGGTGGCAGTGCTGTGGACGCCATAGGGCAAATTAAAGAGCGCGGTGCAAAAAATATTCGCTTTTTGACAATTATTGCTGCACCGGAAGGCATTGAGTACATCAAAAAAACTCACCCTGATGTTGTTATTTATGTAGCTGCACTAGATGAAGGCTTAAATGAAAACGGCTACATTGTCCCCGGCCTTGGTGATGCGGGCGACAGAATATTCGGCACAAAATAAAATAATAAGGGAATGAACACGCTAATGGAACAAAAGGAATTACAGCGCAAAATTTTTGCAACAATATTTGCAACTGTAACACTTTGCATACTTCTCATAGCTTCTGTGTGGTTGCTTATAACCACTGAAGTATTCACTCTTGAGATTAAAATACTAATGCTTGCTTGTTGCCTTGTATTGGCAATAGCCATAGGCGGCTTTTTGTGGAGCAAAATTATAGAAATAAGAACGCTACGTCTTGATATTTCTAACCACAACAGCACCTCAACTATTTATAATGAAGTTGATAGCGCAAACAAGGAAGTCCTTGTTGAAGAGCATGCACAAAATGAAAACACTCATGATATAGACACACAAGCACAAGAAACAGATATTGAGAAGTTAGAGGCATTAAACACACATGATGAAAACGCACCTACTGACAGCTATGCAAGCTTAAACCCACAAGATAGCAATGCATACGACACCACGAATAGCATTGTAAACAATGAAAATTCTCAAGCACCACTTATTGAAACACAGGCAACACAAGTGCAACAAATAAATACAAATTTAACACGGCTTGATGAGAACAATTTAACTTTCGATGATAATGCAAGTAAAAACGTGCTTGATTTTGCATCGCAACAATCCTCAAATATAAGCCAAGACAATTTTGATAATAACTCGTCACTTCACTTGCAAAACGCTCAAACGCCACCACAAGTGAATATAGCACCACAAAACACATTACCACAACATAATAACACTAATAAAAGTGCTATGCCGTTAAATGCACAAGCGAATAATTCGCAAAACCATCAAATACAAAACACACAAGCCGGAAATAAACAAATTGAGCACACGCAACCAAATACAGCACAAAACACATACACACAAAATTCCGGGCCACAAGGTATTGCAGTGCAACCGCAAAGTACGCAGCAAGAACAAACCAGCGACTGGAAGCGGACCACATACAACCCAAATACACAGTCCAAACAAAGTGATGTGTCAAAAGCACAAAGTGCCGCAAACGCACCGCATACAACACAGCAACCGCCTGCAAAAAAACCAAGCTATTTCGAGATGTTTAAGACACAAAACGAGAAAATTGCAAAGGCACAAGCAGAACGCCGTGCCGCAAACCTTGCGTATGCAAAAAATAAAACAGAACAATTAAAAACAGCGCAAACATCGCAGAATCAAATTTCACCACCGGTGCAAAACATTGTGCCACCGGTGCAACAAAATGTACCTGTCGTCACACCTACAAATAAAAGCAGTGACACTATTTCTCCATATTCAAAGGCGCGTAAATTGTACAGCGAAAATTTAGAGGAATCTAAGACACAAAAAGAATACAATGAAAAAGTTAAAAAGCACAATGAAATGGTAAAGCAAAGCAAAGAGAGTGCAACAGCGGCAGTTTCTGCTGCGAACGACGCAGCAGAGCGTGAGAGGGAGGCAGCAGCACGAGCAGAAGCACGCTTACTTGCACTTGCCGGGCTTGCAGACGATGATTCCACTGCACCTAAAAATTCATAAGCATATATGTTTAGAATTTTAAAAAACAGGTGTATAAAAACACATACTTGTTAATTTTTCGTTATATTACTTTACAAAATATATGAAAAAAGTTATAGTATATAGCAGAGGTTTTTTAATATAATAATGGTATTAAAAATATAAAGGTATAAATATTAAGGAGTTATAAGACATGCAATTTAAGAAGATAATCACATGTGCAATTGTGGTGGCAATTTTAATGGTTTTTCTCACATCTTGCGGCATGATAAACAATGTGCTGAATTTAGGCACAGGTGATGAACTTGACACGGACAACACAACAAATGGCAACGGCAACACAGCGCCACCGGTTGAAGAAGTAGTAGACCCATATGAGCCTAACGTTTTAACGGGCGAAAAAGAAGATGGCGAGTACCCACAAACAACACGTTTTGCAGCGTATATGGTAAACAATATATCTAACACCAGTTACCAAAACGCCCGCCCACAATGGGGCATAGGCAGTGCCGATATACTTGTTGAAATGCTTGTAGAGGGCGGCATAACTCGTTTTATGGCACTCTTTTCAGACTACACCGAAACACCGCAAATAGGCCCAATCCGCTCGGCAAGGGATCAATTCTTTCAACTAATTATGCCCTTCCAAGCACTCTATGTTCACGAGGGTGAATCGGGTGTGCAAGAACAATTCCGCTTACTTTACGAATACAGCGAAATTGATATAAACCTTGGCAGTTATGGCCTTTTAAGAGACTCTGAGCGCAAGGCAACAAATGTTGCACTGGAACATACTGCCTACACGAATTATGAGCAAATTCAAGAAATCATTGACGAAGATTCACGTAATATGGACCGTATTTATCAAAGTACAATCTTCAGCTTCGTGCATTATGATGAGCCCGAGCGTCAGCTTACAGGCGATGCGAACGGTTCAAACAGTGCTGCGGTTAAAGTCGATATTCATCATTCAGATGATTATATCTCTTACTTTGAATACGACGAGACAAGCGGCAAATATTTAATGAGCCAATACTCAAACAGGCTGGACACAATCCACGAAACAATAGATGCAAACAATGACGAGCAACTTTCTTTTGAAAATGTAGTTGTTCTTTTCACAGAAATTAAGCTTGCACCCGGCCATGAAGCTTCAGGGCTTCAACATGTAGATTACGCTTACGGCAGTGTGGGATACTATTTTTCAAACGGCCAGGCTGAAGAAGTACGCTGGGTTAAAGGCGGGCCTGAACAAGTTTTGAGAATACAAGATAAGTTTGGAAACGGAACAGATATACAATTAAACCCGGGCAAAACTTATTTGTCAATTGTAGATTTTGAAATGGCACCGCTTTTTGCGTATTATCCAACACTTGAACCCGCAACAACAGGCGAGGGCACTGAGGGCACAGAAAGTGCCGAGCAAACAAGCGATGCCGCCGAGTAAAAATTCGCAAATAACCATGGCATTGCCATTTATCACAGGGTTCATTTGAACCATATCAACAGGAGCTATTGTTTTAGGAGATGATTTAAATTAAAAGGTTTTTATCCCTGGTAACAGCCGCGCTTTTGCTAGCTTTCAGTTTAACTGCTTGCAATGCTGAGAGCACAGAGCAAGAACCGACACAAGAAACTGAGCAAACACCGGCGGCCGAGCTGCTTGTGGGTGCCGTAGAATTAAATATAAACCCACTTACAGGCGAAGAGCTTTCTGAGGGTGAGCAACCAGGCGTGAGACCCATTGCTATAATGGTTAATAACGCCGAGGTTTCTATGCCACAACGAGGCGTTGCTAATGCCGAAGCTGTATTGGAAATAGGCACAGAGGGTGGCATAACACGCCTTATGGCTTTTTATTCTAATGCCGAGGACGTGCCGCAAATTGGCAGCGTTCGCTCTTTAAGAGACCAGCACCTGCAATTTGCAATGCCTCTTAATGCAATTGTCGTACACATAGGCACAAGCATATATGCTTCAAATTTGCTCAACACTTATTCGTATGAGTCTATTGACGGGCGCTATCAAGGTACAACATCTTTTTGGTTTGACGAATTGCGTGCCACTACTCGTGCACAAGAACACTGTTGGTACACAGACGCATCGCTAATAGGCTCGGGTATATCCGGTTTAGGGCTTGAGCAAACAGGTGCCGGCTATGCACTTGTAAACTTCACTGAAGGCGCCAACACCACACCAACTGAGGGAGAGGCACCGAATGTAGAGTTTAAATTCAGCGATTTTAATACTACATCTTTTTTATATAATGCAGAAACTTCCATGTACACAAAGTTTGCATACGGGGCAGAGCACAGGGACGAAGAAGGTGAGCAGCTCAGTTTCGACAATGTACTGTTGCTTTACACGCAAGTTGGCTTTAAAGACGACGGATATTGCAGTGATTATGACCTTGTTAGCGGTTCAGGCTATTACATAAATGGCGGAATGTACGATAGAATTACATGGGAAAAAGGCGAGCCTGACAGCCCGCTTATAATAAAAGATGTAAGCGGTAACAATTATGATATCAATACAGGCAAAACATACATTGGCGTTGTAAGCGTTGATTTTGAGGGAACCGCCGTTATGAATAAAGACGCTGCCGTGCAATAAAACATTATATTTTTATACAGCTTTGCATATATAACAAAAATTTGTTTATATTAGTAGGGCTGTTTTTTTTATTTTTTTTATTTTTGCTATTAACTTTTCCAAAATTACTGCCGACATATATATTGTACGGCATAAAAGCATTAAAAACTTTTATGCAAACAAAGTAAGCAAACCGTGTATTTGCGTTAGGCCTTCGCAAAAAAGCGGTTGCAAAAAATAAGGGCAAGACGGACCTTGCCTAATAATAATTTGGAGGATCTATATTATGCGTATACAACACAATATTCCTGCGATGAACTCTTATCGCAACTACACAAACAACACAAATGCTTTGAGTGCAAACTTAGAGAAATTGTCTTCAGGTTACAAAGTTAACCGTGCAGGCGACGATGCTGCAGGTCTTGCAATTTCTGAGAAAATGCGTGCTCAAATCACAGCTCTTGATGCAGCTCAAAAGAACGCAGCTGACGGTGTTAGCCTTGTTCAAACAGCTGAGGGTGCACTTGCAGAAGTACACGACATGCTAAACCGTATGGTTTATCTTGCATCACAATCTGCCAATGGTACATACGATAATGAAGTTGACCGCAAAGCACTTCAAAACGAAGTTGACCAACTAATAGAAGAGATTGACCGCATTGCAGATGCAGCTAACTTTAATGGTACAACATTGTTTAATGGTGTAAACGAGGAAATAAAACTTCAAATCGGCGAGTCTTCCGACACGTTCAACCAATTGTCGGTTACATTGACAAATATCAAAACAACAGGCACCGGTGTTGATGCAACTTCTACAATGGGTAAAGTTGGAGCAGCCAGTGTTTCAAGTGCTGCTGCTGCTGCATCAGCAGTTGACGTATTTAAAAAGGCTATCAACTACGTTTCTTCAATCCGTGCAGAGCTCGGTGCTGTTCAAAACCGCTTAGAGCACACATTGAACAACCTTGGCGTAATGGAAGAGAACATCCAAGACGCAGAAAGCACAATCCGCGACACAGACGTAGCAGAAGAGATGATGGACTACACGAAGAACAACATCCTAGTGCAGTCTGCTCAAGCTATGCTTGCACAAGCAAACATGATGCCTCAAGGTGTTCTACAATTACTACAATAATTTTTATTGTCAAGTATTGTACGTACAGTTTTATAAAGGCCAAGAAAAGGCACCGAGCAATTGCTCGGTGCCTTTTTTTATTTAATACCTGCTGAACAAGTCAAAAACCTTGCACTTCTATTTTCGCCATAGGCGAAAACTCAGCAGATATAATTAAGATAAGCCTACAAAATACGCTCTAAAAGCAGTTGTATCATTACATTGTCTTTCCAAAAAATGCCGCTGTGTTTTTAGTGCGCACCATCAATTCATCAAATTTTGCAGGTGTCAGGCTTTGTGCGCCGTCGCACTTTGCATGTGCAGGGTCGTTGTGCACCTCTATCATAAGGCCGTGGGCACCCACAGCTATCGCCGCCATGCTAAGCGGCTCTACCATCCACGCAAGGCCGGTGGCATGGCTTGGGTCAATTATAATAGGCAAGTGTGTTTTACTTTTAAGCATTGGCACGCACGACAAATCAAGCGTATTGCGTGTGCTTGTTTCAAACGTGCGTATTCCTCTTTCACACAGTATTACATTCTCATTCCCGCCTGCCATTATGTATTCAGCGCTCATAAGCCATTCATCTATTGTGCTTGAAAGGCCCCTTTTTAATAAAATGGGCTTTTGTGTCATTCCAAGTTCTTTAAGCAGCTCAAAATTTTGCATGTTACGTGCGCCCACTTGTATAATGTCTACATCTTCAAAAAGGTTTATATGGCTTGTGTCCATTATCTCTGTAACAATTGGCAGGCCTGTCTTTTCACGTGCAGACAATAGCAGCTCTAACCCCTGGGCACGCATACCCTGAAATGCATACGGCGACGTGCGTGGCTTAAACGCACCGCCACGCAAAAATGCCGCGCCACTGCCCTTCACATCGCGTGCAACAATTTCAATTTGCTCTTCGCTTTCAACGCTGCATGGCCCTGCCATTACACAAAAGTTATCGCCGCCAATTTTCCGTCCTTTCACCTCTATCACGCTATCGTCCGGGTGGAAATTCCTATTAGCTTTTTTGTACGGCTCGCTTACACGTTTAACCTCTGCCACAACTTCATTTGCACGTATCAGGTCAATGTCAATAGAAAGCGTGTCGCCAATAAGCCCAACCAAATGTGTGTGCTCTCCCTGTGAATTGTGTATTTTAAGGCCGCTATTAATAAACTCCTCACAAAGTGCATCCACCTTTTCCTTGCTAGCATTCTTCTTAAATATAATAATCATTATAGCTCTCCCCTTTTTTAATAAATAATAAAAAACACCGTAAACCTATTTTATAGGCCTACGGTGTGTGACTTCCAGTGTTTAAAATTAAGCTAACACATTTGCGCACAACTTACAAGGCCATTGTTTTTAAAACAATAGCAATAATAATATGTTGTGTTAAATATAGTCTTAAACATTTTTGCGCCCTCTTGCATAATTAATATATTAACAATGATACACTATTTTTATTAATAATGCAACAGTTTTGCATTATTCTTGAATAAAACATTTACTTTAGCGCAAAAATAATATATCATATTGTAATATAACTTTTATAAATTATATTGGAGGTATACTATGTATATATTAAGAAAAATCTTCTTGCTTATTGTAATTTGCACAGTTTTGCTATCATTTGCAGCGTGTGCGGATAATGCTGAAAGTGTGCACAGCAGCGCAAATGTTGCAGACCAAGATGCACCAAAGATACCCGAGCCCGAGCTGACAGCACAAGAGACGTTTGAAAAAGCAGTGCAAACAGGTATGGCTGCGGCAAGTTACGAAGCAACATTAGACATGCAGGCAATTATTACAATAGGAATTGGCCCGTTTTCAACATCCGAGGACGTAACTGCCACAACAGAAATAATATACTTCAAGCAGCCCTACAAGGTAAAAGCACTAATTAGCGACACATATTCAAACACTGAAACAGAGATGTACACCGTGAAAAACGGTGACGTTTTTGAGCTTTACACAAAAGAAGGCGACGATTGGGACAAGCAAATTTACGATACAACGCCACTTCTAACGGGTAGCGACCAATTTGCCGTACTTGAAACTTACGCTGAGAACATTGAAGTTGCAGAATTTGAAGACGAAGAAGTGCTGAATGGCGAGACCACAATTATAATAACGGGTGAGTTAAGTGGTGAGACAGTAGAGCAAAGTGCAAGTGACATACTTGCAATGGCGGATTTTTCATTTGATGGTTACGATAATATTTTTAAAGACTTGCAAAACATACCCTTCACCGCAAACTTTAGTAAGGAAACAGGCCTTATTACGCGCATTGAACTTGACATGGGTGCGGCAATGAACGAGGCAGTTGAAAATTTAATAAGTTCTGATCCATCAATTACACAGGGCGTTGATATTGAAGTTGAAGAATATATAAGTGTTTTGACATTTTGCAATTATGACAATGCACAAGAATTTGATTTGCCTGAATAATTTGCCAATATAAACAAAAAACACAAATTAACGCAAAATTTACACTAACTTGCTATTGCTTTTTACAAAAAATGTTATACACTTATATTATAGGGTTTTGCTGAAAACCACGGTGCAATAATAACCATATTTATGGTATGCAGTGCATTGGGGGTGTTGACAAAGGCATTTTTTTAAATGCGTCGCAAAGTCTTTTTTGTCAACGCCTCTGCATTCGGCTGCTCGGAAAGGGACGGTTACAAAATGAACGAAACACAGGTAAACAGCAAAAAATTCACAAAACAAGAAAAAAGTTGGATAATGTACGACTGGGCTAATTCTTCGTATGTTACAATAATGGTGGCGGCAATATTCCCCATATATTTTGCGGGCGTAGTTGGCGAGGGCGGCGATGCCTGGTTTGGCATAGGTACCTCAATTGCAACGGCATGTGTAGCTGTACTCTCACCTATTCTGGGCGCTGTTGGCGACTATAAGGGCATGAAAAAGAAACTTCTTGCAACATTTTTGCTTTTGGGGCTTGCTTCAACTACATTTTGTGCACTTATTAATAACTGGCAAGGCTTGCTTATTGGCTATATTATCAGCGCCATAGGCTTTAACGGCTCTTGCGTTTTTTACGACAGTTTTTTAACAGACATTACAACGCGCGAGAGGATGGACAAGGTGTCCACATGGGGTTATGGCTTCGGTTATATAGGCGGCAGTACAATTCCGTTTTTAATAAGCATTGCAATAACAATGTTTGGCCCTTCAATAGGCATTGGCGAAATTGCGGCCGTTAAAATGTCACTTATAATTTGTGTTGTTTGGTGGGGTGCTTTCTCGATACCTATTTTGAAAAACTGCACACAAAAATATGGCAGCGAAATGCCAAAAACTAACCTTTTAGGCACAACATTTAAGAACTTAGCCAAAAGTATGCGCAGAATGTTCTCAAACAAGGCACTTGTTTTATTTATGGTTGCCTACTTCTTTTACATAGACGGTGTTCACACTGTTATATCTATGTCATCGGCATATGGCGCCTCGCTTGGGCTGGACACAACAGGCATGATTTTAGCATTGCTTGTGACACAAGTTGTGGCGTTCCCATGTGCAATACTATTCGGTAAAATTGCCGGAAAAGTCGGTAGCATTAACATGCTTATTGTCTCTGTTTTTATTTACTTTTTCATTTGCATAATGGGCTTTATAATGGGCTTCGGCATTGAGGAAGCTTTTTTGACAAATGACCAGGCACTTGCAATTTTTTGGCTTCTTGCTATAAGTGTTGGGCTTGTTCAAGGCGGCATACAGGCGCTTTCACGCTCTTACTTCGGCAAAATTATCCCGCCCGAGTATTCAAACGAATATTTCGGTGTGTTCGATATTTTCGGCAAAGTTTCCACAGTTATGGGGCCTGCAATATACGCTTTTGTGCGCACATTTACAGGGCGCAGCTCGTATGCAATTTTCTCAATAATAATACTTTTCCTTATTGGTGCAGCTATACTTATAACAGGGCGCAAAACGTTTAACAGCGCGTTCAATGTAAAATAGCATTTTATTTTTAAAAACACTTTCGGGCAGGCTATGAAGCCTGCCCGAATTTTTGCAGTATTAATTATTTGTAATAGTAACGCCTGTGTTGTAGCTGTTATTTCCTAAAATATTCAGCATGTCACGGTGCGTAATTTTTTGCTCAAACATATCGTTTGCGGCAGTTACATACTTCCCACCAAGTTCAATAGCTCTCATGCACAGTGCGTGCGGGCCTGCTTTCGTGTTCTCGTTTGTAAATGGGTTTGTCCATTCGTTTAAAAAACCATCCTTTGGCCATGCCGCCGGCGACATTCGTCCTTCTAGTGCACCGTTAATATGCAATATGCTGTCAATGGCGTGCGCTACAAGCTTTTTTGCGCCAAATCGCGACACATTTACTTTGTGCCCAAGCTTAAATGTGTTAAACGCATCAGCAATTTCTGTAATTGTCAAATCCTCGCAAAAAACGTATTTAATGCACATTTTTAAAAGCAAGCTTATCTCTGCAAGCTCTTTTGCGTTAAGTAAGGGCGCTGTATACTTTGCCACAACACACTTTTCTCCTTTATCTGCCGTCAAAAAAAAGCTGTCCATTGCAGATTCACAAAACATATGCCCACCATTGCGGTTAAATTGGCCGCCCTCACTTGTTTGTGCGGCAACATACGGGTGCATAACACTGTCTGCGGCATAGTGTGTTAGAAAGCCCATGGAATAGCTTTTTTGCGCCGCCGTTTTTGCACCACATAAAAGTGCACACAAAAAAACGCCAGTCTTTTCCGCATGTATTCTTGAGCCCAATTTTTGCATGTTAACTTTGCTTTTATGCGGAAAAATGCCACCACAAAAAAGTGGGTCGGGCCCGTTTGCGCCCATTTCATAGGCATTTTGGCACTGCGGCTTTATTTTTGTGGTTGCAACAATTCCACGTGCAATTCTAATGTGCGTATATGCTTCAGGCATTTCGCGCCCTCCTACAACATTTTTTCGTATGCTATTCTTGGCGCCCCACCGGGCAACGTCATGTCGCCGCAAACGTCAAACCCACTTTTCATAAGCAGTCTATTCATCGAGGCATTATGTTCATGCGTGTCGCACCTCAGCGAGCTAGCACCTTGCATTGCCGCATCTTTGGCAATAAAATCCATTATCACTTTCCCAAGGCCCGTGCCTTTCATGTCGTTTCTTACGGCTACCCTGTGTAAAACGCCATATTTTGTGCCATTTGTTAGCCAGTTGCCCGTAACAAGCGGTGGCGTATATGTTTCATCAACTTCAACACATGCCATGAAACATGCAAGCACTTGCTTGCTGTCAACACTTTTAACAGTATAAAGCGCATTCTTTTCACTGTCGTGCGCTATGCTAAGTGCGCCGGGATAATCCTCATCGTCTTGCCACTGGTCAATGCCGTTTTCTTTAAAATATGCACGGGCATTGCTATAAAGGCTAATACACTGTTCAAAATCTTCTTTTTTATAATGTCCAACCATGTAATTACTTTTCATTTAAAAACTCTTCCTCGCTTAAAGAATCATATGACGGCAGAAAAAAATAACTTTTTTTCTTGCAGTCTGTGTCCTCACATTGTACAGCTATAAATTCTTTCCATTGTGCAAAATCTCCCTTTACAAAGCTTTGCCGCTGTATGGCGTAGTTCTCGCGCTTGCCCATTGACAGCACTATAAAATCTTCTAAAATATATATTGTTTTAATGTCCGCATAATTATACTTCACATTTGTTGTGTTGTTTGAAACACTGATAAATTCGCCGAATTTTAAAGTTATATCAAAATCATCGTTTGCAAACACACCATTGCTAGCTCTTTTAAGAATTCTCAAGTTTCTTTTAGGCAGTGTAAAAAACGCAACTGCAAGTATGCATGTGCACAAAAAGAACGCAACACCCTGTGATATTACAGCAGGTGGTATAAGCGTATACACTGTTAAAAAGGCACTTGTTGCGCCAAGTGCAGCATATGCTATGCGCATGTGCCTTTTTGTTATGTCTTTAATAATTTTCAGCTGTATATCGTCAGTTAATTTGTAAGAATTCTCAAATAAAACTTGCACTTAACCACCCCTTTTTGTATTGGCACAGCGCTTGTGTTTTATACTGTTTTGCTTTGTGTAAAGCAAAAACCAAACTGCCACGGCAATTATAAACGCCAAAGACGCCCATTGGCTTACAGTTAAAAACCATACGTACTCCAATGTGTCACCACGTACAAAGTCAAGTAAAAAGCTTAAGGTGCTGTAACTTGCAATAAAAACCGGCATTGTAAGCCAAGACTTTTCTTCGCCAAGGCGTTTTTGCATAAAAAGCATAACTATGAATAATACCAGCCCAAAAACAGCTTCGGTCATCTGTGTGGGGAAAAGCCTGATGCCACCGGGCGCATTGTATGAGTTTAACGGGAACACATAGCCAAAGCTGCATGGTATACCATAGCAACAGCCTGCAAAAAAGCACCCAAGCCTTGCAAAAAATACGAAAAGCGCGCCAAAAGGCGTGAAAATGCCAACAATTTTTTTTATGGATACTTTAAACAATTTGCCGTAAATTAAAAAAACAAAAACTACGGCAAGCACACCACCGTAAAGTAAATTACTGCCGTAAAGTGCATCAAGCGACTGAAAGGAAAGCCCTTGCTCATGCACTATATCGTTGTTATAAACTAGGTTGTACAGCAAGCCCATAGCTTTGCTACCATAGTAAATTCCAAGTACGCAAAGAAAATAAATTATTATAAGGTCAATATAGGAAAGGCGCCCTGCCGTGCCTTTGTGGTTTATAATTAACAAATAAACAGCACCTACAATATAGCCCAGCAACCAAAGAAAAGAATACGAATAAATTTCATGATTGAAAACTTCAAATGACATTAACATAACAACACCGATTCTAGCTGTTTGCAGCCAGCCTTCTGCCCAAAATAACACCCATAACAGATGCCATCATAAGCCCTCTTGTCCATCCGCTGGAATCACCCAAACAATAAAGCCCACTAATGTTTGTTGTAAGTTCCTTATCCATTTTAACTCTGTTGGAATAAAATTTCAGTTCAGGCGAATACAAAAGCGTCTCTATTGATGCAAAGCCGGGCACTACCGTGTCTGCGGCTTTCATAAAGTTAATAATATTCATCATTGCCCTGTATGGCATGGCGGCGGTTATGTCGCCTGCCGTTGCGTCTTCAAGCGTAGGTCGCAAGTTACTGCGGCTAAGCTCTTCTTGCCATGTACGCTTTCCGTCAAGAATATCACCAAAGCGTTGCACAAGTATTTTGCCGTCTGCAAGCATGTTAGTAAGCTCGCCGACTTTTTGCGCATATGCTATGGGCATATTAAAAGGCTCTGTAAAATTGTGCGAGCACAGTATAGCTAAGTTTGTGTTATCGCTTTTTAAATTTTTATAGCTGTGGCCGTTTACAACGGCAAGGTCATTGTCATAGTTTTCTTGGCTCACAAAGCCGCCCGGGTTTTGGCAGAATGTTCGCACTTTGTCTTTAAACGGTTTTGGGTAGCCAATAAGTTTGCTTTCATAAAGAACATTGTTTACTTTTTCCATAACTTCGTTGCGTACTTCAACACGCACACCAATGTCAACTGTCCCAGGCCCATGTGCTATGCCATGCGCAGCACAAATTTTTTCAAGCCAGTCAGCACCGCGCCTTCCTGTTGCAACTGCAATGTCTTTCGCAAATACTTCTTGCTCTACACCGTTTTTACCACGTATAACAGCACCCTTGCACACTTCGCCCTCAATTATTAAATCTGTGCACTCTGTGTCAAATAATATTTCAACGCCGTTTTCAATTAAATAATTTTGTATAGCCAAATAAATTTCCTGCGCTTTTTCAGTGCCCATGTGGCGTATCGGGCAATCTACAAGTTTCAGCCCGGCCTGAATTGCACGTTTTCGTATTTCTTTCACCTCATCGGTCTGCTTTGCGCCCTCTACTTTTGTGTCTGCGCCAAACTCAAGATAAATTTTATCTGTATAGTCAATAAGCTCTTGTGCGTTGCCCTCGCCAATAAGTTCGGGCAAGTCGCCACCTACTTCGTATCTAAGCGACAACTTACCGTCTGAAAAAGCACCGGCACCCGAAAAGCCTGTTGTTATATTACATGGCTTACAATTAATGCATTTTTTTGTTTTGCTTTTTGGGCAGGCACGTTTTTGAATAGCGTGTCCCTTTTCAACAAGCAATATTTTGCTTTTATTTTCTTTTTTTATAAGCTCAAGCGCAGTAAAAATGCCTGCCGGGCCTGCGCCTATAATAATTAAATCTTTTTTCATTTTCAAAATTCCCTTTGCTACTTTCGTGTTTTTATTATTTTTCAACCATTTGTGCCGTCTCATTCATCGCCTTTATTATTTCCAAATGCTGTGGACATACACCTTCACATTGGCCACATTCTATACAATCGCCGGCTTTGCCTGCCGTTGACATAACAAACTCATGCGCACTTTTCACGCCGGGCGCGTCCACGCCATATTGCAAGTAGTTATTATACGATTTTAAAATTTGCGGTATTTTTAAATTTACCGGGCAACCCGGCACACAGTATTCACATGCCGTGCAACCCAGTGTTTTCAAGCCAAGAATACCCTTTGTAACTTTACCCAAAATATCACGCTCGCCACTTGAAAGCGGTTCGAAATTCGCCATTGTATCGGTGTTTTCTTGCACTTGTTGCATGTCGTGCATTCCACTTAAAAGCATGCTCACACCCTCAAGCGACGCAACATACCTAAGCGCCCATGACGCCATATTTTTATCCGGCGCATAATCTTTAAGCATTTGCATAAATTCTTGCTTAAAATTCACAAGCAGCCCGCCTTTTACAGGCTCCATAACAATTATTTCAATGTTGTGTTTGCGTGCAACTTCATAACATTTGCGCGATTGAATACTATCGCTTTCCCAATCAATATAATTTATTTGAAGTTGAACAAATTCAAAAATGGGGTGCTTTGTCAGTATTTCATCCAGAACTTCGGCAGTGTCGTGGAACGAAAAGCCTATGTGCTTTGCAGTGCCCAGCTCTTTTTGTTTTTGCATAAACTCCCATGCGTTAAATTTATCAAGATTATTTAACTTTGACCCTGAAAGTGAATGCAACAGATAATAGTCAAAGTAATCAACGCCACATCGTTCCTTTTGTAAATCGAATATTCTTTGCAAATCATCCTCGCATTCAACACGCCAAACTGGCATTTTGTTTGCAACGTAAAACTTATCACGCTCAAATCGCTCTACAACACATTGTTTAACAGCATCTTCGGCCTTTTCATCGTGATATATATACGCTGTATCAAAATAATTAAACCCTTTTTCCATATACAAATCAACCAATTCGCACGTGCCTGCAATATCAATTGTGTTGTCATCATTAACGGGCAAGCGCATAAACCCAAACCCTAACCTTTTCTCAGAAAAAATACTCATATAATTCTCCATTCTGTATATGCGTCAAGCGCACATACGTGTGTAAAAGCCCATGTATGCTTACTTGCTTTAAAGCGTACGCTTTTAAAGCAAGACAAGCAGGCATAATTTACGGCGTCACCGTAATTTTTGCGCCGTCCACCGTGCTTTCTGTCACAAAAATTATACCACATTTTTTTTACATTTTCAAACAAATAATATAGTTTAACTAACCAAGCAGTCGTTTAAAAAAACAGATGTTCTATCAAAATTCTAAATCCAATAATTATTAAAACGCTTCCACCAAAAATTTGCGCCCACTTGCTGAAAACAGCACCTAGAGATTTGCCTAAAATATGGCCAAGCACACAAAATACAAATGTTATTATACCAATATTGGCAGCAGCAACATATATGTTTGTACCAAGGGCCGCAAAGCTAACGCCAACTGCTAGTGCATCAATGCTTGTGGCAACGGCCTGCGTAAGTACAAGCCTTTTTCGTGGTGACGTTTGCGCTTTTGAACAGTTTACAGGCTCGTTCCACTCTCTAATACACGTGTACAACATTTTACCGCCTATAAGGCATAGAAGTGAAAACGCTATCCAATGGTCGAACGCGGCAACAAACCCAACAAAGGCTATGCCGGCATAATAACCCGCAATAGGCATTAAAGCCTGAAAAGCGCCAAACAAAAAGCTGGACATAATTGCACTGCGTTTTGTCTGGTTGACAAAACACATGCTGTTTACAACAGAAACCGCAAACGCGTCCATTGCAAGCGCAAATGCTATAAAAACCATGGTTGAAATATTCATATAAAAACTCCTAAAGTTAATAATCAAATTATAATTTATATATTACTAATTAACAGTGTATATACAAACGCACATACTTGAAATTTATTAGTATTTTTAATAGTTTGCAAAATATTTTTATCTTTTTTGCAAAAAAAGCTTGACATTCCATTAAATAGAACGTGTAAAATAAGAACATGGAGGCGATTACATTGCAAATACAAAGTGTTGAAGAACTTGTGGGCATAACAAAAAAGAATATTAGGTTTTATGAAAAGGAAGGGCTTTTAAGCCCAACACGAAAAGCCGACAACGGTTATCGCGATTATGATTTAAAAGACATTGCTTGCCTTGAGCGCATTAAACTGTTGCGAAAGCTTAACGTGCCTATTGAGGAAATACGCGAAATTTTCAATGGCAAACAGCCAATTGAAACATGCCTAAACACCCACACGCAAAACCTTGAAAAGCAAAAACAAAGCATTGAAGTTGCAATTGAGCTTTCAAAACAACTGGCAAACAGCAATGAACCTTTAAATGAAAGCAACGTAAAAAGCAATTTGGATATGATTGAAAACATGGAGAAAAAGGGGGTGAAATTTATGGATATACACAAAAAAGATAAAGAGAAAAAATACAAAGGCGCACTAATTGCAGCAATTGTAATAACTGTTTTAGTTGTGCTTTGGATAGGCATTATTTTACTTACGGTTTTGCAAAGCGTGCACACTTTAACATTTTCTGACATTGCAGTTGTAGCGCTTGTGCTTATAGTGCCCACGGCAATTATAGTGTGTGTTTGGGTTGCGCTTTCCCAGCGTTTTAAACAAATTAAAAGTGGCGAAGAAGACGAAGCATCGAAATATTAGATAGCGTAGCCACTATTTAATTAAACAAATAATACTAAAAAACTACGAACAGAATGGAGATTTATTATGATGACACTTGTTACAACAGAAAATATACCGGGTAAACAATACGAGGCACTAGGCATTGCAAAAGGCAACATTGTTATGACAAAAAACTTTGGCAAAGATTTCATGGCTAGTATGAAAACACTTGTGGGCGGCGAAATAGAATCGTACACAAGCATGCTTAACGAGGCACGCCAAATTGCGGTTAAACGCATGGTGGACGAGGCAAAGGCACTTAACGCAGACGCCATTGTTAATGTTAGATATGCAAGTGCAAGTGTAATGCAGGGTGCGGCAGAAGTTATAGCATACGGCACTGCAGTGAAGTTTATATAATATAGATATGTTAAAGTTGGCATTTAAAAGCACAAGAATAAACTTTTGAAGTATTTATTATGAAGGGCACTGCTGCAACGTGCGGGTTTTTACCGCAAGGCGGCACAGTGCCCTTTATATTATACTAAAACACACAAAAAAAGCAACATAAAAACAAAAATAGCCAAATATGTTGCTAATAAATATTAAATAGACTATAATTAAATAGGTAATAACAAGAAAGGAACATTCTTAACATGTTAAATTCAAAACGTGTATTTTTAATAGTGCTTGACAGTGTGGGAATAGGCGGAATGCCTGATGCCGCGCTTTTTGGCGATGAGGGCAGCGACACACTTGCCGCAATAATGAAAAGCAAAAAATTTAGCGCACCGACACTTAAAAGCCTTGGGCTTTTTAACATTGACGGTGTAGGCGGCGAAAAAAGCGAGAAACCACTTGCAAGCTTTGCACGTTTACAAGAGGCTTCGCAAGGCAAAGACACCACAATTGGCCACTGGGAAATTGCAGGCATTGAAAGCGAAAAACCACTGCCCGTTTACCCGCAAGGCTTCCCGCCCGAAGTGATACATGAGTTTGAGCAAAAGACAAACCGCAAGGTAATTTGCAACATGCCATACTCCGGCACAGACGTTATACGCGACTTTGGAATGCAGCATATGGAAACAGGTGCGCTAATTGTATACACCTCGGCAGACAGTGTTTTTCAAATAGCCGCAAACGAAAAAATTGTGCCCATTGCACAGCTATATGAATATTGTGAAATTGCACGCGCCATACTAAAAGATGAGCACGCTGTTGGGCGTGTTATTGCACGCCCGTTTGAGGGCGACAGTGCAGAGAATTTCAAGCGCACTAAAAACCGTCACGACTATTCGCTTAAACCGCCTGCAACAACAATGCCACAACTTTTGCAAAGTGCAGGTTACAGCACAATTGGCGTTGGCAAAATATACGATATTTTTGATGGCGTTGGCATTGGCGAAAGCATAAAAACACAGAGCAACACACATGGCATGGAAGAAACTTTGAAACTTGCAAGCAAAGACTTTAGCGGCCTTGCATTTATTAACCTTGTTGATTTTGACATGGTTTACGGCCACAGAAATAATGTTGACGGTTATGCGCTTGCAATTACTGAGTTTGATGCACAGTTGGCACAATTTTTGCCGCTTTTAAAACATGACGATGTGCTTATAATAACAGCAGACCATGGTTGCGACCCTGCAACTCCATCTACGGACCATTCACGCGAATGTGTGCCGTTTATAATTTACGGGCAAAGCATTAAAGGCGGAATTAACCTTGGCACACACAAAAGCTTTACGTGCATTGCAAAAACTGTTTGCGATTACTTTGGCGTTAAAGAAAATTTTGATTGCGTCGGAAAAAGTTTTCTCGGCGAGCTTCGCTAGAAAGTGATGACATTATATATGCTTTTAATTAAATTATGGGAGAAACATGATGAAAAAAAACACGTTTAAACGAATATTTACAAACATATTTTTGACATTTATTGTGGGCTTTGTGTATTTTTATGTCGAACTGCCTGCAATTAATTTGCAAGACGAGAATTTTTACTACTTTTTCTTTATTTTAAGTGCAACATACTGCGTTGCATCTGTGCTAACGTCAGGTTTTTATAAATCTTACAGCGGCTCTGCAAACGGCTCTGATTTCATTAAAAAAGTAGTCAGCAACTTTAAAATTCCTGTTTTCGCTTGCCTTGCACTTGTTGTGCTTGTTGTTGTGGGCACTGTTCTGTCCAGCCCCATTTTGCGCGCAAGCAGTTACAGCAAGCTATTGCCGTTTGAAACAGGTGACTTCACAAGTGAGATCGAAGAAGTTTCGTATGAAAACATACCTATGCTTGACAAAGACAGCGCACAGCAACTTGCGAACAGAAAACTTGGCGAACTCTCTGAAATGGTAAGCCAGTTCGAGGTGTCTTACGAGAACAACCAAATAAGCCTTGGCGGCTCACCCGTTCGTGTTGTGCCGCTTGAGTACGCAGATTTGATCAAGTGGCTTACAAACCGTTCAGAGGGTTTACCTGCTTACATTTTAATAGACATGGTAACACAACAAACAGAGCTTGTCCGCCTTGAAGAGGGGATGCGCTATTCTAAAGATGAGCATCTTATGAGAAATTTGAACCGCCATTTACGTTTTAATTACCCCACTTATATTTTTGACGAGGCTACTTTTGAGATAGACGAAGAAGGCGTTCCGTATTGGATAGCACCGCGCATTGTAAAAACTATTGGGCTTTTCGGCGGGCGCGACGTTGCCGGTGCCGTTGTGGTGAACGCAGTTACAGGCGAGAGCATTTATTACGAAGCGTCTGACATTCCACAGTGGGTAGACAGAGTTTTCAGTGCCGATTTAATTATAGAACAGTACGACTACTATGGCATGTACAACAACGGCTTTATTAACTCTATTTTCGGCCAAAGGGACGTTACAGTTACAACAGCCGGCTACAATTATCTTGCTATAGACGGCGATGTTTACATTTACACAGGCGTAACAAGTGTTGGAAGCGACCAATCTAACATAGGCTTCTTGCTTGCAAACCAACGCACAAAGCAAACAAGTTTTTACAGTGTTGCAGGCGCCGAAGAGTACAGCGCAATGTCAAGTGCACAGGGCGTTGTTCAACATTTAAACTACAACGCAACATTCCCACTGCTTCTTAATATTAATGGCGAACCAACGTATTTTATGGCATTAAAAGACGCCGCCGGCCTTGTTAAAATGTACGCCATGGTTAATGTGCGCCAGTACCAAATTGTTGCAACAGGTTCCAGTGTTCTAGAGTGTGAGCAAGCATACATTGATTTGCTGAACACAAACAACATTGCACAGGCGCCACAAGTTGAAAAAAGCGAAACAGCAGGTGTAATTGAGGATATTCGCCATGCTGTTATAGGCGGCGAATCTTACTTCTACTTGAAACTTGAAGGCGATGAAACATATTACTCTGTAAATGCAAGCGAAAGTTCAATTAGCGTTATTTTGAACATAGGCGACGAAATTGCACTGACTTATGAAGAGTATGACGACACGCAAATATATTTGGGCTTTGATGTACAGCGCACTGCAATAGCACAGCCTGAAGAAACACAACCCCAAGAAAATGCGCAAGACACGGCCGAAACAGAAGGCGAAAATGAAAACGACGATAATGTTGAAGACATCACAGAAAACGGCGAGGGCGAAAGCAGTGCGCAATAAGCAGCTGCTTCGGGCTGATAAATATTAATATTAACACGCAAAAACCGCTTTTAAAGGCATTAAATTGCCTTTAAAAGCGGTTTAGTTATTATTGGAACTGTTAACAAAGTCGACTTCACAAAAAGCGTCTGCAAAATTTAATGCCAAAAACAAAATTATGCCGTTTATTTTCAGCTTAATACGTCTGGGTTTCAGTGGCTTTAATATTTATCCGATATCATCGCCGCATAATTAAAAGGCAATATACTTAAATGTGTGGCGCAAATCCCTCTCCGAAGATTTCGCCGGCCTCAGAAATTGTAATAAATGCTTTTTCATCAATCTCGTGCGCTAAATTTCGCACTTTGAATACTTGGTGTTTTTGCACTACGCACAAAATCATATGCTTTTCTTTGCCTGTGTGTGCACCCACGGCATTCACAAGTGTGGCGCCCCTTTTAACATTTTCGTTTATAAGCTTTGCTATTTTTTCACCGTGTTGCGAAATAATTATAACAAGTTTGCCACCTCCTGCGCCGTATATCATTTTGTCTATAATAATGCTGGACATAAATGTTGTTATTATGCCGTATAAAACAGCGTCAATATTGCCGAAAACAAAGCCGCCAAGTAAAATTATTATGCAGTCGGTTGCCAATATAAGCTGGCCAAGCGAAATATGTGGGTGCAGTTTTTTTATAGACATAACTATAAAATCTGTGCCACCGCTGGACGTGCCGCGCATGTATATTATCGACAGGCCAAGCCCAATAAGCACGCCAGAAAACACACTTGCAAGTATTTTGTCGCCTGAGTATTCAGGTATAAACGGCGCAACTACGTCTGTGCAAAACGCAACTATTGCCATTGTGCGAAAACTGCTGAATATAAAGCGCTTGCCCACAATTTTAACGCAAATAATTATAACAGGCACATTAATTAACAGTGTAAGTGTACCAATAGGCAGCAATGGCAGTAAATGATTAATTGTTAGCGCGATGCCCGAAACGCCGCCTGTTGCATACTGTGCAGCACGTGCAAAAGTATATATGCCCACGGCGTATAAAAATGCACCGGCAAAGTCAAAGCAAATGTCAAGAAACAGCTTTATGGCTATGTTGTTTTTTTTATTCAAGCCTTTTTCTTCCTTTTTAATATTTTAAATACTGTAAGCATAATTTCACGCATGTTAAGCATGAACACAAGGCCGCACAGTAAAACACCCCACAGTTGCCACAGCGGCACATCTGCCAACATAAGCACAGACTGTAATGTCAGTGTTGCACAGTTAACACAAAGTTTAAGCGGGTGCATTTGCATATTTATTAGGCGCTTTGTGCTTATAGCGCGTATAATAAACACAGACAAATAACTTAAAAGTGTTGCCACAACCGCGCCACTTAGCCCATAAATTGGAATAAGCGCAAAGTTTAAAATAAGGTTTATTACTGCGCCAACACCCATTGTAGCAAGTGAAAGGCCGCTGCGTTTTTTTACCATGTAAACGCTGTTCAAAAAACTGTTCATGGACGAAAAAACAGTTGCTATTGCCAAAAAAGGTATATAAAGCCATGCGGTGAAATAGTCATCACGATAAAGCATCATAAATGGTTGCGACATTAAAATTATGCCCGATGCACCCAAAAACATTATGCCCTGATATGCGCCAAATACTTTTGTAAAAAACTCCTCGCTTTTTTGTTTCATTCCGTCTGTAAACGCACTTATTTGCCACGATTCCGTAAAAACAGTAGATATAATTGTCAAAATAGACGGCAGGCGCAAGCTGTTTGCATAAATTGCTGTTTGTGCCTCTCCGTTTTCAAGCATACCCGCAATAAACATTTGGCTGCTTCCGCTTACAATCCACCAGAAAATACTGGCCGGCACAAGCGGCATTGAATATTTCAACATGTTTTTCAAAAGTTTTGTATCAATGCGGAAATTTATATATGTCCACAAGCGCAAAACAACAAAAAGGAATATAAACGACAGGCCATCGGCACATATAACGGCAAGTAAACTACCGGCTGGGCCAAGGTTCATGAAACGCAAGAAAATTACATAAAAAACGCACGTCAGTATTGTTTTTAAAATGCCGTCTACAGCATAAAGCCGAATGTACTGCTTTGCACGTGTGAATTGGCAGTTTAGTGTGCTTAAACAGCTTACAAGCACATAAACGCACAGCAGTTCAATATAATCTGTATACCAGCTTATTTGTGCAAGCAAGGGCGAAAGTAGCACGAGAATTGCGAAACCCGAAAAAATACTGATTATACCATTTGTATAAATACTACTTTTGTTTACACCTTTTTCAAGCCCAAACCTAATAACTGCATTTGAAATACCAAGGCTAACAAGAGGTATTGCAACAGTTGCAAATTGATTTAACAAGTCGCGAACGCCGTTCATTTCCTGTGTATCAAACCAGTAGCTGAAAAGTGGTGCCATTATAAAAAACATAAGGCGTGAAGAAAATTGGCTTATACCGAAAAGCATTGTATTTGATACAAGCCTTTTATACTTGTTGTCCATTAAATAAACTCCCTTTTGCCTAAGTGGCATTTTAATTTTGCTGTGCCCAAAAGGCGGGCGAATTGTTTAGTGTAACTATAACGCATTTTATAATAACTTGCAGTTTTATATTTTGTATAATGAATTTAAAGTGTGTACAACATGCATTTAATGTGCACTGTGTTATTATTTAATTGTAAATGCCTACTTTAAAAGCGCACGCCGCCACTTGTAGTCAGGCATATAAATGCTTAAAGTATCCCAAAATTTTTTGCCATGCCCGTGCACTAAAAAATGTACATATTCATGCAAAACAACGTATTCTAATGCCTCTTTAGGTTTTTGTGTTAGGCGCAAATTAAGCGTTATTTGCCTTGCCTGCACTTTACAAACACCCCAGCGCGTCTTCATGTCGCGCACTTTTATAAGCGGTTTTTGCCCATTAAGTGTTTTGTAAAACAGCGGAAAAATTTTATCGCTCACCTCGTTAAACATTTCAAGTGCTTCTTGTTTTGTAACGGTGCAAGGTGCGTTTTGATGCTCGTAATTATTTCTAACTCTTATTTGTGCTTTTTCAATCCACTGTTTTTTCAGCAATATAAACTTTTCTACATCACTTATTTTGCACGTTTTCGGTGCAGATACACAAACACTGGCGTCTCTTTTTATCCTTATATTAATGTTTTTAACTTTTTTGCGCTCGAAAATGTACTCAAGCCCGGCTACGTTGCGTGTCTCGGGCCCTGTTGTCTTATTAGCTTTAAACGGCAAAGCAACCTCCATTTGGTAAAAATTCCTTATCATTATACTATATTCGGCATATATTAGTAAACATTAATTTTATTATTTTGCCGGCTAATATAAAAAATAAATGGTATTACGCAATAAAATGCTTGCTTTTTTACTTTTTATAAAGTAAAATACACTTAAATATACAAAATTAAAACAGCCGCTTTTTTAGTTTTGTGTTACATTTACAAGCTTAGCGGCGGAATGGAGAGTAAATAATGGCTGAATTTAAATATGAAATAACAGAGAGAGTTGCCGTGTTATCACAAAACACAAACGGCTGGGAAAGACAACTTAACATGGTTAGCTGGAATGACAGAGAGCCAAAATTCGACATACGCGATTGGTCGCCGGACGGCACAAAAATGGGAAAAGGCATAAGCTTGACGCAAGATGAAATGAGCATTTTAAAAGACATTTTAAGCGAGTTGGAAATTTAAATGGACTATAAAAATGAATTTATACGCGCATTTACGGCAGACATTAAACGCCCGGGTGCAGAAAAGCTGCTTGAATGGCTAAACACCACCGACTTTTACACAGCGCCTGCGTCCACACGTTTCCATGGCGCATGTAAGGGCGGCCTTGTTATGCACAGTTTTAACGTTTACGACGTTATTATAAAGCGCCATTATAATGAAAACGAGGCAAGCCGTGAGAGCTTTGCCATTTGCGGCTTGTTGCATGATTTATGCAAGGCTAATTTTTACAAAGAGTCTACACGCAACGTGAAGAACGAAGAAACAGGGCAATGGGAAAAAGTACCCTTTTTCCAAGTGCAAGACATGTTCCCATATGGGCATGGCGAAAAGAGCGTTTACTTGATAGAGCGTTTTATGCGCTTAAAACCGGCCGAGGCTGTTGCAATACGCTGGCATATGGGTGGCTTTGACGAAAGCGTGCGCGGTGGAAGCTTTGCTTTAAGTGCCGCTTATGATGAATATCAACTTGCTGTTATGCTGCACCTTGCAGACTTAGAGGCCACCTACCTTATTGAAAAAGGCACCAGCTCTGTTAATAAATAAGTGAATTTATCAAAATTTCCAACAAATCGCTATTATTTTTGTGTAAAAAGCGAAGTATTTCTTTAAAAATGCTATTGACAATAGTTCTTTAATGATATATACTATCATTAAAGAACTATCACCCATAACAAAACACAAAAATAATAGGAGGCTTACAATGAGAAGTTTAACAACATTTGATGTACAATACGCACATAGGTTTTATGGTTTTAAGGGCGAAGCACAATATCTACACGGGCACACAGGCATTTTGACAATTGAAGTTGAAGACACCATTAACGCAGGTGTTAACATGGTATTTCCATGTAATGAAATACAAAAAACTGCTTGGGACGTTATAAAGAATTTCGACCATGCACTTATACTTCGTGAAGACGACCCATTGCTGCCTGCAATTCTTAAAGTTTATGAAGACACCGGAATAAAAGACGGTACACCGCAAAACACAATGAAAGGTGAAGCTTTTAAAACAGAACTTGCACGTGCATACCCTGACTGCCGCCTTGTTGTTACAAAAGAGACAATGACGGTTGAGGGCATGATTAAAATGGTTTATGAATTGCTTAAAGACAAATTGAACATTGCAAAAATTACGTTTACAAGCGGCGTTAACGCTGCCAGCGCTGAGTTTAAAACAGATAATAAAATTGACCGCTGCCCACTTTGCGGAATAGCGCTTGACGAGAATGGTGTTTGCACAAAGTGCGGTTATAAAAAGCCGTAAAACAATTTGCACAAATTAATTGCAAACATGTAGTAGTATAATAAAACAGGCTGTGATGAGTTTCTCTCATCACAGCCATATTTTTATTGTTATATTTGTTAAACGCAAAGCATTTGTATCTAGCAACATATTAATTGTTAGGCCCCGTGTGTCAAAAAAGTCTAGCGTTTCGTCATTATGACAAATATCAAAAATTTTACTTAATTTTTCGGAAAAATTTCGGGTTACATCGGCTTGGCTACTGTATTTTCCGCAGAAAGCGCAACTTTTTCTCAATAAGCTTTCTAAGCCACAACGAAACAAACGTTACAATGGCAAAACCGCCCACAGTTACAACATATGTTGCAATGGCAAAAACAGGCGCAGACAAGCCGTGTAAAAATGGCCTATCTACTTGGTAAAAATAATTTGCACCATCAATTAAGCTGTTTGCAAACAACACAAGCGGGAAATATATTGTAAAGCAAATTACTGCACGTTTGTAACCGGCAAAAGAGTAAAACCAGCCGTCTGTTATGAAGCCGTAAATGGGGATAAGCACAGTAATTAGATGATTTAACATGTAAGAGACGCCGCTGATATGTGTAAAATTATACACCGCAAGTGGGTAAAACAGCGATATCAGCGCAAATATGCTAAAATAGCAAATCGGGTCAAGTATTTTCTTCTTTTTTGTAATTAAGTATATTATTGTTAATAGTGACGCAACCCTGCACAACTGAAGCGGTAAACCTTCTGAAACAAAGTTAGGTGTTGCAAAAAAGTACCAGCCATACAGAAATATTGTTTGCTGTACTGAAAACACCAGTAAAAATAAAACCCTAAACTTTTCTTTGTGTTTTAGAACAAATTTGTGATTTTTAATAAATATTGCTATTATTACAAGGCAAACGGAAAGATATGTTAAATGCGCCGGGCCAAGCACCTGCACATATTCTGCATTGTAATCAATGAATTCGCTTATCATTTTAAACCCCCACATTAACAGTGTTAATAATATTGACATCAAGAAAAGCCTACGTCGTATTGGCTAGCCAAACCGAATTTTTTAAAAAATTTAGTAAAACTTGTACTATTCGCCATAATGGCGTGACACTATATGTTTTTTTGAAAGGCTACACTAATAACAAGTCATTAAGTAGGCCTTAATTATAATAAACATAATGTTCATCGTTGTCAACTTTTTTTGTGCCGGCTTGTACGTTAACAAAGTTAATTTGACAACTACGCACTTGCACTTTATAATAGTAACCACAGAAAATGCAAAAAGGAGAGTGAAACATAATGGGTCTTGTTATTGGTGTATCGGCCGCAGTAGGCTGTGTTATTGGGCGCCTTGCATGTTTTATTTTGAAGGACAAGGCCAATGTTTTGCGCAATGTTTTAGGTGGAATTTTTGGCGGTATTTTGGGCGGCCTGTCTGTTTTTAGCGTGAATTTAGCAGTTTATTCGTGGTTTTTTGAACTGCTTGTGGCCGCAATAGGCGCGTTTGTTTTTGTGCTGGTTATAAAAATAACAGATAAAAGGCGAAGAGGCTAAAATTGCCTTAGTCAATATTTAAAAAGGTTTGTTGTGAAAATTAAATCGCAATTAATCAAAAAACGCCTGCATTATATGGCTTCGCGATAAAATATTCAACTAATCATCTGTAAAAATGCAATCAGGTTGTTAGAAAAATGCATCAAAACGCACAAAAATATACTTTTTGTCTTATAATAAACGTAGCATAACATAAAAGAGAGCAAAAACAAAGCAGGCATCTCTGAAATATCAGCGTGCATAAAGCAGAACAACAACGACGTTACAGCCATTGCCGAAAATGGCTTTTTTTGTGCCAAAATATTCTGAATAACTGCGCGAAATATCAGCTCTTCCAAAACGGCAGGCGCGCAGCACAAAGCAAGAAATGTTAGCAACATGGCAAAATGCCCTGTTGGCAGGCTCGGCTGTTCAACTTTTTGAATGTGAAAAAACATGTTTAAAATATTTTTAGAAAAATATGTTAGAAATGAAGAAAAATAGCCAATAATTATAAATAGTGGTATAAATATCACGTTTACCTTATCCCCTATTGCAAAATTAAAAATCCCATATGCTATTTTAAAGCCAAAAACTTTTTTATAGTAAAAAAGTGTGCAAACACCACCAAAAAGCGCCGCAAAAAGCAGTGCAAATGCACTAACAAGTTCATTTATATCAATTGCGCTTCCAAAAATCATCTGTACGCTTTGCACTGGTGCTGTGCGGCTTAATTGTACAAAAGCATGCGCAAAGTATGTGGCGGCAATGTAAATTATTAGGCCTAATAATATATGCAGTACATTTTTTGGCGTTTTTTTCGAGTTTTTCAAGCTTAACATTGTTCCCTCTCATGCGTTTGGTATAATAACAAAGCTGAATTTTATTATACCAAACTTTATGTTAAATGTCTAAAGCACTGCAACCACATTTATTGCCATAATTGCCAATAAAGTTGGTATTATAGCACATGCATATAAAAAAGCGCGAAATATCAAACACTAAGCGCTTGTTTGCTTGACAAACAAACGAAAAACAAGTATAGTTAATCTAATTAATATTTTACTGGAATAAAAATTATTTGAATTATTGCACATTTAAATGTGCTTTGTTAATATAACATTATTTTTGCAACACACAAAAAAATAAACAGCGGCTAACACAGTTAAAACTTGCCAAAATGGGCAGGTTTTCTTTTGCTGTGCCGTGTTTATTGTACAATTTTAAAAAGGAGTTTTAATGAAAAACAAAGAAAACAGCGATAATACGGCGAATGTTGACAAAAAACCGCAACAAAACGCAAAAAGGCGCTATGCGCCAAAACGCCGCACAGCACCACAAAACACACAAATAAAAACCGGCCCCGAAAAAAGCCAAAGCGGCAACACATCAAGCACAGGCGCCTTAAAAAGCCAAACGGCACAAAAGAATGCACATGGCGCAAAAACCAACACATCTTATAAAAATAAAAGAGCACAGCAAAATAGAGGCGCTCATCAGCAAAGCAGCGCAGCAACACATAAAAACAAGGGTAGCAATAATGCGAAGAACACACAAAGCCCTGCTGTTTTAAGCCTTGCAAATAAAAACACACGTGTTTCTTCAGCCGGCAAACGCGCCAAGCAAAACACAAAAATTGACCCTAATGCGCCAAAATTGCACATTTACCCACTTGGCGGCCTTGGCGAAGTAGGCAAAAACATAACACTGTTTGAGTGCAACGGCGACATGATAATTGTAGATTGCGGCCTTGTGTTCCCGGACAGCGACATGTTCGGCGTTGACCTGGTAATACCGGACTTTTCTTTTGTGCTTGAAAACAAAGACCGCATAAGGGGAATTATTATAACGCACGGGCACGAGGACCACATTGGAAGTTTGCCTTACCTATTAAAGCAGGTAAACTTGCCCATTTTTGCAACAGGGCTTACAATAGGGCTTCTTGGCAACAAGCTTGAAGAGCACGGCCTTAAAAAAAGCACTAAGTGCACACGAATACACCCGAAAAAGAAATTTAAACTTGGCTGTTTTACTATAGAGCCTATACATGTTAACCACTCTATACCTGACGCAGTTGCTTATGCCATAGACTCGCCCGCAGGCGTTGTTTTACACACGGGCGACTTTAAAATTGACTATACACCGCTTACGGGCGGCCCAACCGACCTTGCAACAATTGCCAAGTACGGAAACAGTGGCGTACTTGCGCTTATATCTGACTCTACTAATTCAGAGCGCCCTGGCTTTACGCTTACAGAGCAAAAAGTTGGTGAGGCGTTTGCGACGCTTTTCAACAAGGCCGAAAAGCAGCGCATTATAATAGCAAGTTTTGCTTCTAACTTGTACAGGATACAGCAAATTATGGACATGGCCGTTGCAAACGGGCGCAAAATTGCGGTGTCCGGCAGAAGTATGATTAATAACACACAAATGGCCTTAGAGCTTGGTTATTTACATGCACCCGAGACAAGCATTATCAGCGTAGACGATATTGGCAAGTATCCGCCTGAAAAAATTGTTCTTATTACAACGGGAAGCCAGGGCGAGGCATTGAGTGCACTTTCACGCATGAGCATAAGCAGCCATAGAAGTGTACAGGTTGGCGAAGGCGACTTTATAATTATTTCGGCGAACCCAATTCCCGGTAACGAAAAAATGGTTACAAAAGTTATAAATGGCCTTTTAAAACTTGGTGCTGAAGTAATTTACGAGTCTATGTACGAAGTGCATGTTTCCGGCCATGCGTGCCAAGAAGAGCAAAAACTTGTGCTTGCGCTTGCAAAACCAAAGTTCTTTTTGCCGGCACATGGCGAGTATAAGCAGCTTAAAAAACATGCTAAAACAGCAATAGATGTTGGTGTGCCGAAAGAGAATGTTTATATAGGCGAAAATGGCGACCATATTGTTTTAAGTAAAAATGGCATTGAAGTTAAAGACAGCGTTACAGCCGGCATTGTACTTGTAGACGGCCTTGGCGTTGGCGACGTTGGCAGTATTGTTTTGAGAGATAGGCGCCACTTGTCTGAGGACGGGCTTGTTATTGTAACACTTGCAATTGACAAGGTGGCAGGCCAAATTATATCAGGGCCTGAAATTATTTCCAGAGGATTTGTTTATGTGAAAGAAAACGAATCGCTTATAGAAGATGCATGCACTGCAGTGCGAAATTTGCTTTTGCGCATAGACTCGCCGGAGCTTCGTGATTCTAACAGCCTAAAAGCACGAATGAGAGAGACTGTGTCGTCTTATTTATACAGACGCACAAAGCGCAGCCCAATGATACTTCCTGTTATCATAGAGGTTTAATGTTATGGATGTGTAGATAAAACCGCATCCAGAAAAAAAGGCAAGCAAAAAATCTATGTATTACATGCTAATTTAAATATGCATTTGCATTAATTTAATAAGTAGTAAACATGGTAAAGGTGGAAAACAAATGCGAAAAAACCTTAAATTTGATAAAATTGACTTTCTGTGTATGTTATTGTTGCTAGTGATAATAATTCTTATTGCTGTTTGCGTTGCAATAAATGTGCTTCTTTTAATAATACCGGGCGTTTTGTGCCTTGCATTGTTAGCATATTTCCTTTTTAACATGCGCAAAACGCACCGTGCAATTACGCGCGTTTTACACGGCGAAAATTACGGCATAACTAACGGCGAATTTCAACAAGGGCTTCAGGCGCTTAATACGCCGGTTGCTATTGTACAAGGAAACAAAATTTTGTGGTACAACACAGCTTTCAGGGAAGAAATCCTTCACGGGTACGACGACAGTTATATAAACATACACAGTATTTTACCAAGTGTTGAGAGTGTCCAAAGCATTACACTTCAAAAAGCAGACGTTGAAATTAAAGACAACCTTTATTCAGTTTTTGCAAGCGAGAGCCGCGGTGTTAAAGACACATATGTACTTTACTTTGTGAATGACACGCAAATTAAAAAAAGTGCCGAAGAATATTTAAACACTCGCCCTGCAATTATGTACATTGCCATTGACACATACGACGAAATATTGAAAGAGATGAAAGAGTCTGACCGAGCAAAAATTTTATCTGAAATAAACAGCATATTAGAGCAGTTCGTAGGCCACACCACCGGTATGCTTCGAAAAACATCGGCATCGCGCTATTTTGCCGTTGTGGAAGAACGCCACATTAAAGAGATGGTTAAGAATAAGTTCTCGCTTTTAGACAAAGCGCGCGAAATATCTGTTTCTAATGGGTTTGTGTCGCTTTCAATTGGCATTGGGCGCGCCGGCGACACTTTGCAAGAGTGTGAGGCAATGGCTGTTCAAGCATTGGACATGGCCCTTGGCAGAGGCGGTGACCAAGTTGCGATTAAAACAAAAGACACGTATGAATTTTTTGGCGGTGTAATGCGCAGTGTTGAAAAACGCACAAAAGTGCGAAGCAGAATTATTGCAACTGCACTGTGCGATTTAATACGCCAAAGTTCGAACGTAATTATTGCCGGACACAAAAACTCAGACTTAGACAGCATTGGCGCCGCGGCAGGTGTTTACAGAATTGTAAAAGCGTGCGACAAGCCTGCATACATTATGGCAGACAGAAAAAACACACAGGCAGGCAAATTAATAGATGCACTTACAGAGGCGGATGTTCCTGTTTTAAGCCCCGAAAGTGCCGAGACAATAGTAGAGCGCAAGACGCTTTTTATTATTGTGGACACACACATGAGCACAATGCTTGAGAGCAAGTATGTGTTTGACAACGCGGCAAATGTTGTTGTTATTGACCACCACAGGCGATGCGTGGGCTATATAGATAATGCAGTTATTTTTTACCACGAACCTGCGGCAAGCAGTGCAAGCGAACTTGTAACGGAACTTTTGCAATACATTTCAATTGAAAAGGACAAAAAGCTTACCATAACCGAAACACAAGCACTTCTAGCCGGAATTATGCTTGACACAAGAAATTTCAGTGTGCACACGGGCGTGCGCACGTTTGAAGCTGCCGCCTATTTGCGCAGAATGGGCGCACAAACGCCCGAGACGAAAAAGTTATTCAGCTCTTCGCTTGAGAGTTATAATTTAAAGGCGAAGCTTGTAGAAAAGGCCGATGTTTTTATGGGCTGTGCCGTTGTTGTGCAAGAGGGTCTAACGTATGATTTAAGTGTTGTTATACCACAAGCGGCAAACGATTTGCTAACTATTGAAAATGTACAGGCAAGCTTTGTAATTGTAGACATGGGCGACCAAATTATGATATCGGCACGCAGTATGGGCGAAGTTAACGTGCAAATTATTATGGAAAAACTTGGCGGCGGCGGCCACCATACAATGGCGGGCGCACAGGTTAAAGGCTCTGACTTACAAAGTGTAAAAGAATTGGTAGAAAAAGCAATTACAGAGTACAGGGAAGACACAGCTTTACACAAAAGTTAAAAACGGTTAAAATAAATATAGAAATACCTTTATGCAGAAAGGGAGTATGAAGAATGAAAGTGCTTTTAAAACAAGACGTAAAATCAATAGGAAAAAAAGACGAGATACATGAGGTTTCAGACGGATACGCAAGAAACTACCTGATGCCGCGCGGCCTTGCAGTTAGTGCAGACGCAGGCGCAATAAGCATGGTTAAAGACAAGGCAGCCGCAAAAAGCCACCACGAACAAGAGGCGCTTGACGCAGCAAAAGCACTTGCCGCAAAAATAGACGGCAAAACAGTTACCATTAAGGCAAAAGCAGGCCAAAACGGCAAACTTTTCGGCGCTGTAACTTCAAAAGACATTGCACAGCTTATTTCAAGCGTGTGCGGTGCCGAAGTAGACAAGCGCAAAATTGTACTTGACAGCGACATAAAAAGCTATGGTGTTTATACGGTAGACGTTAAAATACACGTTGGCGTTGTGGCAAAAGTTAACGTTGATGTAAGCGAATAATTTTCAAACAGCAAAAAAACATGAGAGGAAGACTGTATGGCAACGAACAACAATTCCATTAATTTATCGCTTGAATCGCTGGGTGTAAGCTTGCCTTACAGCATGGAGGCAGAGCAGGCAGTTCTTGGCGCTGCTGTTTTAGACAGCGAAAACACAGTGCCTTTAATGGTTGAAACACTGCGCACGGAAATGTTTTATGCGCGTCAAAACGGTGAGATTTTCTCTGAAATCATACGCCTTTTCACCTCGGGTGAGCCTGTTGACTTCGTCACGCTTCTCGGCGCTGTTCAAAAATCGGGTGTTTTCGACACGACAGACGAGGCAAAAACTTACCTCACACGCCTTGCCGAAACTGTACCAAGCATATCAAACGCACACTCTTACATGGAAATTATAGCCGACAAATACCGTGTGCGTCAGCTTATTACTGCGGCAAAAAATATTTTAGAGCAAAGCACGCAAGAGAACGACTCTTCGATATTGCTTGAGAGCGCCGAGCAGAAAATTTATGAAATAAGAGCAGGAAGAGACACAAGCGCACTTGTGCCAATTAGAAGTGCACTTGTAGATTTACTTATACATTTAAACGAGATAAACGGGCCCGAAGCACAAAAACACAGGGGCATACCAACAAGTTTTACTTATCTTGACAATATGCTGTCGGGTGGGCTTGGCAGAAGCGACCTTATCATTTTGGCGGCACGCCCGGGCATGGGCAAAACATCTTTTGCACTTAACATTGCTTCTAACATAGCAAAAAAGCAGAATATAGGCGTTGCGGTTTTCAGCCTTGAAATGACTGCACAACAACTTACCGGGCGCATACTGTCAGGCGAGGCGGCAGTCAGCAGTGGGGCTTTCCGCCTAGGTGGGCTTGAAACGCAAGACTGGGTAGATTTGTCTAAGGCGTCTGAGGTGTTGGCCAACACTTGTATTTACCTAGACGATTCGTCTAATATATCGGTTTCAGAAATGAAGGCGAAAGTGCGGCGCATTAACCAAGATAAAAACAAAACAGACATAGGCGTAATTATTTTAGACTATTTACAACTTATGAGCTCCGGCAAACGCAACGAAAACCGTGTGCAAGAAATAAGTGAAATAACAAGGAACCTAAAAATAATGGCAAAAGAGCTTAATGTGCCTGTTGTGGCACTTTCACAGCTCTCGCGTAATGCAGAAAAAAGCGGCCGTGCAGACCACCGCCCTGCTTTAAGCGATTTGAGGGACTCGGGTTCAATTGAGCAAGATGCCGACATTGTGCTTTTTTTGTACAGGGAGGCATATTACGACAACAGTGAAACAGCAGACACATCAATAGCAGAGTGCATTGTAGCAAAAAACAGGCACGGCTCTACAGGAAAAATTGACCTTGCTTGGGACGGAGAGCACACACGTTTTACAAATGTGGACTATGCGCATGAATAATGATTTCAACAGCCTTGTAATAAGCACCATTGAAAGCCATAACATGATACAAAGCGGCGCTACCGTAATTGTGGCATGTTCGGGCGGTGCTGATTCCATGGCTCTTTTGCATTTCTTGCACACACAAAGGCAAACACTTTGCATTAATGTTATGGCCGTGCATGTTAACCACAATTTGCGCGGCGAAAATTCTGATAACGATGAACGTTTTGTGCGAAATTATTGTGAAAAAGAAGGTATTCGGCTTTTTGTTAAACACTTAAACTTTGATAAAGCACCCGGCGAAAACGAGTGCCGCATAAAGAGGTATGAATTCTTCGATGAAGTGTCAATGCAAAACGGCGGCGCAATAGTTGCAACGGCCCACACAAAAAACGACAATGCCGAGACTGTTATGCTTCACATAGCGCGTGGCTGTGGGCTGTTTGGGCTTTGTGGAATTTTGCCCATACGCGGCAACATAATACGGCCGCTTTTAAATATTACACGTGCGCAAATTGAAGATTACTTGCGCCAAAATAACTTAAATTATACACAAGACCACACAAATTTCGAGACTGATTATGCACGTAACAAAGTTCGCATAAACATTTTGCCTCAGCTTGAAACCATAAACAGCGGCGTTTCCACATCGCTTTTGCGGCTTGCAAAAACAGCCGAAGAAACAAACGATTATATGCGTTTGCAAGCACAAGAACTATTATACAAAGCGGCCATTGAGAACAGTGCCGGCGAAAAGGGATACGACAGCGAACTGCTTGCAAGTGCACACACCGCAGTTTTAAAAACGGCACTTCATACAATTATTACGCCGTTTGCAGACGCTACACAAAAAAATATAGAACTTGCAGTGTGTGCCGTAAAAAATGGAAGCGGAAGCGTAGAACTTAGCAAAAACGCAACATTTACGGCCGCGCAACATTTTGTGCGTGTTATTAATAATAGCGCATTATCACATAATAATTCCTATTATTTACATAATGAAGCACACAAATCAATAACATTTGAAATGTTGTTAAATAAGAAGCGCATACAGTGGCAACAAGACTTTTTTATTGCGTTTCAAATAATAAATTATGAAAAAACAGTAAATTTTGAAAAAATACAAAAAAAAGACTTAAAAAACCTTGCAGATTATGGTAAAATAAAATGTAATTCAATATTTAGGGTTAAAAATCAGGGCGATATGTTTAGAAAAGCTTTCAGCAATGTGAACAAGCCTTTGAAAAAAGTGTATAGCGAAGCTAAACTTAGCGCACACTTGCGCGAAAGCAACCTTGTACTTGCAAACGGCAGCGAGATTATATGGGCGGCCGGCTTCGGCTTTGCGCACGACTATTTACCGGCACCCGGCACACAACAGTGCATAAAACTTTTTTTACAGACATAGTATTTTTTTAAATTTTAACGTGTACTTTTGAAAGGAATGGTCATAATAATGAACAGCATACTTGATAATGACATAAAAAGCGTTCTATTATCACAAGAAGAAATAAAAAAAACAGTAGAAGAACTTGGCCGTAAAATTTCTGCTGACTATGCAAACAGCAACAAGCTTTTGCTTGTAACTGTTTTAAAGGGTGCGGCGGTATTCTTGGCAGACTTAATGCGTGAAATAAGCGTGCCGCATGAAATTGACTTTATGGTTGTTTCAAGCTATGGCTCGGGTGTAAAGACAAGCGGTGTTGTGAAAATAGTTAAAGATTTAGACATACAGCTTGAGGGCAAGGATATTTTAATTGTAGAGGATATACTTGACTCCGGCCTTACGCTTAGCTATATTACAGAGCTTTTGGAAGGCAGAAACCCAAACAGCATTAAAATAGTTTCGCTTTTAGATAAACCCGAAAGGCGCAAAGTTAATTTAACGGCAGACTACATAGGCCACAGCGTGCCGGACGAGTTTGTTGTAGGCTATGGCCTTGATTTTAATGAATTATACAGAAATTTACCGTATATCGGAATATTAAAACCCGAAGTTTACGAATAGATAAATAGATGAAAACAGGAGTGAAATTGAATTGAGTAAAAAACCTAAAAGTATTAACGGCTTGTATCTGCTTGTACTACTTGGCGTTTTAATTGTTGTATTTGTTGTGTTTTCAACAAGTTCAAATGTGCAAGACGTTAAATATTACGAAATAGCACAATATTTCGAACAAGGGCAAGTTGCCGAATTCAGCATGGATATGTCTTCTGGCGAGCTTATAATTACACTTGATGAAGGTGTAGAGCTTAGCGAGGACGCACAGAGTGCAATAGTGCCTGAGGCACGCTTCCCCGATGAAGAAGAGACTAGCGGCACAAAAATATCGTACACGCTGCCTTATGCAATGTTTTTTGTCGATAATTTAAGCGACTACATTGACATACGCAAAGAGATTAACCCAGAAGAGCCGATGAAGTACGACTTCATACCTGCTACTGAAACGCCGGCATGGATGTCTATGCTTCCAATGTTGCTTGTGTCTCTTGGGCTTATGGCACTGTTTTATTACTTTATATTTATGCAAGGTGGCAGCGGCAAGGCAATGAGCGTTGGCCGTGCCAAAGTAAAAGACCAGGCAGAAAGCAGCAGAAAAGCTACGTTTAAAGACGTTGCCGGTGCCGACGAAGAAAAAGAAGAACTGGAAGAAATTGTACAATTTTTGAAAAACCAGCGTAAATTTAACACACTTGGTGCAAGAATACCGCACGGTGTGCTTTTAGTGGGCCCTCCGGGTACAGGTAAAACTTTGCTTGCGCGTGCTTGTGCAGGCGAGGCAGGTGTTCCGTTCTATTCAATTTCAGGTTCAGATTTCGTAGAAATGTACGTAGGTGTCGGTGCCTCTCGTGTGCGTGATTTATTTGACAAGGCAAAGAAAACGGCGCCGTGTATTATATTTATTGATGAAATTGACGCAGTTGGTAGGCAAAGGGGCGCCGGCCTTGGTGGCGGGCACGATGAGCGTGAGCAAACGCTGAACCAACTACTTGTAGAGATGGACGGCTTTGGTGCGAACGAAGGCGTTATTGTTGTTGCGGCCACAAATCGTGCCGATATTCTTGACAAAGCACTTCTTCGCCCGGGCAGGTTTGACAGGCAAGTTTATGTTGGTTACCCCGACATAAAAGGGCGCGAAGAAATTTTGCAAGTACACACACGCGGAAAGCCGCTTGCGCCTGACGTTGAGCTGAAAACAATTGCAAAATCTACTGCCGGGTTTACAGGCGCTGACCTTGAAAACCTTGTTAACGAGGCAGCACTTTTGGCGGCAAAGCGTGGAAAAAAAGCCATTACAGAAGTTGACATTGAGGAAGCGAGCATTAAAGTTATTGCAGGGCCTGAAAAGAAAAGCCGTGTTGTAACCGAGAAGTCAAAACGCTTAACCGCATACCACGAGGCAGGCCACGCCATTGCGCACCACATGTGCGAAATGGCAGATAAAGTGCATCAAATTTCAATAATTCCGCGTGGTATGGCCGGCGGTTATACAATGAGCCTCCCCGAAGAGGACAGAACTTTTGTTACAAAAGTTGAAATGGAGGATCAAATTGTTACGCTGTTAGGTGGACGTGTGGCAGAGCATTTAGTGCTTGAAGACATTTCAACAGGTGCAAGCAACGACTTGCAACGTGCAACAGCAATTGCGCGTAGCATGGTAACACGTTATGGCTTTAGCGAGCGCCTTGGCCCTGTTGTTTACGGCACAGACCAAAACGAAACTTTCCTTGGCAGAGACCTCAACACGTCTCGCAATTACTCTGAGACAGTTGCCGCGGAAATTGACGATGAGATACGCACACTTCTTGATGATGCTTTTGCACGTGCAAGGGAAATTTTGACGGAAAAAATGGACGAATTGCATGTTGTTGCAAAAGCTTTGCTAGAGCGTGAAAAGTTGAGCGGCGAAGAGTTTGAACTGCTAATGAACGGCGAAGAGTTGCCGGAGTTTGTTGCAAAAGAAACAGAACAAAGCAACACAGACGCACAAGCTGACGGCAGTGAAGAAAGCGACATGAGTGCAGAAGAAACTTCACAAGACAGCGTGCCGCAAAGTGGCTTTGAAAATGACGAAACCACAAATACAGCCGAAGATGACACACAAAGCGAACCCGTAGACAAATAACATGCGCAAAGGGAATGGAAGTGTTGACAAAGCCGCCTTCACAAAAAGTGTCGGCAAAGTCTTTGTTTGTCAACACCTGTGGCATGTAACACCCTTGAAAGGAAAAATTACTAGTAAATGAAAAAGAGAACTGTTTATTTTTTATTGGCGCTGGTTTTAGGCGTTCTAGGTTTTATTTTCAGCGTATTCACGGCAAGTTTACCGTTTTTTGTTGCCAATTTCGGCTCTGAAATTTTGTGGGTTTGCAGCATATATTTTCTAATGGCATTCATTATTGCCAAAAAGCCCACATACCACGCAATTGCGGCGTTTTGCATTGCTTTGGCGCTTGAATTGTTGCAATTTATTGATATGGCTTGGCTAAGCATTTTACGCAATACACCTGTTGGCGCATATATTTTAGGTAGCACTTTTTCAATAGACGACGTTTTAAGCATAATTTGCGCAATTGCCATTTGCTTTATCGGGGATTTCATTGTAAACAGCAGAAAGCCAAAAGTGCGAAAATCAAAGTACAGGAAATAAAATTTTTTGCACGCCTGGATAATGCTTATTATATCTACGTGAGTTAGTTCAATTTAAATACTTTACAATTGCACGGCTAACATTTATTACTTTTTGCAGAGAGGGACGGTAATATAACATGAAAGTACTTGAATCTTCTGAAAATTACCTTGAAACTATACTGATTTTACATAAGCGGAACGGAATGGTGCGTTCAATAGACATAGCAAACGAGCTGAGTTTTTCAAAAGCCAGCGTAAGCGTTGCAATGAAAGGCCTGCGTGAGAACGGCTACATAAAAGTAGACACAGACGGCTATATACATTTGCTTGAAAAGGGCATGGAAATTGCAAGTGCAATGTATGACAGGCACACAACACTTGCACTTGCACTTGTAAAACTTGGCGTTAGCGAAAAAGTTGCCACACAAGACGCTTGTAAAATAGAGCATATTATTAGCAATGAAACATTTTTGGCCATAAAAGCCGCACTTGAAAAACTATAACATTTGCGTTTAATTTTTATAAATTAAGCTTCTCATAATTTCGCCTATATAAAAACGAAAGAACGGAATATACAATGGAAAAGAGCGCACTACTGGACAGGCTTGGCAATTCGCCTATTATTGCGGCAGTGAAGAACACAGCAGGTTTGCAAAAAGCGCTTTTGTGTGACTGCGAAATTGTTTTTATTTTGTTTGGCACCATAAATAATATTAGCGAAGTTGTAGCAAGTGCAAAGAAGAGCGACAAAGCCGTTTTCGTGCATATGGACTTAATTGACGGGCTTTCCGCAAAAGAATCAGCGCTTGATTTTATTGCAAGCACCACACTTGCCGACGGCATAATTTCCACAAAGCCAAACATAATTAAGTATGCAAAAGGCCTTGGGCTTTTAACGGTACAGCGCTTTTTTGTTCTTGATTCTTTAGCACTTGAAAATATACACAAAGCAGACAAATTATGTGATGCTGATTTTATAGAAATACTGCCCGGGCTTATGCCAAAAATAATAAAAATGCTTTCAACTCAGCTTAAAAAACCGCTTATAGCCGGTGGGCTGATAAGTGATAAGGACGACGTTGTTGCAGCGCTAAGTGCAAATGCAGTGGCTGTTTCAACCACGTGCGTAAGTGTTTGGAATTTATAGCAATTCTGTTGTGCATTTTTTAAAACCCTAACAACAAAACACTTATTTAATGTTGGCGTCATGTGAATTTTTTCATTAAAATTAAAAGCTACTGAAAAAGGGTTAAACCCATGTTTCAGTAGCTTATTTTGTTTCTATTTCAAATTATTCATGTGCATTTACGCATATATTATATACTTAAAAATTCTTGCAAATTATATTCGTAAAATGCACCATCTTGCGCAGGTGTTGCACCGGCTGCAAGGTAAATTGTACCTTGCTCAGGCAGTAGAACGCATGTGTAAATGCTACGTAAATATTGCGCACATATTGGCTCTACATATCCGTATAAATTTTCGAAAGGCGGTGTATACTGCATTTTTTGTGCAAGGTTATCCCCAAAGTCGCAAATTGGGCTTACACTTTGCGCATCAATTGCCATGTCAGTATCAATGTTTGTGTAATTATCACTAAGAAGTTTTGCATATTTCTCGTATCTTGGGCACTTAATCATATTAATAAATTTTTCGGCAGTGTCAATATCGCTCCACTGTACATTTTCATCACCGTAAAGCCTTTTTATTGCAGACTTCTTTGTCGAAAACAGCTCAAACTGCTCTTTAACTAAGTTCGGGCCGGTGTATCCATCTGTATTCGGGTATGCCATAAAATGGTTTGTCACGTACAATCTGTTAGGTGTGTTCTTGCCGGGCACCCTCTTTCCTATCTTATCGCCCACAACTTCTATGCTTGCCGCATTTTGTTCTGTTTTTGTCTCGGCTACAAGTATGTTCCAGCCCGTTGTCCCGCCCGTTTTTTCAATAATTTCATAAGCATCATCTATTGTGCTAGCATTTTGCGCTATAAGCTTTGCCTGCCAATAGTGCGGTATTTGCGGCCAAACGTATGGCCGTGAAGAAGATGTCATCTCACTATAACTTACACCTGCGCTATTCACAAACGATGCGGCGCCAAGCATGCCCAAAAAAGTAGGGCCCATATATGTATGTCCGTTTTCAAGCTGCTCTATTAAAACAATAATGTTTTCATGTAAAATGCCATAGCTTTCAAAATCTTGGTTTGCGGCGTGTATTAAATTGCCTTCTTTTGTGGCACCGCCCCATGCCGCAAAACTAGAACACCCCGCAGGCCTGTCCACACTCTCGGGCATTGTGGCAAATATTAAAATATCGTCGTAATCTATTGGTTCGCCTACGCTTTTCACACCCTCATACATGCCTGTTACTTGTTTCATAATATATGGTGCTTGCTTTTCTATTGCCGGCATTAGGTCGTTATTTACGCGCTCTAACGCCTTTTTTTTGCCAGAAGCTATGTGTTCTTTTTTTGGCACATCTTTGCCATTTGGTACAAACCCACCGTCTAGTGCAAAGCAAACGGTAAGAACACGGCTTATTTGTTTGCTTATTTTTTTTGCAAGCAATTTGCCATATGCAAAGCCTTTTTCGTAATCATCACCTTTTAACAACAAAATAGGGCTGCAATTGTTGCCCTGTATGTTCTCAATTAATTTGCATTCCCCATGGCTTGTAATTTTCAAGTTTTGCATTTCTATTTTTTGCGTTTTACCCATTATTCTTTCTCCATTCTTCCCTTTCGGCATTTATAGTTAAACCAATTTCAAATTCATGCAATACAGCGCCTGTAAAATTTTGTATATCAAGGCGCTGTATTGCACGTAGGCGAAGATAAACGAAATTTTAACAGTCGAATTGTTTGTATTTTTGGTTGGGTTGACTATATAGTAAATGCACTAAAACATCTTTTTGTAAACAGTTGCCTTTTCAAGTTTTTCCTCATCAATAATTACGCCAAGGCCGCTTTGTGATGACGGTATTAAAATTGTATTTATCACTTCAAATTTGTTTGTAACAATGTCGTCTACTAGATAGTCAAGCGGTGGTCTTATGTCGCCCGGGTGTGTTATACCACCAAGTGTTGCACACGCAATGTTCATCATACGGCCAATGCCTGTTTCCATCATGCCGCCAACCCACGCGCCAATGCCTGCACCGCCAAGCATTTTTACCATTTGCGCCACATGAAGCGGCCCGCCCACGCGTGGTGGCTTCACATTTATAATTTTGCACGCATTCAGCTGTTTTGCAAGCGTTGCGTCTGCCATATTGTGCACACTCTCATCAAGGCAAATTGGCGTTTTTATTAAACTTTGCAGCTGTGCATGCTCCAACAAATCTCCGTTACCAAGCGGCTGTTCAAGCATAAGCAAATTATAATTGTCCAGTTGTTTCAGCAAATCAAAATCCTTTTTTGTATAGGCTGCATTGCAATCTACCATTAAAGATATATCAGGATATTTATTAAGTATACTTTCAATTACATCAACATCGTTGCCCGGTGCTATTTTAACTTTTATCCTCTCATAGCCCTGTTGTAAATATTGCCCTACCGTATTTAAAAGCTTGCTCTCTTCTTGTATTCCAATGGAAACGCCGGTTTTTACTTTTGTATTCTCGCCTCCCAAGTACTTGTACAGTGGCATACCTTTAAGTTTTGACGCAATGTCACAAATTGCAGTTTCAATACCTGCTTTTGCCTGATATTGTCCTTGTATCCATTCTAATTTTGACAGCAACTCTATCTCGTTATCACATTGTATGTTTAGAATGCTAGGTATAATATAATCTTCAAGCACAATTCTTGCGGTTGCAAAAGTTTCATCGCTATACCACGGCGTTTCAAGTTGAACGCACTCTCCAACACCTGTTGTGCCGTCCTCGTTAGTAAGGCGAACTATGTAACCGTAATAATCATAAAAAGTGTGCTTACTAACTTTAAAACTTGTCTTATACGGCAGTTTTATTCCTATTATTTGCGCGTTAATAATTTTCATAGTATTAATTGCCCCTTCAGCGTAGTTTACTAAAAACTGTTGTATATGGCGCTGCCCACAAAGCCGCCTTCATAAAAAATGTCGTCAAAATTTCCGTCATATATTAAAAAATGCTCATTAATACGCGTAGTATTGCCCAGGCTTTTTATTTTATATTATAATTGGCAAAAATTTTATTTGTCAGCAGTTCCTATATATTCAGCCCATTTAACCAAAAGGTAAAGCAAAAATCATCTTAATGCTTTACCCCCGTTTAACTTTATCTTTATTTTTTCACAAACTCTATAGCATCAACAAGCGGCTCGAAAGGTATACTTACACATTTAACTTTTTCGCCCTGTACGGTAAATTCTACAAGCGCTGTAAAAGCACTTCCCAAAGATGCAAGCTTTGTAGAAAATGTATCGTTTGCATAATGGCTAAGCAAAAACACACCCGTGTGTTCTTCTTTCAAAATTTCTTTATCACTATTGTGCCTTATTGCCAGGCCTTCACCTTGCATGAATATTTCAAGTTCACCGTAACTTTGCGAAACATACATACCAACATAATCGCCTAGATTCAGCGTTTGCTTCAAATCTGTATTTCGCCCTTGCTCAAAAGCTTCCGCCTTTTGTTTTCCCGAAGCCTCTGCATATTTCATGTACCCTTCAAATATTTGCATTAGTGTCTTGTCCCATTCACGCTTATCATTTTCAAAAAACAGCTCGTCTATCACAGAGTACAGTACATTTAGCAAGAACAAATTGGCCTCGTGTAAGTTGGCTTGAATGGTAATTGCAATGTTCTCTTGTGGCAGCAATGCAACAATTGATGTAAAGCCCTCAATATTTCCGCCGTCGTATATAACATTTACACCGCGGTAAGGCGAGATAACCCAGCCAAGCCCATACAAATTATATGGTGCTTCTTTTAAGTCAAGCGGCAACATATCTGCGTTTGTACAACGTGGGCTTAATATATCTTTTATGCCTTTTTTGCTAATGACAGCCGTGCTTTCCATTTCACCGCTGTTCAAATATAGGCGCGCCCACGTATTTAAATCGTTATTATTCATGTTTAAACAGCCTGCGGGCCCACACGCAACAACATCTAGCGGCGGCACTGTTTTAAATTCGCCGTTTTGTGCCGGCTTATAGCCTGTGGCCCTGTTTTCTGCACTTAATAAGCCCGCTTTGCCAAACGTTGCGCTATTAAGGCTTAACGGCTTAAATATTTCTTCTTCAACAAGTGTCTCCCACGTTTTGCCACTCAAATTCTCCATTACAGCGGCGGCTATTAGATAGTTTAAATTATTATAGCTCCAGTGCTTGCCAAACTGCCATTTGTTTTGCAAATATTTCGTGTTGGCATATATTTCTTGCCTGTTTTTATACGACCCATACCAATAAAGGTTATGGCTTGGCAGGCCACTGTTTTGGTTTAAAAAATCTGCAATTGTTATGTTTTTTTCAGCGCAACTGTCGTACATTTCAAAACTTGCAAGTTGTGCTTTTATTGGCTTGTCTAGGTTCAAAATTCCTTTATCTTGTAAAATTGCACCCAATGCCGCAGTAAAAGATTTTGTTACAGAGCCAACAGAAAAAACAGTGTTTTCCGTTACAGGCTTGTTTTGCTCAATATCGCTTTTGCCAAAAAAGCATCTGTACGGTGTGTCGTCTTTTCCTACAATTGAAATAGCACAGCCTGAAATGTTCCACGCCTTGCAAATATCAGAAAGTAAAACGTCCAGTTTCTGTTTGTCAATATTCATAGTTTCTCCTTTGTATTAATATGCAATAAATGTTGTTGGGTAGCCAAACAACATTACCCTGCAATTAACATTACAATAACAACAACCGACACTATAATGCTAAAGCCAACAGCAAGGCCGGAGAAGTATGACGTTGCAATATATGTAGCATTCTCGCCCTTTTTATTGACAAAATGGCGAATAAGACTTCCGAAAAATGCAGATGTCATGGTTGCCATACTTAAGTACATGCTCATGCCAATAACTGCGCCCGGTATGGTAAATGCTGCAAGGCCAATGCCGGCACCTGCACCAATAAGCAGCCTGTAAATGTTTATAACAGTGTCGCCAAAGCCTGAGAATGACATTGACGTTGCATAGTATAATTGTGCGGCAGGATACAGCCCGCTGTCTGCACCAACGCCAAAGCGCTGTACCATAACATTCATTACAATTACAGCGCCAATGGCACCGGGAATAAGCCCAATATATTGCCCAATATATTGGGCTTTCGGGTCTGCCCCAATAATTTGGCCTGTTTTAAAGTCATTTATTGTGTCGCCCGATAGCGAGCCTACGCAAGCAATTATAGTTATTATAATAATTGAAACAAGCGGGTCTTTTACAAGCAACATGGTTATAATGAATGTTATTAGCGTCATGTACGACTGCACACCCATACCTGTTTGAGCTTGTATGCGTGTATAAATGTATATTACAACCAAACCAATTATTACAGAAATTGCAAAGTAAAGCACATTTGTGTTATAAAAAACAGCAAGCATTACAGCTAAAACAGTAAATGCAATTGCGCCCAAAATAAGGGCTGACTTAACAGGTAGCGCACTGTCTTTTTTCTTCATTTCTTCATCTTTGTCAATTTTAAACTTCAACCTTCTTGAATTAAACAGTATAAGTGCAAATGTACCGGCAACCGCTATGCCAAGGAAAAAAGACAAGTTGAAGTCTGTAAGCGGCTTAGCGTCGCCCAAATTCGGGTTCTCAATCCACCCAAAATGTGTTGCAATCGGCGCAATAATTACATTGGCCACAACAGTGCCAATTAGCAAAAATTTACCAACAGACATGCCCATAAAATAACCCAGTGCAATTGATAGCGGCACAAAGCCTATTACAATATTTATGCCTATGCCAAGGTTATTTGTTATGTGAAATGAACTTGGTATTATACCAGCAAGGTCTTGCAACAACGTAAATAACACACCGGATAATATGCCTGCAATAAGCGCAATTGTTTCTTTTTTTGTTGTTTTGTCACAGCGCTCTACAACTTTTGAAACGTATTGAGCAATTGGAAACGGCAATGTCTTATCGTTTACATAATGTGCCCTAAGCACAGTGTTCATTGCAATGCCGATAATACCGGCCAGCAAAATAACAGCCATTAAAAATATTGAATTCACACTCTCTCCACGCTGCACGCTTGAAATATAAAAAGCCGACAGCGGAAAAGATAGCATTGCAACTGCCGAAGCTATTGTTTGCACTAAGTTTACCTCATATTTGTTAGTTTTACCGCCAAATATAGGTAAAACTGCAATAGCTATTAATGCGGCAAGCGATGAGATGTCAACTGTAAAGCCCATCCTCATTGTCATATAGTACATTAAAACCATTAGCAGTAAGCCAAGTAATACGCCAACTACTATCGAGCGCGCCCTAACGCCGCTGTTTGTGCCAAATCCTATTTTCCCGTTCATAAAAAAACCCCTTCACAATAATTTTTTCGCCTTTAAATATATTAAAACTGCAATTTTCATTGCAAAATTTCACCTGCACAACGCTGCTTTGTATTTTATACTACAATTTAATTAACAGTCTTTATAGGAAATTCAAATTTAGCAAAATATATACAATTATTATTATGTTAAAATATTTTCTGGTTATTTTTAATAACATTAACTAGAATTATAACATACTTTGCACTTAATTTACAAGTAATATGTTGCAAAAAAACACATAAATAGGTGCTTTTTACATAACGGTGTAGTTTCAAGCTTATTTGCTAATTTATGCTTCAAAATATATTATTAGGCTTATACCAACTGTGAAACAGTGAAAATGAATATGCTTTATTTATTATAAAGTGTACTTTTATTATATTATTGTACTTTAGTAAAGACAATTATTAATGTTTGTGATATTATAAGACAAAATAAATATTTTAGGAGGAAATTTAAAATGCAAAAACCTGTATTAGTTGTAATGGCGGCAGGAATGGGCTCAAGGTACGGCGGAATGAAGCAAATAGACCCGGTAGGAGCAAACGGAGAGCTAATAATAGATTACTCTATTTTTGATGCGCGCCGTGCAGGGTTTGATACTGTTATATTTATTATTAAACAAGAGATAGAAGAGCTTTTTAAAAATGCCATTGGTGATAGGCTTTCAAAATATATAAATGTGAAGTACGCTTATCAAGAACTTGATAAACTACCCGAAGGCTACAATGTGCCACAAGAGCGTGTAAAACCATGGGGTACAGCACATGCGGTTTTGTGTGCTCAGCAGCTTATCAGCGGCCCTTTTGCAGTAATAAACGCAGACGATTACTATGGCGTTCAAGCTTTTAGCGAAATTTACAATTACCTTTGTGCAACACCTGACAAAGCCGATATGTACGAGTACACAATGGTGGGATATGAACTGCAAAATACTGTTACAGACAACGGACACGTTGCACGCGGCATTTGTGTCGCAGACAACGACGGCTACCTTTCAGACATAACAGAGCGAACAAGGATTGAGAAATACACTGGCGGAATACACTATACGCAAGACGATGGCGCAAGTTGGGTAGACCTTGAAGCAAACACAATAGTGTCTATGAACATGTGGGGTTTTACAAACAGCTTTTTAACAGAAGCAAAAGCGCGTTTTGGCAAGTTTTTAGACACTGCATTACAGCAAAACCCACTTAAATGCGAGTACTTCTTGCCAACAGTCGTTGACTCTCTTTTGAAAGAGGGAAAAGCGAGAGTAAAAGTACTTACAAGCCCTGACAAATGGTATGGCGTTACTTATAAAGAGGACAAACCCGTTGTGGTTGCGGCAATTAAAGAGATGACACAAAGTGGAAAATACCCACAAAATTTATGGCAATAAAGTTTAATATTGTCTTTTATGGAATAACACTATATATAACAAGGAGGAACTACTTTGAAAGAAACAGTAACAACGTTGCAAGAGACAATTTCGGCATACGAATTTAACGCTGAAATTGTAGGCGCGGTAAGATATGGGCACGGGCATGTAAATGATACTTTTTGTGTGTACACACAAGATGAAAACGGCGATTGTAAGCGATATATTTTACAACGCATAAGCAATAAGGCTTTTAAAAGCCCTGATGAGTTGATGCAAAATATATGCGGTGTAACAAGTTTTTTGAAAAATATTATAGAAAAGCAAGGCGGCGACACGTCTAGGCAGACAATGAATGTTGTAAGCACAAAAAACGGCAGGCCGTATTACACAGACAGCGAGGGACGTGCATGGCGCATGTACAATTTTGTAGAGGGCACAGTTTGCTTGCAAAAAGCACATACGCCTGAACTTTTTTGTGAATCCGGCAGGGCTTTCGGCAACTTCCAACGCCTTTTGGCCGAGTACCCCGCAAAAGAACTTTTTGAGACTATTGAAAAATTCCACGACACAAAAGACAGACTGCGCCTTTTTGACGAGGCAGTAAAAGCAGACAAGTTTGGCAGGGTTAAAAACATTGCCGAAGAGTATAAGTTCATTGACGCCCGCAGAGCCGACTGCAGCGTTGCGTTAGACGCACTTGAGCGCGGTGAATTGCCACTGCGTGTTACGCACAACGACACAAAATTAAACAACGTGCTTATTGACAAAACAACAGACGAGGGCATATGCATTATAGATTTAGACACAGTTATGCCGGGGCTGTCTATTAACGATTTTGGCGATTCTATTCGTTTCGGCGCAAACCACAGTGCCGAGGACGAGACAGACCTTTCGAAAGTGAATTTTGACATAGAGCTGTACAAGGTTTACACAAAAGGCTTTTTAACAGGTGCCGGTGGCGCACTTACACAGGCTGAGCTAAAATACTTCCCGTGGGGCGCAAAGCTTATGACACTGGAGTGTGGCATAAGATTTTTAACAGATTATTTGTCAGGTGACACATATTTTAAAACAGCAAGAGAAAACCACAACCTTGACAGGGCGCGCACACAATTTAAACTTGTTGCAGACATGGAAAAATGCTTTGATGAAATGCACGAAATAGTAAGTGCTTGCGCAAAATAATTTTCAGAAGAAATATTTGATTTAATAATTGATGCATCCTATATAAAATGAAATAAACGGACGAATTAGCTAATTCGTCCGTTTATTTATTACTATGCTTTTGTTTTATAGTTGAACTAATTTAAAATTTGCACAAGATATCATCGCTAAAATTTTGCTTGTCAAGGCGCCGGCCCCGTAATGCTGTGGTATTGCGATTGACGCAGGCATAGATAAACAAAATTTTAGCAGCCGTATTATATTGATTTTACATTGGTTTGACTATGTATCACCAATAACACAAATTCAGCTTAAGTCATTAAGCATTTACAAAACCTAAGACAATTACAAAAACAGCAATAATAAATGCTATTACAGAAAATACATAACAAAACTTAACAACTGTTTCGTCACTTTTGTTTTTTCCAAGCTTCATTTTTGCAATCTTGAAAAGCGCCTTCGGCTTCTTGTTTCCGATGTAAAAACACATTGCACTGTAAAGTAACGCCGCTACCGCACCAATAAAATACCCAATTCCTATTGTCATGTTATTCACCCTCTAATTTAAATGTTTGCGTATATTTTTCTTGCATAGCATAAAACACACTAAGCAAATAAATACAATAATCAAAGTGTACATGCCTATACTCCCGAATGTAGCTGTTTTATTCAGCACTTCCGTCATGCCTTTGTACGCCCAATAGAACGGGCTCCAATAAACTGTAAAGTGCCACTTATCCGCAACAAGTTCAGGAATAAGTATGCCTGCTGCAAGCGGAAGCATAAGCATTTTAATGCTTGCAGCTGCTTCTATAAAGTCGCTGCTGGCAAGCCCCACCGCAAAAGCAAAAATAATGCTAATCAAGCTTATAGAAAATATCATTATCAGCATTTGCACAAAGTTTATGTCTGTTAACCCCAGAATAAAAAGGCTTGCAACAGACACTATAAGCAACATTACAACACCAACAGCGCTTTTACTTAACATATAAGTAACTTGTTTAATTGGCGTAACATTTGCCGCTTTAATTGTCTTGTCATTTTTCTCGTCCACTAGGCCAAGTGCTATTATCATTGCTGAAACAATTGTAATTAACAGTAAAACCGTAACCGATAAAGTCCTTTTAAGCGCCGGCACCTCTTCACCAAAAGATAGAAGCGATAGCCTGCTATCCAGTTTCTCAACGTCCAGCAAGTCAAAACGATAAAGCGCGTTTAATAAATTCGCAGCTTGAATGCTCGTCTCGCTCTCGTTTCCTTGCGCAATAACAGATATGCCATCGTCCGTGTTTTTCACGCCTATAACTTCATCTCGCTTTAAAACTCGGGCTTCAACTTCTTGTAAAGTATCGTACACTTCAATGTTGGCAAAGTCACTTACAGTATTTATATATGCATTGTCCACCTCGCTGTGTATGGCTAAATTTACTGTGGTGTCATTTATTCCGGGCGAAACAGCGTTGATGATAACAGCCAATAATAATGGTGCAATAAAAATCCAAAGGGCAAGCGGGTCTTTTAAGACAATCTTTAAATCTCGCTGAAAAATACTAAATACTTTTTTCATTTCTGCACCCCTTACATTCCAAGTATCTTTTTAAATCGCTTGTTTGCAACAATAAACAGCACGCCACTGCCTGCAAGCATTGCCAAAGATGTAGCAACAACAAAAGGCACATCACATGAAACAAGTAACGTTTCTTTCAGGCTTTCAAGCATATAATATGACGGTAAAAATTTCATCCAGGGAGGGTTAAACGCAGGCACCATAAAAGAAAGCACCGGCAGCATCATGACAATTGCCATAATCATAATTAAACTGTACGAACTTTTTAAGTCGGCAAAAAACGTGCCGGCCAATGCACCCACAACGCACGACAAAACAGTCATGCTAATTGTAGAGAGTGCAAACATTAAATAGTTTGGTTGCATGCCCATAACAGGTATAGTAATTATGGCAGACGAAATTGACACCGTTGTAAGTACGACCAATATTTTGCTTAGTAAATAACTGCCAATTCGAATGGGTGATACCGCCATCGCTTTAATTATGCCGTCAGATTTATCCACAGATATATAAGCGATAATTATCATCATACCCATAAGCCCGTTCATTAAAACTAATGCAAGCGGCAAAATGTTTTGCCTGTTGTTAAGTGTTTCTATTGGTTCTAAATAAACAACATTTTCCTCTTCTATCATCATTTGCGAAGCAAGCATGTCAAAATCCACAGTTCCATGTGCTGTTTTAATAATGTTTTGATAGCGTTCTGTTTCATAGCCAAACAATACGGTATTGTAGTAATCAAGTCCGTCATCGCCAAACCACATCTCAGTGGCAATGTATTTTTTGTCATAGCTTATTCTTATCATGTCTTCAAAGTTATCCACAAAATATTTTGTTTTTGTGTGTTTGCCTGTTAAGGTGTCGTGGTAGTTGTATTGTTTAACAGCAACAGTTTTTGTATCTTCAAAAACCAAGTCCACTTGTTCGCCTGTTTCAACAACAGTATACGTAATTGTGGCCGGCTTTAGCTTAAACTCTACATCTTCCTGCCTTTCGTGGTAGCCTTCGCCTTGCTGCTTTGAAATCATTGCCTCAAACTGTTCTGCGGTTAAGTTGGGGAAAATAATTTCCTTTGCCACTGCTGTGCTTTCGGTTGGAATAACCAACATTAATACCGATAGTATCAAGAGTGAAATAAAAATTTCCATATAGAAGTAAAAGCCACGGGACGCAATTACCATTTCCTTTTTATAGTTTATCCACAGTTTCATCATTACTAAGCCCCTTCCCCGTAACTTTAATAAATATTTCTTCTAAGGTAGCCTCCTTCGAATGTAATGTTATAATTTTGTTGTTTGCAATAATATTGCCTAATTTTTCTTTGTCATCTACAAGTGATAGTATTTCCTTGTTTATGGAATTGTTCACTGCATATTCTATCTCAACAGATTTTTCACCATACTTGAGCTTTAAATTCTTAGGGCTGTCTATCAGCTTTATTTCTCCGTCAATAATAAAAGCCACTCTATCGCACAGCTCTTCGGCAATGTACATATTGTGCGTGGTTAAAAATGTAGTTACACCTTTTTTACTCTCTTCCAATATAATGTCTTTTATGCCGCTTGCAATGGCGGGGTCAAGCCCTGTTGTAGGTTCGTCTAAAAACCAAAGCTCCGGGTTATTCAGCAAGCTTCTTGCAAATGTAAGGCGATGTTTCATTCCTTTTGAAAATTCACCGGCCTTTATGTTCTCTTTGCCACTTAAGCCAACAAGTTCTATAAGTGCTAACGGGTCACGCGTGGGCACATCAAATAACTTGCCATAATATTTCAGGTTTTCCAGTGCTGTCAGCTTTGAGTATAGGTTGCTCTGTTCAAAACTGACGCCTATTTTGTTAAAACGAGTTTTGTCCTCTTTTGCAATATCAATACCATTCACTGTTACTTTACCTTTTTGCAATGGCAACAGGCCTGTTAAGATATTTTGCGTCGTACTTTTACCGGCGCCGCTTGGCCCTAAAAAGCCAAAAATCTCGCCTTTTTTCACTTCAAAACTTATATTGTTTACCGCATATTTACCGTCATTTGAATACGAGTGGTACAAATTTTCCACCTTAATCATTGTGATTTCCTCCTATGCCATTTAATATATGCTCACAGCCAATTCTGCAATACACATAATTTTTTTGTAGAGCTATCTTTTTGCCTATGCCTGTAAGAACATACATAAACAAGCCATTTTATATCGCCAAAACATTGATAAATCTGCCTGGGCTGTTCCAAAGTGCTTGCCAGCCTGCTGATGTTTGCATTATAATAGCCATACTACGCAATTTCTTCTATGTCTACAATTTGAAATCTTCTCTTTTTCATAGTTTAATGTCAAAAAAGTTTCTTTTGACACAAATGACAGCGCTCATTTTTGATGCATTAGTATGAATTCATGTTGATAATTAGCACAATTATTATTGATAACAACTTTGTTTTACTTTGTGTAATTTGGAAAAGCAGCCACATTTATTGAGCACAAAATTTAGTTAATTATTTTTACTGTTATTATAAGCACTCTTTTATTTTTATATAAATACCGTTTGCAAAATTTTCTTGTCCTTTTTCGTCTAAGTGAACAAAATCTAACGGGCTGGTGCTTAAATTTGAAGTGTTGCTATCCCAATAAAAATAATTTTTTTCTTTAGTTTTTTCTTCTAAAAATTTCCCCAGCAGTTCTGATTTGCTAGCACAATTTTTTCCCATAGAATCATAAATCCTTGATTGTTCATAGCCTTTACCTATTATTACCGGGTTTACAATTAAGATTTTCGGCTTGTCTAGCCAGTAGTCTAAATTTTTCGCCTTGTTTGCCAGTGCAATTATTCCGTCTGCAATATTTTCCGCAGTGGCTGAAAACCGCTCTTTGCAATCGTTTGTGCCAAGTGTAATAATTAAAAGCTCAACAGGTTTATTTGCGCTCATTGTTGCAGCTATGCTGCGCATGCCGTTTAACCCCTCTGTCAATGGGTCATCAAACACGCTTGTTCTTCCACACACGCCTTCATCTCGCACTAAAAATTCATTGCCAAGCAAATTTTGCAGGCGGTGTGTCCACTGTAAGTGGTCGTCAAAGCGCACGCAACCATCAGCGTTAAACCCCCATGTGTTAGAGTCTCCAAAACATACTATTCTCTTTTTATTTTTCATATTAATCTCCATTCTGTGCACAGCATAAATAGTTTTGAAAAATCTCCATACAAAATGGAGATTAATCGGCATGTGCCGTCTGTGACGGCACGCCATTTAAATAATTGATAGCGTGATTTTTCACGCTATTGCCTCTCAAATAATAAATTGCTATGCGTTCATCGCAATTTTAATAGTATTATACATGTTTACACGTTATTTCTTAATGTTCTACCCAGTCTAAACTGCGGCCAACGGCTTTGACCCAACCTTTATACAACTCACTCCTCGTGTTGGCGCCCATTTTTGGCGTAAATTGTATGTCGTGTGTCCACAACTCTCTCAGTTCGTTAAGGTTTTGCCACACGCCCGTTGCAATTCCTGCAAGGTACGCCGCACCAAGTGCCGTTGTCTCGCGTATCATGGGGCGGCGTACTGTTTTGCTAAGTATATCACTTTGGAACTGCATCAAAAATGCGTCTCTGCTTGCACCGCCGTCAACTTTCAACTCATTTATTTTAAGGCCCGTGTCTTTTTCCATTGCAAACACAAGGTCTGCACTTTGGTACGCTATTGACTCTTGCGCCGCACGAATTAAATGCTCGCGCTTTGTGCCGCGTGTTATGCCTACTATTGCACCACGCGCATACATGTCCCAATGCGGTGCGCCCAGGCCTGTAAATGCCGGCACTATGTAAACCCCACCCGTGCTGTCCACTTTTTGGGCATAGTACTCTGCATCGCGGCTCTCCATTATAAAACGCAGTTCATCGCGTATCCATTGTATAACAGCACCGCCCACAAAAACACTGCCCTCCAACGCATATTGTATATCGGCGCCAACACTTGCGGCTATTGTAGTTATAAGCCCGTTTTTGCTTTTGCATGGTGTATTGCCTGTGTTCATAAGCAAAAAGCAGCCTGTGCCATATGTGTTTTTCGCCTCGCCTTTTGAAAAGCAGCACTGCCCAAACAGCGCCGCCTGCTGGTCGCCCGCTATGCCTGCAATGGGTATGTCGGCACCACTTATGTTTGTTGTGCCGTAAATTTCGCTTGAAGAGCACACGCGCGGAAGCATTTGCGGCGGTATGTCAAGTTCTTTTAAAAGCGTCTCGTCCCACTTTAAATTATGTATGTCGTATATCATTGTGCGGCTTGCGTTAGTTCTGTCTGTCACGTGCGCCTTGCCGTTTGTTAGTTTCCACAAAAGCCATGTGTCCACTGTGCCGAACAAAATTTCGCCGTTTTGTGCCTTTTCACGCAGGCCCTGTACATTGTCAAGTATCCACTTAATTTTTGTGCCCGAAAAATATGCGTCGGGCACAAGGCCGGTTGTGTTTTTAATGTGGTCTTCAAGTCCTTTTGCTACAAGCTCGTCCACAATTTTTGCCGTGCGCCTGCACTGCCACACAATTGCGTTGTAAACAGGGCGGCCTGTTGCCTTGTCCCACATCACCGTTGTTTCGCGCTGGTTTGTTATGCCTATGGCTGCTATGTCTTTAACGTCCACGCCACTTTTTGCAATCACTTCCATCATAACTGCGTATTGAGACGACCAGATTTCCATTGGGTCATGTTCTACCCAGCCCTCGTGCGGGTAAAATTGCGCAAACTCTTTTTGTGATATGCCCACGATATTTTGCTCGCTGTCGAAAAGAATTGCGCGCGAGCTTGTTGTGCCTTGGTCAAGGCTCATTACATATTTCGCCATAAAATGACCATTCCTTTCTGCTAAGCTGCATGGCATAAAACAACCATGAAAATTGGTCGTTATTGTGCCATGTTTTTCGGCTGTCAGGCTTACCTGACGATAAAAACGTTTTTTAATATAGAAAGTTTGAAATTTATTTTCAAACTTTACTCTTTTTTATTCTACACCGCGTGTAACAACAAAGTCAACGCCTGTGTCACATACATTTTTCACTGCAATATCGCCTATTTTAACAGGTGCGTTAAGTACAGTGTCATCAAGTGCTTTAACGGCGTTGAGAACAAGCTGTTTAGGTATTTGCGCGCTTGTTTTTACACTTGTGCGCGTTTGCTGTGCGCCATGCACGGCAATAGTTGAAGTTACGACGCGCTTTGGTTCTGTACACTCTTCTTTTCCATATGCTATGCCTCTTTCGCATGCGTTGCCAGTCACTTCAAAGGCGTTTTTCTCGTCTACGCGCAGCCTGCAACCTTTCGGGCAAACTATACATATAAGCTCTTTCATTGCACTACTCCTATTATGCTGTATTTTTATATTTTTTTCAAGTGGTTGGCTCTTACCGGACGCTTATAACAAGTGGCAGTCCTTTTTGCGCCTTTTCAAGTAAAACTTTCGGCAGTGTTATATTCTCCATTTCACCCGGTGCCATATGCTCACGGTTATAACTTGCTATTTCTATGCTGCCGCTGTGCACTGTAATTTTGGCGTTTTTGTATATGTTGCGCACCCTGAAGTAAATTTTCACGCTTTTTTGCACGTTTTCTGTGCGCACTTTTTGCGGTACTGTATACGCAACGCCCGTGCCGGGCCGCATGGCAAAGGCAACCGCGGTTGCCTTTGCCGGCGGCACGCCTGCGCAAAGCGCAGGCGTGCCGCTTAGTGCGGCATGCGCCGCACTGCGGCCCGCAAGGGCACTCTCTTGTGTTACAAAATCAACAAGGTCATGCACGTGCAAAGCGTTACCGCACGCAAAAACACCGGCCATAGACGTCTGCATGTTCTCAAATACAACGGCACCTTTTGTTCGTGTGTCTATTTCTATTCCGGCACTTTGCGCAAGCTCGTTTTCAGGTATAAGCCCAACCGAAAGCAATACAGTATCACAGTCAATTTCAAACTCCGTGCCATCAATAGGTTTTCTATCATCACCCACTTTCGCCACTTTCACGCGCTTCACACGCTCATCGCCCTCAATTTGCGTTATAGTGTGCGATAAATACAGCGGTATATCATAATCATCCAGGCATTGCACAATGTTCCTATTAAGCCCGCCCGAATAAGGCATAACCTCGATACATGCAAGCACCTTTGCGCCCTCTAAAGTCATGCGCCTTGCCATTATCAGCCCAATGTCACCACTGCCCAAAATAACAACACGCTTGCCTACCATGTAGCCCTCCATATTAACGTACCTTTGGGCTGTCCCAGCCGTAAACACACCTGCCGGCCTTGTTCCGGGTATAGAAATAGCACCTCGTGTTCGCTCTCTGCACCCCATTGCAAGCACGACTGTTTTACTTTTAAGCACACGATACCCCTGTTGCTTGCTTATGGTGTGCACTAGCTTTTCACCGTTTTCGCCCTCACTAAAATGTAGCACCATTGTGTCAAGTTCAAGCCCGATATCCATGCCTTTAAGTTTATCTATAAACCTAGCCGCGTACTCAGGGCCTGTAAGCTCTTCTTTAAAGTAATGCAAACCAAACCCGTTGTGTATACACTGGTTTAAAATTCCGCCTGCCTCTTTGTCTCTTTCTAGCACTAAAACATTCTTCAATCCACTTTCGTATGCAGAAATAGCTGCAGCGAGCCCGGCCGGGCCGCCGCCTATAACTATTAAATCATACATCATTAAGCCCACCCTCTTTACTTGAATTTTTTGTTTTTCCGGTAAGTATATAAGTGCCGTTTTTGTCTTGTAAAACATCTGACATGTCTACATTCAGCTCTCTTGCCAAAATCTCCATAACACGTGGCCCACAAAAACCACCTTGGCATCTGCCCATGCCTGCACCAACGCGCCTTTTTACAGCATCAAGCGTACTCGGCGGTATTTCCGTGTGCATTGCCTGCAATATTTCACCCTCTGTCACAGTCTCACATCGGCATATAACACGCCCAAACGTCGGCTCTTTCTCTATCAGTTTTTGCTTTTCGGCTTGGGGAAGTTCTTTAAATTTCACACGCGTTCTCTCGTTTATATAATCTTCTTTTTCCGCACAATCCAGCCCCTGCTCGCGCATCATTTTAACTGCAATTTCGCCAACTGCCGCAGCAGCTGATAGCCCCGGAGATTTCATTCCTGCCAAATCAAGAAACTTTTCTTTCGCAAATTTTATTATAAAATCTGCCTGCCCACGCACAGAGGCACGCAAGCCTGCAAAGTTTCGAATTGATGCGCTGTAATCAACACTCGGCACGCTTACCTTTGCCATCCTTGCCACAAAATCAAGCCCGCTTGCAGATGTTGCAATATCATTTTTATTTGTGCCCTGCGCATTTGGCCCAACTATTAAATTGCCATGCACAGTGGGCGCCACAAGCACGCCTTTACCAACTTTTGTGGGGCATTGAAACACAATGCTGTTTACACGCGTGCCCTCAATTTTATCAAGCAAATAATATTCGCCCTTTGACGGCTCTATATCATAAATATGCTGTGCCACCATGTCGTGCACTTCGTCGGCATTTACACCTGCGGCGTTAACAACAAAGCTTGCACTTACATCGCCGTTGCTTGTTTTTAATGTATAGCCCTCTTTGCTGTTTTCCACAACACCTAAAACTTCAGTGTTCAAACGTATAACAGCACCGTTTTTAACAGCAACTTGCGCCATTGCAAGCGCGTATTCCCACGGGCTTACAATGGCAGCGCTAGGCGCGTAAAGTGCCGCCTTTACATATGTGCTTATGTTCGGCTCTTTCATGTGCACTTGATTTGCCGTTAAAATTTCAACGCCGGGCACACCGCTTTTAACGCCGTTTTTATACAGCTTTTCAATATGCGCTTTGTCCTCGTCGCTAAACGCCAAAACTAAAGAGCCCGTTTGCCTGTACGGCACATCAAGCGCCTTGCATATTTCTTTTGCAAGCCTCACACCCTCAACATTTAGCCTTGCCATTTGTGTGCCGGGCTCAGGGTCATATCCTGCGTGCAAAATTGCACTGTTCGCCTTTGTGGTCGCATTCGCAACGTCGTTTTCTTTTTCCAATATTATCGTTTTAACGTTATATTTTGCAAGGCTGTACGCAACAGCCGCACCAATAACACCACAGCCTATAATTGCAACATCGTATTTCATGTTATCCCCCGTTTTCTTATATTTTTCGCCGTAACAAACAAAAAGAGCAAAACAAACATACACCCATGCAGACACATGAAATGTATACTCGTTTCACTCTTTATCTCTGAAACAAAATATTTAATTATGCTAAAATATTATCACAATATGTTAAAAATTGCAATACTGATTTTATGCGTTACTTAAAAACTATGTTTATTATTCTTTGCAGTTAGAAAAATTGCTTGTCGGCCCAAAAAATCACTTAAAACTTGCCTGAAAAATTTATATAAGCACTTCCCTATTAAATTTAACTTTCGTCAAATATAATTTCAACAGTTGTGCCTATATTTTCAATGCTTTGTAAGTGCACAGTTGCGCCGTGCACTGCGGCAGCATGCTTTACAATTGAAAGCCCAAGCCCTGTACCGCCCGTTGAGCGCGAATGACTTTTGTCAACGCGGTAAAAGCGTTCAAAAATACGTGATTGATGCTCTTGCGGTATTCCAATGCCCGTATCTTTAACAATTACGTGAACTTTATTATTTTGATTTTTCACCTCAATGTCTATTTTGCCTCCATCTTTATTGTATGTAACGGCATTGTCCACCAAGTTGTAAAGCATTTCATGCACAAGCGCGGGTACTGCGTTGATTCCTGCTTTTTTGCCGTTCAGTTTTATGCTTACTTTCTTCTTTGCAGCCTTTTCTTCAAGTGTACTTACAACATTTTGTGCAACGTTATAAATATTTACGCTCTCTTTGGCAATTGTTCCACCGCTTTCGTCAAGGCGTGACAAATCAATTATATCTTGTATTAGCGATGTCAGCCTGCGGCACTCTTTATAAATATTCTCATAGAAATTCGGCTTGTCCTTCTCGTTAACCAGGTCATTTGTCAATAGCTCGGCATAGCCAAGTATAGACTGCAGCGGCGTCTTAAGTTCGTGCGAAACATTCGCTGAGAATTCTCGCCTTATTTTCTCAGATTCACACTTCTCTGTCTCATCCACAAGCATTAAAATACTGCCGCCCTCTTGCGCCTGCGACAAAAGCACCCTGTAAATCCTGCCTTTTACCATTAGCTCTGTCTGCACGTTCTCACGTTTTTCGCATGCATTTGCCAGCTCTACAAAAACACTGTCGCGCCTAAGTGCCAACAGCGGCTGGCCCAAAACAGCATCATGCTCTTGTTCTAAAATTTTAAGCGCGCTCTCATTAACACTTAAAATAAGCCCATCTTTATTTAAAACTATAAGGCCCTCCGTCATGCTTTTCATAATCGCGGCAAGGTCATTCCTCATGCTTTGCACTTCTTCAAGCTTTGTTCTAAGCTCTGTATTCTGGCTGTTTATTCTGCGAAGAAGCGGTGCAAATTCTTCATATGTGTCGTTTTCAAGCGGTTTTTTAATGTCTATAATTTCAATGGGCTTCATAATTTTTATTGTAAAAAACTTCGCAAGTATTCGTGAAAAAATAACAACAAGCACAAACGCCCCAACTATAAACGGCGCAATTGAATACACGTGTGCCCACACACTGTCGCCCGTTGCACTTATCCTTAAAACGCTGCCGTCATTAAGCAAATTTGCGTAGTAAAACGTCTCTTTGCTTAATGTGTCTGAAAGTCTTTTTGATTCACCGTATCCATATGCCAATGCATCAATGAATTCCGGCCTGTCTGCGTGGTTTTCCGTTGCACCTGCCGTGTCGTATAAAATGGCGCCGTCTTTGTCAATCCAAGTAACGCGCAAGTTGTCTTTCTGCAAAATGTCAAGCTCGCTTACACTCACACTTGATGAGTCAAAAATCTCGGACATTACTTGCCCTGCGCTTCTCACATACAGCTCTGTTTGGCGCTGTGCACTTAGTTGAAGCACAAAAAAAACTATTATACTGCACAAAAACGCAGCGCTGATGCCAATTAAAGTAAATGTCCCGGTAATTTGCTTTTTCAATTTGTAAGTATCCCCCCGTATGTTTAATTGCAACGCAAAATATGTTACTATCTTTTTATATGATAAACTACATAATTACAAAATGTAACCACAATTTTTAATGCTTGCTATATAGTGTTTGCACCGGTTAGCCAATCTGCCAAAATTGGCCGGCCGAATACTGTCTAAACATTAGTGCTGCTAATTCTATAGCCTATACCCCTCACTGTTTGCACTTGCGCGCCCGCCACACCAAGTTTTGTGCGCAAACTGCGCATATGAACATCAACAGTCCTTGTTTCACCGTCAAAGCCATAGCCCCATATTTGTGTAAGCAGTACATCGCGTGAAAACACTTGCTCAGGGCGCGCCATAAGTGTTTGAAGCACTAAAAATTCTTTCCTTGTCAGCTCTGTCTCTTCGCCTTTAACAAAAACTTTATGCTGCACTAAATTTATCGTTATGTCGCCAATGCTCAGCAACTCATTACTTTGTATGGTCGTTCTGCGCATAAGTGCTTTTGCCCTTGCAACAAGTTCTAACATGCCAAACGGCTTTGATATATAATCATCTGCACCACTGTCAAGCCCCAGCACTTTGTCGTATTCAGAGCCCTTTGCAGACGCCATTAAAACAGGTATGTTTTTTGTTTCTACGTTCTTCTTCAAATTCGCAAGAATAGATAGTCCGTCTTCGTCGGGCAGCATAATGTCAAGAATAATAAGCTCCGGCTTTCTTGTTTTTAATGCTCCCCAAAAGCTATTTGAATCGGCAAAGCCTGTAACGTCCATACCTGCGCCTTGCAGTGCATACACCTCAAGTTGCCTAATTGAATCGTCGTCTTCAACACAGTAAATCATGTTTCTTCTCCTCCCAACTAATAAGTGTGCAAGCAAGAATTTTCAAAATATCCAATGCTACTTTTCAATATTATAGCACAAAAAGTTAATTGTAGCTTTTGTGTTCACCTGTAATGCTGAAAACAACCCACTCTGCTATATTCGTCGCATGGTCGCCAATGCGCTCGAAATATTTAGCAATCATAAGTATATCAAGCACCATTTCGCCATTTTCTGCATCTTTTTTAACAAGCTCCAGCGCCTCATTTCTCACAGTTACAAACAAATCGTCCACAACATCATCTTTATCAATTACACTTTTTGCAAGCTCTTCATCTTGTTTTACAAATGCGTCAATACTGCCTGTAACCATATTTATTGTCTCGTTAGCCATCTCATAAAGGTGCATTGTATTAACACTTTTTGTAATTTGCCCCATGCTAATAATCTCAACAATATCAACAGCTTGGTCGCCAATTCGTTCCATGTCTGTTATCATTTTCAGCGTGGCCGATATTTGGCGCAAATCTTTTGCCACAGGCTGTTGTTGCAAAAGCAACTTCAAGCACAACGATTCTATTTCTCGCTCTTTGCGGTCAATTTCGTCGTCCTCCATGTGCATTTCGCTAAAGTTCTCACTACTTGCGTTTTGCAGTGCCTTTGCAGCTTTTGCAATGGCAGTTTCACAAAGCGCACCAAGGTATGTAAGCTCTTTTTTTAAATGTAAAAGTTGGCTGTCAAATCTACTTCTCATTTTTAACCAAACCTTCCTGTAATATAGTCTTCTGTGCGTTTGTCTTGCGGCATGCTAAACATTGCTTGTGTGTCGCTGTATTCTACCACTTCGCCAAGCAAGAAAAATGCCGTATTGTCTGATATACGCACTGCTTGCTGCATGTTATGTGTTACAATAATTATTGTATACTTCTTTTTCAGCTCTGCGGCAAGCTCTTCTATTTTTAATGTAGAAATAGGGTCAAGTGCGCTTGTCGGCTCGTCCATTAAAAGCACCTCGGGCTGAACTGCCAGTGCACGTGCAATGCAAAGGCGCTGTTGCTGCCCGCCCGACAAACCAAGTGCGCTTTTTTTAAGCCTGTCTTTAACCTCATCCCAAAGCGCCGCACCCTTAAGGCTTGTTTCAACAAGTTCGTCAAGTTGAACGCGTGTGTGCGTGCCGTGCAAGCGTGGGCCGTACGCCACATTGTCGTAAATGCTCATTGGGAAAGGGTTCGGCTTTTGAAACACCATGCCAATGTTTTTTCTTAATTGTGTCACATCAACATCTTTTGCGTAAATGTCATTTCCGTGAAATGTAATTTTTCCGTCTATTCTAACACCTTGTACAAGGTCGTTCATTCTGTTTATGGTTTTTATAAATGTAGACTTACCACAGCCCGAAGGGCCTATGAACGCCGTAATTTGTGTTTTTGGTATGTCCATATTTATTTTTTTAAGCGCCTGAAAATCTCCATAGTAAAGGTCTAAATCATGTGCGCGAACAATTGATGGGTTATTTTCTGTAACCATTCTTATGTTCCTCTCTTTTATTTATAATACTGCTTTACATCTACACTGAACAGCTAATTATTCAGCATGATATACTTATATGTTATCAGCGCAAAGTTCAAAAGTCAAAAAAAATGTAAAGTTTGTAGGTTGTTATGTATTAGCAGCGTGCTTTTTGTTTAAAATCATACATTAACATTTAAACATTTTCATTTCACCAAGAAAATTGAACAATGGAGGTTATCTGTTGTTCTTCTTTTTAAAAAAGCCTTGTGTTAATTTTGTTGCCACGTTTATAAAAAACACAAGTATAAGCAAAATGCTTGCTATTGCAAATGCAATGTCAAATTCTGCTCGCTCGGCCGCGTACATGTAAAGTGCAACACTTAATGTGCCGCCGCCTGTTTGGTACGCCTGCACAACATTGTTTGCAATAGATGTACCAAGCCCCGCTGTAAATAGAAGTGCTGCACTTTCGCCCACAATGCGGCCTATTGCAAGTATACAGCCTGTTACAATGCCGTCTATTGAGGATGGCAGCACAATTGTACGTATCATGTACCATTTTGTTGCGCCTATTCCAAGTGCCCCCTCACGGTAGCTTTGCGGCACAGTTTTTAGGCTTTCTTGTGTTGTGCGTATAATTGTTGGCAATATTACTATAACCATTGTAAAACAACCTGAAAGCAAGCTTACTTTCAGCCCCATCATGCGTGCAAAAAACAAAAGCCCCACAAGGCCGTATATAATACTTGGTATGCCTGCAAGTGTTTCTGTTGCAAACTCTACCAATGCAATAAACCTTTTGTTTTTTGCATACTCTGTAAGGTATATTGCCGCACCCACACCAAGCGGCAATGCAATTGCCAGTGTCAGTAAAATAATATACATTGTGCTTAAAATATTAGGTAATATACCTATTGTATCTTGCGTGTAAACAGGTGCGGTTGACAAAAGCTGCCACGTTATGTGTGGAACGCCGCGAAAAAATATGTAACCTATAAGCACAAGCAACAATGTAACGGTAAGTGCAACACTTACATAAATTAAACCTTGAAAAAAGCTTGTATATATTTTGCGTTTAATTTTGTGGCTCATGCCTTTTTCTCCTTTTTCAAAAAGTAGTTTAGAAACGCATTTATTATCATAATAAAGCAGTACAAAACAAGTGCAATGCTGAAAAGCGCACGCTCGTGTATGCCGCTGGCATACGCCATTTCACTGGCAACAGCCGTTGTTAAAAAGCGTACGCTTTCAAACATGCTTGGCATATTGGCAACGTTTCCTGCCACCATTATAACTGCCATTGCCTCGCCAATTGCGCGGCCAACACCAAGGACTATACTTGCCACAACGCCACTTTTCGCTGCTGGTACGCTTACTTTGAACACTGTTTCAATTTTGTTTGCGCCCAGTGCATAGCTTGCCTCTTCGTATTCGGGTGGCACAGCAAGAAGAGCCGTTTCACTTACAGATATTATGCTTGGAAGTATCATAACGGCCAAAACTATAATTGCTGAAAAAAGTGTTGCGCCGCTTGGTAAATTAAACGCCACACGTATTGCCGGCACTAAAACCATCATGCCCACAAGGCCGTACACAACGCTGGGTATGCCGGCCAGCAGCTCTATTGCCGGGCGTATTGCCTTAGATACTTTTTTATTTGCAATTTTTGATAAATATATAGCCGACAGCAAACCGATAGGCACACCAATAATAATTGCGCCGGTTGTACCGTAAATACTTGTTAAAATAAACGGCAATATTCCAAACTGCGGCTCGTTTGCCGTGGGTTTCCATTCTGTGTCTAGAATAAAGTCGGAAATGCCAATTTCTAAAACGGCAGGTATGCCTGAGAAAATCATGTACACAGTTATAAACAGTACTGCCGCAATAGACACCATTCCGCACACAAAAAAAACTGCGTTCATGGCTGTCTCAATTGCTTTTTTCAGTTTCAAAAAATTCACCTCTTAAAAATACCTTGTGCTAGATAGTGCCGACACTATCTACGTTTGTAAACATATAAAACCTCATGCGCAGGCAATTTAAACTGCCGTTAAAACTTGCGCATGAAGTTATAATTTACTTTAGCAATTCACAGTGCTTTGTTTGCCAAATTTGAAATCAGACAATATTGATGCTGTCTAAGTTAGGCAACCGGTGGCACTGCGCCTGCGTTTTTAATTAATTCCGCAGCGTCTGCACTTAGCACAAAATCATAGAAAGCTTTTGCAGCTTCGCTTAGCTCGCCGTCTGTAATTGTTACAAAGTTAAAGTTGCGTTGAACAGCATATGTGCCGTCTTGAACTGTTGCTTCTGAAGCCTCAATGCCATCGACTGTTACAGCTTTAACTTTTTCATCAACTGCCGAAAGTGAAGCATATCCTATTGCGTTAGGGTTGCTTGTTACAGATGCTATAACGCCGCCGGTTGAGTTTATTTCTTCTTGGTACACGCACTCTTCAACGCCCACAATGCTCTCGAAGCCGTCTCTTGTTCCGCTTCCTGCCTCACGTCCTATAAGAACTATGTCGGCGTCTGCACCGCCAAGCTCGCTCCAGTTAGTAATACTTCCGTCTGCTATGCCTGTGATGTCTGCAAGTGCCAAGTCAGCAACTGCGTTTTCAGGGTTTACAATAACAGCAATACCGTCTATTGCAAAAACTGTGCCCATTGCACCTTCTGCTACTTCTGCGTCTTTAACGTCACGGCTTGCAAGGCCAATGTCTAAGCTGCCGTCTAAAGCGCCTTTAACACCGCTTGAAGATCCTGTCGGGTCATAATTTATTGTAACGCCCGGGTTTTCCTGCATGAACACTTCCATTGCTGATAAAATTACGCTTTCAACGCTTGTTGAGCCACCAAGTGCAACTGTGCCTTCAATGCCCGATGTCGACTCTTCGGCCGGTAAATCTGCCACCGGTGTTTCCTCAGTTGTTTCCGGTGCTGTCTGCGGTGTGCTACAACCTGCCATAACGCTTAGGCTTAGCATAAGTACTAAAATTAGTGTTAGAATCTTTTTCATTTTCTTTCTCCTTAATAATGTGTTTACTTTTTTGGCATTAACTGCCTTAATATTAAAACCCAATTTTGGGGTTTTGCCACGCTTGCTGCCTACCGCCACACAAGGCTTGCAAGTTTACTTGCAATGTGCATTTTGCTTTAAGGCTGTTGTAGGCATTGCCCACGTTTATTATTGTAGCAAGCCGTTGTAAAATGTAATATCATTGTTTTGTTAAATGTATGTAAAATTATTTTCTTTCATAAATTTGCGCCAAATATTGCGCTATATTAATGTTTTCTGTTATAATGTTAATAAAAATTCACGGGGGTGTTGTATAAATGGATATTATTTCTTTACTTAACAGTTTACCAATGTTTTTAATATCCGGCACAGTTGTGCTGTGCCTTGCAGGTTTTTGTGCAGTTTATCTTGTTAAAAGTTACCGTGCCGGCATTGCGCTGGGTATGGACAAAAAGGTGTTAAAAAGGGCTGTGACAAGCAGTGCAACTTTTACACTTTTGCCAAGTGTTTCTATTTTGCTGGGTGTTATTGCTCTCAGTGGCTCGCTTGGCATACCGCTTCCTTGGCTTAGGCTAAGCGTAATTGGCTCGCTTCATTATGAGACAAACGTGGCGGACATTGCGGCACGTGCGGCAGGAATGGAGCAAGGCCTTGGCAGTGAGGCAATGACGGCAGAAATGTTTGTGACAATAGCACTTGTTATGACGGCAGGCATATTAATAGGCGCACTTTTATGTGTGTTCTTCCTTAAATCGTATCTTGCAAAAGTGCAAAAAGACAAAAAGCCAACTGAAAGTGCAAAAGGCGAAGGTGTTGGCAAAGATGGCAGTGTGAAACAGCGCAAGCCACTTGGCGACGTTGTGTTTACAGCAATGTTCATTGGGCTTGTAAGTGCGTATATTGGCTCTTATTTAGGCGTTGGCACAAGCACGGGCAACTGGGTTCCGCTTTTAGTTGCTTTTGTGTCTGCGGGCGCCATGGGTGCTTTCGAATATTTTGCACGTGTAAAAGGCCAAACATGGCTTGATAATTTCTCGCTTGCAGCAAGCATGCTAATTGGCATGGCGGTGGCCATTTTGTTTGGCTAGCCAAACCGATGCAATACTATTTGTGCTTTGCACAGAATGGAGTTTAGTGTGAATATGAACCAAAACAATATAAATGTAATAACTGATGAAAATGAAAGAAATGCTTTTTTGCTTAAATACAGCAAAAGTGTACATTCAATAGGAATTATAGGCACAGTGGCGGCAATAATTTTGCTTATGGCGGCGCCTGTCCTTTTTGGCTTTGTGCTTGGGGCCGGGCCAAACCTTACCGCTTTCGGTTTAGGCTTTCTAAATGTTGCGGCAATTTATTGGACGTCCGGCGTTGTAGAATTTCTTGTTTATGCGCCAATGCTTGGCAGTGGCGCAAGCTATCTTGCTTTTGTTACTGGCAATTTAATAAACTTAAAAATACCTTGTGCGGCAAACGCGCGTGAAATTTGCAAAACATCAATTGGCACGCCTGAAAACGACATTGTTTCAACGCTTTCTGTTGCAACAAGCAGCCTTGTTAACATTGCCGTGCTTGCAATAGGTGTTTTTGCACTTGCACCGCTAACGCCTGTTTTGGAAAGTGCGGTTTTACGGCCTGCGTTTGACAATGTTGTGCCGGCGCTTTTTGGTGCATTGGCATTTAAATATTATTCAAAAGGGCTTATAGTCGCCGCAATTCCCCTACTTTTAATGTGCGCACTTTTTGTGTTAGTCCCAAGTTTAATAGGCAGTGTGTCTATGTTCGTGCTTTTGGCGGGCGCACTTGCAATAGGCATTGCATTTATGCTTTACAAAAAGGGCAAAATTTAGCATTTATATCATTAATAAAGAAAGCCACTTGGAAAGGTCGACTGTAACCTTTTCAAGTGGCTTTTTAATTGAATTATATGTGCTATTTTTAGTTCTCGGCAACAAATGCGTCTGATGCACCGCAAACAGGGCACACACCCATGGCAGAGGCCGCAGGAAAACCGCAGAACAAGCAAAAATGTGTGTTTTCCTCTAAAACGGTTTCGCTTTTTTTATCATGTCCCTCGCTTAAAAGCATTTCGACAAAGCGCCTTTCATGGTCGCACTCTATCGAAGCTATCCTTTCAAACATTGATGCTATTTCACTAAAGCCCTCTTCTTGTGCTTTTTTTGCGGCCTCAGGGTACGAGGTTTTCCACTCGCTGTTTTCTGTATCTGCCGCTATTACTAAGTTTTCAGCAGTTGTCTTATTTGTATCATAAATATATTTAAACCATGTTTTTGCATGTTTAATCTCATTTTGTGCCATTTTTTCAAATAATTCAGCCACATTCTCTTTGCCCTCTTCTTTGGCAATGTCCGCATAAATAATATAGCTTATTATTGCCTTTGCCTCGTTCAAAAAAGAGTCCTTTATGTTTTTATATGTCTCGGTATTTTTAAATTCCACTCTGCATTCCCTCTCAACTATATTTATCGTACAAGTATTGTGCACATTTTCTAAAGTCTTTGTATTTAATTTCCATTTCATCGCTAATACTGTCTGTTTTCTGTGCTAATATGTCGTAATTTTCAATTGCACACATTGTTACCTTTTTACATATTTTATTGCCTTGTGCCATGTCTGATATTATTCCCACGACTTTTTCTTTTGAAAAAGGCGCTTTGTAACTTCTTTTCCCCATAAGCGCGCTCAAAATATCGGCAACTGCCACAATTTTTTCAGGCATAGATAAATCGTCTGCACCCAAACCTTTTGGGTATCCTGTTTTGTCAAGCTTTTCGTGGTGCCTTACGGCAATTTGCAATACTTCATCGCTTACACAGCCCCTAAGGATGTGTTCTGAAAGCAAAACATGGTCTTTCATTATTTTAAACTCGTTGTCCGTCAAAGAAGATGTTTTTTCAAGTATCATGGGCGACACCGAAATTTTACCTATGTCGTGTAGCATAGCGCCAAGTTCAACAGATTCAACCTCGTGTTCGCTAAAGCCCAAAAATTTGCTCAAAAGCACGGAAATTTCAACTGTCGCCGCAGTGTGTGTAACTGTGTGCTCGCTTCTAAAGTCAATTGCATTTGGCAACATTAAAAGCAGTTCGCGCATTTCATTTTCGTGTATATCAGAAGAGTTCAAAAAGCTGAGAACTTTTTCGACATAGTTTCCCTTTAAAAGGTCTGTCAACACATTTTTTTCTTTCTCAAGCCGTATTATTTTTTGTGCATCTTCTTTTGAAAAAACAGGGTTTTGTAAAAATTTTATTAAGTCATCGCTTGTTTTAGCATACCCCTTAATTATCATTATGTCAAGCCTGTCGGCTATAAATATTCTGGCGGCAAGTTTTATGTTTTTACAGTCTGTTTGCAATAGCTTATTATATGGAAAGTGATGAAAAAGCACGGCATCGGCCATTTGTGAAAAAAATTGGTGCTTGTTTAAAAACAAATAGCTGTAAACAGAGTGCGAAAGCGTGTTTGCAACTTCAAAGTTAAATGTATCTGAAGAATTAATCAAAGAATCAAGCATTTCTGTTTGATATGCACCTATATCATGCAACATTCCCATGTGGCATATTTTCACAAGTTCCTCATTGCTTACATCTTCATCTTCATACATGCAAAGCAACATATATGCAACCCTCTCGCCATGGTCCATCAGCTGATAATCAAGCGTGTTTAGTGCACGCCGCATCATATTAAAAACATTGTTTATTTTTTTGTTCATAAGCATTCCTCCAATAGCGTTTCGCCACGTCAAAACTATACAAACATTATTATATAATAATAATTACTAAAAGGCAACAATTATTATTTAAAGCCAATGCACTCTTATTTCTATTTGCACTATTTATTGCGCATTAGCTATTTGCATAAATTCTTCGTACGTATATAGGCTGTTCAAAACTGCACAAAGTGCCTTTTTTGAAAGCCTTGGCGGTAGATTTAAGCTGCACAAAAGCTTATGTTTTTTCTGCACGCTGCCCTGTGTGCCCGAAATGCCTATCTCGTACAAATCTGTATACGTTATAAGCCGTGTTTTTTGCTTTTGTGCTTTGTGCGTGCATACATTTTTCAGTGCGTTTAACAGCACATCGTCATCTATGCCCTCAACGCCCAAAAGCCCCTCTTTCGCGGGTTTTTCCTTGCGTTGCTCTTTGCCCTTTTGCGCAGGTATATACGCATGTTTTATCACAATGCCGCTTGCAAATTTTTCAATATAGTTGCGTATTTGAAAGCCCGCAGCGTCAGAGTCTGTTAAAACAATTACACCGTTTTTTTTGCCCAAACTGATTATAAGCTCTCTTGTCTCTTTCGAAGTAAATATAGAAAAACCGCCTGTTTGAATTATCAGCGCATCTACTAAATTCGAAAGTTTTACCGCGTCATATTTACCCTCAACTACTATTATCTCTTTAATTGCCAATTTTTCCATTTTTTCACCCGGTTATTTTTTTTCATTGCTTATAAGCCCTATTTCACAAAGCGCCGTTTGCAACAACACTTTTTTTTCTGCGGGCGAACTCTTCAACTTTTCATCTAGTGTGCAAAGCACTTTCAAAATTTGCCCCAGCTGCTTTTCGCTAAAATGCGCCGCGGTTTCTGAAGATTTTTTCAGCCTGTAATCGCTTCCTTTATACCCGAAATCTTTAAAAACTTCGTTGTACTTAGCGCCGTACCTTGCGCCTGTTTTAACCCTGTACATATCAACAAACGCGCCACTAAGTGCCGCCGTAATTTGTATTTCATCATTTTGCAAGTCAAAAAGCTCTTTCAGCTTTTCAATTGCCCGTGGCAATTGACGCATTGTAACGTATCGCACCATGTCAAACACGTTTGCCTCTATGTTCTTTGTGCACATCTTATCAATTATCTCGCGAGTTATCTCTTCGTATCTTGCAACAGCCGCAAGTTTTGCAACCTCACTTTTTATAAGCGCATAGTCTGTGCCCAAGCGCTCTACTATTAAACTAGCGCCTGCCTGCGATATTTGTGCGCCAAGGCTTTGTACCCTTTGCACAACAAAGCGCTGTGCGTCTTGCACACTTGGGTTTTTTATGTGTGCGCAAACACCTGCTTTTTCGGCTGTATCGGCTATCATTTTAGCTTTTTTTGTTGTTAATGCCTTATCGTCTTTTATTATACATGTAATTATAATAACTGCATTTTCTACATTTTGTATAATATCGCACAATTCCTGTGCATCTTTATCTGTCAGCGCTGTCAGCTCTATCTCTTTAACAAAAACAATACGCTTTGTGCCAAAAAATGATATAACACCTGCCGCCGCAGTTATTGCTTCAATGTCAAGCTTTGGGCCGCCTATGGTTGTAATGTCTGAGTCACACTGCAATAACAACTTTTTTATTAATTTGCCGGAATAGCTTTGCAACATGTAACTTATGCTTGAAAAAAAACAATACACATCGCAATTTTCAGCCTTTTTAATTGTGCTTGCCAATGCTGCTTCATTCGTAATCAATATTAACTGCACCCCACTTCACAGTATCACTTTCTGTGGATAACAATAGCATTTTATATCCCTCATAATAATCGACTGCTTTTTTATAGTCTAATATCCAACTGCTTGCGTTTTCGGGCAGCCACACTTTTGTGGCCATTAAATTTTTCGCCTCACCCGTGCCGGCAACAAAAATCTCAAAATCTTCATAAGCCGCCATGTCCACATCACCATGCGCTATGCAAACACTTACATCGCTAACATTAACAATGGCACAGTTTCCGGCTGCTTGGTGGTTAACATCAATATACACATCGTTAAATATATCTGTTGTTATACTATTTGTTAATTCGTCTGCCAAAATAACTTTTTCTGCGCCTAGTTCTTGCACTAAAAATTCTGCATCGTGCGTTTTGCGCAAATCAATTACAACGCCGGCGCTTTCCCTGTTATATGATTCAAGCACATCACGCACATGCTCTGTGTTTGTGCTTCTGCCTGCAAAAACAACCGCAGTTTCAAGTCCACTCATTATTACAATGGCTGTGTCTGACGCCGAGCCTGCACGTACAATGCGCACAACATTTCTATCTACCGTATAATAAAAGCCACCGCAAAGCAGTATGAACAGCGCAGAGCCTGCAAATATAGTTGAATGACGAAATTTTGCGCGGTAGCCTAAAACACAAAGCAAAATTGCACCTACAATACACACCATTGCAGGCAGGCCGCTTATGTGCACTGTGGCGTACGGCAAACTTGCCAAGGCCTGTGCCACAGCATTAATAAAACGCGCACAACCAACGGCAACAAAGCCAAAAAGCATTGCAATTGGTTTTAAAAATACAATGTTACCAAACGCCGCCAGTACCATGCCACCTATTGTAACAAACGGCACAATGGGTGCACTTATAACGTTTGCAAATACACTGAAAACAGAAATACCCAGCCCAAAACTAATTAACACAGGCATTGTGGCAATTGTTGCGGCAATTGGTATTAATAAAATATTTTGTGCGTAAAGTAAGATACTATGGCCGTCTTTTTCTGTTTCAACTTCTTTATCGCTTAAAAGCAACCGCTTTTGTGTTTGGCTTGTTTTTAAATAGGAAGACGCCAAAATTACGCCAAACGTTGCTGAAAAAGACAGCAACGTACCCAAGTCTACACTTGCAAATGGGTTTTGCGCAGACATTAAAACTGCGGCAACAGCAAGCGAAATGAAAACGTCGCTTTTTCTGCACAATATTTTCGCACCGTAAAAAAGCACAATAATAATTAACGCACGCGTGCAAGATGACGTAAGACCCGTGATAAATGCAAAGCAGAAAGACGCCATTATTGCAACAGCGGCGGCCGCCCTGCTTCTCAAGAATGTTTTTGCAAGCATAAACATAACACTTGCAACAATGCCAATGTGCATGCCCGAAACGACCAGTATATGCGCAAGGCCTGCCTCGTTAAAATTTTGCCGCACGTCTTCAGCCATAAAGCTGCTGTCCCCAACTGACATGGTCGATATAACAGCGGCTAAATTACCTGACACATGTTTTCGTATATTTTGCGAAAGATATCCCTGTGCCAGGTGGGCATAGTACCAAACATCGCCCGACTTACCTTTGTACTCTATGCTTGTAATATCAACAATTTCTATAAACTTGCCTTTTGTATAGTTGTACTGCTTTTCCGTGTCTTCTATTCTGCTAAATACACCGTTAAAAGTCAGCACATCGCCTACGTCGACGCCCGGCAACATGGCTTTTGCTGAAAAATTGCTTTTTAGCGCAATATTCTCACCGCTTACGTCTTTTACAATTAAGTGCACATTTAAACTGTCTGCATTGAAGCCGCCCGTAATTTCATAGACTTCCGCAGTAAAATTCGCCGTTTGCCCGTGCAACTCTTCAAGCGGTTTTATGCGGTACTCTGCGTGTAACAGCGCAGAAAAAAGCGCACAAAAACACGCAAGCACACCAATGCCCACGAGTTTTTTAAAACGAAATTTTAACGCAGCACTTAATAAATATAAGCATATAAGGAAAACAGCAACATAAAAAATTGTTTGCGTTTTTAAAAAAGCACCGGCAATTTGGAAGATAAAGAAGCAAAGGCCAAAAACCGCAAGCGGCCTTTTCAATTTATTTACGCCTTACTTTTCAGGGAAAAACAGTGGCAGTTTTTCCAAGAACAAAATGTCTGTTCTGTCTGCCGCCTCGCCTTCTGCCAAAACTGCCGCCTTGCAAATAACTTCGCCTGTGCTGTGTTTAACAAGCCTTTCAAGCGCAAGCAAACTGCCGCCTGTGCTTATAACATCATCAACAATCAATATTCGTTTGCCGTTCATATAGTCAAGGTCATTTTTGTCAATAACAAGTGTCTGCTTGCCCTGTGTTGTAATGCTCTCGTCTTCAACAATAACAGGGTTTTGCATATAGCCTTTAACGCCTTTGCGGGCAGGTATATACTTTTTGCCGCTAATGCGTGACATTTCATAAGCAAGTGGTATGCCTTTTGACTCTGCCGTAACAATAACATCAAAATCGGGCACTTTTTCAACAAGTGCTTTGGCACAAGCTTCTGTAAGCTCTACATCGCTGAACATTACAAAAGCTGCAATGTACAAGTTTTCATTTATGGGGCAAATTGGAAGTTCGCGCACTACGCCCGCAACATGAAGAGTGTATGATTTTTGCATATTAATGCTCCATTCCGCCGTTTTTATCCGGCACAAATATTAATTAACTCTAGCCCTCAGCACACAAAACCACAGGTAGTGTTAGCTTGAATTTTAAGTGTATAATGTTTTGTATTGTGTAATTTAGTATAAGTTTTTACAAACATCGTCCACTAAAAAACTAACCCGGTGGCCAAGACAACCTGCGCTTTGCAAGCACATGAAAATGCAAGTGCCCAACACTTTGCCCGCCGTCTTCGCCGCAATTTGTAACAACCCTAAAGCCGTCTACAAGCTGCATATCTTTTGCAATTTCAGTTATTTTTTCAAATATTTTGCCTATTACGCTGCTATTTTCAGGTGTAATTTGCGCCGCACTTTCTATATGCGCCTTCGGTATAACAAGAAAATGGACAGGCGCTTTCGGGTCAATATCATAAAACGCTAAAATGTCATCGTCTTCATAAATTTTGTTTGGCTCTATTTGGCCACTTGCCATTTTGCAAAACAAACAATTGCTATCACCCATTGTTAACACTGCCTTTCTGCTATTTTACAGCACTTATACTAAATATTAGCCCAGCATTTTCAACACAATTGCGTCAACTGCACCAAGTGCTTCATCAATTTTAGTTTTGTCTTTTATTCCGGCCATTGCAAATTCAGGCTTGCCGCCGCCATTACCACCGGCTATAACAGCAATTTCTTTCACAAGCTTTCCTGCTGTAATTCCTCGTTTCAGTACATTTTCGCCGCATGCAACGCAAAGCGTAAACTTTTCACCGTCACCACCAATAACAGCCATAACACTGCTTGGTGCCTGGCTTCTCGTCTTGTCACAAATGCTGCGAAGCGCCTCTGTTGCCGTTCCTGCCAAAAATGCAGTAAATATTTTTATGCCGTCTACTTCTTTCGCATTCTCAAACAAGCCCTTAATTTTTCCACCTGCAATTTCGGCCTTCAGCTCTGTTATTTCGCGTTGTGCATTTTTCAGCTCTTCAGTAAGGTTAAGTGCCCTTTGCGGAACTTCGCCTAAAGTTGAAACCCTTAAAGCACCTGCTGTTTTTGCAACTATATCACTTTTTTCACTAAGCAACTTCAACACACCATAGCCCGTTGTCGCCTCTATACGCCTTATACCTGCCGCAACTGAAGATTCAGACAATATTTTAAAGCAACCAAGGTTCGCGGTGTTGGAAACATGCGTGCCACCACAAAACTCAACCGACCAGCCACTTGCATCAACAACGCGCACAATATCGCCGTACTTTTCTCCAAACAGCCCCATCGCACCCATTTTTTTCGCCTCGTCTTGCGTTGTTTCCACAACATTCACGCAAAGCGCATCAAATATTTTCTCATTTACTAAATCTTCTATTTTTAAAAGTTCATCGCTTGTAACTGCATTGAAGTGTGTAAAGTCAAACCTCATTCTCTCGTCATCAACGTAAGAACCCGCTTGGTGGATGTGCTCGCCCAATATTTCACGCAGTGCCTGTTGCAAAAGATGCGCCGATGTATGGTTGCGCATTATTGCGCTTCTGCGCTTTTTATCAACAATTGTATTCACAACATCGCTTGTTCTCACAATGCCGCTATTTAAAACACATGTGTGTACAAAATAGCCTTTGGCTGTTTTTTTGCATGCCGTAACGCTTAATTTTGCACCTTGCTTCGTTGTAATCACACCGGTGTCGGCAACTTGCCCGCCGCTTTCCGCATAAAACGGTGTCTCTTTTAAAATAAGCAGAACATTTTGTTTTTCGCCATCATCTGTTGAAATAGCTTCTACAATTTCTTCCCCGTCAGACAGCGCCAAAACACTTGTCTCATTCTCAAGAACATCATAGCCTACAAAAATTGTTGGTTCACACTTAACATCGCTGAAAAGATCTGCCGACCAGCCCGAAATATCACGGCTTGCCCTGTCTTTTCTTGCGGCATCTTGCTGTTTTTTCAGCTCAGCTTTAAAGCCGTCCTCGTCAATAGCTGCGCCGTTCTCCTGTGCAATCTCACGCGTTAAGTCAAGCGGAAAACCGAAAGTATCATGCAACTTGAATACATCCTCGCCGCTTAAAACCGCAGTTCCGGCGCCTTTGTTCTCAATTGCTGTTTTTATCACATCGTTCAATATGCCAAGCCCTTGGTCAATAGTTTTTGAGAAGCGTTCTTCTTCGGCAAATATCACTTTTTTAATATAGTTCTCATTCTCTTTAAGCTCTGGATATGCGCTCTCATTTTCTTGTATTACTGTATTACACAGCTCTTGTAAAAACGGCTTCTCAACACCAAGCATACGCCCGTGCCTTGCCGCCCTGCGCAATAAACGGCGCAACACATATCCTCTGCCCTCGTTGCCGGGCAAAACGCCGTCGCTTACCATAAACACGGTAGAGCGTATATGGTCTGTAATAACACGTATTGAAATATCTATGTTCTCGTCTGCTTTATACGTCTTTTTCGTAATTTTTTCAACATGCTTCAAAATATTGTTAACCGTGTCTACTTCAAACAAATTTCCAACGCCCTGCATAACACAGGCAAGGCGCTCAAGGCCCATTCCCGTGTCTATATTCGGGCGGCTTAAAAGTTCATAGTTGCCTGCACCGTCTGAGTTATACTGCGTGAAAACAAGGTTCCAAACTTCCATATATCTGTCGCAATCGCAACCAACCTTACATGTGCTTTCTCCGCAACCGTACTCTTCGCCTCTGTCAAAGTATATTTCACTGCACGGGCCACACGGGCCTGTTCCATGTTCCCAAAAATTATCCTCTTTGCCAAAGCGCACCATGTTTTCGGGCTTCACGTTTTCTTGTGTTGTCCAAATATCATACGCTTCATCGTCTTCTAAATACACAGATACGTATAGTAATTCTTTCGGTATTTCTAAAACTTCAGTAAAAAATTCCCACGCCCAGGCAATGGCCTCTTTTTTAAAGTAATTTTGAAAGCTGAAATTCCCCAGCATTTCAAAATAAGTGCCATGGCGTGCCGTAATTCCAACGCGCTCAATATCCGGTGTGCGTATGCACTTTTGGCAAGTTGCAACGCGTGGGCACGGTGGCTCTTCTTGGCCTAAAAACCATTTTTTCATTGGCGCCATGCCGCTGTTAATTAAAAGCAAGCTCTTGTCCTCATTCGGCACCAGCGGAAAACTGCTAAGCCTCAAATGTTCCTTGCCCTCAAAAAATTCTAAATATTTTTCCCTAAGTTCATTCAGTCCTGTGTACTTCATTTATATTCTCCGTTCTAAAAACAACAAAGCCCCGCCCTACTGCTAAAAATAAGGCACGAAGGCTTAGCTTGCGTCTTGTCTTTTTATACACTATTATTATATATAAGTTAGTGTTAAAAAGTCAATACAAAATGTTCACACTTAATTATGCAATTTAAATAAAATTTGTGTAAATTACATAAAATTATTGCGATAATACAATATATGTGGTATAATACTAATACAAAAAATTGAAAGCACAATATTAAGTTTTTGTGCTGTGGTTTTTGCAATTTTGCCGCTTGTCTTATTTAAAAAGTAAGCGCGGTTAACAAGGAGGTCTTTGCATGAATATTATTTGTACAGGGCGTAAGGTTAGTTTAAAAGAGTCGTTCGAGGACAGGGTAGCAAAAGGACTTGCAAAATTCGACAAGTATTTTTCAAGCGATGCAGAAGCAAAAGTTACCGTAACTGTTGAGAAAGACTGGCAAACGGTGGAAATAACGGTGCACGACAAAGGCTTTACCTGCCGTGCCGAAAAAGACGCCGAGCGCATGGAAGACGCATTTGATTATGCCGTAGATTTGCTTGAAAGGCGCATATTGAAAAACCGCAAAAAACTGGCCGACAAAGTTAACTCCAGAGATTTAAGTGCAATGTTCAGTGCGGCGCCGGAGGACGATTTTGCTGCTGAAGATTTCAGCATTATACGCGAAAAGCGTTTTACGTGCAAGCCCGCAACAGCCGAAGAGGCCATTTTAAACATGGAAATGCTTGGCCACACGTTTTATTTGTTCAGAGATGCCGACAGCGACGACATCAGACTTGTTTACACAAGGAAAGACGGAAGCTACGGCGTGCTTATTCCCGAGAAATAGCGCTAAATTGAATATAATAAATAATAGGGGGCAGTGGCGAAATAAATGTTTTCGTCACTGCCCCTGTTGAATTTATTTTTTATGTTAAGGTGTTTATAGGCGCCATAGAAAAGCAATTAAACGTTCACCTTTCCGTGAAGCTCTACGTTCTCAATCATCTGCACCCTTTCTGCATGGCGTTCGCCTTCAAATTCGCTATCCAGCCATGCGTTAACAATCATCACGGCAAGGTCCCTGCCAACAACACGTGCGCCAATTGCAAGCACATTTGTATTGTTGTGCTGTTTTGAAAGCTGTGCCGAGTATGGCTCGCTGCAAACTGCACAGCGTATGCCTTTAACTTTGTTTGCAACAAGCGACATGCCAATGCCGGTGCCACAAATTAGAATTCCTCTGTCACATTCCCCGCTTGCAACGGCAGTTGCCACCATGTGGCCATAAACAGGGTACTCTGCCCTTTTACCCTCCGGCGCGCCAAAATCTTTATATTCAAGTTTTTTTTCGTCTAAAACTGTCTTAATAAACTCTTTAAGTTCAAACCCAGCGTGGTCGTTTCCAAGTGCTATCATTATGCATCAACCTTTCTTGATATTATCATATTAAAATTTTATCACATTTTAACACTAAATTCAACACAGTAAAAGGGGGCGGCAGAAATAAAGGAAATAATTGCAAAGGGTATTTTGTCTGCCAAAAACAGTATAAATGTTTATCGTGGCTGTACGCACGGCTGCATTTATTGCGATTCTCGCAGTGAAATTTACGGTAAGACATACGATTTTGAGGACATTGAGGTGAAAACGAACGCACCCCAACTTTTGGAAGAAGCTTTGAGAAAAAAGCGCACAAAATGTGTTATTACAACAGGTGCCATGACAGACCCATATTTGCCGCTTGAAAAAGAGCTGAACAGCACACGCAAATGCCTTGAGGTAATTGAAAGACATGGATTTGGCGCAGCAGTACTTACGAAGTCTGACCTGGTTTTAAGGGACATAGACTTGCTACGCCGCATTAACAAAAACGCAAAGTGCACGGTGCAAATTACGCTTACAACTTATGACGACGAACTTTGCAAAATACTGGAGCCTAACGTTTGCACAACGAAAAGGCGCTTTGAAGTGTTAAAAGAACTGCAAAGCGCAGGCATACCAACAATTGTTTGGCTTACCCCTACATTGCCATTTATTAACGACAGCGTTGAAAATATGCAAGGCCTTTTAGATTACTGCAAGAGTGCAGGCGTTAAAGGCGTTTTAACTTTTGGTGTGGGCATGACACTTCGCTTTGGCAACCGCGAGTATTTTTACAAAAAATTAGACGAGCACTTCCCAAATTTAAAAAGGGAATATATGAAAAAATACGGCAGTGCTTATGGCCTTAGAAGCCCAAACAGTGCCGTATTAAATAAGTTAGCGCGCAATTATTGCGCACAAAACAATATGCTTTATAAAACTGATGATATTTTCAATTTTGTGCAAGGCGCATGGGAAAACGATGTGCAATTGAGCCTGTTTGAGTAACATTTCAAAATTCCACAAAATACGTTATGCACTCGTAACTGCGGCTTTTGTCAAATTTCTCATAAGTTTCTGTGCCAAAGCGCTTAAACCCAAGCTTTTTTATAACTTTTTCAGAAGCAGTGTTTTCCACAGCATGGCAACAGTATATTTTTTTTGCGCCCAACTCTTCTTTGGCAAAAAGTAAAATTCTCTGTGCAGCTTCTGTTGCAAGGCCTTTGCCCCACATTTCTTGCATTAAGTTGTAGCCAAGCTCATGACAATTGTGCTTTTCTGAAAAAGAAAGCCCACCTGAACCTATAAGCGCACTTGTTTCGTTTAGCTGAAAGCCCCATGTGTATGTGTTGCCCATAATATTATCTTGCTCTTCTTTAAGCCACATTTCTGTGTCTTTCACGCTTTTATGCACGCTCCAGCGCATAAATTTCGCAACTCGCACATCATTTGTCCAGCTTTCAAATGCTTGCTTTGCATCACTAATTTTCATAGGTCGAAGTGTTATACGGGCCGTTTTTATTACAGGCGTTTCCATTTGCTCTCACTTTCAATAATCAACACAAAATATACAAAATGTTATTTATGCAGTAATTATTACATTTTATATATTTTGTGCACAAGTTTACTATGCTTTCAAAAACCAAATCTTACAGCATAGTTTTTTTTATGTCCGCCAGCATTTCAAGTGCATTTTCGCTAAGTTCTCCGCTTCCTGTAACGCCGGCAAGTGTCAACGCATACACGGCCTGCCCAAATTGCACAAACTGCTTTTGTACAAACTGTGCACTTTGCAAATTAGGCACAAGTAATTTCAGGCGAAATATCTCTTCGCCACCATCTTCTATATAGCAATGCACGTTATAACAGCCGCTTTCAAGCTTTTCAAGCTCTGTTTTATGAAGTGCCGCCTTTGTTGCAAGGCTTTGTACACGCAAACTTGCACGTAGCCCTGCTTCACGCACAGAAAGCGGCACTTCATAGCTAAGCTCGCTTGCAATGTCCTCGCCACTTTTCGTAATAATATATCTGCCGTCTTTCTCTTCAATAAAGCCTGTTTTACACAAATTAGCCAAAGTACTTGTCAATTCAAAGTAGTTGACAAGCTCTTCGCCTACAAGTGCATGTTGTATTTCTTCTGTTGACAACGGCTTTGGCACATTTTTAATAAGATAACACAGCAAAATACGTATGTGCTGCTCGTTGTTAAGGCCGCCCGGCTTCACACCGCCTGTAAAAGTGTCCATTATAATACTACCTCGCTTTGGGGTTATTAT
>CAYJMH010000002.1:0-101926 GCA_964371535.1 uncultured Bacteroides sp.
GTACGAAGATATAGCCCTTCCAAGCCTACCTGTTCCGACTAATATTGTCCCCAACTTTTTCTCACTAAAAAGTATTGCGGATATTTCATCAAACAACACGTTTACAGAATATCCTATTCCCTGCTGCCCAAAACCCCCAAAGCAATTGAAGTCTTGGCGCACCTGTGAAGCAGTTGTTCCCATTACTTTCGCAAGTTCACTGGACGAAACTTTTTCAATTCCTTTTAGCTTCATATCTTTTACATGGCGAAAATACTTTGGTAGCCTACGTATTACAGGCAATGGAGGTTTATTATTAAAATTCATATTCAAAATCTATCCTTTCAAGGGTACTCTGGGCATAATTTTAAAGTAGTTAATAATATGGGCTAGGCGTGTTGATTCTAGATGTAAAAAAATCGACACTTAATTTATTTAATTTTACTCATCACATAGTCGCCAAACTCGCTGCAAGTGCAACCTGTGTCACGCCCTGTTATTGTAAGCGTTTTTTCGTCAAACATGCAAATATCAAGTGCGTTTACAAGTTTTTGCGCCTCGGCGGCAAAGCCAATATGCGATAAAAGCATTGCGCTTGCGCGTAACATGCTGCACGGGTCTGCATATTTCGCACGTCCCTCTTGTACCATTCTTGGTGCAGAGCCATGTATTGCCTCAAACATTGCATAGCGTTTGCCTATGTTGCCGCTACCTGCAGTACCAACACCACCCTGGAACTCCGCAGCCTCGTCTGTAATAATATCGCCGTATAAGTTTGGAAGCACAAAAACTTCAAAATCGCAGCGGCGTTTTTCATCAACAAGTTTTGCAGTTAAAATGTCAATATACCAGTCATCTGTCACAATATCGGGGTAATTCTTGCCCTCTTGCTGGCAAAGGCGTAAAAATTTACCGTCGGTTTCCTTTACAACGTTTGCTTTTGTAACAATGTGCACACGTTTTTTGCCGTTCTTATGTGCAAAGTCGTACGCAAGTTTTGCAATCCTCTTTGTTCCATCAGTTGTTGTAACTGTAAAGTCAATGCTGATGCCATCTTCTGTCTCAAAGCCACAGCTTCCAAGTGTATACGCTCCCTCTGTGTTCTCACGGAAGAACGTCCAGTCAATGCCTTGGCTTGGCACTTTTACAGGGCGCACATTGGCAAATAAATCAAGTTCCTTTCTCATTGCAACGTTTGCACTCTCAATATTTGGCCACTCGTCTCCTTGGCGCGGCGTTGTTGTGGGGCCTTTTAAAATTACGTTGCATTCTTTAAGTTCGGCAAGCACATCGTCAGGTATTGCCTTCATTTGTGCTGCACGGTTCTCAATAGTAAGGCCGTCAATCTCTTTAAATACTACCCTGCCTTTTTCAACTTCGTCTGCAAGAAGAAACCGCAAAACTCTCTCTGACTCTTTAGTAATTGTAGGGCCTATGCCGTCGCCGCCACATATGCCTATTACAATTTTATCAAGTTTTGAGAAATCGACGAAATCGCCCTGTTCTTTCATTGCAGCAACGCGCTTTTTCTGCGCTTCAATCAGTTGCCCGAATTTTTCTTGTGCACTTTTAATACTTTCCATTTTCATTTCCCTCTCTTTATAAAAAATAACAGCTTACGCAATAATCAATCAACTTTTTGCCTTTGTATAATTTAAAAGTCCACCTGCTTTTATTATGTCGCTTTGGCGCCCACTAATATTACAAATCAGCTGTATTTCAATATTTTTATCCTTGTTCTTAAGTAATATCTTGCCTGTATCAAACCCGTCAAGTACATCGCTAAAAACAACATCATCAAGCAATTCTATTTTCTCGTAATCACTCTCATTCTCAAACTCTAACGGTAAAATGCCGGCATTTATAAGGTTTGCTTTGTGTATACGCGCAAAGCTTTTTGCAATTACAACACGTATACCAAGATAAAGCGGCACAAGCGCCGCGTGCTCACGGCTGGAACCTTGCCCGTAGTTTGAGCCACCTACAATGAACCCTTCACCCGCTTTTTTTGCACGCTGTGCAAATTCAGTGTCACATACCTCGAAACAATATTGTGCAAGGTGCGGTATATTGCTGCGGAACGGCAAGATTTTACTTCCGGCCGGCATTATATGGTCTGTTGTAATATTGTCGCCAACTTTCAAAACACATTTAATTTCAATTGTTTGTGTTGGTGCAATTGCTTTTGGCAGCTCTTTAATATTAGGGCCACGCAAAACTTCAACATTTTTGTAATCTACATCATTTTCAGGTAAATCTATCATATTATCGTTTATTTCGAAGCTTTTCGGCATTTGCACATGTGCAACACCGGCAAGCGTTGTTGGGTCGGTAAAATAACCTGTAAGCGCGCTTGCGGCTGCAGTTTCAGGGCTTACAAGATATACTTGCCCGTCTGCTGTTCCGCTGCGACCTTCAAAGTTACGGTTAAATGTGCGCAACGATACACCTGCGCTGTTTGGGCTTTGCCCCATTCCAATACATGGGCCACATGCACTTTCAAGTATTCGTACGCCTGCATTTATAAGGTCTGTAAGCGCACCGTTCTCGCTTAACATTGTCAAAACTTGGCGCGAGCCCGGCGCCAATGAAACACTAACGCTTGGGCAAACTGTTTTGCCTTTAAGTATGGCGGCAACAGTCATCAAATCAGTAAAGCTGGAATTAGTACAACTACCTATACATACTTGGTCAACTTTCGTCATGGCAAGTGTGCTTACATTTTTTATGTTATCCGGGCTGTGCGGGCACGCTGCCAGCGGTTTTAGCTGTGATAAATCTATCTCTATAATCTCATCGTATTGTGCATCGTCATCAGGCGCAAGGTATGTAAAATCCTCAGCGCGCCCTTGTGCAGTTAAAAACTCTTTTGTAACATCGTCGCTAGGGAAAATAGACGTTGTAGCGCCAAGTTCTGCACCCATGTTTGTTATTGTGGCACGCTGTGGCACGCTTAAATTTTTAACGCCGTCGCCTGCATACTCAACAACTTTACCAACGCCGCCCTTTACTGTCATTATGCGCAAAACTTCCAGTATAACGTCTTTTGCGCTTACCATTGCATTTAATTTACCTGTAAGCTTAACACATGTAATTTTTGGGTAAGGTATGTAGTATGCGCCGCCACCCATTGCAACAGCAACGTCAAGGCCGCCTGCGCCCATTGCCAGTGCACCTACGCCGCCGGCTGTTGGCGTGTGGCTGTCAGAGCCTATAAGCGTTTTGCCCGGTTTTGCAAAGCGCTCTAAATGCACTTGGTGGCAAATACCGTTGCCGGGGCGTGAGTATCTTACGCCGATTTTTTTTGCTATCGACTGAATAAACCTGTGGTCGTCCGCGTTCATAAAACCGCTTTGCAATGTGTTGTGGTCAATATATGCTACACTCAGCTCTGTTTTAACTCTCGGTATACCCATTGCCTCATATTCCAAATACGCCATTGTTCCCGTTGCGTCTTGTGTAAGTGTTTGGTCAATGCGCAGTCCAACATCTTGTCCTATTTTCATTTCACCGTCTACTAAGTGCTGTTTAATAATTTTTTGCGCTATTGTAAGCCCCATGTTCACAACTCTCCTTACGTTCAACTAATTTATACTTCCAATACAATATCATACCTTTTTTACATTATAATGTCAATGCAATTTGTTACAGTTGTATTCAATAAGTGTAACAATATTTTGCATAAAACATAAACTTTCGGGTAAATATATTTATAGACATTATAATAATTATTTTCGCAAACAGGAACCAAAAAATTGTTTTTATTCAGCCTAGTCAAACTAGTGCAATCCGAACCCGTATTGCATTGGTTTGGCTAACAATATAGGCAGATGGGAGTTACAATGACTGAAAGAAAAAATGAAGCAACAGACCCAAAAACGGAAAGCTTGGAGCTTCAAGAGAATGAGCTTGAAAAAGATTATATGCTGGACATGGCAAGTGTTTTTAAAACGAAAGGCACACATGCAATACACTGCTTAACAATAGCAGGCCAAGTGGAAGGGCACGTTATTGCGCCACAAAGCCAAAAAACAACTAAGTACGAGCATGTTATTCCGCAAATTGTATCAATTGAAGAAGACCCCTCAATTGATGCACTATTAATTATTTTGAACACTGTTGGCGGCGATGTAGAGGCCGGCCTTGCAATTGCAGAACTTATAAGCGGTGTTACAAAGCCAAGTGCAACGCTTGTGCTTGGCGGTGGGCACTCAATTGGCATACCACTTGCAGTAAGTGCGCAGCGCAGTTTTATTGTGCCAACAGCCACAATGACTATACACCCTGTTCGCCACTCCGGGCTTGTGCTGGGTGTGCCGCAAACAATGCGCTATTTTGAGCAAATGCAACAGCGCATCACAAGTTTTGTAAGCGGTCACTCTAATATCACACCTGAAAGGTTTACAAGCCTTATGATGAAAACGGGCGAACTTGTAATGGACGTTGGCAGTGTGTTGGACGGCAAAGCAGCTGTAAAAGAAGGCCTTATTGACAGTATTGGAAGTATTAGTGATGCGCTGAAATATTTGTATGCGTGCATTGAAGGCAAAAACAAAAATATTAAAGGGCGTGAAAAAAAAGTCGCCAAACCCAAAGGCAAAAAACAACAATCTAAAAAAAATAAAACTACAGCTAAGAAAAATTAGAGCGAGTGAAAAGCAGATACAGTTGCAGTTGCAGCACGTCAAAAAAGGTCTGGCAATCCGTCATTATTATGAACACTAAAAATTTTACTAAATTTTTTTAGGAAAATTTCGGGTCTTAGGGCAGAGCCCTGCGGTGTTTTACGCAGAAAACGTAAGTCTTGCCTTAAACGAGCCTTTTTGAAGATAAATTCACCAATTTATTGGCAAAAAGGATAAGGAAACTTTTTAAATACATGAGTTTCCGAAAATCTAACTATATGCTTTAAAGCGGGCTTTGCATTTATGTTGCCTGCTTTATTGCACTTTGCTTTAATTATAGCATTTATTATATGCGAAAAAAAATTCAGTATATTAAACTGATATAAGCCAAAATTTGTTTTACAAAAACAGCGTTTTGTGTTATACTATTATGAATTATTTTCAAAAAAAACTAACACAAAGGGACATATTATATGGCAACAAAACGCAAAACAACAAAAACCACAAAAGCACAAAATAAGCAAAATGGCTCTAACATAAACGCACATTGGAGCATTTTGCTTTTCGGTGTTGGTATTCTTCTGCTTTCACTAACGTTTATAAGTGGCAACACAGGTTGGGAATGGCTGCGCCAAAACGTAATATTTGGTGTGTTTGGCATTAGCACATATTTGCTTGCACCTATTGTAATATTAATTGCCGTTTTTGTGGCAATGAAAAAACGCATAACACTGCTTATAATAAAGTGCACACTTTTGGCTGCACTTGTAAGTGGCACGTTTTTTGTGTTTTCTAATATTAACTTTGAAGAAGAAAACATCTTAGAAATTATTACATATCTTCACTCGGCAAGTACCGGCAAATGGGGGCACGGGCCCGGTGTTTTAAGCATTGTATTTGGTGTGCCTGTTGTAAGCATCATAGGCAGGCCGGGCGCAAATATTATTATAATTATCGTACTCATAGTTGCCGCTATGTTCGCCACAAAAAAAACACCTGCAGATTTATACTCGGCTTCTTCAACGTTTTTCAAAAAGGCGCACGGCACATATGTTGCACAAAGCGGTGAACTAAGCCGCCGCAAAAAAGATGCGCAAATGCAAAAAGTAAGCCGAATAGAAGAGAAAAAAGCCGCCGAAATGCAAAAGCAAAGCGAACAGGAAAATGCGCAAGCGCTTAAACTTGCGAACAAGCGCACAACGCCCATAGACGCCAACGCATTTGCATGTGCAAAAGCCGACAAAGACGCACAAATATCTATGCAAAACCGCAACGGCACAGGTGTTGACATTGACCTTGGCCCTGACAACGTAACGACAACAATTACGCAACCGGCCCAAAATGTTACAATAGGCCCAGGCGGCACTTTTGGCATGGGGGCCGTGCAAGGCACAAGCCAAAACGGCAGCAATGGCTTTGTTAAAAAAGACGCAGAATTTGGCACTATTATATCGCGCACGAATACAATGCCCACTGAAATACCCGTGAAGAATACGGAAAAAGCACAAAAAATTATGCATAGCGGCAAAAACGCAAGTGCACAAATTGCCGGCGTCAATACACAGCAAGACACCAACGAAAACATGCAAAGCGACATTGCACTTTTGGCACAAAAGGCTGCAAATTTAAAAAGCCACGAAGAAATTGTACCGGAGATAATAAATGCAAACGACGAGGACGGCTATGCTTTCCCGCCAATAAATTTGTTTAACAAACAACCTGTGGAAGACAACAGTAATATTCAGGCAGAGCTTACAAGCAAGGCAAAAATACTTGTAAATACGCTTCAAAGTTTTGGCGTTCAAACAAAAATTCTTGACATGTGCCGTGGGCCGTCTGTAACACGCTATGAATTGCAGCCGCTTGTTGGCGTAAAAATAAGCCGCATAACAAGCCTTGCAGACGATATTGCGCTTAACCTTGCAACAACAAGTGTTAGAATTGAGGCACCCGTGCCCGGCAAAGCCGCAGTAGGCATTGAAGTACCAAACTCTGTACGAAGTGTTGTTAGTTTTAGAAGCATTTTAGAGAGCCCCGAATTTGCAACGCAAACCGCACCTTTAACGTTTGTTGTTGGTAAAGACCTTAGCGGCAACGCTATAATAGGCAATTTAGCCAAAATGCCCCACCTTTTAATAGGCGGCACAACGGGCAGTGGTAAATCTGTTTGTACAAACAGCATTATTATGAGCTTGCTTTACCGCTGTTCGCCAAAAACTTTGCGCCTTATGCTAATTGACCCAAAAATGGTTGAGTTTGCGCAGTACAACGGTATACCACACCTTTTAATGCCTGTTGTGACAGAGCCGCGCAAGGCCGCAGGCGCACTTGGCAGCGCTGTTGCCGAAATGGAAAAGCGCTATGTTCTTCTTGCCGAAAACGGCGTTAAAAATATTGAAGAGTTCAACGAATTGTGTGAGATTGACGACACGCTTGAACAAATGCCGTACATTGTAATTGTTATAGACGAGTTTGCCGATTTGATGATGGTGGCCGACAAGGAAGTTGAAGACTATATATGCCGTATAGCGCAAAAAGCGCGTGCCGCAGGCATGCATATAATTGCGGCAACACAGCGCCCGTCTGTTAACTTTGTTACAGGCCGAATTAAAACTAACATACCAAGCAGAATTGGCCTTTCTGTTATGAGCCAAATTGACAGCCGCACCATACTTGACACAGGCGGTGCAGAAAAGCTTCTTGGCAACGGCGACATGCTGTATATGCCCGTTGGCACAAACAAACCTATACGCTTGCAAGGCGCTTTTATTGACACGCCTGAAATTCGAAGTGTTATAAATTACCTTAAAAAGAATTCAAGCACAGATTATGATGAAACAATGATTGCCGACATGGAAAAATGCGCCGTGCCCGAAAAATCATCTTCGCAAGACGGCGATAGCGACAGTAGGGATTCTATGTTTAACACAGCAGTTGAAGTTGTTATTGAAGCCGGCATGGCGTCCACAAGCTTGCTTCAAAGGCGTTGCAAACTTGGCTATGCACGTGCGGCACGTATTATTGACGAAATGGAAGAGGCGCGCATTATTGGCCCATTCGAGGGCAGTAAACCACGCGCTATACTTATTACGCGCCAACAGTGGATTGAGATGACAATGAACGACCCGCAATAAAATTGCACTGACAAAAGGAAAAACTTGCAGTAATGTTTGCACTTTTGCTGAGAAAGGGACAGGCACATTAATGAATACAGAATTTTTGCCTTTATGCAAGCAAGACATGCAAAAAAAAGGCTGGCAGTATGTTGATTTCGTCGTTGTAACAGGCGACGCTTACGTAGACCACCCCGCTTTTGGTGCGGCAATTATTTCACGGGTGTTAGAGCAAATGGGCTTTAAGGTCGGCATTATATCGCAGCCCGACTTTAATACTCACGCAAGCATGTGCGAATTCGGCATGCCGCGCTTTGGCTTTTTTATTGGCGGCGGAAATGTGGACAGCATGGTGGCGCATTACTCTGTTACAAAAAAGCGCAGAGGCGAGGACGAGTACACCCCGGGCAAAAAAACAGGCAAACGCCCTGACAGGTGCACAATAGTGTATACTAAACTGGCGAAAAAGGCGTACCCCGAAACGCCTGCAATTATTGGCGGTCTCGAGGCGTCACTTCGACGTTTTGCGCACTATGATTATTGGGACGACACCGTTATGCAGAGCATTTTATGCGACAGCGGTGCCGATTTGTTGACTTTTGGAATGGGCGAGCGTCAGACACGCGAAATTGCAAGGCGCCTTGCCGCAAAACAGCATGTTTCAACTTTAACAGACATTGACGGTACATGCTATTTGGCCGATTTTGAAAACTTGCCTAAAACATACGCCCAATGCGCGTCTTTTGCCAAAACGTGCGAGGACAAAACGGCATATGCCAAGGCCTGCCGCATTCAGCTTGACAACCAAGACTGTGTTAAAGGCGCACATGTTGTGCAAAAACAGCGTGATAAATATCTTGTACAAAACCCACCTGCCATGCCGCTTACACGTGCCGAGCTTGATGAAGTGTATGCTTTGCCGTTCACAAGGCGCTATCACCCAAGCTATGAAGCCTGCGGCGGAATCAGCGCCATAGAAGAAGTGGAATTTTCTATTATACACAACAGGGGTTGTTTTGGCGGCTGTAATTTTTGTGCAATACAGTTACACCAGGGCAGGCGTGTTACAAGCCGCAGCAAACAAAGCGTTATAAACGAGGCAAAATCAATTACAGACAGCCCTAACTTCAAGGGCTACATACACGACATTGGAGGGCCTACCGCAAACTTTCGCAATATAAGTTGCAAACAGCAAATGACAAAGGGTATTTGCACAGGCGGCAAAAAGTGCCTTGCGCCTGTGCCGTGCAAAAACTTAATTGCAAATCACAGCGAGTACACCGAAATTTTACGAGATGTTCGAGAACTTGAACGCGTTAAAAAAGTTTTTATTCGCAGCGGCATTAGGTTTGACTATTTAATGCACGACAGTGACGAAACTTTTTTCAACGAGCTTGTGCGCCACCATGTAAGCGGCCAGCTTAAAGTTGCGCCGGAGCACTGTGCACCAATAACCCTAAAGTACATGGGCAAGCCAAACATTGACGTTTACAACAAGTTTTCAAAAGCTTTTTATGCAAAGACAAAGGCAATTGGCAAAAAACAATTTTTAGTTCCTTATTTGATGAGTAGCCACCCCGGCTCTACACTTAAAGACGCCGTAATTTTAGCGGAATATTTACATAAAAACAACATACGGCCCGAGCAAGTGCAAGACTTTTACCCAACACCCGGCACTGTGTCCACTTGCATGTACTACACAGGGCTTGACCCATTCACGCTTGAAAAGGTATACGTCGCTAAATCTGAAAAAGAAAAAACGTTGCAACGTGCTTTACTTCAGTATTACAACCAAAAAAACGCGCACCTTGTAAAAAGTGCGCTTGAAAGTGTGGGTAGGCTTGATTTACTGCCAAAATTACTGCCCGGGCACAAAATAAGCACATCTTCGGGCAACCGTGTTTCTATAAACGACGCAAAAAAGAAAAAATTGCAGCGTGGCAAAAAAAATGCGCTTAGTGACAATTATTACAACGGCAAGCCAAACAGCCTAAAGCCAAACAGCGGCAAACCAAAGAAAAATGCAAAAAACACAGCAAATAAGAAAAAGTAAAAATGTATATTGCGCATTAATTAATAATTGTGAAATGGAATAGATAATGAAAAGAGCGAGCAAGAAAGTCAAGAGAAAATCCACAAAACACTATACAAAAAAGCAAAGCAAAACAATGCGCTATTTTAGCTTATGCGCACTTATTTTGTTTGCACTTGTAATTACGGTTGGTGAGTACGTTGGCAGCCCTTTGCCGACATGGGACGACTTGTACAAATTAGCCGCAGGCGAGCAACACGTTGCTATTTCTGCCGAGGCTGTTGAAAACACCGCAGTTAAAGTGCATTTTATTGATGTTGGGCAGGGCGACGCAACGTTAATTGAACAAGGCGGCGAATTTTGCCTTATTGACGCCGGCGACACAGGAAGTGGCGATGTTGTGACAAATTACTTGGACAATGTAGGTGTAGAGAGCATAGATTTACTTATAATGACGCACGAGCACACAGACCACATTGGCGGAATGGTAGACGTGCTTGAAAATTTTGATGTTGAGCATGTACTTTTACCTGTGTTCTCTAACGAGGACCCACCCGACGGGTACAATATTTTGCGCGTACTTGAACTTATTGACACAATGGGAATACGCACCACAACGGCAGGCGCACTGCAAGAATATTCGCTTGGTGGTGGCAATATTTCGGTTGTTGACATAGGCATACAAAACACCGATAACAAAAACAACGCCAGCGTTATTACGATGTTTGAGTTCGACGAATTCAGCTATTTATCTTGTGGTGACGCAGAAAAACCGCAGACAGAATTTTTAATAGAAAATGGTAGTAATTTAAGTGCAGATGTTTACAAGGCAGCGCATCATGGCGCTTCTAACGCAAATTACCCGGAGCTATTGCAAAGCATTATGCCTGATTTATCTATAATAAGCTGTGGCAAAGACAACAGCTATGGCCACCCACACGAAGAAACTGTAAGTGCAATACAAGGCGTGGGCAGCGTTATGTATGGCACAAATGATTACGGCGACATTGTTGTTAGTTATACAAGCAACGATGAACTTTATGTTACAACTAGTGAAGGTTCGGTGCAAATAATCTCTGATGCTGCGTAAAAGTGTTTTGTTTTCTGCGAAAAACGACTTAGGGCGCTGCCCTAAGAACCTGAAATTTTTTGAAAAAATTTAGTAAAAGTTTTAATACTATTAAATGGTGAAACGCTATACTTTTTTAAATTCAGCACAGATTTTTTATTGCTTATTTTACGGCATGGACAACAGAATGCCCACATTCCAATTTGTATTGTTCTCGTAACTCATGCAACATAAATAGTACTTCTATTTAAGCACATCCATTTCACGAAGTGCAGTGTAAACACTTTGCACAGGAAAGCCCATTACGTTATAATAGCAACCGCTAATTCCTTTCACAAAGCGTGCCGCACCACTTTGTATTCCGTAGCCGCCCGCCTTATCGTAGGGGTCTTTCGTACTTATGTAATCTTCTGCCTCTTGCTGTGAAACTTGTGCAAATTCAACAGTTGTTGTAACTGTGAACGCTCGCTCTTCTTTTCCGCTTTTAATAAATACGCCTGTATGCACATAGTGTAATTTTCCACTTAGTGCGTTTATCATTTCCCGTGCGTGTGCTTTGTTTTTTGGCTTACCTAGTATTTTTTCGTCCAGCTCTACAACTGTATCGCACCCAATAACAACACTATCTTCATGTGCCTTTGCAACTGCAAGGCACTTTTCTTTTGCAAGCAAAAGTGTAAGCTCTGTTGGTGTTTGTGCAGTAATTTTGCTCTCGTCAACATCACTTACATCCACAGTAAAACTACTGCACACTAAACTCAACAGTTCTTTGCGCCTTGGTGATCCGGACGCCAGAATAATATCTCTCATTTCACATTCCCCTTCGCGTGTAAAAGTTGCCGTTATTATGCTGTTTTATCGTTGAACACAAGTGTTAATACTTGCCACTTGTCTTTCTAAAAATTGCAAGTGCTATTGCAATAGTAATAATTTGCGCCACAGTTATACCCATATTCATACCAAATGTAAAATTAATTACAGCTAGATCAAGCATAAATGGGTCGAAACCTATTTCGCTGTAATATGAAAGCCAATTTAAAAATGGCACGCCTGCAAGTAATTGTGAAAGCAAATTGCCTGCAACAACGCCTGCAAGTAAGTAAAATAGAAGTAGCAATGTTTTATTTATCTTCATGGTTAAATCCCCTTGTAAAGTCATTATTATGCCTGTAAAAAGTTAATATTTAGTGTTGCCACAAGTGATAATGCTAACTTAGACTTTCTACATGCCGGTTGAACCAAAGCCTCCCTCGCCTCTTTTGGTGTTGCTAAGCTCTGTACATTCTACAAATTTCGCGCAGTAAACGGGCATTATACACATTTGTGCTATCCTGTCATCATTTTTTACTGTGTACGCTGTTTTCGAATTATTTATTAGCCCTACACATATTTCGCCCCTGTAATCTGAGTCTATAACACCCACGCCGTTTGAAAGCGTAATACCGTTTTTAATTGCAAGGCCACTGCGTGCAAAAACCAATGCAACAAACTGCTTTCCCGGCAAGGCTATCGAAACACCTGTCGGTATTACAGCGCTGTCGCCCGGCAATATTTGTATATCCTGTGGCAAAAGTGCATGCAAATCTGCCGCGGCACTACCACTTGTTGCGTATTGCGGAATTTTTGCACCTGTACGCACAGCCTTGAAAAGCACTGTTATTTCCTTTTCCACTTTTGTGTTTTCCCCATTTCTTATAGTAACTCATATTATAACATTTAATAAACAACTGCTTTTGTAAAGCAGAAAAATTCAAAATATCCTTTGCGAATATTTAAAAAGTGCACGTCAAACTGTCTATAAAGCAACTATTGCGGCGTCAAATGCGAAATTACACTTCGATTGCATATAAAAAATATGCTTTCTCACGTAATTTATTTTTTCCTTGCACTAGGCATTTTCTAGCCGTCTGACATTTTAAGACACTTTGAAATGCATATCATTATCAGGCGCAAATGTCAAAATTAGTTTGTCTATTTAAAGTACAGCCCACGCGTATACCTTCCGTCAAAGGCTTCTTTTTCCGCAATTTTCATCGTAATGTCTCGCACTTGCGTTTTATCCTCAGTTGTAAAAAGTGCAATTAGTATGTCTACATCTAAAGTATGTGCTTTATCGCCCATATATAGTGGCACAGCGTTATGTATTGTCCTTGCACCGCTTTTGCCCGGCGCATGGCACATTACGTTAAGTTTTTCGCCTTTTCTGTCTGTAAGCACACCTTTGCCTGTACACCCCTTGCATGTTTGTACATTGTGTAATGGGCACGCATACGTTAACATAAGCGGCATATGCCCGTAAACAACGGCGGCTGTTTTTGTTTTTTCATCTGCTTGTTTTAATGTGTCAATATCTGTACATGTCGCCTCAATGCCTGCCGTTACCATACTTAATCCCATTGCTCCATATGACTCAAATGAAAGTGCATTAGTCACATTCAGCCTAAAACCGCCAAACATTTTTATGCCTTCACACATGTGTATATGCGCAACATTTTGCACAAAACAACCTGCAAATTTGCTTTCGTTTTGCATTGAAAAAATTTCTGTAACAGTTTTATGTGTCCGCTCTTCAACAGCCGTAAGTGCAGAAAATTCGGGCAGCGCAAGAAATGTTTTACATCGTATTTCACTTGGCACGCTTTGCCACTGTTCAAGCGGAACAATAAAACCGCTTGGCGTTTTTTCATTGCTTTCGGCGCACACCCACTCTTCGGGCAACTGCCGCATATCGCTTATTTGCACAAAGAGCTGCTTTTCATTTGTGTTTGCACTTGCATTTTTGGCAGCTGTTTGTGCTCTTATCATTTTTTGCGCGCTCTCAAAAGCCACCTCGTCAACTTCATGCGGCTTTTGTGCACTTCTTGCCACAAGCAGTTTTAAAAGCACCTCTTTGCGCAAGTTATTTATAACAGATGACGGCAAAAACCACTGTGCACCTTCAATTTCTATGTCTTCATTCACATAAAACGGTGTGCCCCCCGCTTTCATAAGCGATTTTTTAATGTCCTCGCTTCTGTCTTTTTGCGCCGCTGTGGGCTTTTGGCCTTTCGTTGTAACCCTGCAAAAAATTCCGTCTTCATCTATTGCAATAAGTTGCGCTCCCCCGCCATTTATTGCAATTTTTAAACACACTTCAACACTTTGGCGCTCTGTACGAAAAAGCTCCCTCAACTTCGGAAGCGCCCTTTTTTGCGCCTCGCTGTCCTCACTTGTTCGTATCCCAAACATTGTGCCGTCAAGCGCACCATTGATATAACTATTTGTAAAACCAGAGCGCGAAAATACATCTTGTAATAATTGCTCATCATACTCTTCGCCGTTCAAAGCGCAAAGGCAAGCGTTTACTGCGGCGGCAGTATACTCAGGCGTCCTAAGCCTTCCCTCAATTTTAACACACGAAACGCCGGCGTTTTCAATTTGTTTTAACATGTGTATAAAGCTCATGTCTTTAAGCGATAAATGGTTTACATTGTCACATTTATCTGCGCCGTTAATTGCGCTGAACGGCAAGCGGCACGGCCCCGCACAACTGCCTTTATTTCCACTGCGTCCGCCATAGAACGCGCTCATGTAGCACTGGCCGGAAACACACATGCACAGCGCGCCATGAACAAAAATTTCAGTTTCAATGTCGCACTGTGCGCTTATTTCTGCAATGGTCTCAAGCGGCAGCTCCCTTGCCAAAATTACCCTTGAAAAGCCAAGCTTTTTTAATTGTTTTGCGCCATGCACACTGTGCACGCTCATTTGCGTTGAAGCGTGTAGTTTTAATGTAGGGGCTATATTTTTTACAAGTGCCGCAACGGCAAGGTCTTGCACAATTACAGCGTCTGCGCCGCTTTGTGCAATTTGCTTTATTATAAGCGGCACACTTGAAATCTCATTACTTTGTATAAGTGTGTTCAAAGTTACAAATACTTTCACTTTTCGGGCATGGCAATACGCCACTGCCTCTTTCAAGGCATGTGGCGTAAAGTTAACTGCGCTTTTACGCGCATTCATTTGCTCTAGCCCAAGGTACACTGCATTCGCGCCTGCCCGGACGGCGGCATAAAGCATGTTAATTTCACCAACAGGCGCCAATATCTCCATTTATAGGCGCACTTGTGGCGGTTTATGTGCCGCCAAATACTCCACTTCTTTGCGCAAACGCTCAAGTTCACGCTGTGTTTCATTTGCGGCTTCTTTTGCCTTTGCAGACTCTTGTAAGTACTCTTTTATTTGTGTACGCATATTGTCAAGGCTTTTTGCAGATTTTTGCGCCTCGTCTAAATACCCCATTGCGCTAATAATTGTGGCAGCAAGCCCCGAGGCCCCCGGAGAGTTTTCTAATATAGTTTTTATGTCATCTTCAAGCTTTTGCGCAAGCTCTAAAATATAGCTGTTTTCATCAGATGTAGAGATGACATAAGGTGAGCCAAGCACCTCAAAACGCACTTTGTTTGTAGGCATGTAAATTACCCCTTTCGATTTTGCTAGTATTTATTATACTAAATAAATATAAATATATCAATTAATTTGCAAAAAATTTGTAAACAAATATAAAATTTTCGCTTTTTTTAATTTTTTTGTTGAAAGAAATTAAAAACGGCGTATAATGGTTATTAAAGGTATTGTGTGAATTTGTTTACTTTTTTTAGTAGAGTTTTCAATTTGCGCCTTAAAAAATTAATGTTACATCGAACAAAATATTTTCAAAAATAATGTGGCAGTTAAAAACAAAAATATGCTGCCGTGCAAAACCTGTATACCGCAATGGGTTTTGTTGAATATTAATTGCGGTGCTAAAGGAGATGTTTTAATGCAAAATATTAATAAAGCAAAAAAAGAATTTGAGAAAGTGCTGGCCGACAAACTTTTCACTGAATTTGCGGCTGATTTTGAAACAGCGACGAATGACCAGATTTACCGTGTTCTTGTTTTGATTTTCCGCAATATCATGAGCGAGCGCCGCAAGCGCTTTATGGCAAAAACATACGGCACAAACACAAAGCAGGTTTATTATTTGTGCATGGAGTTTTTAATGGGCCGCAGCTTGAAATCTACACTTTTTAACCTTGGAATGAGCGAAGTTGTTGAAAAGGTGCTGAAAGACAAAAAAATAAAACTTGAAAATGTGTACGAGTGCGAGCCTGATGCAGGGCTTGGAAACGGCGGCCTTGGCCGGCTTGCAGCCTGTTACCTCGACGGCATGGCAACAGACTCTATTCCGGGCACCGGCTATTCTATTTTGTATGAATATGGTATTTTCAAACAAAAAGTTGTTGACGGCTGGCAGGAAGAGCACGCCGACAACTGGCTTCCCGGTGGTGCTATTTGGCTTAAAAAGCACCCCGACCAATCTATTAAGCTTAAATTTGACGGTGAAATTAAAGAGTATTGGGACGGTGACCACCACCACGTTGAGCACGAGACAAAGAACATTGTTATAGCAGAGCCTTACGACATGTACGTTGCAGGTTATGGCGGCAGCGGCATAAGCAAGCTACGCCTTTGGAAAGCAAAGGCGCCCGGTTTTGACATGGAAAGTTTTAATGCCGGCGATTACAGCGACGCAATGACAAAAAACGCAAATGCAGAGCTTATCAGTAAGGTTCTTTACCCTAATGACAACCACGTAGAGGGCAAAATACTGCGCTTGCGCCAACAATATTTCCTTTCCGCTGCATCAATAGGCGACATTGTAAACAACCACATAGCGCAATATGATTATATAGACCTTTTGCCTGACAAAGTTGCAATTCAGCTTAACGACACACACCCAACGCTTGCAATACCTGAACTTTTAAGGCTATTGCTTGACGATTGCGGCTATACATGGGAAAAGTCTTTTGACATTGTGCGCCGTACTTTTGCATACACGAACCATACAGTTATGAGCGAAGCACTTGAGAAATGGAATATAGACATATTTAAGCGTACGTTGCCGCGTATTTACCAAATTTGCTGCGAGCTTGACAGACGTTGCCGTGAAGATTTGGAGAAAAAGTTCCCGGGTGACCAAGGCAAAATAGACTATATGGCCATTTTGGGCGACAACCAAGTGCGCATGGCTAACATATGTTGCTATGTTTGCCACAGCATCAATGGTGTTTCGAAAATGCACAGCGAAATAATAAAACAAAGCGTTTTTAACGACTATTATTTATTTGCGCCTGAAAAATTCAAAAACGTCACAAACGGCATTGCATACAGGCGCTGGCTTTTGGCGGCAAACCCTGCACTTACAGAATTAATCGCCGGCACAATCGGCGATGACTTCAAGCGCGATGCATCGAGCCTTAAAAAGCTGGAAAAATACAAAAACAACACCGAATTCTTATCAAACCTTGCCAAGGTTAAGCACATTAATAAAGAACTTTTTGCAAAGCATATTTTCCAAAACACAAAGCAAGTTGTTAACCCTGACAGTATTTTTGATGTGCAGGCAAAGCGCATGCATGAATACAAGCGCCAACACCTAAATGCTCTAAATATTGCAGCTCAATATATATATTTAAAAAACAACCCAAATGCCGACTTTGTTCCCAAAACATACTTTTTTGGCGCAAAAGCGGCGCCGGGATATTACATGGCAAAACAAATGATTCGCCTTATTTGCCAGCTTGGTAAATACATTGCAAGCGACGCTTCAGTTAAAGACAAACTTGCAATTGTGTACCTTGAGGACTACTGTGTTACAACTAGCGAGCGCCTAATGCCCGCAAGTGAAGTGTCAGAGCAAATAAGCCTGGCCGGCACTGAAGCCAGCGGCACAGGCAACATGAAGTTTATGCTAAACGGTGCAATTACGCTTGGCACACTTGACGGTGCAAACGTTGAAATTGTTGAAGCCGCAGGTAAAGAGAACGAAATAATATTTGGCATGAAAACACATGAAGTCAATGAGTTGAAAGATTTCGGCTATCACCCCATGACGTATATTGACGCAAACGACGAGGCAAAACAGGTGCTGTCTTTGCTTGAAAAAGGCTTTATGGGTGAAAATTTCCACGAAATAGTTAACAACCTGCGCACTTCTGACCCGTATATGGTAATGGCAGACTTTGCAGATTACAGAAGCGCACAAAACAAGCTTAGTGAACTTTATAAAGACGAAAAAACTTGGAACAGCATGAGCCTTTTGAACATTGCAAACAGCGGTGTTTTCTCGGCAGATCGCTCTGTTTTCGACTATGCAAGTAGAATTTGGGGTACATCGCCCGTTAAATAGTTAGGACATTTATATTAATGCATAAAATTTATAACAGCAGAGACCTTGAGCACAAAACGCCTTTCGGTGCGCTGAGGTGCGGCGAGAGTGTGACATTTGTTTTAAGCGTTCCGCATGAAATTGACTGTAAAACACCGCATATTATTTTTGGCAGGGATGGCGAAGTGCCATCCCTGTTTGCGATGACAAAAGAGCACACAGACTACGATAGGCAAAAGTTTTCAATTACATTAACGCCTGAAAAAACAGGGCTTTATTTTTACCATTTTGACCTTTACACAGGATACAAAAAGCTTTTTCGTGCCGCAAACGGTGAATCTTATATTACAACAAACGACGGGCCCGAGTGGCAGCTTACAGTATTCGAGAAAACGTTTCAAACACCAAAAGAGATGCTAGGCACAGTTATGTACCAAATATTCCCGGACAGGTTTTGCAAAAGCGGGCAAACACCCGCTTCGCCGTTCGGCGACAGGGTTATGCGTGAAAACGAAAACGGCGAGCCTTATTTTTGGCCGACAGAGCAAGGCGGCCATTTGAATATGGACTACTTCGGCGGTGATTTCAAGGGTATTGAGAGCAAGCTTTCATACCTAGCGCAACTTGGCGTCGACATAATATATTTGAACCCCATTTTTGAGGCTCATTCCAACCACCGCTATAACACGGCCGATTATTTAAAGGCAGACCCACTGCTTGGCACTAACAAAGATTTTGCCTTGTTGTGCCAAGCTGCAAAAAAACACGGCATTAAAATTATTTTAGACGGCGTTTTCAGCCACACTGGTTCTGATTCTTTGTACTTTAACAAAGAGGGGCGCTATGGCAGCGGCGGCGCATATAATGACGAAAACAGCCCGTACAGAAACTGGTTTGATTTCAGCAAAAATTACAAATGCGGTTATAGAAGCTGGTGGGGTTTTGAGACACTGCCGGAAGTTGATGAAAATGACGCCGGATACCGCAACTTTATTTGTGGTGAAAACGGCGTAATAGACACATGGATAAAGTTGGGCGCGGCAGGTTTTAGGCTGGACGTTGCAGATGAGCTGCCTGACGACTTTATTGAAGAAATACGAAAAGCCGTGAAGAGACATGGCGATGATAAATATTTACTTGGCGAAGTTTGGGAGGACGCAACCACAAAATGGAGCTATGGTACACGGCGAACATATCTTTTGGGCAGCGGCCTGGACGCAACAATGAACTACCCCTTTAAAGAGGCTGTACTTGCTTTTTGCAAAGGCGCTTCTGCAAGGGCAACTGCTGAAAAAATAATGACAATATGTGAAAATTATCCACAACCGGCGCTTCATGTTCTTATGAATTTTCTATCTACACATGACACGGTGCGCGCTATTACGGCACTTACCGGCGACAGTAGCGACAACAAAGACAGGTATTGGCAAAGCGGGCGCAAGCTTACACACGAGCAATACGAAAACGGCATTAAACTTCTTCGCATTGCCTTTGCAATGATTTTTACACTTCCCGGCATACCATGTATATATTATGGCGATGAAATTGCGATGCAAGGCTATAAAGACCCATTTAACAGGGCTTTTTTTGACTGGAACAATGACGAGCCACGCATAAAAAATACAATTGAAGAGTTAAGTGCAATTCGCAAAAGCAGCTGTGCATTTAAAAATGGCACTATGAAAATTACACACGCAAAAAGCGGCGTTTTGTGCTATGAAAGGCAATGCGAGCATATAAAAGCACGAATAGCAGTAAACGCAACAAATAACGTTGTTACGTTACATTTGAATGATGAAGTGCAAACATTACAACCTTTTGATTATAACATTGATGTCGATAATTTTGAGCCGCACAAGCACATTAATATATTTAACCAAGGCAAGGTGAAAATCAAGAAAAAATCCATCTGGTCTAATTGGCTGCACAATGACTGATTAATGCAAATGACAACGCACCAAAAAAGGTACAGTGTTTTATCATTATGTCAAATATAATATTAAAATTTTACTAAATTTTTTCAAAAATTTTCGGGTACTTAGGGCAGGGCCCTAAGGTGTTTTCCGCAGAAAACGTAAGTCTTGCCTTAAAAGAGCATTTTTGAATGTGAATTTGCTAATTTATTGGCAAAGAGGAAACTTTTTGAGATAAAAAAAGTTTCCTTTTCGCTACCCGTTTGTGCAACTTTTTTTGCATACGGGTTTTTCGACAACCTAAGGGCGGCACCGAATGCTCTGCATTCGGTGCCGCCCTCTTTTTACTATATAATATTCTTTGAACTGCAATTTTCGAATTACAATCAAAACATAATACTATTTCTTGCTGTCATCACTTGCTAAAGCAGAAATACTTGTTACAAGGCCACTTAAATTTTGAAGCTCACTTGGTATAATTATTTTTGTAGACTGCCCATCTGCAACTTTTTGCAATGCCTCTAGGCTCTTTAATGTTAGTACTTTTTGTGTCGGTGCTGATTCGTTCAATAGAACAATAGAATCTGCAAGTGCCTTTTGCACTTCCATTATTGCTTGCGCCTCACCTTGGGCTTCACGTATGCGCTGTTCTCTAACGGCGTCTGCCCTTAAAATTGCGCTCTCTTTTTCACCCTCGGCCACAAGAATTGCACTGCGTTTTTCGCCCTCGGCACGTAAAATGCTCTCACGGCGTTCGCGTTCTGCCTTCATTTGCTTTTCCATTGCATCTTGAATTTCTGCCGGCGGTATAATGTTTTTAACTTCAACGCGGTTAACTTTAATGCCCCATTTATCTGTTGCCTCGTCAAGTATGGCCGTAATTTTTGTGTTAATTGTGTCACGGCTTGTAAGTGTATCTTCAAGTTCCATGCCACCAATAATATTTCTCAGCGTTGTGGCTGTTAGGTTTTCAATGGCAAGAAGCGGCCTTTCAATGCCGTATGTGAAGAGCTTAGGGTCCGTAACTTGGAAGAACACAACTGTGTCAATTTGCATAGTTACATTATCGCTTGTAATAACCGGCTGTGGCCTAAAATCCACAACTTGCTCTTTCATTGTTACTTTTCTTTCAATTCTGTCAATAAAAGGCACTTTAAAGTGCACGCCTGCTGTCCAACTTGTGGAATAAACGCCAAGGCGCTCAATAACATACATGTTTGATTGCGGTACAACGCGGATGCTTGAAATTAGCACAATGGCAATTAAAAGCAATAGAGCAATAATAATAAATTCCATAATATCCCCTTTTTATTTTAAAAATTATTTAAACAATTTATACAGTAGCTGCTTGCTGTGCAGTTGCACTGCTTACAATTACAGTTGTGCTGTCAATTTCATTGACAATACAAAGTGTTCCCTCTTCAAGTGTCTCGGCACTGCGCGCAGCCCAGTCAACACCGTCAAGCTTTATTCTTCCCGGCGTCGCAGGTGTAATTTTTGAAATAACAACACCCTGCCTGCCAATATTTCTGTCGGCGTTAGTCGGTTCTCGTTTTTTCTTGCGAAGTCTCTTCACAAACGGGAACGTTGCCAATATAAGCGCAAAGCTAACAACGAAAAACACCGTTATTTGCACCGGCACTGCCGGCGTGAAAAACGAAGTTATAAGCGCAGCCAAACTACCTATGCCAAACCATATTGACACAAGGCCGAATGTTATAGCCTCAACACCCATAAATACAACAAGTAACACAAGCCACACCCATGATATTCCCATTATTTTCTCCTTTCTGCCGCTGTATGCTTTGAATTTCCGCCAAATTTGCCACCTTCAAAAGGCAGCGGCTGTTGTCTAAGCCAAATATATCCGAGCTCTGATTATTTCGGTTCATTTCCATATCAAAATTTAATTTTGCTTGATATGTTGTTATTATTATAACACTAACACGAAAAAAAAACAAAGGTTAAATGTGGGCGATTTTAGCCAATTTTACCTTTTTTCGCCCATTTTATGTAACTGCAATAATCAAATATAAGCAAATCAAGCTCAATCGAGGTAGCTAGCCTGTTATCGTAAATATTGGCTTGTACATTATTTCACCGGGCCTTGCGCTTGAATTTCATTCAGCACTTAATAATAAATAGACAATGACATTTGTGCACCAAATTCATCTAATAAACGCTATTATCGACGCTATTTAATAAAAAACTAAAAACTGTGGTGAAGTTTTGTGCCTTTTCAGCTTAATTCCCCCACAGTTTTTAGTTTTTTATATATACATTCAAGCAGAGCTAATTTTTCAAGTTCCCAATTTAATCTGTTCAACTATTTTATTATACGCCCTGTCAAGCGCCGGAAAATCAGCTGATTTAACATAGTAACTCTCAATTTTTTCATGGCACTGTTTTATTTGGCCCATTAATTGTTGCGCTTGCAAAATAAGTTGCTTTGTTGCTTTGTTATTAAACCGAAAGCGCTTCTTACGCAAGTTCATGCCTTCTTTATTGCAAAACCTTGTTGTGTGAATACGCCTAATATTAGCATTGCTTTTTGTTTTGCCTGTCAAAAAATAACTGCAATGGTATGTGTTACACGTAACAAAAGCAAGGTTTAGCTTAGGTATAATTATGTGCTCAATTTTATCGTATGGGCTCATAGAACAATAGCATGTAATAATTCCATGCCCTTTTGCCAGTGCCTCTTGCCGCAAAACATACAACATGCATTTAGCTGCATATCCGTGTAAATCTTCTATTGCAATTATATTATTAGCAAGCTTCAAAATGGTTTCTTCATAGCATTGAACCCCACTGTGTGTAACAGCGCTCAAAATTCTCACATCTTCTTTTGCGCCTGTTTTTTTGTTTTGATATTTTACAAAAGCATAACTGGCATTTTTTGGCTGTTGGTTTAAATTGTCTTTTTCGTTGTCATTATCAGGTATGTACTTTTTACTTAACACTTTTGCAAAGTCACAAGCTTTTGTCGTGTTCGTAAATGCTTGCGCTGTTCGCACAGTGTCTTGCAACAAGCTTCCGGCTGCCGCAAGGTATCTCGTTGTGCGCTCTGTTAAAAATGCATGCCTGTCAAACAGCTCAATTATCTCATTTCTGTGTTGCTGAAGTGCATCTGCATCTATACAGTAGTATAACGGCAAAACTTGCTCATACGCTACGGGGTACATAGGTTCAAGTGTGTGCGGCGGTGTTGCATCTGTAATTGTGAACTTAATGTTCTTGCAAACTAGCCCATCGTAAGAACTTGGGTCTTGTGCACAATGTATAAGCTCTACTTTCTCACCTTTTTTGCATAAATAGTCAGCTAGCCTTTTTATTAATGTAGATTTGCCAGTGCCCGGGCAGCCTTTTATAAGTACTACATGGCTTGCTGTGTCCTGTACAAGTTGAGAGTAATAGCCGGCAAATCCTGTGGGCGTCAATGCGCCCAAAAAAAAGTCTAAACGCTTGATATCCATAATCTCATCCCCTTTTTGTGTAGTGCATAGTAATTTTGCGGCTTTTGCCGCGCTGCTTGTGTGGGCTTCAAACTTTGAAACATGCACGCAGTTAAAATGCCTTGCAAAGTTAAAACATGTTATATTATCTTATGCAAAAACGCGAAAAGTGACACATACACATGCTACTTTGTTTTATTTTTCATTAAACATTGCAACATTGTAAGAAATATCATTAATTTTCTTGCTTTTGCTTTTAAAATAAGATAAACTTTTATATTAAGAAGTACTTAAACCGTAGCGGAAAGGAATGGCCATAATTATGCAAGAGAAAATTGAGAGAATTTTGAATAAAACCATTGCTAATGCGACAAATGAGGAAATTTATATTGCACTTTTAAAGCTAATTAAACAATCTGTGCAAGAAAAAACGCAGACGCCAAGCGGCAGAAAGCTATATTATTTTTCTGCAGAGTTTTTGATTGGAAAGCTATTGTCAAACAACCTTATAAACCTTGGAATTTATGAAAAGGTAAGCGATGTACTTTTGCAAAACGGCAAAAACATTTGCGAGATAGAAGAAATCGAGCCGGAGCCGTCGCTTGGGAATGGCGGGCTGGGGCGCCTTGCAGCTTGCTTTTTAGACAGTATTGCAAACCTAAACCTTAACGGCGACGGCGTTGGCCTAAACTATCATTTTGGCCTATTTAAGCAAAGTTTTAAAAACAACATGCAGCACGAAGAGCCTAACCCGTGGATTTCAAAAGACGGTATTTTAAACGAGACTGACTTTACGTGCGAAGTCGATTTCAAAGGTTTTTCACTAAAAGCCAAAATGTACGACATCGACGTACTGGGAAGCAAAACTGTTCAAAACAAGCTTCACCTTTTTGACGTTAATACACTTGATGAGAGCATTATTAAAGACGGCATTAATTTTAACAAAAGCGACATAGCAAAAAACTTAACGCTGTTTTTATACCCCGACGACAGTGATAAAGCTGGCCACTTGTTGCGCATATATCAGCAATACTTCATGGTTAGCTGTGGGGCACAGCTAATTTTAAAAGAGCTGAAAGAAAAAGGGCAAGATTATAACCAACTTAGCAAGCATGTTGCAATACAAATAAACGACACGCACCCGTCTATGGTTATACCTGAAATGATACGCCTGCTTGTGCAAAAAGGAATGGAAATCGACAGTGCTATTGATGAAGTGTCAAAGACATGTGCGTACACAAACCACACCATATTAGCCGAGGCTCTTGAAAAATGGCCGCTTGCATATTTAAAACAAGTTGCGCCAAGCATTGTGCCTATAATTGAATATCTGGATAAAAAAACGCACGCAAAATACAAGAATAGCGACTTGAAAATTATAGACAAAGATAAACGTGTGCACATGGCAAGAATGGACATGCACTATTCTTACAGCGTTAATGGCGTTGCATTCTTGCACACTGAAATATTAAAAAGCACCGAACTTGCGCCGTTTTATAAAATTCACCCTGATAAATTTAATAATAAAACAAACGGCATTACTTTTAGGCGTTGGCTAAAACATTGTAACAAGCCGCTAGCTACATGGGTTGAAATGCAGCTTGGCGAAAGAGGCAAGCAAATTTACAAAGACAGCCCCGAAAATTTAGAAGAGTTGCTACCTCTATCGCAAAACGAGAATTCTCAAAACGAAATACTAGCCATAAAGCTTGAAAACAAGCGTACACTTAAAAACTACATTAAAAATACCAAGGGCATAGATATTGATGAGAATTCCATTTTTGACATACAAATAAAACGTTTGCATGAGTACAAACGTCAACAAATGAATTTCCTTTATCTAGTGCACAAGTACTTTGAAATAAAGAGCGGAAAACTTCCCAAGCGCCCAATTACTGCTATATTTGGCGCAAAGGCCGCGCCTGCATATACCATTGCCAAAGACATAATACACGCAATATTATGCCTAGAGCAAATAATATTGAAAGACAATGATGTGCACCCACATTTAAAGGTTGTTATGGTTGAAAATTACAACGTAACAGCAGCTGAAAAACTAATTCCGGCATGTGATGTGTCTGAGCAAATAAGCCTTGCAAGCAAAGAGGCATCGGGCACAGGTAACATGAAATTTATGCTTAACGGCGCCGTAACACTTGGCACAATGGACGGTGCAAATGTTGAAATTTACGACAATGTTGGGAAAGAAAATATTTACATTTTCGGCACTGGCAGCGACGAAGTTATTGAACTTTATAAACAAAACGGCTATATTGCTGCCGACTACTTTATTAATGATGACAACATTCGAGAACTTGTGAACTTCTTAATAAGCCCAATAATGCTGAAAGAAGGAGACCCTAAAACACTTTTGCGCCTACATGCAGAGCTTATTCAAAAAGACTATTTTATGACGTTGCTTGATTTAAACGAGTATATAAATGTTAAAGAGCAATGCTTTGCGGACTATGAGAACAGACAACAGTGGGCAAAAAAAATGATTGTCAACATTGCAAAAGCGGGCTTTTTCTCATCAGACAGGACAATAAAGCAGTACAATGATGATATTTGGAAGCTGTGAGTGAAGTTAACGTGGCGGTGCAGAAAATAACTTAGACCCTGCCCTAAGAACCCGAAATTTTCCCGAAAAAATATAGTAAAACTTTTGATATTAATTGTGCTTTAGCGATAATGTAACTATTATGACATGCGAAACCCCCCTCGCGTTTTAAAAACGCGAGGGGGGTTTCGCATGTTATGAGTTTGCCTATTTAACATTAAGGCACAGGTGCGACATATATTGTTAGAATAATTTCCGTATTAAATGGTACACTTGTTGTAGCAGGCACCGTTTGACTAATTACAGTATTTGAAGCTGGTGCCGGAACCGGTGCTGGGCTTGGCAACGTATTAGTTTCCACATAAGAAATCACAAAACCTTTGTCGTATCCCAACGCTGTTATTTCAGCCTTTGTCATATTCAAAAAGTTGTGAACCTTAATTGTCGGTTGCCCAGGGTTATACGTAAGCGTAATTGTCGTTTCTTCGGCAATTTCTGTACCCTGTGCTAAAGCTTGGCCATATACCACGCCCGTTCCAACCGCAGTGCTTGCCGCCTCTACAAATACAGGCACTATGTTCAATTGGTCGCAAAGCGCAATTGCCTCTTCACGTGTCATGCCATAAAAGTTCGGCACGTATACAATTTTACCCTTAGACACCACCAAATTCAGCGTGTCTGTAATAATCATAGTATAGTCAATTTTATCTTGCGACAATATTGTGCCTGCCGGCTGTGTTGACGAAGTATAAGTTGTGTTAACTTTTAAACTCGCGCCCTTTTCGTTGTATGGCGTTATCCATTCACGCACGTCAGGCTCGGTTTTACCAACAAAAGACTGCACAACTACTTTATAGCCCAGTGAATAAACAAGCTCCACAATGTCGCCCGTTTCGTAAAGTGTACCCGCCTGAATAGACTGCGACACCAAATCGTCTTTTTCAAATGGCTGAACGTATCTTTCTGTAACCAATGTAGTTATGCCAAGTTGTGTTGCAACAAGCGTGGCCTCTTCTTTGCTCATCTCGAAAAAGTTTGGCACTATAATCTCTTTGCCAAGCGACACATATATTTTTACCGCATCGCCTTCATGAATCGTCTCTTCCGCCTTTATGTCTTGGCGAATAATATTTCCCTCTGCAACTGTTTCGCTAAACTCTTCTATAACGCTCAGCACAATTTTATTTTCTGTCGCAAACGCCTTTGCCTCATCAAGGCTCATGGCTAAAAAGTTTGGCAATTTCACGTCTTCGCCCTCGCCCTGCCCGCGTGAAAATATTACGTAAAACGGCGTATCTCTGCGTATTTCATTGCCAAGCACCGTGTTGTCGTTTACATAAAAGCGAATGGCCTCTCCCGTGGGTATTGTCTCGCTCTCCTCTGTTGTTATACGCACAGTTTCCATGCGGTTTTCCTCTGCCCACGCTTCAACTTCTTGCATTGTCATGTTCATAATGTCAGGCACAGGCACCATAATACTCAAATCGGGCCCTGCGGAAATTACAAGCTTAACAAACTCGCCGCTCGATATCTCTTCGCCCTCTGCCGGTGTTTGAGATATTATTTGCCCTGCGGGTATATCATCGCTGTGCACCGTTTCAACTTGAAGTAAAACCTCGTTCTCACGTGCCCAAAGCTCTGCGTCGCCCTCGCTCCAACCTACCATTGCCGGCAGTGCGTTGCCGCCTGAAAAAACTAAAACAAGCACTATAATGACAACTAGCGCAACTACACCGCCAATTACATAGCCCCATGGGAATTTTTTTCTGCGAGAGCGCGAGCCACCGCCGCCATTTTGTTGCGGCTTTTGCGGTGGCGGTGCAAATCCGCTTTTTTGCTCAAAATTCATTTGTGGCGCTGTATTTTGCTGCGGCGCCGTTTTTGCGCTTGCCGCAGGTGTTTTTGTGCTTGTGCCCTCGCCTGTGGGCTTTACGACACTTTGGTTTTCAGGTGCAGTTTTTTGGGCAGTGCCTTGCACAAAGCCGTTTAGGCCGCTACCTCCGCCATTTGTAGGCGGCACGGCGCTTGGTTGTGCTTGCGGTGCACTGCTCTGCACGCTTGCAACATGCGGCACTTGCGATGTATTATCGGCAATTTCCGCCATGTCTTGCTCACTTTTTTTCTTGTAATTTTCCAAAAAATTGTTACTCATTATTTATCAGTAAGCCTTTCTTTTTTACGTGCCGCATGCACATGTTAGTCTTATTGTTAAAGTTATTTATTAATTTGTAATATCATGTTTTTTGAACACCGCAGCCGCCACTGCAACTAAAATTGCAGAGTAAACAAGCAGAACCACCATGCCCAGTTCTATACTAAGCGGCACACCTTTTTCTATAAGCTGGTTTGTTATTGTGTAGCTCTCGCCGAAAAATTCTTGCATATTCATGTACGGCAGTGGTGTAAATGCTATTAAATCAAATGGTGGGCGCGATGTTAAGAACGCCATTAATATAGTAGAACCAAACATTATTATGATAGGTAAAATTATTGCAACTGCAATGTTTCTTATAATAACGCTTGCCGCAAAGCCCAGTGTGTATATAAACACAAAAGCTGTGCTTATTGCAAAGAAATGACCAATAAACATAATAAAGAAGTTAATTTCGCCGCTTGCTGTGTAGTTCGGGTACATAAAGTCGCTAAACCCTTTTGTGAAGCCCTGTGTTAATAGGCTTATTATGAACACGGCAAAGTACAATACGTAAATTAGCGCCATGCCTGCAATGAATTTCGAGAACATAACTTTTAAGCGTGTTCTGGGCCTTATCATCAAAAGGCGCACAGTTCCGCTTTGGAACTCGCTTGCTATAACCCAGCCGCCAATTAAAACGCCGAACATCATTATAATCATGCTGAAGTTGAAAATTTCATACGAGCCTTGTCTTGAGCCGTCCTCTACGAATTCCATGTCGGGTTTGTTTGAATTGAGGCTGCTTTCAGCAACAAATAAGTCAAACTCTGCCTCTTGCAGGCTTTTTTCTATTGACTCTTCATACGCTTGATACGTGCCGTATCTGTCTACATTCCATTGGTCCTCGTAAAACTGCTCTTCTGTCATCTTATACAGGTCTGATTCAAGAATTTGCCTTTGGCTACTTGTTTTGCTTGAAAGTGCCTCGTCTTGCCATGTGCCATCATTGTAAATAATGTTGTGCTCTAGGCGGTAGTCAAGCTCCGGTATTTGGGTTTGCTCTATGCTTAAATTGTCGGCAAGTAGCCTGTCAATCTCGTCTGACATATACTCTTCTTGTGATGGGTCTTTAATAATGTCCGCCTCAAGTGTTTCAATGCGGTCTAAATTACTCTGAATGTCAGCTGCATATTGAATTTTCATTATGTCAACGTATTTTGAAAAGTCGTTATCAACCATAAGCCCGTCAAAATTCGCAAGTGCCTCTTCAAGGCGTGCAATTTCGTCTGCTTTTTCAATGTCTGTCATCTCGAAAATTTCTTCAAGGTTAAGGTCAACATAAATGCCGCCCTCAATTGCTGTTTTCAAATCTTCTATAGTAGCATCTTGCAACTGAAGCACATAAAGTGTTGCTACATTGCTTGACATTTCATACGAAAGCCTTAAGCGGTAGTCTTCGTTTTCATAGCCGTCGCCCTGAACATAGGGAATATATTTTTCGTAAAAGTCAATAAGCCTGTCAGACATATCTTGCGCATAAATAAGCGGTTGCCCCGACAAATTTTGCGCTAAATACTCTGCATTATTCCTCAAATAATCAAGTTCCCACGTCATTTGGTTGTTAAGGTCATACTCAACGCCGTCTACAATAATTCCGCCGTTATCGTAGCCGTAATAATACATGTTATTATTGCCGTCTCTGCCTGTTATAAATGTAAATAAAGGTGTTGCCACCGTAATAAATAAGAATATAAGTACTGCCGAAATTATGATAAATTTCGAGCGCAGCATTTTTGTAATTTCAGCAAAAATTTGTTTTGGAAATTTCATTTCTTTCACCCTCTTTTAAGATATTTGTGTTTTAGAGCCTGTTGTCATTGTGATAAAGTCATGCTCTAGTGAGCGCTGCGCCCTATTTACAGCGTAAATGTTAACGCCCATGTTTACAAGCCCTCTTATAATCTTTGGCATCTCTTCGTTTTTCATAACTATGTTTACGCCCTCGGGCAACAAGTCGCAATTCGTGCCCATTTCTTTAAACTTATTTAAAACAAGCTCGTTATTATCAGTAACAAACGTGTACTGATAAACGTCGTCATTTTCTGTTTGTCCCACTGCTTTTTCGCCTATTATTACACCGTTGTCTATAACGTAAATTCTGTCGCACATCAGTTCCATTTCGCTTAAAAGGTGGCTTGAAATGAAAACGCCCGTGCCTGCATTTTGGCTTAAGCTTTTAAGCAACTCGCGCAGTTCTTTAATGCCTATTGGGTCAAGGCCGTTTGTGGGCTCGTCTAAAATTAAAAGTGGTGGCATGTGTAAAAGTGCCTGTGCAAGCCCCACGCGCTGGCGCATACCAAGCGAATACGTTTTAACTTTCGTGTCAATTCTGTCTTTCATTTTAACAAGCTCAATAGCGCTGTCAATGCTTTCCACAGCTTTCGGGCCATAAAATTGCGCCAAATATTTTAGGTTTTGCCTGCCTGTTAAGTACTTGTACAAATCAGGGTTTTCAACAATACTTCCCACATTTTTCATTGCATTCTCAAAGTCTGTTTTAACGTTGTGGCCGCACACACTTATGTTGCCGCTTGTAATGTTAAAAAGGCCCATTATCATTTTAATTGTCGTTGTCTTGCCTGCGCCGTTCGGCCCAAGGAAACCTACAATTTCGCCGCTGTTCACAGTTAGCGAAATATTATCAACTATCGTCTTCTTCTTAATAGTCTTTGTGACGCCTTCCAATTTTAAAAGTTCCATGTTCTCTCTCCCAATCAAATTTAACAGTATTTAATATGCCCCGGCTGCAATATTCATATTAATTTATTGCTAAGGCAAACTGATTTCTGACGTATAAATGTAAAAAAATCATATCCTATGACATTATAAATGTATTTATTTTTTTTGTCAATGAATATGGTTCCTCGTATTATATACGCTGGCCAACTATTAATATACACGAATTAAGTGCACGAAATATTTCAACAATAATAATTTTTGTAAAACATGCACAAAAATACATGCAAATTAATTTTTTTATTTTAATAATATTGGCTTTTTTGGGTGACAAATATGTTTTTTTATTGTATAATTAATTTGTATATAAACTATTTTAATTTTAACCATAAAAGATTCACGCTGTATGGTTAAATATTCCAATAATAACTTCCGGTATACGGCTAAGCCAACCTACGTATGTGTTACATACCGCCATTTTTATTGCAGAACGGAGAATGATTAATGAACCAAATTATTGTTGTTGACGACAGCCTAGTTAACCAACTTGCCTTAAAAAAAATATTAGAACATGAGTACGAGGTGCTGTGTGCAAATAGCGGAAAACAGCTTTTTCAAATACTTGAAGAAAGCGACCCAAAACTTATACTTTTAGATGTTGTCATGCCGGAACTTGACGGCTTTCAAGTTATAGAAAAGCTTAAATCCAGCGAGCAATACAATAAAATACCTGTAATTTTTATAACGGGCCTTAACGACACCGAGAGCGAGGAAAAGGGCTTTAAACTAGGCGCAATAGATTATATAGCCAAGCCGTTTAACGAGCGTATCGTAAATGCCCGTGTTCAGTCTTACGTACAGCTTTATGACTTTATTCGCCAAACAGAGCGCATGGGCCAATACGATGGTTTGACAGGGCTTTATAATAAAAAAATGACAGAAATGCAGATAAAAAAGCAGCTTAGCTCACGCCCGAGCTTAAAAAACGGCGCCCTTATGATTATTGACGTAGACAACTTCAAAAGTATAAACGACACATTCGGCCATCTTTATGGCGATGCCGTTATTACACAACTTGGCAGTGGCTTGCGCAGTATTTTCCAGAAAAGTGATATTTTAGGCAGGGTTGGCGGCGATGAATTTTTTGTATTCCTTCGAAATTACAACGAACGAAGTGTTTTAGAGGTAAAGGCGCAAGACGTTTGTAATGAATTTAGCAAGACATTTGAGCAGAACAATGAAATTGTTAAAATTTCGGCGAGTATCGGCATTGCCACTACCGATAATTCTTTTGACTTTGAGGAAATTTATACTTTTGCCGATGTAGCGCTTTACAATACTAAAGCCAAGGGCAAAAACGGTTTTACTTTTTACACAGGGGAAGAGCAAGGAAAGTATAAATCGGAGAGAACCGACATAGAGAATGACAAACAAAAGCATAATGATGCAAGTGAGAACATAAGGGAATTTAAAGACAACTTGAAAGAGTATGTTTTCAATTTGGTAGAGGGCACAAAAGTAGCCGAGTATACCATACAATCCATACTGCAAATGATTAGCTCACAGTTTGGCTTTAAGGGCGGGTTTATTACTAAGCTTGACTACGAGGAAACGGGCGTAAAACGCATAAACGAATGGATTAGCTCTGCAAAAGAAAGCCACGCAAACACCGAGAGGGTGTCCATAGAAAATGTGCTTAACCTTTACGATAAATTTGACCAGAACAACTTAGCTGTATTGAAAAGCGGCGAACCTATTTTTGATGATACAGCCCACAGCGAAAACGGCCTGTATTTGTTTGCACTAAAAAACAAAAAAGCTCTTCTTGGCTTTATTGCATTTGAAAATGCAACGAGCCAAAAAGAACTTAACCCACGGGCACAAAGCAATTTTATCGACGTTTGCCAGCAACTTTCAACAGTTGTTGTTAACCAATTTTTAATTGAGAGCACAATGAATGAAAAACAAAACATGATTACTGTTTTGAATAATATAGACGAGCCTGTTTACGTTGTAAACCCCGACAGCAAAAACCACCTGTTTGCAAACGATGCGGCAAAGAAATCGGACGAAAAAATGCACACTGGGCTGTGCTTATCTGCAAAGTCTACTTGCGTTTCGTGCCCGCTTAAAGCTGCTGTTTCAAATGGTGGCTACTATGAAAACAAAGAATACCTTTGCAAGGAAATAGTATGGCAAAACGGCTCTAAAGCGTATTTTATACGTTATAAAGAAGTTTAGCACCTTAAATACTTGAACCACTATTAATAAATACACAATATTTATTAATAGTGGTTTGATGTGTAAAATTACACTTTTAATAATTAAAGGTCGGGCATATTTTATGAATAATTACAAGGTTTTGCTTGTTGATGATGACGAGGAAATACGCAGTGGTGTTGCAAATTTCATACGCCGCTGTGAAAAAAATTTAACACTTATAGCACAAGCCGAAAATGGGGCAGACGGCCTTGACCTTGCAGAAATGTTGCGCCCTGATATTGTTTTAACTGACATTAAAATGCCATATATGGATGGGCTCTTATTTTGCAAAAAGCTTCGCCGTATTTTACCTGCGGCAAAGCTTGTTATTTTTTCAGGCTTCGATAAATTTGAATATGCTCAAAAAGCTATTGCTATGAATGTATCGCGTTATATTTTGAAGCCTATAAATGGCGAGGAACTTAGCGGTGTCCTTGATGAGGTATGCGCTGAAATAGAACAAGAGAGGGCATTACAAAGAGATACAGCAAGCCTAAAGCACCAATACGAGCAAAGCTTGCCCGTGTTAAGGGAGACACTTCTTGTGCGCCTTTTAGACGGGCGTATTTCTGCGCAAGAGGCAAACAAATATGCAATTAATTATGAATTGCCGCTGCCGAAAAATGGCTTTTTTTCGGTTTGCCTAATAAAAAGCAAACTGCTACAAGGCGAAAAAAATGAAAAATTAACACTGACTTCTATAAAGACATTTTTGTTAAAACACCTAGAGCTTAACAGTAACAGTTTTTTTGTTGCCCAGTATACTGATTGCATTGCGCTTATAGTTCACACAGAAAAAAGCGAGCAAATTTTGGAAATTGCCAGCGAGCTTACACGTGTTTGTACAATGTCGGGTTCTTTTATGGAAAGCCCTATTATTTCAGGCGTTGGAAGGGCGTATGAAGGCGTTGAGAACGTTAAAAAGTCTGCCAAGGAGGCAAAAAGTGCACTTTGTTACAGAATGCTTTCCGGGCAGAATGTTGTTTATATAGGCGACGTAGAACCAAAAGAAGACCAGCTTATTGCCTTTGATGACAGCGCCGAGACTGACCTCATCAACAGAATAAAAACAGGAAAAGAGTCTGATTTAGCTGAAATAACGAACTCGTTGTCTCAAAAACTTCACAGCCAAGCAGGCGACATAATGCAGTGTAGGTTGTTTTTTTTAGAAATGGTAACTTGCCTTTTGCGTTTTTTGCGCAGATGCGATGTAGCGCCTGTTATGGTTTTCGGCGAGGGGTTTGACGGCTTTGTTGAGCTCACCGATTTCACTTCAATTGACACAGCAATGCAATGGTATTTAAGTTGCACTTTAAAGTTACAAGAGTATGTACAAATACAAAGTACAGACGCAAAACAGCACAAAATTCAAGAGGCAAAAGATTATATTGCCAAAAATTACAACGATTCTATGTTAGATGTAGATGCTCTTTGCAATCTTCTTTCACTTTCACCGGCCTATTTTTCAACGCTGTTTAAAAAACACACAGACATGAGCTTTACCGCTTATGTAACAAATGTACGAATGGATGCGGCAGTGCAACTGCTTAAAACAACAGATGAAAAAACGTATGCTATTGCTGAAAAAGTAGGATATGTTGACCCTAACTATTTTAGCTATGTTTTTAAAAAGAAATTTGGCATGTCACCCAGCAAATATCGTACGTCATTGTAAGGCTTTTTTCTGTAATATTAACTATTAAACTTAGGTTCAACTTTGTTTGTTAAAGCATAAAAAGGAGGCGCCCATGAAAATAATACGCTACTTTTTTGCCAGACTTATTAAAAAGTATAAACGCTTGAACATACAAATATTACTCGCTTTATCGTTTACTTTTATTGCTGTGTGTGGCACCGTACTTATGGGGTTCGCGCTTTTTTGGCGTTTTTCTGTTGATAGAACAGATAACCAAATTGCATACAGTGAAAACTTGTTACACCAAATGAGCATTAATGTCGATAACTATTTAAACAGGATGATACACATTTCAAGCACAGTGGCCAGCGAAGTTGTTCAGGGCACAGAAATAGTTGGCGGCGATTTTAATACGGGCATGGAACTTATTTTTTCGGCAAACGCAGAAGACCTTGTTAGCATTGCAGTTTTTGACAAAAACGGTGTTCTTGTTGGTGGTGCACCAAACACAATTTTAAAACAAGATTTAAATATAAGTGGTACCCAATGGTTCGAAACTGCTTTGAGCGAGCCATATTCACATCATTTTTTTACGCCGTATGTGCAAAATTTATGGCAAAGCACAAATGGTGTTTATAACTGGGTTGTGTCTCACAGCAGCGGTGTGCAATTAACACGGCGTGGAAAGCCGGAGGCCGGCATTTTACTTGTAGACATGAATTTCAGTGGTATCAAAAGCATATTCCCTGAAGTGACAAATTTGAACGATGGGTATATTTACCTTATGAGTGGTGACGGTGAGCTTATTTACCACCCAAAGCAACAGCTTATTTACACCGGGCTTTTTGAAGAAAACAATGTTGTTGCCGCACGTTATGACGATGGAACACGCACCGAAATTTTTGACGGTGAAGTGCGCCAAATTAGTGTTGAAACTGTGTCTACAACAGGCTGGAAACTTATTAGTGTTACACCGTCATACTCTGTTTTTGCGAATTTTTCAGGGCTGTTTGTTTTTGTGATTCTTTTAATATTATTTTTTGTAATGGTAATTTTATATTTTAACATTCGCCTTTCGCGCTATATAGCAGACCCAATAAAACGGCTAGACAGTGCGGTAAAACTACTTGAAACAGGAAGCGAAAATGTAACATTTCCCAAGGATGGCTGTGTTGAAGTACAGCACCTTTCTTCATCTGTTAACTCTATGGTCAAAAACATGCGCAAACTTTTCAGCGTTATTCTAGAGCAAGAAAGCGAAAAAAGGTTAACAGAGCTAGAGGTTCTCAATTCCCAAATTAACCCCCACTTTTTATATAATTCACTTGATAGTGTTGTGTGGATGACAGAGAGCGGACGATATGAAGAAGCTAAACAAATGGTTTTGTCTTTGGCGCGCCTTTTCAGAATTGCGCTTAGCAAAGGTAGTAATATTATTTCTATTAATAACGAGCTGGAGCACGCACAAAACTACATGATAATTCAAAAAATCAGATATAAAAATAAGTTTACGTTTGATATTGCTTGCGACGAAAGTGTAAAAGACTTGTTTTTTTTAAAACTTACATTACAACCACTTTTAGAGAACGCCATATATCACGGCATGGCGTCGGCCGTTGATGATGGGCAAATTAATGTTAACGTTTACTCAGACGGCCGTTATTTAATAGCCGATGTTACAGATAACGGCATCGGCATACCTCCTGACAAAGTGTCAAAATTGCTAGATGAAAAATATGCCGACAAAGGCTTTTCGAAGGGCTCTGGCATTGGGCTTTTTAATGTTGACAAAAGGATACGTTTGACGTTTGGCAAAAAATACGGGCTTGAAATTATTAGCGAGCCTGACGAGGGCACAACTGTGCGTGTAAGAACGCCTGTTATAACACAAGAGAGTGCACAGAAATGGGGCGAGAAGCAAATTGAAACGCAATAAATTAAAAAGCGACATTATTTACGTTGCAATTATTGTCCTTCTTGCCGTATTAATTCTTATAACTGTTACAGTGCAAGAAGCTACTTTTGTGCAACCACAAAAAGAACACATTACAGTTATATTGCGCGAAAGTGACGAAACACTTTTTCTTAACTTGCGGCTTGGAATTGAACGCGCTGCCGAAGAACTGGGCGCTGAAGCCGACATAGTTCACCCTATACTTAGCAATAACCATGAAAAACAAATAGAACAAATTGAACTTGCACTGCAAAGGCAGACAAGTGCAATTATTTTGCAAGCCGCCGACACCGAAAAATCACAACTGTATTTTAAAGAAAACCCACTGACTGTCCCATTAATTTATATTGAGAATTCTTACGACAGTGATTTTGTTGGCCCAAGTAATAGTGAAATTGGAATAATGCTTGCAAACGGCAGCTTAAACGAGGACAACAACCATATAATATTATTGCAATATTCATTAACATCACAAGTAATTAACGAGAGGCTGGAAAGTTGTTATGACGTACTTGAAGATGAAGAAAAAGACATAACAATTTTATTCTGCAACACAACAACAATTTTCAAGGAACTTCCAAAAGCACTTCAGCAAACAGGCGCAAAAACAGTTATAGCATTTGAACAAAGTGCAACAAGAGACATGCTTGATGTATCGCTTGACAGCGGTATTAAAGAGCTGGATTTGTACGGCGTTGGCACAGAGGGCGACATTATTAGAGGGCTTGAGGACAAGCATGTTGCAGGCGTTGTGGTTTGGAATGAGTATGCACAAGGCTACACCGCTTTGCAAAATGCGGTAGGGCTTACACGCAGAGAACATGAGCTTTTATCACAAAATGAGTCTATCCCTTTTAAACTTATTCGCAAAGAGGAAATTTTCGATTCGGAAAACGAGCGATTGCTATTCCCTGTTTTTTAAGTTATAAAGTATATAACCTGTTATTGCCTGCTTTTCTGCGTTAAATTAAAAACACAAAATATTGAATTTTCTTGTTATTTTTTTCTGCTAACTACACATAATACCAACATAGTGTTGCCAAAAACATAAATTTAAAAAGACTATATTAGGCAGTGTCTACACAAACTAAATATTATTTTCATTTATATATTACAAAAAATTATATTGTGTTTTAGTCTGAATATTTTTATAAAACAGCTTTATGGCAGCCTTAAAGGGGTGATATGCTTGCAAGCGTTTTTAAAATCTAACAAGTGGGTCATTTTACTTTCGGGTGCTTTAATACAGATTTTCACTGGCGTGCCTGCTGCATGGGGTGTTTTCCAGGCATCTGTTTGCAATAGCTATAAATTAAGCGAGTATATAGGCAGCATGATTTTTAGCTTTGTCATTTTTTCTTTCGGTATTGGGTGCGCTTTGGGTGGGTTTTTACAAGATAAAAAGGGGCCACGTTTTGCCGCAATTATTGGCACTGTTTTGCTTTCTTTCGGGTTCATTACATGCGGGTTTTTACCGCAACAGCGCCCAATTTTAATGTATTTGCTTTTCAGTTTGCCCACAGGCTTTGGCACTGCGCTTTTATATCCATCTGTAATGGCGTGCGCACAAAAGTGGTACACAAACAAAAAAGGGTTTGCCACAGGAATAATAGGCGGCGCAACAGGTCTTTCCGGTGCAGTTTTAACACTTCTTGGCACATGGCTAATAAATAGTTTTGGCATACGCTCTGCATTTATTATTCTCGGTTTTATAATTGCAGTTGTATGTGGGTTATCTTGTATTGTTCTTGAAAACCCACGTGATACATGCGATTTCGCACCGCAAGACAAAAACAAAATCAATTATGCAAAATATGAAAGAATACAACCTGAACCTACACAAAATAACACACTGACCAGTGATAATAACGGTATTTTCCACATATTTAAAACTCGAGAATATTATCTTTTAACAGCTGCTGTATGCTTTGCAAATCCATCAATGATATTGTTTAGCCCAATAATAGTTCAACTTGCACAAAACAGGGGGCTAAGCATCGGTATTGCACTAAGTTGTATAGCTGTGGGTTCTGTTTTTTCGTCTTTTGGGCGTTTAACAATGCCATGGCTTAGCGATAAAACAGGTAGAAAAAAGGTCCTCGTGCTACTGTTTTCTGTTTTGTTTTCTGCTTCAACTTTATTTATTTTTGCAAATGGCATTTGGGTGCTTTTTGTTTACTGTGCACTTGCATTTTGTTACAGCGGCCAGGCGGCTGTTTTGCCGGCAACTGTTACAGATTTATATGGCAAAAAAAATACAGGCTTGCACTACGGCCTAGTGGCCATTGGCATGAGTGTAGGCAGCATACTTTTTCCATTATTGGCACTTCTGTTTCAAAGCAGCGAGGGAACACGCCACATTATTGCAATTTGCGCAACATTTTTAGGGTTAGTTTGCGTTTTACTTTTAAAGCCAATTAAGCGTTCTTAAAACTCTATTGTCTAAGCCACATACACAGCACTTAAATGTAAAAATGGGGCTTTCGGCATTTAATAATTTGTAAAAGAGGTGCAACATGTCAAACAACAACACAAAACTTTTTGGCAACAACATACCGCCTGCATGTGAATATTGCGTCAACTGCCATAATATGAACGGCGACGATACGCATTTTTGTGAACTTAATGCAAATTATGTGCAGTCTTACGAAAGCTGTGCATACTATGTATATGACCCACTGCGCCGTGTTCCAAGAAGACGAATGCCTATGCCCGAATTTTCTGCAGACGATTTTAAGTTGTAATTTAATATGCGCACTTTCGTACATTTATATGATGCCGCCGTGAACGCTACCCAAAGTTGAAAAAAAGCCACTTTGGCAGGCAATTAATTGCCCACTAAAGCGGCTTTATATTTATTAACTTAACAATTTAAACCATTAAACACACACACTAAACATATAACTATTTACCGGTGTTTTCATTATCCATACGCCCTTCGCTTGTCTTTATCAAATTAAACAAACTACCTGCATAAAGCGGATATTCATCAGTTAAACTCTCCGTAGTCATTGCAAAGGCGCTTGTGTCCTTAAGTGGTGAGCCAAGGCCAATGTTGTCGCCGGACAAAATAGCTTTAACGTTTGCCTCTGCAATATGCATTGCCGCGTCAGAATATCCTGAATATATGTTCTTTTTAACGCTAAATGCACTGCTTGCATTTTTGGGCCCGGCATTATGCAAAAGGCGAAACATTTTATATACGGCAAGCATAAAATACGCCGATATTTCTGTAACAAGCCCTTTGTCCGGGCAAGAGTTTAATTTATCATACAATATATTTAAACTATTGCTTATAAGCTTTTTGTTAAATGTCGGCAATACACTACCCTTGAAAATTCCATCTTTACTCGTTTCAGGGTTCGGTATTTCACTTACAGACATTGTAAGGCCGTTGCGCTGTGCGCTGCGCCCCAGTAAATAATCACAAGACACGTCATAATAGTTTGCAACACGCACAACAAAATCAAGGCCACATTCGCGTATGCCTTTCTCGTAATGCGACAAAAGCGCCTGTGATACGCCCAAATCTTGCGCAGCGCGTTTTTGTGTCACACCCATTTCTTTGCGCAACAAAATTATTATGCGGTTAAACTCGTTTGCCATTATTCCTATACCCCTAAAACCATTTGTTAAATAATTACTTACAGTTGATTATAGTACATGAAAAACAATTTGTAAAGTGTGAATTTGTGCAAAAAAAGCGCACAAATTACAATTTTATTTAAGTGTAACTATATGTACTACTTTGCTTGTAAAAAAGTTCTAAATGTAGTATGATGTGAAAAAATACACTAAAATTTCTATGCAAAAAAAATTACAAAATAAATGCGTTAAATAATTTTATGTTGTGAAAATACATATAAACGGAGGCTTTAAATGAAAAATTACAGGCTGTATTTAATACGCCATGCAATTACAAGTGGAAACCTAAACGGGCTTTATGTTGGTGGAAAAACAGACGAGCCTCTTTGTGACGAGGGCATACAACAACTGCAAGTGTTGAAAAACGAATTTACTTACCCAAATATGACTACTGTATTTTCAAGCCCACTTTTGCGTGCTGTGCAAACATCTGAAATTTTATTTGAAAATGCGAAAGACAAAATTATACTAAACGATTTAGCCGAAAATAATTTCGGCGAATTTGAAGGCAGACAAATTAAAGAGCTTGTGAATGACGAGAACTTCAAAAAATGGGTTACGCCAGGTGAAAATTACACACCAAAGGGCGGCGAGAGCAGCAGTGCGTTCAATGCGCGATGCGGCAATGTAATTATGCAAATTTTTGAACACATGATGAAAACAGGCACAGAACAAGCCGCCTGCGTTACACATGGCGGCGTTATTATGAGCGCTTTGGCACAAAAAGGCATGCCTAAATACCCACCTGAGCACTGGATGGCAGACAGCGGCTGTGGCTATGTTTTGCAGTGCAGCACAGCAATGTTCAGCCGCGACGGCATTTTTGAAATAACCGACGTTTTGCCATTTGGTTATGACTGTTAAGCATTGTTAGTAAATAAAAGCTTTGCAAAAGTAAGGCAAAGTTTTTATTAACTTATACAAAAAACCGGGGGAAACATTTTTTAATGGCATGTGCCACACCGTCTTCATCATTGCCGGGCACAACATGCGTAGTAATTGCTTTTACCTCTTCATTTGCGTTGCCCATTGCAAAGCTTGTGCCAACAGCCTTTAACATTTCAACATCGTTCATCTCGTCGCCACAAGCACATGCAAAAGCAGGGTCAATGCCCAACGCTTTTAGCACGTGTTTTACACCCACACCCTTGTTTATGCCTTTCGGCATAAACTCTAAAAACTCGGGGCAAGATTTGCATATGTGCGCTTTATCTCCAAACTTTTCTTTGAACATATCAATTGTTTCGCTTACTTTTTCAGGTGTGCCAACTGCAAGGCATTTGTGCACAGGAAATGTTATTTCTTCTACTTCTATATCTAATTTATCAACAGGAAGAGAAAGCACAAGGCTTTCATGCTTTGCATAATAACCTTCGGGGTTGTGGCTGTAAATTACATTGTCGCCGTAAATCAACGGTTCTAGCCCACATGCAAGCGCAAGTTTATAAATCTCTTTAAACAAGCTTATATCAAGCGTTTGTGAAAATATTGTTTCGCCCGTGTAAAGGTTTAACACTTTACATCCGTTGTAGGATACCAAATATCCGCCGTTTTTATCCATTTCAAGTGCATTAATGGCCTGTTTCATTCCTCCGTCTGTCCTTCCGGACGCAAGCACGACGTGCACACCGTTTTTTTGTAATACTTTAGCGGCTCTTAAAGACTCTGCCGAGATTGTCTTGTCACTTTGTAAAAATGTTCCGTCTAAATCTAAAAATATTGCTTTGTAATTCATTTATTAACTCCAATCAAAATTAAAACGCTTTGTGCAGCAGGAAAACTCTCTTTTAAAAATACGATACAAATTATAACAAAAATTTAAAATAAAAACAACAAGCAATTAAATGCTTTAACTAAAAACTAATATATATTATAAACATATTAAGGTGGTGTTAACATGGTAAAAGTTGAAAACAACGTTTTTACTATTGAGACGAAAAACACTGGATATTACATGGCTAATACGCATGGGCTTGTTGAGAATTTACACTATGGGGCAAAAATCCACTGTGACAAAAGCGCGTTATGTGAAAAAACAGACATACAGTATGGCAGTGATGTAATATACACAAAAAATGCACCTGCAATGTCTCTTTTACACCTTTGTCTAGAACTTACACCAACAGGCAAGGGCGATTTCCGTGATTGTGCTTTTGAAATTGAATTGCAAAACGGCAGCCGCGTTTGCGATTGTACGCTTTTAACTGCAACTGTGCATAAAGGCGACTTACCTTTGCCCGATATGCCCGCGGCATACGGCGCCGACGAAACGCTTGTTTTGGAATTCGGCACGAAAGAAGGCCTTTGTATAAGCATACATTACGCAGTTTTCAGTGAATGCGATGTAATAGCAAAAAATATGTGCGTAAAAAACAACACAGGCAATAGTATAAAAATTCATAAGTGCCTAAGCTACCAGCTTGATTTAAGAAACGACGAAGATTATGTTTTGCACACTTTTACGGGCGCATGGGCACGCGAGCGCTTCGAAACACGCACGCCGTTAAAACAAGGCACAAGCACATTCGGAAGTACAACAGGCGTTTCATCGCATTATAGCAACCCGTTTTTTATGTTAACACATCAAAGCACAACGCAGCATTTTGGAAACGCTTACGCTTTTAACTTAATTTATTCCGGCAGCCATTTTGGAAGTGTGCAAACAGGCCCTTATTCAAAAACAAGGGTGCAGGCAGGCATACAAAGTGCAGGCTTTTGCAAAACTTTAAAGGACGGCGAAAAATTTTATACACCCCAAGCAGTGCTAAGCTTTTCGGATAACGGCAAAAACGGCGTAAGTGGCAACATGCACAGCTTTGTTAAAAACCATATTGTGCGTGGCACTTGGAAAAGCAAAGAGCGCCCCGTGCTTTTAAACAACTGGGAGGCAACGTATTTTGATTTTAACGAATCAAAACTTTTGAAACTTGCAAAAGAGGCAAAAAACCTTGGTATTGAACTTTTTGTGCTTGATGACGGCTGGTTCGGCAGGCGTTTAGACGATAAGCGTGGCCTTGGCGACTATGATGTGAATACAAAAAAACTGCCGGGAGGGCTTAGCCGACTTTCAAAAAAAATACAGCAACTGGGAATGGATTTTGGCCTGTGGTTTGAGCCTGAAATGGTTAATGCCGACAGCGAGCTTTACAAAAAGCACCCTGATTGGGTAGTGTGTGCGCCGCAAAATACACCCAGCGAAAGCCGTAACCAACTTGTACTTGACTTATGCAAAAAAGAGGTGCAAGACTATATAATTGAAAATGTGAATGCAACGCTTAAAAGTGCTAATATCAGCTATGTAAAGTGGGACATGAACCGCCCCATAACAGACAGTTACAGCACAGCGCTTGAAGAACAAGGCTGTTTTGCACACGAATGGGTACTTGGCCTGTACAGGGTAATGGGCGAAATTGTAATGCAAAACCCACATGTGCTTTTCGAGGGTTGTGCAAGCGGCGGCAACAGGTTTGACCTTGGCATTTTATGCTATATGCCACAAATATGGACAAGTGACTGTACCGATACATACGAGAGAACGAAAATACAAACGGGCACGTCTTACGGCTATCCACAGTGTACAATGGGGTGCCATGTAAGTGCTTCGCCAAACCACCAAACTGCTCGCTCTTCGCCAATTGAAAGCAGGTTTGATATTGCAGCATTCGGCGTTTTAGGGTACGAGCTTGATGTAACACAAATTTCAAGCGCAGAAAAAAAAGTTATAAAAGCACAAATAGAATTTTACAAAATGCACAGAAAACTTTTTCAGTACGGCACATTCTTGCGCATTAAATCTCCATTTGAAAACAGCGAAAGTTGTGTTTGGGCTATTGTATCAAGCGACAAAAACGAGGCGCTTGTGCTTGAGGCAATAGGCAGGCTAAGCCCGAACAGTGAGACACTGCCAATTCGCCTTAAAGGGTTGAACGCAGACACAAATTACAAAGTAAGTGTGCGAAAACAACAAATCAGCGTCAAAACATTTGGCTCGCTTATAAACCATGTGCTACCATTTAAGGTGAACAGTGAGGGCATTTTGCTTCACCTTGCGGCCGATCATTACATGATGTCATGTGAGGAAGAAAGCTTTTGTGCACACGGCGATTTGCTTATGAACGCAGGCCTAAGAAGAAAACAGAGCTTTACCGGGACAGGCTACAACAGCAATGTTCGTCTTATGCCCGACTACTCTGCAAGAATTTACCATTTAAAAAGCGCAGATATGTTGACATTCAATGAACAAAATTGATATAATAAACGTATTATTGTTTATCAACTTGCAACAAATGCGCCACTTTGCTACTTACTGTCAAAAAAGCAGCAAAACTTAGTTGCATTTTGCAAAAAAACAACATTTTATTTGAAAGTAGGTAAAATTAATGGCATATAGAGAAAGAAAACGTTGGCCCTTTTTTGGCCTTCCATTCACATTCACAGTTTACACATTCAATGACGAGGTACTTAATATAACCGAGGGCCTTTTAACAAAGAAAGAAAATGACTGTTATATGTATAAAATTCAAGATGTTACGCTTACTTCGACGTTGCTGGACAGAATTTTCGGCCTTGGCTGTATTACTTGCCATACAGGTGACTCAACACATCCAACCATTGAAATTAAGCACATTAGGCGCTCAAGGGAAATAAAAGATTTTATACACGAAAAATCTGAAGAACACCGCATAAAACGCCGCACTGTTAACATGCAAAACATAACAGCAGACGGTGATTTTCTTGATGAAATGTAATAATTGCATTTTAACATTTTTTCTTAGTTCAACACAAACACTCACCATGTTTTCTTGAACTTCACAACACATACATATTTATTAGTATCTGAGGTTAAAAAAATGAATATTCAGACCTTAATCATCATTTTCAATGCAACATTTCTTCTTACAAATTTATTTTACCTTGAGCTTATCGAGAGAATTTTTGATATGAAAAGCTCAAGGTTGAAGAAATTCTTATTTGGCATCCTCGCAAGTATTGTCGGCAGCATAATGCTTGTTCTTTTCGGTAGCATGTCTGCGCTTGGTTATTTTATAATGCTAGTTGTCTACTTGATAACAGTTTTTTGCTTTTACCGCGACCAAAGCATAATTACAAGGCTTGCAAGCGTTTTAAGCTTTAATTTGCATATAATGGCAGTTCGCGCCATTATATCTTCTGTTTTATCGCTTCTTACCGGCAAAAGTATTTTTGAGCAATCGAAAAACAGCGAAAGTTTTTGGACTGTTTTAATTGCCACTTCAGCCTTTTGTGTAATTATTACAGCTGTAATGATTTATTTAATGCCAAAAAAATATTTACGCGTAATAGCACAAAAAACCGAACACCTAATTTCTTATGTGGCACTGTTGAGCATTGCAAACGTTTATTTAATTGCAAACGGAAATGTTTATATACATAATATTACTTACGAATTTTTACAATTGCATCAAATTATAGCGGCTATCACGTGGCTTTGTATCAGCTATGTGGGCATTTTTATGCTTGTGGGCTTTGATATTTTACGTGAGCATAGAGAGCAACTTGAAAAAGACAATTTGTTTAAACAAGTTATGCAAAAACGCTATATGATTTTAATTGAAATGAACTGTACCAAAGATAAATATAAACGAATAATACGAGACGGTGTGGATGAGCAACTGCCGGATGAGCCGTATTCTACGTACTACAAAAAAGTTCTAAAACGAATTGTTTTTCACGAAGATTACAACCAAGCAGTGCTAAATGAGTCTTGCGAGAAAATATCGGAAGATTTTTTAAGCGGCACAGACATGGTAACAAATGTGCTTAGGTTTTTAATGGACGATGGCAAAGTAAAATGGGTGCGCTGCAACATAACATCAAAAAAAGACGAGGAAACCGGCGACATAATTGCCGTTATTGCATATATTGATGATATTCACGAGGCAAAAGAAAAGGAACTTAAACTAAAGCACAAAGCACAAATTGACTCGCTAGTGGGCGCATACAATAAAAAAGCAACCGAGTCACACATAAAACAACACTTGTATAAAAACAAATGCGGTGTGCTATTTATGATAGACCTGGACAACTTCAAATCTATAAACGACAATTTTGGGCACATTTACGGGGATGAAGTTTTAAAAGATGTTTTTTCTAAAATAGTTAAGCAATTTAGGGGCGATGATATTTTAGGGCGCGTTGGCGGCGATGAATTTGTTGCATTCTCTTTAAACAGCCTTAGCGTCGAGCAGGCCGAGAGAAAAGCAGCCGAACTTTGCAAGCAAATTAAACATGAATACACATTAGACAATATGTCTGTTGAAATATCTAGCAGCATAGGCATTGCACTTGCGCCACAGCATGGGCTTGAATTTGAAGAGCTTTACGACAAGGCAGACAAAGCCATGTATGAGTGCAAAAACAACACGAAAAACGGGTTTGTAATTTATGGCAGCAATTCGCTAAACACTGACACGTAAACTACGGGTTGCTTTTTTGGTTAAACTACACTAGCGCTATACACACTATATACACGCTTGAAAGGATTGTGCATAATGGCAAATTATTATTGCTTGCTTTTAGACCAAGACGGCACACTATTAGATTTTGAGGCGGCAGAGCTCTTTGCAATTCGCGAGACATTAAATTTTTTTGGTTTTCCTTGCGATGATGAATGTGTGCAAAAATATAAAACAATTAATGCACAAATGTGGGCAAGCCTTGAAAAAGGTGAAATACGCCAAGAAAAACTTGTTGTTAAGCGCTTTGAAAAACTTTTAGGTGCATACAACAAGAAGGGCGACCCTGTTAAAATGAATGACTATTACCTAACGTCGCTTTCAAAAAGTTCGAACTTAATTGACGGTGTTAAAGAGGCTCTTCAAGATTTAAGCGAGGTTTCAACGCTTGCAATTGTAACAAACGGCGTAGAGCGCGTGCAAAAAGCAAGGTTAAATGCCTCCGGCATCGGTGAATTTATAGACGACATTTTCATTTCAGAGAGGGTCGGCGCCGCAAAACCGGCACGCAAAATTTTTGACACTGCGCTTCGTTCAATGGGCATTGAAAACAGAAAAAAGGTGCTTGTTGTGGGCGACAGCTTAAAGGCAGACATACAAGGCGGCAAAGCGGCAGGGCTTGCAACTTGTTGGTGCAACTTTAAAAACGAGCAACTTCCCGAAAATGCACCTAAGCCTGATTATATTATTTACCATTTTGAAGAACTTTTGTCCATTGTAATGCAAGAGGAGGAACTTGAAAATGCAAGAGATCCGCAAAAGCGTCATCAAATATGACTCTGCAAGTGAGAACAACGTAATTACAGGCTATTTTTATGAAGCAGAACAAACTGAAATAAAAGCTGTATTACAAATTTGCCATGGAATGCGTGAGTATATTGCACGATATGACGATTTTGCAGCGTTTATGGCAAAAAACGGCTTTGCAGTTTGCGGTAATGACCATTTGGGCCACGGCCAAACAAGTGACGGCGCAAATGGCATTGATGGATATTTTGCAAAGCAAAATGCAACAATGTGCGTTTTGCAAGATATTTTAAAAATGAATGAACTTGCGCGTCAAAAGTATCAAGGCTTGCCCGTAATTATGCTTGGCCACAGTATGGGCAGTTTTTTTGCGCGTGTTTATGCCGGCCTTTACCACAACACTATTGAGGCGCTTATTATAAGCGGCACATCTTCTTCAAACCCGCTTAGTGCAATTGGCAAGTTGATAACAAGCATTTTAAGCAAAACAAAAGGCGATGAGCACCGTTCGCTGCTTCTTGAAAATATGTCTTTTGGGTCTTATAATAAAATGATTAAAAACCCTAAGACAAAATATGATTGGCTTACAAACGACGAGGCCATTGTAAATGCATATGCACAAGACAAAAAATGCACATGTATTTTTACTGTAAATGGCTTTGCAACACTTTTGGACATACTAACACAAGCAAACAGCACACAGTGCGCACAGGCACTTCGCAAAGACATGCCTGTCTTGATTTTTTCAGGCGCAGACGACCCTGTTGGAGGCTATGGCAAAGGCGTAGCTGCTGTGTGTGAGCTTATAAAAAATGCAGGTGTAAAAAACGTTGAATTTAAAATATACAACGGCGCACGCCACGAAGTGCTAAACGAACTTGGCAAAGACGAGGCGTACAAAGACATTTTAAATTGGTGTAACAACACAGTGGCCGGCACTATAAAAACGTCATAGGTCATATGTTGCATCTTTAAATAAAGTATAAATAACAAAATTTTAAAAAAAAGGAAGAATTAAACAATGGACTTAATCAACAGCTTTTTAACCTCCTTTTTCGGCTCTTTTGCCGGAATGGAACTGAATGATTACATCGGAATGATTGCCATGTGGGCAATTGGTGGGCTTCTTATATTCCTTGCTGTAAAAAAAGACATGGAGCCGACACTTTTGCTACCTATGGGCTTTGGCGCAATACTTGTAAACTTGCCAATGTCCGGTGCAATAACACAAATTTCCGAAAGCGGCGAAGTTGAGGAAGGTATTTTAAACGTACTTTTTAATGCAGGTATTGCAAACGAGCTTTTCCCACTTTTGCTTTTTGTGGGTATTGGCGCAATGATTGACTTTGGCCCGCTTCTTTCAAACCCAAAACTTCTGTTGTTTGGCGCGGCGGCACAATTCGGTATTTTCTTCACACTTTTCATGGCAAGCTGCATTAACGGCTTCATGGAAGGTACATTTTCACTTCAAGACGCCGCAAGTATAGGCATTATAGGCTCTGCAGACGGCCCAACGTCTATTTTTGTGGCAAACTATTATAACACACAATACCAAGGCGCAATACTTGTTGCGGCATACAGCTATATGGCGCTTGTGCCTATTATCCAGCCGCCTGTTATACTTGCCCTAACATCTAAAAAAGAGCGCAAAATTAAAATGGACTACGTTGAAAAGAAAATAAGCCCGGCAGTACGTGTGCTGTTCCCTATTGTTGTAACTGTAATTGCAGGTATTGTTGCACCAAAAAGTGTTGCACTTATAGGCTTTTTAATGTTCGGCAATTTAATACGTGAATGCGGTGTTTTAAACAGCATTTCTGAAACTGCACAGACTACGCTTGCAAACCTTGTTACAATTGTGCTTGGCATAACAGTTGCCACAAAAATGCACTACGAGCAATTTTTAGACTGGCGCACAATTTTAATTATGTCGCTTGGCCTTGTTGCATTCGTCTTCGACACGGCGGCCGGTGTTGTTTTTGCTAAGATAATTAACATTTTTGCAAAGAAAAAAATAAACCCAATGATTGGCGCATGTGGCATTTCAGCTTTCCCGATGAGTAGCCGTGTTATTCATAAAATGGGCATTAAAGAAGACCCGCAGAATTTCCTTTTAATGCATGCGGCAGGTGTAAACGTTGGCGGGCAAATTGCAAGTGTTATTGCCGGTGGTATGATTTTAAGCTTTGTGCCACTGTAAACGTTAAATAATGTTTACGGTAGTATTCAGCCGGCATGTTTTGGCAATTTTACGCTCGTTTTAACTCATGTTAATACTAAGTAAATAAATAAAATAAGTCATGCACATGGTGCAGTTTATAAGCGGCTTATTTCGAAAGGAAAAATATATAATGGATCAAATTATTGAATCCCTTGCAATAATGGCAAAGGGCATGGCAGGCATATTTATTGTTATGGCGGCAATAAGCGTCGTAATTTCAGGCTTGAACAAGGTGTTCGGTAAGTAAAATATGCTATTGACAATACAAAATTTACAAAAAAGTTATGGCGCTGACGTTATTTTAAGTAACGTCAGCGCTGTTGTGGATAAGCAGGATAAAATTGGCATAATTGGCGAGAACGGCGCAGGCAAAACTACACTTATGAAAATATTGACAGGTAATTTGCCACAAGACAAAGGCGAGGTTGTATTTGCCAAAGGCACATTTAAGGGATACCTTGAGCAGAACAGCGCATTAAATCCGCGCTTCACTGTATACGATGAGATGAAGAGCGTTTATGCCAAAGAGCTTGCGGCATGGCAGCGCCTGAAAGAAATTGATGAGTTGCTTGCAAATACGCCTGAAGACACTGCGCTTTTGCAAGAACACGGCAAGCTTACATCGCTAATTGACGCAGCCGATATTTACAACCTTGACACACAAATTAAAAAAGTTTTAAGCGGAATGGCTTTCTCTATTAGTGAAAGCGAAAAACTTGTGAACGTTTTATCGGGTGGAGAGTATACAAGGCTTTGCCTTGCAAAGTTGTTGTTGCAAAAGCCAGATATTTTACTGCTGGATGAGCCAACAAACCACCTTGACTTCGAAGCTATGGAGTGGCTTGAAACCTACTTAAAAAGCTATGACGGGGCAGTGCTTGTCATCAGCCACGACAGGTTTTTTTTAGATAACGTTTGTAACAAAATTTTTGAGGTTGAAAAAACAGCCCTTAATATTTACAAGGGCAACTATACAGCGTACACACAGCAAAAAGAGCATATTATTAAAAACCTACAAAAAAAACATGAAGAAGATGCAAAAAAAACGGCAAAACTTGAAGAGTATATTGCCAAAAACATTGTGCGCGCAAGCACAACGAAAATGGCACAAAGCAGGCGCAAGCAGCTAGAAAAAATGGAGCCTCCGCAGAATGTTTTTATCGCAAAAAATAACCTTAAATTTACATTCGACTTTAATACAGAGCCATACAAAGATGTTCTTAGCACAAAGAATTTAAGTGTTGAAATAGGCGGCAAATTGCTGTGCGAAGGCTTAAACTTAGATGTAAAACGTGGCGAACGCCTTGTTATAGCAGGGCCGAACGGTGCCGGGAAATCAACATTATTGCGTGTGCTTAACGGCAAGTTGAAAGCAAAAAGCGGCACAGTATTGCTTGGGCGTGACACTAAGCTTTCAATTTTTGAACAGCAACAACTGCGAAGGGCCGGCACTGTAATAAGTGCAATTTGGGACAAGCACCCCGGCTTTACACAGCTAGATGTACGCAACCATTTGGCAAAGCTTAATTTTAAAGGCGAGGACGTTTTTAAACCATGTGCCGAACTTTCAGGCGGCGAATTGGCACGCCTGCGTTTTGCCGAAATGCTTCTTGAAAATGCAAATGTGCTTTTCATGGACGAGCCAACAAACCACCTTGACATTTTCACACGTGAATCGCTTAACGATGCGCTTTGCGCGTTTGACGGCACACTTATTGTTGTTACGCACGACAGATATTTAATGAACAGCCTACAATGTAAAATTTTACACATTGATGGCGACAACACAGCTATTTATAACAGCTATGAGCACCTTATGAAGCGCAATTTGTACAAAAGCCCAACATCAACTGCTATAAATGACGACAACGCAGAACAAAAACAAGATGCAAAACCAGCTTTCGGCAAGCAGCAAAGAAAGCGCAAGGCTCAACTTCGAGAGCAAATTAAGCACCTTGAAGAGCAAATGCAGCTGTTGGAAGACGACATCGATAGCCTTGAAAGGCAAATGAACGACCCCGATACATTGAAAGACCACGTGCGGTTAAATGATATTTGCACAGAACTTGAGCAAAAGAGAAAAGATGCACAAGATGTGTTTGAAAAATGGGGAAGTTGCGTTGAAGAGCAAGAAGAATATGAAAAAATGACATAATAACAGTATCGGGGCAAAATCTGTACAAATGTTTACTGTTTATAACAGCACTTAGCAAAAGCATAAAATTCGAAAAATGTTTGACAATCCTTGGCGAATGTTGTAGAATAGTATGTAGTAAAATATATTAAAAATTAATAACTTATCAAGAGCGACAGAGGGTACAGGCCCAATGAAGTCCGGCAACCTGCATTTTGCAAGGTGCTAATTCCTGCGGTTAACACCGAAAGATAAGATTTATCAAAAGCTCGGTGTTGACACCGGGCTTTAATTTTTTTAATTATTGTCGACAGTATACTGTTATTGCAATTTGATAAAAGAAAGGGACATTACAATGAGCAACAAAAGACTTTTCACATCAGAATCAGTTACAGAGGGGCACCCTGATAAAATTTGCGATCAAATTTCCGATGCTGTTTTAGACGCACTTTTAAAAGAAGACCCTCAAAGCAGGGTTGCTTGCGAAACAACAGCCAGCACAGGACTTATACATTTAATGGGTGAAATAACAACAAATTGTTACGTAGACTTCCAAAAAATAGTACGCGATGTAATTACCGATATAGGTTATGTGCGTGCAAAGTACGGCTTTGATGCCGAAACATGCGCAGTTCTATCAAATATTAACGAGCAAAGCCCGGACATAGCAATGGGCGTTAACACAGGCGGTGCGGGCGACCAGGGCATGATGTTTGGCTATGCGTGTGACGAAACGCCTGAATTTATGCCGTTGCCAATTAGCCTTGCACACAAGCTTGCAAAGCAGCTTACAGACGTGCGAAAAAGCGGCGAGCTCTCATACCTTCGCCCTGACGGCAAAAGCCAAGTAACAGTTGAATATGATGGTGACACGCCCAAAAGGGTTGATGCTGTTGTAATATCAAGCCAACATGCACCTGATGTTGAACTTGAAGATTTACGCAAAGACATAATAGAAAAAGTAATTACGCCTATCATACCTGCACAGTTTATAGACGATGAGACAAAATTCTATATAAACCCAACAGGGCGCTTTGTTATTGGCGGCCCACAAGGCGACACAGGGCTTACAGGCAGAAAAATAATTGTTGACACTTACGGCGGCACAGGTAGGCACGGCGGCGGCGCTTTTAGTGGCAAAGACCCAACAAAAGTTGACAGAAGTGCCGCATATGCCGCACGCTGGGTTGCAAAGAACATTGTTGCCGCAAAACTTGCAAAAAGGTGCGAAGTACAAATTGCCTATGCAATTGGCGTTGTAAAACCTGTAAGCGTACTTGTAGATACATTTGGAACAGCGACAGTTCCTGAACAAAACATACAAAATGCTGTGGTTAAAACGTTTGATTTAAGCCCGAACGCAATAATTGAGACACTGGATTTGCGCAAGCCAATTTACAAAAACCTTGCGGCTTACGGACATATGGGCAGGGAAGATTTAGGCGTTAATTGGGAGAAAACAAACAGGGTAGAAGAACTTAAAGCCGCTGTTTTATAAAAAAGGTTGGTTGCTATGCACATAGAAACTTCAGTTGTAATATTGGCATTTTCCCTAACACTTTTTGCAGGCCTTGCAACAGGCGTTGGCAGTTTACTCTCACTTTTTGCAAACAAAACCAACACAAAATTTTTATCACTTGCACTTGGCTTTTCGGCCGGTGTTATGATATACGTAAGCTTTGTTGAAATTTTCAAAAAAGCGAACGAGACGCTTTCACTTGCAATGGGAGAGCGCCTTGGCCTGTGGGTAAGTGCCGGTGCGTTTTTCTGTGGCATTTTGCTTATTGCAGTTATTGATAAACTTGTGCCTTCTATGGGCAACCCGCATGAAGTTCATACAGTAGAGGAAATGGACGGCAAAAGCGAAGAACATAAAAATAATTTAATGCGCCTTGGTGTTTTTACGGCACTGGCAATTGCCATTCACAATTTCCCCGAGGGGCTTGCAACTTTTGCGGCCACATTAAGCAGCCCGGAACTTGGTGTTTCAATAGCAATAGCTATTGCTATTCATAATATACCTGAGGGTATTGCCGTTGCAGTTCCTATTTTTTATGCAACGGGCAACAGAAAAAAAGCGATGAAGTTGTCGTTTTTGTCGGGCCTGTCTGAGCCTGTTGGCGCTTTATTGGGCTATTTTTTGTTAAGCAGCTTTTTAAACGATGTGACAATGGGAATAATTTTTGCGATGGTTGCGGGAATAATGGTTTTTATAAGTTTAGACGAGCTTTTACCTGCCGCAAAAGAATACGGAGAGCACCATTTATCTATGTATGGGCTTGTGCTTGGCATGTTTGTAATGGCACTAAGCTTGCTTTTTGTTGCATAATAGTGTAAAATAATATATTGGGCGCTGAAATTATTACAGGGCAAACTTTGCCCGCTTTTAATTATGCTTTGCCCAATATATTTTTGTCTTTTGTAAAGCCTAACTTTTTTTCAAAGCATGTTGCTTATCTGGATAGTGTGGACTCAAGTGTTCATCTGGCCAATTTTGGCAATTTCGCGCTACAATTCGTGGCAGAATGGAGATTTTAATGACTAATACTCTTAGCACAACAAAAAAACTAACTTACAGCGCAATTTTTATGGCAATTGGCTTATTGCTTCCATTTTTAACAGGCCAAATTCCACAAATTGGTTCGCTATTATCACCTATGCATATCCCTGTTTTAATTTGTGGCATTGTTTGTGGTGGGCTTTATGGTGGCATTGTCGGCTTTATCCTTCCTATACTTCGCTCTTTTATATTTGGCATGCCTGTTTTAATGCCCATGGCAATTGCAATGGCGTTTGAACTTGCGGCTTACGGAATTGTAATTGGTGTTTTTTACAAATTATTTGCAAACAAAAAGTGTAAAGTTTATGCTTCACTTATAATTGCAATGGTTTTAGGGCGTGTAGTTTTTGGCGTTGCAATGTCACTTTTAATGTTAAGCATGGGTGGCATGTATACACTTGGCATTTTCATCAGCTCTTCTGTTATAGGCGGCATACCCGGCATTATTTTACACCTTATTTTAGTGCCCACAGTCATACTTGTGCTTCAAAAGGCCGGTGTTATGGCAGATGAAAATATAGTATCAACAACTGAAAATAGCGCTGTATAATATAAACGGTGGTTTTAATGTTTGACAATTTTTGTAACGAGAACGCAAGGTTTTTAAACAACGATCAAAAGGCTAATTTAGAAAATTACAAAAGCCTGTTTTTGCTTATTGAGGAAAAACTAAAGCAAAAGAACAACATAATTATTGGTATAGACGGAAACTGCGGTGCCGGAAAAACGACGCTTGCGAATTTGCTTTTGCAAGTATTTTCTTGCAACGTCGTTAGTACTGACCATTTTTTTCTACCTTTTGAAATGCGCACTGAAAAGAGATTGAGCGAGCCCGGCGGAAACATAGATTATGAGCGATTATTAAAAGAAGTAGCCCAACCTTTGAGAGACACACAGAAGTTTTGTTATAGGCCTTATATGTGCCAAACAGGCACATATGGCAACGTTATCACCTCAAAACCTTGTGCTGTTAATATAATTGAAGGCTCTTACAGCCTGCACCCCACAATCACCGATGTTTACGACATAAAGGTATTTTTAAAGGCAGATTACGAAACACAGTTGCAGCGTATAAAACTAAGAAACGGCGAAGACCAACTTCAAGCTTTTGTTCGAAAATGGATACCACTTGAAAACAAATATTTTGATTATTATAATATAGAAAAAATTTGTGATATTATTTTTTAGAAATAAAAATATTATTAAACATTATTGGCAATGCGATAAAAACGTTCGATGTTTCTGCATTGCCTTTTTTGTTTATATTAAAAACATTTATCATCACGCACACTTGTACGGCAAAAAATGGCTAAAATTGAAAATGTGGTGCAATAATACAACAGCTGCACCGGCAAAAATAATATAAAAACACTTGAAACACACAGCAAAATTGGTTATAATATAATGTAAGCGTATATAAAAAAGTAGCTAATATATTTATATCATAAAATGCATGTACTTTTTGACATATATTTTATTAACGTAATAAAGTTTATAAAACTTCTTTATTTTTTGTAAGCACAAATGTTTCGCATATTTTTTTCAAATTCATTATAATTATTTAGTATCTACACTATCTAAATTATAATAAAGAGACATAAATTTCAAGTAGCACTTTCTAAGCATAATTCAATTCATAACACGCTATTAGGTTTACTGGCCAGAGGAAAATTATGTTAAAACGCCCATTAAAATTTATATTGGTTTTATTGCTGGTACTTCTTTGCCCGGCAAATATTTTTGCGTCTGAAATTGAAAATACTGCTGTGCCTGAACCAAAAACGTTAATTACAATTGGCTATTTAAATGCAGCTAACCACATGATAGAGGAAACCGACAACTCAATTAGTGGGGTTGGCTATGAATTTTTCTCAGAGCTTGAAGATTATTCAAATTTTACTTTTGAGCATATAAGTGTTACCCCTGAAACGGGCTTTAAAATGCTAGAGAGTGGCGAGATTGACTTGCTTGGCCCTGTGCCTGTTTCTGACGAATTTATTCTTACAAACTATTTGTACACGAAAGAGCCTATTGCTAACCCTGAAATAGTTTTAACAGCACCGCTTAATTCAGGCATCTACCTTAACGACTTTGAAAAATTCGAGCAGAGTGTTATAAGTGTCGAAGATTATGGTTCTTTTAATGCATTTAACAACTTGTTGCAAGATTTTGCAGCTGAAAATAATTTCTCTTTAGATGTAATTCAAACAAAAAACCCCGGTAACATGGCGTGGGACACAAATATTAGCGGTTATGACATACATGTAACAGAGCTTTCACAAACGAATGGCACACTTGAAGTTGTTGCCAGCCTGGGGCATGAGCCACTTCACTATATAGGGCTTTTTGAAAACAAACACTTGCTGGAAGAGATAGACATTGCAACACAAAAAATTCTTGACGATGATTATAATTATATTAACAAGTTAAATTTAAGCTATACTGACGACAGCTTGCTTGCAAAGCCATCGCTCTCTGTCAGCCAACGAGATTTACTTTTAAACAAGCAAACTATTGACGTTTTTTACAACAGCAATAACCAGCCTTTCCAGTGGGAAGACGAAAACGGCAACGCACAAGGCATCTCTATTGAAATTATGAATTTAATTGCTGATGACTTAAATGTTGATGTTAATTATTTAAACGAAAACGATGTAACAAATGGCGAAATTTACAATAACGCAGACATAAGCCTGGCATTAATAAACAATGGCAGCTTTAGCAGTAACTATATTTCCACAGCGCCATACACAACATTACCGGTAAGCCTTATAGGCGAGCCGCAAGCACATAATGAACAGTACCTATACGTTGCTTCTTTACAATATCATAATGTAGACCTGAGCAACGCTTTAAACATAACAGGCTCTTACGTAATAGCCTACTACAACACTGTTGACAGCATGATAAAAGCTTTGCAAGACGGCAGGGTTAATTTTGTTGTGTCTCCTTCAGCTACAAACGACTATATATTATCTTTCGACACCGGCGACGACTTCTTTGCAACACAGCTTGATTACGAATTGCCCCTGATAATTTTGATAAACAAAGAACTTGGCGAAGAGTACCGTGACATTTTTAACATTGCCATTCAGCGGCTTGACACAGCTACTACTGACGGAATTATTGCCGAATCTCGCTTACATTATATACCGGAAGACACACTTTTTGAGTTTATAGTTGACAACATATTTATTATCATAATTTTTGTGCTTGTAATTGTTTGTGCATTTATCTTTGTTGTTTGGCGCGGCAACGTTCGCCGACAGAGAGATTTGCTAACGCTTGTTAATTCAGACGCACTTACCGGATTGCTTTCAAAATACAGCTTTTTTGAGCAGGCGCGCAAAGTGTTAGAAAATGCAAAACCCGGAAAATATGCACTATATTTTGTGGATATAGACAATTTCAAAATTGTAAACGAGACGTTCGGCTACAACAAAGGTTCCGAAGTTATAAAGCTTGTGGCGCTGTCTATAAAGCAAAACCTTGTAGAAAGCGCCCTTATTGCCAGAGAGGCAAACGATAAGTTCATTTTTATGACGCCTTTAGCCGACGAAAACTTATCACTTGAAAAGGCGCACAAGCAAAATTTGCTTTTCAAATTATCATTGCGTGAAGTACTTGAAGACGACTTTTCAATTCACATAAGCGTTGGTAAATACGTTATTTATGAGCCATCACTTGATTTGGACTATATGCTTGACTGTGCAAATTATGCACGTATGACTGCAAAAAAAGGTTTTGGCAGCACTGTTGTTGAATATACAAAAGAAATGCACGACAACAGGAAGCTTCAAAACGAAATTATTACCGGAATGGAAACTGCACTTTTCGGTGATGAATTCCAGGTATATTACCAGCCGAAAATCGACTTAAAAACAAAGCGTATTGTGGGCGCAGAAGCCCTTATTAGATGGATTAGGGATGGGAAGCCTGTTTATTTCCCAGACCAATTTATACCTATTTTAGAGAATAACAGGTTTATTATTCGGCTTGACCATTTTGTTACACACAGTGTTTGCGACTTTATTCGAATTAATCATGACTTGTTGAGCAATCTTTTAATATCTATCAATTTATCGGGTATAACACTTTTGCAAGAGAATTTGATAGACAATTTAAACTCTACTGTGCAAAACAGCAAAGTTTCATCCTCAAACCTTGAATTTGAAGTAACCGAAAGTGCTTTCGTAGAGAATTTCGATTTAGTAGTTAATGCCATAACAAATTTAAAGAAACATGGTTATACCATATCTATGGACGATTTTGGCTCCGGCCTTTCGTCTTACAACCGTTTTAAAGACATACCGCTTGACATCTTGAAACTTGACAAAGGCTTTTGCTCGTTTACAGGCAGCGGCAAAGAAGAAAAAGCCACACTTATTGTAGAAAGCATTATTTCGCTGGCAAAGCAGCTTGAGCTTGAGGTTGTAGCAGAGGGTGTAGAGACAGTTGAGCAAGCAGAGATTTTGAGAAAACTTGGCTGTGACATTGCCCAAGGTTATTTATACGCAAGGCCAATGCCAAAAGATAAGTTTATTGAATTGCTTAGAAATAGTGATATGCATTTTTAAGCCCTGCATTTATTTGTAGGTGAAAGGACCGAATTTTAGCTTATGAAACACGGCTTTTTAAAAGTAGCCGCAGTTACGCCTGAAATACGCGTGGCGAACTGCGAACACAACGCAAATAGCGCAATTGAGGTTATTACAAAAGCGGCAAAACAAGATGCACAAGTAATTAGCTTGCCCGAACTTTGTATTACGGGCTATACTTGCGGAGACTTGTTTTTTCAAAGCGCGCTTAGAAAAGGTGCCTTAGATGGTGTTTATAAAGTAGCAAGCGCCACAAAAAATATTGATGCCGTTATATTCATAGGCGCGCCTTTTGAGTATAACGGTGAACTTTATAACTGTGCATTTTGTTTAAATAAAGGTGAAATTGTAGGCATTGTACCTAAAACACATTTACCTAATTATGCAGAATTCTATGAGCTGCGTCATTTCACCTCAAAGTTTGGTGGCGTGCAAAGCATAAATTTAAACGGTAAATTAACTCCGTTTGGCACAGATATTTTATTCCATTGTGACAAAAACGAAAACATAAAAATAGCTGCTGAAATATGCGAAGATTTGTGGGCACCTATTCCACCGTGCTCTTACCATGCATTGGCAGGCGCAACAGTTATTGTTAATTTATCTGCAAGCGATGAGGTTGTTGGCAAGGCTCAATATAGGCGCAACCTTGTTGCAAACCAATCTGCACGTTTACTTTGCGGCTATGTTTACAGCGATGCAGGCCGTGGTGAATCGACGTCTGACATGGTGTTTGCCGCCCACAACTTAGTTTGTGAAAACGGCAAAATTTTAAGCGAAAGTGCCCCGTTTGAAAACAGCGTTGCAATAAGTGAAATAGACGTAGAAATGCTTGTTTCAGAACGCCTAAAAAACATTACTTTTAAAGCCGATGACACTGAAAACTATACGCATGTTCCTGTTAGTTTAAGTGAAAAACATACTAAACTGACGCGTAAATTCTCCAAAACACCGTTTGTGCCGCAAAATTTGGTTGCGGTTAAAAACAGGTGTGAGGATATAATAAATATTCAAGCTGAGGGACTTGCAGCACGAATAAAGCACATAAATGTAAACACAGTAGTTGTCGGAATTAGCGGCGGGCTTGACAGCTGCCTTGCGCTGTTAGTAGCTGTCGAATCTTTCAAACGAATAAACAAGCCGCTTTCACAAATTACAGCCGTTACTATGCCATGCTTTGGCACTACATCGCGCACATTTAACAACGCAAAAGCGCTGTGCGGTACATTGGGTGTCGGCTTCAAAAGCATAGACATTACAAATACTGTTAAAAGTAATTTTAATGATATAGGCCAAGATGAAAGCGTGCACGATGTCACATTTGAAAACACACAGGCGCGTGTGCGCACACTTGTGCTTATGAACCTCGCTAACAAGGAGAATGGAATTGTTTTAGGCACCGGCGACCTCTCAGAACTTGCGCTGGGCTGGGCAACATATAACGGCGACCATATGAGCATGTATAATGTAAACTGCGGTGTGCCAAAAACACTTGTGCGTCATATAGTAGAGCATATTTCAAACATTTGCGACAACGACAAGCTGGGCGCTACACTTAAAGATATACTAAATACACCCGTAAGCCCTGAACTTTTACCTGCAAAAAATGGTGACATAAGCCAAGAGACAGAGGAAATTGTAGGGCCGTATATTTTACACGACTTCTTTTTATACTATGTTGTTCGCATGAATTTTTCGCCGCAAAAAATTTATTACATTGCGCGCTTTGCATTCTGCAATGTTTACGAAGATAGCGTTATTCTAAAATGGCTTCGAGTATTTTATAAAAGGTTTTTTGCACAGCAATTTAAGCGCAATTGTGTGCCGGACGGCCCTAAGGTTGGTTCTGTCGCACTCTCACCACGTGGAGATTGGCGCATGCCAAGCGACGCAGACGGCCGTCTATGGCTTGACGAATTAGAAAATCTATAACATATTACGTTTTAAGGGGTTGTGTTTATTTGAAAAAAAACAGACTTGGAAATACCGGCTTAGATGTATCTTTAATAGGTTATGGCGGTGTAATTTCAATGGACGAAAGTCAAAAGAATTCCGATGCCTATGTAGGGTATGCAATAGAGAATGGTATAAATTATTTCGATGTTGCGCCATCTTATGGTGACGCAGAAATAAAACTTGGGAATTCTTTGAGGCCTTACCGCAAAGACGTTTTTCTTGCATGCAAAACTACAGAGCGCAAAGGAATAAATGCTAAAAGCGAGTTTGAAAACTCACTAAAAACACTACACACCGACTATTTCGATGTATTTCAGCTGCATTCTCTATCTAGCGTAGAAGATGCGAAACAGGCTTTTGCAAGCGGTGGCGCTTTAGATGTAATTGTAAAAGCAAAGCAAGAGGGTTATGTGCGCTTTGTAGGCATGAGTTGCCATGACGAAGCTGCTGCAATTTATGCACTTTCTCAATATGAATTTGACACCGTGCTTTTCCCTACAAACTGGGGCCTGCACATGGGCAAGGGCTTTGGAACAGACATAAGCCGTATGGCAAAACAAAAAAACATCGGTTTCCTTGGTATGAAATCGCTTGTGCACCGCGCATGGGCAGAAGGTGACGACAAGAGCCGTTTTTCAAAAAGTTGGTGCAAACCTTTCAGTGATTGCGACGAGCTCGCAATTGCCGCAATGAAGTATGCTACAAACGTTCTGGGCGCACAAATACTTATACCGCCCGGCAATTTCGAGAGCTTTTCTTTTTCGGTGGAAAACGCCGACAAAGCATTTGGCTTGTTGTCAGATAACGAAAAAGCTATGCTTGAAAAAGAACTTGAAAACGTAGGCGTTAAGTACTTTCTATAAAATTAATTTAAACACAAAACCCCATAGCACTTCACACAAACATGCCATTACCCTTTGCCTTTTTTTATATTTATCAAAAATATAAAAGTTTTACTAAATTTTTTACAAAAAATTTTGGGTTCTTAGGGCAGGGCCTAAGTAAACATAACCTCTTGCTATAAGAGTTTTTTTTAATATTTTAACGCAATTTAACGGGTGGCGAACATATGTTCGCCACCCGTTAATAATTTTTATAACATATTATGTTGTAAACAATGCGTCCCTTGCCTCAACCTATTATTTCGAATCGTTTGTATCAAAAACATCGCCACATTCAGGGCAGAATTTAGGTGGTGCTTTCGGGTCTTTCGGTTTCCAGCCGCACTTATCGCACTGATACAGCGGTGCGCCGGCAGGTTTAGATTTTCCACACTCTTGGCAGAATTTGCCTTTGTTTGTGGCGCCGCACTCACAAGCCCAGCCCTCTGCATCTTGCGGTTTTGGTTTTCCACAATCGTTGCAGAATTTGCCGGTGTTGCCGGCTTTGCCACATGCGCAGCCCCAGCCACCTTGTGCTGCAGCTTGCGCAGGTGCGCCCTGTGCAGGTGCGGCTTGTTGTGCGCCTTGCTGCTGTTGTTGGCCCATTGCAAACAAGTTGCTTGTGTTCATCCCGCCTGCGCCATTTGCCATGTTCATGCCGGCAAAGCCCATAAATGCGCCACCGCCACCTTGGTTATTGGCAGCATCTTGCATTGCTTGTGCTTGTGCACCAACAAGATGTGCCGCAGCCATTGTTGGGTTGCGGAAAGTTGCATTGCGTTGTACTTCTTGCAACATTTCTTTGTCTTCATCAGATACGCTTATAGCAACACCGAATGAGAATACTTTAATACCCCTAAGTTCTGCCCATTTTTGGCTCAAAACTTCGTTCAAAGCATCTGCTATATCAGATGTATGCGCTGTAAGTTCGCTATACCTTATGCCCATTGCAGAAATTTTAGCAAATGCCGGTTGCAAAGCTGTAATAAGCTCTGTTTTCAACATTCCGTCAAGCTCTGTACGCATAAAATCTTGTGATATGTTGCCGCTAACATTTGTATAAAACAGCATTGGGTCACAAATTTTATATGAATACTCACCGTGGCAACGAATGCCAATTTCAACGTCAAGGCCTATATTCTCATAAATAACCCTAAAAGGAATTGAATTTGCAGTTCCGTATTTGTTATTCCTAATCTCTTTTGTGTTGAAATAATAAATGCGTTGGTCTTTCGGTGGCTCGCCGCCGAAAGTGAACCTTTTGCCTATGTTTTTGAAACTTTCAACAATTCCTGTGCCTAATCCACCGTAAAAAATTGTTGGCTCTGTCGATGAGTCGTATGTAAACTCGCCGGGTTCAGCACAAATTTCAGCAACTTTGCCATTGTCAACAATTATCATACATTGGCCGTCTGCAACTGATATCACAGAACCATTGCTAATAATATTGTCGTCACTTTTTGTGTTTGATGAGCGCCCCCCGGTTTTTTTGTAGCCCCTTGTCATTAGAACATCAGAGCTAATGGAATCGCACGTAAAAAACTCGCGCCATTGATCGGCTAAAACTCCACCGGCCGCGCCTGAAATTGCCTTAATTAAACCCATGTTTTGCCTCCTTGTATTTTATTGTGTGTATATTCACGGCACTTTCATGAAATTTACAATAAAGTGCCTATGTTTCACCATTTTATTGCCTTTTTGCTTTCACCTGTACACCTAACCCCGTTAAATCTTTCGCAAGTAACGAGGCAGACCTAAACAAAAGCGATTTAATTCCAACAGAGCCTGCACTTTCCACATTGGCGGGTGAATCGTCAATAAAAATGCACTCGTCAGCATTTATATTGAATTTCCGCAGTGTGCCTAAAAATATTTTTGTATCGGGCTTTGATATTTTAACATGGCAAGAAACAACGCCACCATTAAATAATTTCCAAAACCTGCGATTTTTCAAGTTATCAAATGTATCGGCCGCCATGTTAGACAAATAATATACTGCATACCCATTATTTTTCAAGTTAGTAATAAGCCTTATAGTCTCTTCTTTCGACTTTAACATGTCTTCCCAATCACAAATAATCATTTCCATTTCATACTTGCGTCCTATTTTTTCGGCATTTGCAAGCATTCGCCTGTTGCCTTCATCACGTGCCATAAGCCCGCAATCCATTGCCGCCCACTCTTTGCTTCCAAAAGACAATTTATACAGCTCTTGTTCCAGCTTTTCGTTTGTAAACCTGTCAAGCAAAAACATGTGCGGTGTAAAATCCACAACTACCCCACCAATGTCAAAAATAATATTTTTGTACATTATATCACCTCTTATTATACACTTATTTGTTTGTTTTGTAAATACATTACCACTTTTTTGTTATGTTAACCAAGTAAAACTTTTAAAATTCCATATTTATTTTTACTGTCAAACTTTAGTTTGCAATTATAATTCCATTTTATATCCTTGGCGTCAAGTTGTAAATACTCTAACCCAAAAAAAGTTATTTTTTTTGGTGCTTCACTCTTTTTGCTGTTTTGACATGTTGTGTAATCCCATATAATCTCACCATCATCGTTTACTGTGTTTGCCCACATGTCAAAAACAAGCCCGGCCGCTTCGCCATAGCAAAAGCGCTCAAATAAAATTTTCCCATCCCTATATACTCTCAATCTGTCCCTGTTTGCATTTCTCTGCCCTTTTTCAAATATGTAACATGCGGTTTTCTCTTTTTTGATATGCAATATTAGTTCTTTGTATGTCATAAAAATCTCCATTCTGTGCAAAGCACAAGCAATATTAATAAATCTCCGTTCGAAATGGAGATTTTTCAACGATAATATGTCATATAATTTTTCTGTTATTAATTTCGTAACAAACCGTCAACATCTATGGTCATAATGTCCATAAAACTGCACAAAAATACATACAAATTGCGAATAGACTAACACAAAAATATTGTATATAATATAGATACAGAAAAAGAAAGGGGCGAGGCCGATGTACTCTACTGAAACACCTGCACAGTTAGAGCAGGCTCACCGCTATTCGTAAAATTGCACTACATTATGAATGTTTCATGTTTTTTCACACGCAGTGTCTTGGGCTTGTAAACTCAAACATATGTTTTAAGTGATTAGGTTATAGGTGCAAAAACGTTTAGTAAAATGGTGTCCTGCTTATAAACGACTGCACGGAAAATATGTTGTGTAAAGAAACAACATAGTCGAATTGTTTGCTTTGATGTACTGCCAAATAAATTAAATTGCCGGGAAATAAATTGTAAGTTGCAAAGTTAACGGCAGTAATAAAATAAAATGGTGGTATGTCTGAAACAATAGTATATCTAATATAAAAGGTTATATTAAAGGGGTAAAATCTCTTTACATTAATCGTAAGCTTGCATTTATAAAGGATATATGTAATTAAAGAAAGGCAAAGTCCAATGCAAGATTAGTGTACGTTTGCATGCGGTGAAAGAGTATGCAAATAAACTTAAAGAATTAATAGATATTAAAGGCAAAAATTCGATGTTTTCAATTATTGATTGGTTTTCTTATTGGTTAATTATTAATTAGCGCAGGAATTAAAGGCAAATATTAATGTTACAGCGCTAAAAAAGAAAACACCACAATAGTTTTAGCCGTAAAATAATTTGAAAACTACCAACTTAAGAATTAATATATTATACCCCACCGCATATGCGGTGGGGTTTCGCTTTGGTTTAATAAAACAAATTTTAAAGCAACAAATTATGCATACACATCAATAAATTGCCCTTTTGCCGGGCCGGGAGGTGATGTTGGATTAGCAGTTTCAATCATGTCTACCAAATTTTCGGCAATCGCCTCTGTTGTATCCATTGCCTTGTTGGTTACAGAAAAAGAGTAATCCATCATAAAGCCAATTCCGGACGGAGAAGAAATACCATCCATATTATCATTCCTTTCTGTAGCATTTTTTGTACGAATAATTTAAAACTATGAAACGCTATTTTTCAGCATTTCCTTTTAACAACATTCCCAGCTTTTCTATGGCAAGACTATCTGACCCTGCCACTGCTGCATCTTTATTAAATTCTACTGCCTGTTTTAATTCGCTTCTTAAAATTAAAACATCTTTAGGCGCGTTAATTCCAAGGTTCACGTTGCCTGAAGCGTCAACAGACAAAACTGTTATGTCAACATTATCACCAATTACAAAAGATTCGCCTAATTTGCGCCTTAATATAAGCATTATGCGTCATCCTTTCCGTCGGCACTTCCGCCAAACTCTGACAATAGGTGACGCATGTGAAACTCGTCAGTCTCGAGTATCACTTGCATTGCTTTCCTTGTTATATCGTTAATTACAACAGGGCACTTAAAATTCACTGTGCTGGCGCCTACAGGCTCGCGCACTACACACATAACATAATAGCATAAATCTTCACTTTTTTCAACACCCATTGTTTTAAGCTCTTCACTTGTAACAATGGGTGCATAGGCAGGGTTAAGAGAAAACGGGTTCATAACAACAAACGCAAGTGTAGGCGTGCAAACACTTTGAAAGCAAAGTAAATTTGAATCTGCGCCCTCAAAAGGTAGCAACAAAAATTTTTTCTCATCTTCAAACCCAAAAAGGCCACAGGGAAAGTCCAATATGTCACTCTGGTCATAATCTATTGTAGAAAAGTACTTCGTTTTAAGTTGCATGTCATTAATTTAAGTTTGATTTAATTTTCAAACTTAGCCTTTCCCTAAAGTAAAATTTTAAGCTTTCACATCAATTGGCTCGTGGTTCGGGTCAGCAGATGGCGGCACATAAAGTGGGCCCCCTACATATTTAATTATAACGTCAGGCTGTTGTGTTACAGTAAATTCAACGTCACCCGGCTCAAATGTAAAGTCCATTTGGTTCAATCGCCAATCAAAATTTAGCTTATCCATTTCATAGCGAATGTTCATCTCGCCACCCTCAAAAGAGAATTCAGGCCCTGTTGATGGAAGAAATGTAACATTAATGTTCGGCAGCCCTGTATTTGTTGCACTTTGGGCAACTTGGTTCAAAACATTTTGGCCCGCAGGCGCCTCCATCATTCTTCGCCCTTCTTGAGCAATTTGAGCCGTTGCACTATATACCTGGCTTTTGCCCTCCTGTGCATTTTGCTCTATGCTGCGAATTGTAGAAGGGACAATTGAGTTGCGTGCTTCAAACGTGTCAATCTTCACTTGAATGGGCCTACTCTTAATATGTAAACCGCCCTCGTTGCGCGAAATCTCCATTTGAGCTGTGCCTCGTGCATATTCAAGGTTAGCATTTGTCGTTTTCATTTGGATTTCAATGGGTACTGACTGAATTTCAATAAGTGGATACATTTAATCAAGCTCCTTCCCGGATAATTGCATCCCGGCTTTAATATTTATAAAAAGCAAAATTTCCTTATCTTGCTAAATATATAAGAATTAGCGCATATAATCCATAAGTGTTTGTGGTATTGCATACTGGCCTACTTGCAAAGCAGCATTGTATGCCGTTTGGTTCCACATAAACTCTTCAATTGCATCTGCCATGTCTATGTCTTCAATGGCGGCACGCTCTACGTTAAGTGCGTCAAACCTGCTTTCAAGCTGGCTTAAATTTGTTGTAAGTGACAATGTCGCGGCACTTAATTCAGCATGTTTATCAATCATATTCTCTTGTGAATCTGAAAGCTTATCAGCAAGCCTACTTGCGTCATCAAATTTAGTTGAATCATAATCGTTATAAATGTCTGAAATTCTAAGCATGACCGAAGCGGCATTTTTCGGGTCACCGTCTGCGTCAAGCCCATAACCCATGAAGTCAAGGCCTGATATAGCAGCATCAAAGGCTGTTGCCTCTACTACATCGCCTGCTTCAACTTCAAAGCCAAGGCCAATGTCTACATAAAGCCCCTCTTCGTTCCACTTTTCAAGCATTTCCTCGTTGCTCATGGGGACGCCGGTTACTGGGTGTGCAACATTGTTTCCGTTTTCATCGATATATGGGACACTAAGGTTATGGTCAATAAGCACGCCCCTAAAAGCTACATATTTACGTATTGTGCCTGTGCCATCGTTTGCTTCTTCAATAGAAAACGGCGGATTTTGCGTGTCTGCGCCGGCAAATATATAATCCTCGTTATATTTTGCGTTCATTCCCTGTATAATGCCCTCAGCGCCTTGTTCTAAAATTTGCGCCTGTGAGTCAAGTGCATCAATGTTAGTTCCATTCAAGCCAATTAACGCGGGGGTTCTACCCATATCATTCGTTAAGTCGTCAATAATGGTCTCCATATTTGACCACGCAGTTTCATACTTGCTAATAAGCGTATTAGTGTTGGACGCCTGTGTATCTGTTGCATTCAAAGAGCTGTGAACCTGAAAAGCCCTTGTTGCAGCGGCAGGGTCGCTTGCGTACGAATCAAAATTCCTGTATGTCATCAGTTTATTCATTGAAGTGTAAACTGAGCTTGTATTTTTCATAAGCCCCGATTTATACATATAAAGAGAGCTGTTTGCAGTAATTCTAAGCATTTTTCTTCACCCCTTGTTTTATGAATGTATGAGAGTATTAAGAACTTCATCGAAAACAGTCATAAGCCTTGCCGCGGCAGAATAAGCGTTTTGATATTTCATAAGCGACGTTGCCTCGTCGTTCAAGTCTACACCCATTACACCCTCACGTGCAACGTAAACGTTGTCTGCCGTTACAGCATAGTTCGATAAAACTGTAGTAGCACTCATTTGCTCTTCAGCAAGTGTAGACTGTAAACCAAGTAAAAGTTCTTCCAGCGTACTATCAAAATTTGTGCCCTCAGCATCTGCTTTTATGTCTTTTGGGTCAACGTCGAATGAATCGCTAAACACATTCAAAAACCTTGCAAGGTTTGAAGTATCGCCTGAAGATGCATTTTCGTCTGTTGTGGAAAGCATTTGCACTGTTCCGTCTGCCCACGATGCCGAAATTGAAATGTTCGCAGCAGTGATATTTGTTTCATTGTTTCCGTCCGGTGCATTACTAAACAAATTACCCTCACCCGTAATACCTGTTCCGGGGGTATTAAGTGCATTCATTTGCTCTGCAAATTCAAAAGCAAGTTGGTCAAGTGCTTTTTGGTAATAAGGTATGCCCATTTTTTCGGTGGCTTGTGGGTCAAATGTAAGGTCTGTTGCACTGGCATAAACACCTTGCTCTGTTAAAAGCTCACGAAGCGACTGAATAGAGCCATATAGCTCTGTATCGGCCAAATCAGTTGATGTATCAAATACACCCGGAGATATCTCCTTTATGTCGCCGTCAATATTTTTCAATTCTCCAACTGCTACATTATAATTATTTGTTGAATCCTCTATTGTTATTTGTGCTGCATAAACGCCATCAATAAGCTCTCCGCCTGTTATGTCTGCCCTGTTCTCGTCAACAAGGTTTACTACAAGTTTCTCAACTTCAAAACCTGCACCAATTGTCTCTGTTTGGTAGTCAACGTTAATTTTCACATATTGGCTCAGCGAATCAAGCATTCTGTTGCGCTCGTCCCTAAGTTCAAGTGCTTGGTCGCCTCTAATTTCGGCGTCACGTATTGAAATGCTAAGTTTTTGAATTTCAGAAAGCAAGGTGTTAACTTGGTCTTCGTCTTGTTCTATATATGTTTCGTATGTTGTGGTTAATTCATCAAGCTTTGCAGAATACGAATTGAACAGTGTTACAAGCGAGCTTGCAGATGTTTTTATTATGCCGTCATAGCCGTCAATGCCGTCAGTTACAGCCCTGCTTATAACGTCTCTAAGCTCATTAAGTTGGCGCAAAATAACGCCGTCGTCTTGTTCTGTGTCACCCTTTCCTACCTCGTCAATAATACTTGCAAGGCTTTCAAGGCCTGCAAGTTTTGCATCCATAGACCCAACGTCCGACATGGCATTACGATATGTAATGTCAAGCGCAGGGTCCCTAAGTTGGTCAACGCCCGTAACAACAACACCTTGCCCAATTCTTGGGTCAAATTTCGAATAATATTTATCGTTAATACTGCTTAAAAGGCTTGTTTGTTGCAGCGCCTGGCGTGTGTAGCCGGATGTACTGATGTTTGTAATATTGTTACCTGTAACGTCAATGCCGGCTTGCGCCGCGTATATCCCAAGGCGTACTGTTGTAAGTGTACTGAAAGTGCTCATATTTCGTCTCCGTTTCGCCGATTATTTATTTATGCTTTAAAGTCAGTATTCGCTTTTTGCGGTGTTTGCGGAATTATATCATCTTCATCGTCTTTCCCAAGCGTATATCCCCTGCTTGCAAGCGAAGTCTCTACAATTTCCATGTTTCTCTTTAATATTTTTGCTGCTTTTTCGTGAAGTTTATTGTAGTTTGCATATACTGCAAGCGTGCTATTCACAAGTTCTTCTGTTTTCTCTTTATGCTCTTCAGGGCACTTGTCAACCATTTGCGACATTGTTGTGCCTTGCAAGCCAAGTTCTGCCAAAAGCAATGTTCGCTTTCTTTCAAGCCCACGCATTACAAGCGACACTGCTTGCTCTTGCTTAATACAACTATCAAGCTCTTCTAAATTATGCTTTTCGATAGTGTCGATTTTTTTTTGCTGCAAATCCGCCAATTTTTTCAATTCTTCAAGAAGCGATTCCAAAAACTCCAAATAACTTTCAAATTTCATAAGGGTTCACCTCTATACGCTCATCAAAAGCATACGTGCGGCAATCTCCTCACTGTTAATTGCATAAGCGCCGCTATCAACAGTGTTTTTTATCGCTTCAAGCTCGTTAAAAGTAGGCCTGATGTGCGCTTTTTGCGAAATAGAGCCCACAACGTCTTTTATTCGTGTTTGTTCCTCGTTTAATGCGGCGGCAAAGTCAGAGGTGTCGAAGTTTTGTTGCTTGCCCGCCACGGCAAAACCGTTTGCTTTTACTGCATCATTATTTTTTGTATTATAAAGTAGTGGTGAACCACTTCCATTTACCCTGTATACCATTATTTTAGCCTCCCTATACCTATCATGACATTTTATATCACTAATAATTTTATCGTCAAAAACAGAAAAAAAATAATAGTAAATTCATAATTTTATTAATTTAACAGTGTTTTTTATTTGTCGGCATAAACTTACATCATGAAATTGGGTTTTGGCTCATAAAATTCAAAAATAACTGCGTCATTTTCACGCTCGCGTCTTGCCGCATCATCTTCGTCTGTCACTGTCCAGCAAACGCGCATTGTGCCTGTCATTTCGGCAATCCGCACAAATATGCTTTTATTTTCCAAACCATGCGCAATAAAATGCGGGCGTGCCACAACATTGGTAAGCACACAGCCCACGGCAACACGTTGGTACAACTTTGCGCCCTCAAAAATCGACGGATGACTTGTAAGTTGCCCTCTCGTAACATCAGGCGCATTTTTTCTAAACCACATCACTATTTTCGGGTCAAAGCTCTCCACACAGTACGGGCCGCTGTACTCACGAAGTATTGCAAGTGTCTTTTCGCAAAGCTTTTCATATTTGTCTGTCGGTTTAACCTCAACTATTATATTTGTCTTGCCGTCTACAACTTTTAATACATCTGTAAACAAGGGTATTGTTTGCTGTGTTTCCAAAAGCTGCATTTTTTGAAGTTCTTCAAGTGTAAAGCTGTTTACCTTGCCATCAATCCCACACATCCTGTTTGTTGTATAATCATGAAAGACCACTACATGTCCATCTTTTGAAAGCTGTAAATCAAGCTCGATGCCATAACCGTTTTCAACTGCCGCTTTAAACGCAGCAATGCTGTTTTCCGGCACACTTTTGTCTTTTGAATGCAGCCCTCTGTGTGCATGGTTAACACCTTGCAGCAACTCCCGTTTTTCGTCTGAAATGCGCTGCCCGTGAAGCACAAACCACAATATTATAAGTATCAATGCAATAGATACTGCGAAAATTCCCATAGTATAAGCCACCTTTACAATTGTTGTATTTAGTTTTTAAATCTAATTCTATACGTTTATTTTATAATTTTTTTTCATATGTTGCAATAATTTTTCACAAATTGTACATACCAATGTTGTATAATGCAAGTAAAACACAATGTGCACAAACAGTTTATCCCTATTTATTTTATGCACGTTTGTGTTTTACAGCAAAAGAAAAAAATCGAAAAACACATGAAAGTTATACGCCCTGAATTACCCGACAAATTGTCTAAATACTGCAGACGGATACAAAGTACCATGTGCAAAAAATTGCATGAAAGCGCATGTTTTTTAAGTAACCAATACGCAATTTTGCATATAACACTGCCATTAAGTGCTTTATATACAGCCTGCCGAATTGGAGATGTGAAATTATGGTAAAAATACTTATAGCAGATGATGAGCCCAGAATTAGAGAGTTGCTTAAAGAGCACCTTACACACGAGGGTTTTTTGTGCGAAGAGGCGCCCGACGGAAGCGCGGCACTTGCGGCTTTAAACAAAGGTGGATTTGACCTTGTTATTTTAGACATTATGATGCCTTTTGTGGACGGAATGCGTGTTTTACACGAGATGAAGCTTAATAAAATTACAACACCTGTAATAATGCTTACGGCACGTGGTGAAGAATACGACAAGCTTGCAGGGCTTGAGGGCGGCGCCGACGATTATATTGTTAAGCCGTTTTCACCGCGAGAGCTTGTTGCAAGGGTTAAAGTTGTGCTTAACCGCACAATGCCTAAAGAGCAAAACGAAAGCCAATGCTTTGTGTTCGACACGCTTATTATAGACACAGCGTCACACAGTGTAAAAATTGATGGCAAGCAAGTTACCTTGACACCGAAGGAATTTGAACTTCTTGTTTTTATGGCAACTAACAGGGGCCTTGCGTTTACGCGCGAAAAAATACTTCAGCGCGTATGGAATTACGACTATTTCGGCGAGGACAGAACAGTAGACACGCACATAAAAATGTTGCGCAGCCACCTGGGCAAGTACCGCAGCTTTGTTGTTACGGTATGGGGCGTTGGATATAAGTTTGACCCGGAGCAAAAAACATGATTAGGCAAAAAACAAAGAAAATTGAAAAAGCGAAAAAATTTGCACAAAAGCAAAGCAGCATAAAGTGGAAATTAATGCTTTTTGCCGCTTTGCTTTGTGCTGTTGTAATTGCGCTTGTATGGGTTATGAACGTTCAATTACTTGTGCCAATGTATAACAGAAATATTCAGTCTTCGCTTGAAAGCACGGCGCAAAAATATACGCAACTTATAGAAAAATACGGCGTTATCACAGACGATACCACGTCTTTCGGTGTTGACGAAGCATTTTACAACGAAATAAATTTAATTGCAAATGCAGACGCTTCTTTGGCCGGTAAATGTCTTGATATTTCGGGTTCAGACGGTGAAAATTTGCTTCATATGCACCAATTTGCCGGCAACTGTATATTACACCCTACACAAAAAAATATGTTCGGCAGCTCTGACTATGTGAACTGGAACACGCAGGGCACTGTTGCCATGCGTAAAATTGTGCTTGAAAACGGCGACATGTCATATACACTTTCACAAGACGATAAGGAGCAACGTGTAGTGGCAGTTAATATTAACAACGAGTACACACTTTTTGTCTCTACCGATTTAGACCGCATTGACCAGGCCGCCGGGATTATTCAGACGCAGATGCCCATAATTGCGGCAATAGTTTTGGCTTTTGCACTTGTAGGCGCCTTTTTGTTTAGCAGGCGGTTCTCAAAACCAATACTTGAAATATCAAGTGCGGCAAAAAAAGTTGCCGCGGGCGATTACACTGCAACAGTACAAAGCCGTGGCAACGACGAAATTGGCATGCTTGCAAATGATTTTAACACAATGTCGAACGAGATAGCACGTTCTGCACAGCTTCAACGCGACTTAATTGCAAACATAAGCCACGATTTACGCACACCGCTTACGCTTATAAAAGGCTATGCCGAAACACTGCGTGACTTAAGCGGAGACGACAAGCAAAAGAGAAACGAGCAACTTAACATAATTGTCGACGAGACAGACAGGCTTTCAACACTTGTCAGCGGCGTAATGGAGCTTTCGAAAATGAGTAGTGGCACAAGCAAGCCGAACAAAATGAATTTTGACATAGCACAGCTTTGTGAAGAAGTTGCAATGCTTTATGAGGATGTGTGTGAAAAGAACGGTTACACGCTTAAAATAGACACCCCTTTGCCCTGCGAGGTGTATGCAGACCCACAACAGTTAAGCCGTGTTATACACAATTTCATGGCAAATGCACTTCAACATGTTGGCAAAGACAAAATGCTTTTTATATCATGTTTGCCACAGGGCAATAAAAATGTTAAAATTGAAGTTACAGACCATGGCGCCGGCATTGCACCTGAAGATTTACCACATATTTTTGATAGATATTACAGGGCTAGGGAATCTTCCGGCAAGCAAGGCACAGGGCTTGGGCTTTCAATAACAAAGGCAATATTGCAAAACCACAACATGGCTTACGGTGTGCAAAGCACGCAAGGTGTTGGCACAACTTTTTGGTTTAGCATAGACTGCACAGATTAATGCAAAATTTAAAGTAACTTGAAAAGGAATGGTATAAATGGCGCAGGGCAAATTGTGGGGCGGTAGGTTCCGCGGGCAAGAAGACGCACTTATGGAGCAATTTAACAACAACTTTAATTCGACAAAATGGCTTGTACACGCAGACATTGAGGGAAGCATTGCGCATGTGGCAATGCTGGCAAGCGTTAACATTTTAACGCCAGACGAAGCCGAACTTTTGACAAAAGGGCTGCATGAAATTCAATGTGACATTGATGACGGTAAGCTGAAGCTTGAGGGCGACTATGAGGACGTGCACACGTTTGTTGAAACTGTGCTTACACAGCGTGTTGGCGAGACAGGTAAGAAACTGCACACGGCCCGAAGCCGCAACGACCAAGTTAACACAGACATGAAACTTTTTGTGCGCACCGAAGTAAAAAATGTGCTTGATATGGTTTTTATGCTTTGCGAGACCTTGAAAAATGTTGCAGACGAAAACCCACACGTTATGCCGGGCTACACGCACTTACAGCGCGCGCAAGTTATTACAATGAAAGCTCACTTAATGGCTTATCATGGCATGTTTTGCCGTGATGCACGCCGACTTGAAAGCACGCTGGAAAACATGGACGAATGCCCACTTGGCTGCGGTGCGCTTGCGGGCACAACGCACGCTATTGATATGGAGTTCACTGCCAAAAAACTGAATTTCTCACGCCCATATGCCAATTTTTTAGACGGCGTTTCAGACAGAGACTATGAACTTGAAGCTGTTTGTGCGTTTTCTGTTATAATGATGCACTTATCACGGCTTTCAGAAGAGCTTATACTGTGGGGCACAAGTGAGTTCAAGTTCATAACACTTAGCGATGCCTACACAACCGGCTCTTCCATAATGCCGCAGAAAAAAAACTTTGATGCCGCAGAGCTTATTCGCGGCAAAACCGGGCGTGTTTTTGGCGCTGTCCAGGGGCTTTTAACGCTTATGAAAGGCTTGCCGCTTGCTTACAACAAAGACATGCAAGAGGACAAAGAGCTTTTTTATGATGCACTTTGTACTGTGAAGTTGTGCACACCAATAATGGAACGCATGATAGCAACGATGACAGTTCACCCTGAGAACATGCGTAAAAGCGTAAAATACGGCTTTTTAAACGCAACTGAAGTTGCCGATTACCTTGTGGCAAACGGCGTTGCGTTTAGGGACGCACACAGCATTGTGGGCAAAATTGTAATACGCTGTGAAGACGATGGCTGTGCAATAGAAGACTTGCCACTTGACGTGTTGCAAACATACTGTGATGTAATTAAAGATGATATTTATAAATTTATTGATTATGACGAAATTTTGAAAAAGGGTATAAAGAAAGCAATGTTGTAACAATGTCATCAAAAAAAGACATAGTGCTTCGTCATTATGACGAAATGCTATGCCCTTTTTGACACACTGAGCGCTTGAGAATTCTCAAGCGCTTTTTATGTTAGTTACTCTTTTATAATAATATCAAACAACTCTTTTTGTGTTTGTGCAAACACCTTTGCACCTGCTTTTTTAAGCTCTTCTTTTGTGCGGTATCCCCACAGCACACTGCAACATTGCATGTTTGCGTTTGCTGCTGTCATTACATCTACCTCACTGTCGCCCACAAACAAAACCTCGCTTGCATCGCACCCAAACATTGTGCACATTGTAAGTAGCTGCGCCGGGTTTGGCTTAAGTGGCATATTTTTGATATGCCCGCACACCATGTCAAACACATCGGGAAAGTAAGTATTAACCACCCTATTTGCAATTGTGTCCTCTTTGTTGCTAAGAACACCAAGCTTAAAATTTGCCTTTTTTAATGCGGCAAGCAAAAGCGGTATTCCATCATAAGGCGCAGTTGTGTCTGCACTGTGCATGCTGTAATTATTAACAAACATTTGCAGCGCCATTTGCTGTGTGGCGCCACCACGCGCTGTCGGCGTAAGCATTTGCTCTACAAGGTTTGGCACTCCGTTTCCCACCATTTTTTTAAAATCCTCAACGCTGTGCTGTGGCAAATCAAGCTTTTTCAAAACATAATTTCCACTACTCGCAAGGTCATCAATGGTATTCAGCAAAGTCCCATCTAAATCAAAAATAACTGCTTTATTCAAAAAATATCATCCCTTTTATTGTTTTTATTCTTCACTATCCATTGCGTTTGTCATTGGAACGCCCCTTGCCCTGTATGTTTTACCCGATGGCAACCTTGAGTAAAATGTTGCGTACTTTTTGCGCACCCCAAAAGGCGTTTGAAAAAAAGTGTGCAGCGAAAATGGTGAAAATATACACACCTTGTGTAATGTAAACAGCCTTGTATAGTGCAGTGAAAGTGTGCGGTTTTTATTTTCGCATATTCCCTCTTTAAAATACCCCTCTAACGACTGCAAGCAAGCGCCAAGGCAAAGTGCAACAATTACCCCAAATGCAGGCACGCTTTTGGGCGCAAAGTACAGCGCAAGCGAAAGTACCGCAAGGCTGAGTAATAGGCAAAGTGCCGGTTTGTATAAGTATTGTACAATGCTTTTTCTTTTTATATTTTCTCTGCTTAAAGTAACATTGCTAGGGCTATAATCGGCAAAAAGGTTTTGTGGCAAGTGCAACTCTTCCTTTTTTATTATCATAACGGGGAAATCGTTTTGCACAAAACTGCCGGCAGTTACGTAAACCGCATATCGCTTTAAAATTCTGGACGTGGGCGTAACGCGCACGTCACAAGACGTTACACTTTTTATGTCGATACGTCGTTCAGTTTTAGACAAAACACCACACGTACATAATATTATACCGCCCCAACGGCAAACGCGCAAGCCCCCTGTTGTAAAAAAAGAATTTAAAAACAAAAAACTTGCTATGCCAAAAATTATTGCGGCCAAAAAGGCAATGCCCGCCGGTAAAAATTGCTCTAATATTTTCTCAAAGCGCAAAAAGTTCTCGCTTGCAAGCTGTGTAACTTCTACAATTCCACGGCCTGAGAAATCACTTACAGTTTGCAGTGTATACCATAAAAAAATTGCTGTTGTAAGTATATTTGCGCTCAACAAAACAAGCACAAACCGCTCGAAACCAACAGGTGCAAACACGCTGTTTTGTTTTTTAATAGGCATTATATTCTCCGCAAAAAGCGCGGTAACTTTTTTAGGCAGAACAAACGTCACTTTTTTTGCCCGTGCATGATTATTAAAATATAGCGTTACTTTTGCGGCGCCAAACAACCTGTAATATACAGGGCGCTTTATGTCCAAAACACATATACTCTGTTTTTTGTAAACACGCGAATATTGAAAAAACACGCCGCTTTTTATAAATATTTCATCATTTTTCACTTCAAAAAGTGTGTTGTACCAAAAAATAACTGCCAGTGCGGCAAAAAAAAGCAAAATAAATATATCTTGAAACACAGCATTTATCAGTGCATTTAAATCGAACGCAAAAAGGGCCTGCACCATTGGCACAACGCACAAAAGCAAGCCGTATTTTAAAAAATTCAAGCTGTAAAATATATGAAAACGCTGCTTTTCTATATTGATGAAATCACTCCTTACCTTGTAAAATCAAAGTATTTGTGATGCTTTGAGCGCAATTAGCCTCTATGCCCGGCACAATGTAAAAGCCGCTGGCGCACACAATTATTAAAACACAAATGTTGTTGCGCCGTTGAAACGGTGTGTTAATTGTATGGCAGCCCGTTATGAAGCCACGCGACATGCGGTGCACAAATTTAAAAAGCCTGCCATGCTGAAGCGAAATGTGCGATTTACCAACAAAAAATTCAAATGTTGTAAAGTAATACATACCAAACCCAAGTACTAAAACACACCAGATGAATGCAAGAACGAAAGCGATAAACGAGTATGTGAAGAAAAACACAATGAGTGCAATAAAAACACCGGGATAAACAAACCCTAAAGAGACTGCCAGTGCATTTCTCAAGGATATTTTATAATTCATGCAACTCTCCTTTCATAATGGGTTGCCCAACACATTGCAAAAATAAACGACGCTTATATATAATTATACGCCGTTTATCGTTTTTTATTATAGTATTCTATATTATGTCGCTATCGTGTAAAGACCACTCTTTGGCAAGCATAGGAAATGCGTCGTTCTTCGCAAGGACTGTAACTTTATCGCCTATCATAATTTTCGTGTTGCCCCTCGGGATCATAAACTCTGTTTTACGCGTTACCGAAATAACAACAACATTATCCGGCACAGGAAGTTGCGCAAGCGTTTTTCCATGATGCAAAAATGTTTTTGGCACTTCTATTTGTGTTAACGACGTCGTGCCACTGTCAAGGCTAAGCAAATGCCGAATTGCGGCAGTTTCAACTTCACGCTCAATTAAACGTGCAATATTGTCTGTGCTGGACACAACAATGTCAACACCAAGCATTTTAAGCACCTCTGTGTTTTTCGGGTTGTTAACACGTGCTACGGTTCTTTTAACCTTATAAACTTGTTTGCCAAGCTGGCAAATTATCAAGTTGCTCTCGTCTTGGCCTGTTACGGCAACAAGTGCGTGGCATTTTTCTTTTTGGTTTAGCACAAGGCTTAGTATTTCAGGGCGTGTTCCGTCGCCACATACTACAAACTTGTCAAAATCATCTGCAATACGCTCACATGCTGATTTATTTTCCTCTACTATAATAGGTGTGTGGCCATGCTCGCGCAGTGTTTTCGCAAGATAATAACCAATTTTACCGCCGCCTACAATACAAACACGCATAGTAATGCTCCATTTCTTTGCCTTGCTTATTTTTTCAATTTTTACTTTTATCACGCAAGGCACTAGCTTGACAAAAGCCTTAAAATCAGTCTACTATCTGTGCAAATACAATACTGTCGCCCGCATGTAAAAGAATGCTTGTGTCGACAGACAATTCTAAAACGCCGCTTGCGCGCAAAACACCAAAAATTTGTTTTTCACCCTTCGACACTGCAACATCTGATAGTTTTTTCCCTATGTCATCTTTTGAAATTGACACAGTTGTAAATTCAGCTGTGCTAGAACCTATTGTAAGGCGAGTGTCTTCGTCGTCGCTACCGTCCCTGTCATACAAAAGGCCCGTAACAAACGCCTGTGCCGTAAGGTTAGTGCCGCAAACTGCGTGAAGCCCAAAGCGTTCGCTGTACACTTTTTTTGCAACAGGGTCTGCCACCCTTGCTATTACATTTTGCACCCCGAAAACTGTTTTTGCCATTTGCGCAACCATTATGTTAATATTGTCGTCTTTTGTAACTGCCGCCACTGCGTCACACGCCTCTATGCCGGCGGCACGCAAAACATCTATATCTATCGGCACGCCCCTTACAGCTGTACCTTGGAATGGCGTTGTCATTGAATTTAAGTCGCTCAGCAGCACAGGGTCTTCCTCAACGGCAGACACATCGTGCCCTAAATGCTCTAGCGCACCTATTAAACGTATGCCCACACGCCCTGTTCCCACAACAAGAATATTCATGTTTTTCTCCAATCTGTTTAAAATGCCGTGTTTTAATAATAACAAATTTTTTCCGCGAAAACAATATTTATTTTTATATATTAGATAGTATTGACACTATCTGTTTAATACATAACAAACAGCAAAAACACAATTTTGCTGCCTTCTTTATTATTATAATATTTTTAAGCATTTGTTGCAATGCTTGTTTTTAATATGATATACTATATTAAATAAATGTAAATGGTGCCACAATAATTAGTTGTGAACGACAGCACCTATAAGGTGGGCGGCGTGAAATTTCACGCTAACAAATTCAAATAAGGTGTGCCGTTATAGGCGGAACATGCCAATAAATCTCCAATTTTTTGGAGGTTTTTCAAAAATATTTGTGCTATGCACAGAATGGGGATTTTTATGCGCAACAGTGACAATGTAACACAAGGTGCAGAACGTGCACCGAACAGAAGCCTATTTTATTCAATGGGCTTTACAGACGATGAGCTTAATAAACCGCTGATTGGCGTAATTAGCGCACACAGCGAGATAGTGCCGGGGCACATGCACCTTGATAAAATAGCGCAGGCCGTAAAGGCCGGCATATATGCAGCAGGCGGCACGCCTATACTTATGCCTGCAATTGGTGTATGCGACGGAATTGCAATGGGGCACGCCGGAATGAGATATTCTTTACCCAGCCGCGAACTTATTGCAGACAGCGTTGAGACAATGGCGCTGGCACATGCGCTTGACGGGCTTGTGCTTGTGCCGAACTGTGACAAAATTGTACCCGGCATGGTAATGGGTGCTGCACGAATAAACATTCCGTCCATAGTAATAAGCGGCGGCCCAATGATGGCAGGAAATCAAGGCGGCAAAAGGGTTAGTTTGTCGCAAATGTTTGAGGCCGTTGGCAGCTATAAGGCCGGCATTATTGATGAGGAAACACTTGACGATTACACACAAAACACATGTCCCGGCTGCGGAAGTTGCAGTGGCATGTTTACTGCAAACAGCATGAACTGCCTGTGCGAGGCTGTGGGAATTGCACTGCCGGGCAACGGCACAATACCCGCTGTGAAATCCACAAGAATTATGCTTGCAAAAAAAGCAGGCACACAAATTATGGAACTTGTAAAAAGCAATGTGCGCCCAAGGGATATTTTGACAAAAAAAGCACTTGAAAATGCGCTTTCAACAGACATGGCACTTGGGTGCAGTTCGAACAGCGTTTTGCACTTGCTTGCAATTGCAAACGAGGCAGGCGTGCCGCTTGACTTAAAAACAATAAACGATATAAGCGAAAAAACACCAAACTACTGCCATTTGGCGCCTGCCGGCAACACGTTCATGGAAGATTTGGACGCAGCCGGCGGTGTACAAGCCGTTATGGCGCAACTGGCGCAGCGCGGGCTTCTTCACACCGACATAAAAACAGTAACGTGCAAAACAGTTGGTGAAAACATTAAGAATGTGAAAAACTATGACGAGCAAAGTATTCGCCCGACGAACGAGCCGTTCAGTGAGACCGGGGGCATAGCCATATTGTGGGGTAATATTGCGCCACTTGGCTGTGTTGTTAAGCGCAGTGCCGTTGCAAAAGAAATGCTGTGCCACAAAGGCCCTGCAAGGGTATTTGACAGTGAAGAAACAGCAATTACGGCAATATATAACAGTGAAATAAAAGAGGGTGACGTTGTTGTTATAAGATATGAAGGGCCAAAAGGTGGCCCTGGCATGCGCGAAATGTTAAACCCAACAAGCGCACTTGCAGGCATGGGGCTTGACAAAAGTGTTGCACTTATTACAGACGGCAGATTTTCAGGTGCAAGCAGGGGTGCATCCATTGGCCACGTTGCGCCCGAGGCCGCCGCAGGCGGCCCCATTGCACTTATACATGAGGGCGACACAATAGAAATAGACATACCATCATCTAAAATAAATGTACTTTTAGCGGATGACGAGCTTGAAAAGCGCAAGCAAAATTACACACAACCCCCGCAAAAGCAACTAAGCGGTTGGCTTTCACGCTATGCCAGGGTAGTTAGCGGCGCAAACGAGGGTGCGGTTTTAAAATAATCTTAATATTTCAACTAAATTTATCGGCGGTAAGAAATAATAACTTCTTACTGCCGATTTTGCATAAACACAACAAAATTGGTGAAAATATAATATAGTTAAGTCAAGCCAATCCAAAATCTATACAATTCGGCTGCTAGAATTTCGTTTAGCGACACCGCCCTGTACCAATTTAAATTGGTTCAACTATAAAACAATTTGGAGTGTTTATTATTATGAAAAATTTAAAAACAAGCAAAACATTTGAAAACTTAGCCAGAGCTTGGGCCGGTGAATGTCAAGCACGTGCAAGATACCAATTTTTAGAGTATGCGGCACGGCAAAAAGGCCTGTGTGCACTTGCAGACGTCATAAAGGTTGTTGAAACAAATGAGTTCAACCACGCGCGAATGTACTATACCGCCATGCAAGCAGCAGACAAAAAAACGCTTGAGGACGTTTTAATCAACGCAAAATATCCATTTAAGGAAAAATGGAACTTTGAAGAGAATTTTGATTTCGCCGTACAAAACGAGACAAACGAAGTGGGCCTGTACAGAAAGTTTGCAAAAGTAGCACAAGAAGAGGGCTTTAAAGATGCAGCTAATCTTTTCACACTTGTTTCAAAAGTAGAGCATTGCCACAAACTGCTTTTTAAAGATATTAAAACGCAACTTGATAACGGCACAATGTATAAGCGTGAAAAACCTGTTAAGTGGAAATGTGCTGATTGCGGCCACGAGGAAACACTGCTTGAGGCTTGGCAGCATTGCCCACTGTGTAAAGCGCCACAAGGAAAAGTAATGTTAAAGCTCAAAAGCAATTAATTTCAAGTAGCTTTACTTCTTAAATAAAAGCAGGGGCACCAAAGGCTGCCCCTGCTTTTAACTTTACATAACCATATGTTGCATAAAAATTTGTGCAATATACAAATTTTAAAGTGCCCATTTATTTGGAGCTGTTGACAAACAAAGACTTTACAAAAACTAGAGCAAAATTTTCGCCTATTATAATATAAAACAAAAAGTACAGGCAATACTGTGTGTATTAACAAGCATTTTTTGAAATATAGCGGTAATTTTGCCACTGCTTTTTGTGAAAGTTACTTTTTTGGCAACCTACTATTTGCTATGCACTTAAATTTGCTTCAATAGCATCTGCTGTGGACTTAGCATTTTCATCTATTACAAGTATAAATGCACCGTCAGCAGTAGTTTGCAGCACAGCATTTTTTGCTATTTCATACTGCTCAGGAAGATAGTTTTCAAATTCTAATTGTTTTGCAGCAATATAACTCTGCAAGCTGGCTTCAACTGCCTCTTCGCTTCCCTCTGCCGGGTAAAATATACCCACTGCATAAGCGTGTATGTTCATAAGCGACACGCTAACAGCATATGTGTCACAGCTATCATAATCAATGCCGGTTATTTGTTTCAGGCCTGCTACTTCGCTGTCAATGCCCTCTTGCGGTGTTTGCATGGGGTTATGCAAATATGTTGCCGTCTCTTCTTTTGAGCCCGCCATTACGGCAAAAGCGTCGTTTTGCTCATCAATTCGTGCGCTAACTATTGCGTCAGAAAGCTGTTGTGGTGTCTTTTCGCTCTGCTCTATCTGTGTGCTTTCCTCTGCTGCCTCACTTTGTGTGCCGTCTGTGTTTTGCGCGCTCTTTTGACAAGACGCAAATAAAAGCGCCATAAATATTGCAACCATCATTAAAACTAAAATCTTTTTCATAAGTGTAACCAATCCTTTTATTTATAGTATGCGTAAAAATATCGCAGTTATAATTAACACGCATTAAAACAACAAATTATTGCATTATAGCAAAAAAATATAAAACCCCCGTAAAACGAGGGTTTTATATTATAGAGGGGTGGGAAAGTATAAATAAATGTGAAATATGTTAAATCAGTAAGCTTAGTATATCATTATTTGTTTATTTGTCAAATAAAAAAAATGATAAAATGTTAAATAAAGTATTTACATGTGCAAAAAAACTTAATATAATAAATATGTAGCTTTAAATTATATTAATTAATTTAAATAATTAAAAAAAAGCAAAAAATCACTTAATAATATTTGTATTTTTAAGCGAACAAAACAGATGAATGGAGATATGCATGGACGATTTAGACAAAAAAATTCTTGAGCTTTTAGCCCAAGATGCACGAATGACAGTGAAAGATATTGCACAAAAAATATCGCTGACAAGCCCTGCTGTTAGCCAGCGAATAAAGCGCATGGAAGACACAGGCATTATTAACGGATACACCGTAGTCTTAGGCGACAACAAGGCTAAGCAAACAATATCGGCTGTAATAAGTATATCTTTACAACAAAATGATAAAGACAAATTTTTTGACATGATCGAAAAAAACAAACACGTGCGTCGGTGCTTTCATGTCACAGGCAATTACAGCTACATTTTTTTTGTAAAATGTGCGAACATGGGGCAAATTGAGCAGACAATTAACGAATTTCAAAAGTTGGGGCAAACAAACACACAAATTGTGCTGTCCACTACTGTTGATAGGTTTGCACTTTACGATTTTTTACTTTTTGACGATTGATATACTTGACGAATTGTGCAATAAAGCTTAAAATAACATATGTATAGGAGGCGTTTAAATTTGAAAAATAACGATAAAAACATGGAGCAAATTGTAAACCTTTGCAAGAACAGAGGGTTTGTTTATCCCGGCAGCGAAATATACGGTGGCCTTGCCAACAGTTGGGACTTTGGGCCGCTTGGCGTTGAGTTTAAAAACAACGTAAAAAAGGCATGGTGGAAAAAATTTGTGCAAGAGTCTAAACACAACGTTGGGCTTGACAGCGCAATTTTAATGAACCCACAAACATGGGTTACAAGCGGACATGTTGGCGGCTTTTCTGACCCTTTGATGGACTGTAAATCTTGCCGCTCTCGTCACCGTGCAGACAAGCTTATTGAGGACATGGGCGGCAAAGCCGAAGGAATGAGCTTTGAAGATATGAGCGCCTTTATTAAAAATAACGACCTTGCATGCCCTGAGTGTGGCGGCAAAGATTTTACAGACATACGCAAGTTCAACCTTATGTTTAAAACATTCATGGGTGTTACAGAGGATGCTAAAAACGAAGTGTATCTGCGCCCTGAGACCGCACAAGGCATATTTGTAAACTATGCAAATATTCAGCGCACTACGCGTAAAAAATTGCCGTTTGGTGTTTGCCAAATAGGCAAGTCCTTCCGCAATGAAATAACACCGGGCAATTTCATTTTCCGCACAAGAGAATTCGAGCAAATGGAGCTTGAATTTTTCTGCAAGCCCGATACAGACCTTGAGTGGTTCTACTATTGGAAAGATTATTGCGTAAACTTTTTGAAGAGCCTTAACATGAAAGAAGAGAACATGCGGCTTCGTGACCACGAAAAAGAAGAGCTTTCGTTCTATTCAAAGGCAACTACTGACATAGAGTATATGTTCCCATTCGGCTGGGGCGAGCTTTGGGGAATTGCAGACAGGACAAATTATGACCTTGGACGCCACCAAGAAGAGAGTGGCAAAAGCCTTGAATACTTTGACACCGAGACAAACGAGCATTATGTTCCGTATGTTGTTGAGCCAAGCCTTGGCGCCGACAGGGTTACACTTGCTTTCTTGTGCGAGGCATATGACGAAGAAGTTGTGGACGAGGCGAAAAACGACACGCGTGTTGTTATGCGCTTCCACCCGGCACTTGCGCCGTTCAAGGCTTGTGTGCTTCCTTTAAGCAAAAAGCTAGGCGAAAAAGCAGATGAAATACGTGCAGAGTTGTCAAAATATTTCATGGTAGATTACGACGAGGCCGGCTCGATAGGCAAGCGCTACCGCCGCCAAGACGAAATTGGTACGCCGTTTTGTATTACGGTTGACTTTGAGACTGTTGGCGATGATGAAAAAGCAGCAGATAACTGTGTAACTGTGCGTGAGCGTGACACCATGAGCCAAGTGCGTATACCTATTGAAGAACTGCGTGCTTATATTGAAAAGCGCATTGAGTTTTAAGGAGTAAGCTTTGAATTGGACTGACATACAAATTTGTGTGCCTGCGCAGCATATTTCCTCGGCGGAAAATGTTGCGCACGGCATAGCCGAAGGCGGCATTTATATTGAAGACTACCGCGACATGGAAGAGCAAGTTCTTGAAATAGCGCACATTGACCTTATTGACGAAGAGCTTATAAATAAAGACAGAGACAACGTAATAGTGCACATGTATATTTCACAAGAAGAGAACATTGCTGAAATTTTGCACATATTACAAAGTAGAATGGCGCAAGAAGAAGTGCCCTTTACAATAAAAACAGAGGGCTTAAAGCAAGAGGACTGGGAAAAGGGCTGGAAAGCTTTTTACCACCCCATAGAAATAGGCGAGCGCCTTGCAGTTGTTCCCAGCTGGGAGGAATATGCGACAAACAGGGTTAAAATTACACTTGACCCCGGCATGGCCTTTGGCACAGGAACGCACGAGACAACGGCGCTTTGCCTGAACATACTTGATAAAATTGTGTTGGGTGGCGAAAAAATACTTGACATCGGCACCGGCAGCGGCATTCTTGCAATTGCTGCCATAAAGCTTGGCGCAAAAAGTGCCATAGGTGTTGATATTGACCCAATGTGCGTGAGGGTTGCAAAAGAAAATGCCGAAATAAACGGCATTAATGGCGAGTTTGATGTTAAAATAGGCGATTTATCGAAAGAAGTAAGCGGAAAATTCGATATTATTTGCGCAAATATTGTTGCGGGCGCCATTATTGAGCTTGCAAAATTTATACCCGATTTACTGGCACAAGACGGCATTTTTTTGACAAGCGGCATAATAGATATAAGATGCGAAGAAGTTGCCCAGGCACTAAAAAAAGCTGGCCTAACCGTAAAAGAGATAAAAGAAGACGGCGGCTGGGTTGCAATAATTTGCACACATTAATATAATAATGCACATAACAAATTAAATTTTAAGCCGCGTTTTGTAATATTCGCGGTTTATATTTATTATTGCTGTTGCAGAACGGAATTTATATGGCCAGAAGATATTTTTGTAACATTTTGCACACGGGTGTGCAAAATGTTATGTTAGACAGTGAAAATGCACATCATATAAGTACGGTGTTACGTGCAAAGTGCGGCGACACCGTAATCCTTTGTGATGGCAAGGGATTTGACTATAATGCTTGTATAACTAAAATTGAGAAAAATGCAGTGCACGTGGAAATAAATACCTGTGTGAAAAATGTATCAGAACCAAGTGTTGCGGTTAATATATACGTAGGCTACCCAAAGCAAGACAAACTTGAACAAATTGTACAAAAAGCAACAGAGCTTGGCGCTGTGTCTGTAACGCCTTTTTACAGTAAATATTGCGTTGTAACACACAAAAAAGATAAAGACGACAAAAAAACCGACAGGTTGCAAAAAATAGCGCTTGAGGCCGCAAAACAAAGCGGCCGAGGTATTATTCCATGCATAAACAAACCACTTGCATTTAAAGACATGTTGAAAGCAGCTAAAAGCAGTGATTTGACTTTGCTTTGCTATGAAGACGAAAAGCAGAGCCCCCCATTACATAGCCGGATAAATGACAGTTTGAAAACTATTGCTGTAATTACAGGCAGCGAGGGTGGTTTTAGCGCTGATGAAGTGGAAAAAGCACGTGAAAACGGCATTTTTACAGTTGGGCTGGGACCAAGAATACTGCGATGCGAAACAGCGCCAATTGCGGTGGTTTCAGCAATAATGGCATTTACCGGCAATTTACAATAACGGTTTTCACCGTAAAGGGAGATGTCAAATTGAAAAAAATATTAACTATTTTACTAAGCATTTCTATGGCTACATTTTTATTTTCAGGCTGTTTTAACAGCGAAGATAACTCTGTAAGTGCCTTGCCCGATAGCTCTTCAGAAATGCGAGAGGACAGTAGCTCAGGCGCGTTTGGCAACAGCGAAAGCCCCGACATAAGTGATAGCTCACAAAGCATGCATGGCGGCCAATCTGTACAAGACGGCAACAGCCATAGCGGCGCAAGTAGCTCAGGGCACAGCAATTCGCTCGATGATTCTCAAAGCGGCATGAGCAGCTCTGAAAGCACAAGTGCAAAAGTTTCTGCATTTACACAAGAAGCAATAGAAGTATTTACAAGCACACAGCAAAACTGGAATATGATGCTTGTAAATGCGCAAAACCCTCTTCCCGAGGGTTTTGCAATTGAGCTTGTGGAGGTAGACGGCTTTGACGACAGGCTTTTCGATGCAAGGGCCGTGCAAAGCCTGGAGGACATGCTTGACGATGCGGCAAAAGCAGGTGTGCAATTGTACTTAGTGTCTGCTTATCGTTCGCCCGAAAGGCAAGCCACATTATATAGGAATAAAGTGGATTATTACAAAGAACAAGGTTATGGCATTGCAAAGGCAGAAGAGCTTGCCGCAATGTGGGTGGCAAAAGAATACACATCTGAGCACAACCTTGGCCTTGCTGTAGATTTAGTATCCGCAGACTGGTACAGCCACAATGATGATTTGACCGAAGAATTTGAAGACACCCCACACTTTGACTGGTTAGTTGAAAACTGCACCGAATACGGCTTTATTCTTCGATATCCGAAAGAAAAAGTACACTTGACGGGCGTGAACTATGAACCGTGGCATTATAGGTATGTAGGCGCAGAGGACGCAAAAAAAATTATGGATAGTAATGTAACTTTGGAAGAGTATCTGCTATAACAAATTTTAAGCTTATGTTAGGCAGTTTCTACACAAATGTTAAACTTTGAAGATAAAATTATAAATTAAGCAGCCCCCAAAAGTTATTTTTACGCGTAACTTTTGGGGGCTGTATTGTGTTGTTTTTGCAGTGTTATTTATTTACTCGGTTGCTATTGATGCGCTTGTTTTCAAAATAACGTCGTGGCTGCCGCCCTCTACTATACTTGTAGACGATACAACAGTCAATTTCGCCTTTTCTTGCAGTTCAGGTATTGTTAAAGCGCCACAATTGCACATTGTGTTTCGCACTTTTGCAAGTGTAACACTTACGCCGTCTTTAAGCGCACCGGCGTAAGGCACATAGCTATCCACGCCCTCTTCAAACGTCAGCTTTCCGGCACCACCCAAGTCATATCGCTGCCAATTTCGCGCCCTGTTGCTTCCCTCGCCCCAATACTCTTTTACATAAGTGCCATTAACACGAAGTTTCGCCGTGGGGCTCTCGTCAAACCTGCTGAAATATCTGCCAAGCATAACAAAATCCGCACCCATTGCAAGTGCAAGTGTAATGTGGTAATCGTGCACAATTCCGCCGTCTGAGCAAATTGGCACATAAATTCCTGTCTGTTCAAAATATTCATCGCGTGCCTTTGCAACCTCAATAACACTTGTTGCCTGGCCACGGCCTATACCCTTTGTTTCGCGCGTAATACAAATAGAGCCGCCGCCTATTCCGATTTTAACAAAGTCTGCCCCTGCTTTTGCAAGGTATAAAAAACCGTCTTTGTCAACAACGTTTCCTGCGCCTATTTTCACGCTGTCTGCATATTTTTCGCGCACCCATTTAATTGTTGTCTCTTGCCATTCACTAAATCCTTCAGAAGAATCTATACACAAAACGTCTGCGCCCGCGGCAACAAGTGCCGGCACACGCTCTTTATAGTCTCTTGTATTAATTCCCGCACCAACAACATAGCTTTTATTAGTGTCTAAAAGCTCACAAACATTTTCCTTGTGGCTGTCGTAATCTTTGCGGAAAACCATGCATACCAAATTTCCATTTTCATCAACTAAAGGCAATGAGTTTATTTTATTGTCCCAAATAATGTCATTAGCCTCTTTTAATGTTGTTGTTGCAGGTGCTGTAACAAGCTTGTCCAGCGGTGTCATAAATTCAGACACTTTTTCATCGCCTGTCATGCGGCTAACGCGGTAATCCCTGCTTGCAACAATACCAAGCAGTTTGCCTGTTGCTGTGCCGTCATGCGTAACCGCCATTGTAGAATGCCCTGTCTTTTCTTTTAGTGCCAACACATCGTTTAATGTGTCGCCGGCGCAAATGTTAGAATCGCTTATAATAAAACCTTTTTTGTATTTTTTAACTTTTCTTATCATTTCGGCCTCGTTCTCAATGCTTTGAGAGCCGTAGACAAACGCTATACCTCCCTCTTTTGCAAGCGCAATAGCCATTGAATCGTTCGAAACAGACTGCATTATTGCACTTACCATAGGTATATTCATAGTTATAGGGCATTGCTCTTTACCCTTTTTATACTTAACAAGCGGCGTTTTTAAACACACAGCACCGGGCACGCATTCTTTTGAAGAATACCCCGGCACAAGTAAATATTCACCGAATGTGCGTGATTGCTCGTTAAAAATGTAAGCCATAGTTAGCACTAATCCTTTCTTTATCCGGCAGGCCAAACACACTGTTCACTATAAAATTAAAGTGCTTCTCTGCCGTTTGTTCGTGTAAGAATCGAAAAATATGTTAAAATTATAATAACACATTTGCATGCTAAATTCAATGTTCAAAGTATTATTTTATCGCCTTTGTTCTGTTTTCTTTTCACCTTTTTTTATGCACAAATAAATTTGAAACGCTATAATTATACTTAGACACAAAAGCGACGTAATTGCGCCCATTATAAACCCTTTCGGCGTATACGTTAGCACAATTGTGTTCTCACCTTCCTGTAGTGGAAAAGAAAGCAGACCACTTAAAAATTTTGTTGTCGGCACTTTTTCACCATTCACCTTAACGCTCCAGCCCTCGTCAAAAACTATTGTGCTAAGCGCAACGGTGTTGTTGTCTTCTGTATTAACAGTTGCAGTTATTCTGTTCTTATTTTGTGCTAAATTCAACACGTTCTCATTGGCAATGCCAACAATTTCTTTCAGCTGGATATCAGGCGGCCAATTACTATCTGTTTGGCCTTGGCCATAAATGTTATGCGCAAATTGTGTCAAATTTCTACTTTTTTGCTCATAAATACTGTTGTTGGCTGTAAAAATAAGTGGAAATGCTTCTTCCTCTTCGATAAGCTTGCCATTTTGAAGTGTGTACTTTACACCAAATATTGCCTTTGCAAGGTCTTCATTCTTACATGGTATAATGTACATTCTCATAATACTGTATGCATAGCTTTCCGGCAAAGAAGTAAACGACATGTAATAATTGTTAAAGCCGTACTTGAAGCTGTTGTTCACATTTTTCGCCGTGTCATCGTTATAAATCCTATAAAATCCCGTCTCATCCACGTTGTCAATTTCGCTGTTTATAACAGAATAATTATTTTCGAACTCGTCTTTTTCCTCGTACGTCAACCACTCATAATTGCCCTGTATTAAGCTAACCGTGTTAAGGCCCACATCAAAAAGAACAATAAGAATAATTGCATTTAACAATGTTTTTTTGTGCTTTGCGGCAACGAGCAACAATGCAGTAATGAAAAACAATGAGAACGTGACAATAATATTTAGAACTAATATGTCGAACGGATGAATTAAAACAAGCACAAGCATTACCACGCAAAGCACAGCCGACACAGTGATAAAAATTTTAAAGTTGATTTGAGAAAAATTACTTATAGCTTTATACGCAGTTAGCACCAAAAAGAACGAAAGCAAAAATATAAACCTATAAGGAAACGCATTTGGCACGCTAAACATGTGAAATGCTAAAAAAAGCGGCCTTAACATTGCACTGACTACAATAAATATTATAACAAATGCAGTTGCTATTTTTTCTCGCTTGCTTATGTTTTTCAAAAAGAAAAACATAAGCACAAATACAATTACAACTGCCGAGGAATAGACATAAGGCTTAGAGCTGCTCCCAAGGCCATCGAAGCCGGAATTTAATAACTTTGGCACGAAGTCAAATAATTTTACGACAATAAAATTCACTTCAAGTCCAATAATATCGTTATAGTCTGCTTTTCCTTGTAAAAGGCTGTAAATTGTTGGCACTGTAATAAACGCACTTAAAAGCGCACTTATTACAGCCGCCTTTGCCATGCGCAAAAATTTAGGCAATATTGCCACGCTTTTTCCGGCCTTAATTAAGTCGTACACAAAGTAAACTATTACAAAAATACCTATCATATACGCCATATAATAATTTATAATTAGTGCCGCTGTAAAAGTTGCAATGAAAAATTTACTGCCTTTGCCATTTAAAGTTTTTTGCACACCTAGCATAATTAAAGGCAAAAGGTAGAACGCGTCTTGCCACAAAATATGGTAATGCCATACAACAAAGCAAGACGAAAGGCTGTAACAAAGTGAAAAAGCCAGTGTTACCATGTCTTGCTTTGCGCTTTGCTTTGACAGAAAAAAGAAAAAAAACAGCCCACTTAAACCTGTTTTTAACATCATAATAACAACAACGGCATACTCTAAGTGCTGCGGCTTAAAAAGGAAAGTTATCAAATTTAATGGGCTCATTAAATAATAAGTGAACACACCATAAAAGTTCCCGCCAAAGTCTTTGGCAAAGCTGTAAAAAATGCCGTTTTGCAGCATGTCGTTTCTATAATAGCTTAAAAAATTAATATACTGTGTATGCAAATCATTAACAGTAAGTGCATGGTTTGTGAAAACACCTGCGTTATAATAGGCAACAGAAAAAACAAAGATTGGCAATATAAAACTTAATGCGTAAAGCAAACCCTTGTTTTTTGTTGTTATAATTCCATTTTCCAGATAAATGAACTGTTTAAAAAAACACAGCAAGCCTTTATCTTTCATTTTTCGCCCCCTAATAATTGTTGCACTTAAATAAGTTTATATCTTTTTGTGGTTTTTTGCAAGTTATATCAAGCACAGAAAAGCATCTAAAAAATATATATGTAATAAAAATTTGTGGCGCAATAAAAAAATTGCATTAGAGCGCACTTTTTTATATGGACGGAACAAATTTTGCATTTAATGCTGTAACATGTACCTTTAAGACACCTGAACGAGCAAAATGACCTTAGTTGCACAAACACATGTGCACTATGGCCATTTTGTTTTAGTAAAAAAAATTACTGCTATTTTTTTATTTTTCGTCACAGTGTTCCCTGTTAAATGCTTCAAAACACTTACTTGCTATTTTATATCACAAAAGCTACTCAATCTCAAATGCTTTTTTTGATAATAACAAACTTTCAAAATCATGCTCACTCATCGGCCTTGCAAAATAGTAGCCCTGTGCATAATCGCATCCCACGCCTTTTAGCCATGTTGCCTGCGCTGCCGTTTCAACGCCTTCTGCAACAACTTTCATGTCTAAATGCTTTGCCATTGCTATAATGTCTGACACAACAGTTGAACTTTTCGTGCCTTGATCTTTTAAATTAAAGAACACTTTGTCTAGCTTTAACACGTCGGCTTCAACAGCAGAAAGCCTGTTAAGTGAAGAAACGCCGGCACCAAAATCGTCAATAGAAATTGCAAAACCATGGTTTTTTAAGCGCTTTACTACATCAAGGAATTGTTCCGGGTTAACTTCAATTGCACTTTCCGTAAGCTCAAACTCAATTGTTTCGGGTAGAATACCATGTATTTCAATCTCATTGCAAATTCTTTCAACAATATCATCTGCATGTATTGTGTGTGCTGATAAGTTCACCGATATTCGCGGTATGTCAATTTTCGTTTTGTTTAGTTTTATAAACTCACATACTGCGCCTAAAACATATAAATCTAAGTTGGATATAAAACCGTTCTCTTCAAATATAGGAATAAACTCATCAGGAAATATTTTACCCCCAAGCTTTGGTTGCCAACGCACAAGCGCTTCTACACCATCTACCCTTAAAGTTTCAAAATTAATTTTCGGCTGATACTCTACGTAAAATTCTTTGTCTAATATAGCCTGTTCCATGCGGAAAGTTATTGTTGACTTATTCTCGTATTCACGTCGCATATTATCATCAAAAGTGATAAACGTGGTTTTGTGTAAATTTTTCCCTGCTTTTCTTGCAGCGTACGCGTGGCCAATAATTGTAGTTATTTTCTCTTGCGGGTCGTTTATAATTACATTGCCAAACGACATAGAAATATTATACCTTGCAACAATATGCTCTCTTACTGCCGGCAAAATGAACTTGTTATAAACATCACACATTGTTCCGCCTGCGTTTACACGCCTAAAAAGCAAAAATTGCTCTGCTGTACCTCTGCAAATTAACACTTTTTTGTCAGAAAACACTTTTTTCATTGCATCTGATATTGCCAAAATAACTTGTGTTCCTTTGTCTGTACTAAAGTACGTGTTAATGTTTTTAAACATATCCATATCAAACGCAATAAGTTCATACTCATTAGGTTTTGCCGTTTTAAGTATTTCGTATACATTTTGCCTAAAATATTGCGGCGCCATAAAACCGGTTAGCGGCTCAGTGTTATAAGATTCTATAAGCGCTTGTTTTTTCTTTACTTGGCCAAAAGCATGCAAAGCTAAAAACCCTGCTAAAATTATTATTAGAAGCATTGAAAAATAATACCAATACTCAGCGACAAACTCCAAAAAACTCAAATCTTGCGTTGGAAGAAACTTGTTTGCGTTAGCTTCTAAAATAGCCGCATATTCGCTTTCAGGTATTCTGTCTATCATTACATTAAATATAGGTATATATTCTTGTGCTATATCCTTATTAATATAATATTGCATAGGTATTTCGGTGTCTGTGTGAATTGTTGCCCTGTTCATATCGTCAAAGTACAGCTCTGCAAATGTGGTGGCAGTTTCTGTGCACATCATCATTTCAATAGCCCCTGCTTCGAAATCATCGAGCAAATTGTACCAATCTTCATAAAAAACTATCTCTGCACCGGGGAATTCTTCAGAAAACGGTAAAAAATCTACTGTTTGATAAGGAAGAACACCTATGGTTGGCGATGCTGACATCACTTCGTCAAGGCTAGTTGTTTTCACATGGTCAAGGTTAACTTGTGCGTACATAGGTATTAAATAGTATGGCTCTGTGGGCTCATAGTGCTCATTGTCATACACCCCATCGCCATAAATTGACACAAGTATATCATAATCTTTATGCTCTTGTGGTGGGTCATTCAGGCTGTATGGGTGAAAGTGCACTTCAAAGTCATAACGCTCTGCAAAATAATTAAGCGTTTCCACCATTGCGCCGTCTGCTTCGCCCTGTTCATTCATAAATGAGATAGGTGCATAATCGGCTATGTAACCTACTTCAAGTGGGCGCTCTTTTAACACTTCCCTCTCGTCCGGCAATAAGCCGCGGTGGGTAATTTCAACATTTTTTGCCAAATATTTTTCTTCCAGCTCCAAAAAATAATTGCCCTCTGTTGCCGCTATATCGTAAAATATAGCATCCAATTTATCCATTAGTTCTTTATTCTCAAAAGTTGAATTCACATACAAACTATATACGCCAACGTCGAGAACATTATTCAATTGGGTAATATTTCTTTGGCCTGAAAAGCCAAGGTAAAAATCGGCTTCTAAGTCCATGTAGTTGTGCGTTTGTCCATAAATGTACTCGACGGTAAAACCCAAATGCTCACAGTAAAAATCAAGCCGCTCGTTGCCTATGTTATCTTCAAATGTTGCTACGGTTTTACCATCTATTCCTTCAAAATCACCATACAAAAAATCCATATCTTTTGATAAAAGCGCCATGTAGGTTTTCCCGTACTGAATTTCTGAGTACAAAACTTGCTCTGCTTTTTTTTCGGTTTTAGTTCGAAAGGCAAGCAAGTCAATTTCTCCGTTGTTTAAAGCAACTGTTGGGTCACCACTAATCGGGATATATTCAAATTCAAGGTCACTAACCTCTTGTATCTTATCAAAAATTTCAACGCCATAGCCCCTGTTGTTTAAACTGTTTAAGTCATTTGCAAAGTCTGTAAATGTTGGATAATACCCAACTTTTATTAGTTTTTCAAAGTCAAAAGGCTCTGCATATTTTTCTTCGGCTACTTCTTGAATTAGGGCGGGTGTTTCCACAGTTGCTGCATATATTGTACTAACAGGCAACACAAAAAAAACCGAAACCAACATCGCCAAAATTATTAAATATTTAGCATGTTTCATAAGTGACACCCTCCTGAAAAATATTACATTTTCACCAGTGCTCTAGGCCTAAATTATATCGAATTTTGTCGAAAAAGTCAAGTGTTAACATCATTTTTTGGGGGTTCTATGCTTTCTGCAATTGCAAGAGATTTAGCGCGTAATTTTAATTACCATGCGTGAAATACTGCCGCAAAAATCCACATTTACCCCAACTCAAAATTCGCTTCTCTGTAAGCTTTGATAAACAATTAATATATATCCATCTCTTTCAACAATTCAATCATTAAGTCAGGCCTGTCTGTTATAATTCCATCGCAGCCTATTTCAATTAGCTTTTGCATTTGCTGTTTATCGTTTATTGTCCAGTAATGCAAAAACATGTTATTATGATGCACTTTATAAACAAGGTATGAATTATCAAGCGCTATACCTTTATTTGAAGTAGGAAGTTGCAGCCCTGCATGTTCAAACCCTGTAAACATGCCAATCCCCGCATAGTTTAATATTATAAATTCAGCAGATGTATCAAAGTCCATGGAAATGTTAACATCGATATTTTTTATCTCACTAAAATGCTGCATTACTTCTTTATCGAAAGATGCAACACATACATATTCTTGCAAATTATACTCATTTATAAGCGTGTTCAACTTTTCCGCAGCGGCAATTCCGTTTTCTCCCGAATCTTTTATCTCCATAACGTACAAAGCGTCCGTGCCAAAAGTTTCAAACATTTGTTCTACTGTCATTGGTACAAGCCTGCTTAAAACACTAACATCTGTTTCATTCTCAAACGGTTTGTTTCCATTTAAATCAACAAAATTATGGCCAAAATTCATCTGTTTAATTTGCTCAATTGTAAAGTCGTTTACTTTTCCGCTTTTATCGGAAGTTGCATCTACTGTTAAATTATGGTGCGTAATTAAAGTGCCATCTTTAGTTAAGCAAAGGTCCATTTCAAGCACATCAACACCCATGGCAAAACTTTCTTCAAACGCCATAACTGTATTTTCAGGGTATAAATGTTTTGCCCCGCCATGTGCAATTATTAGCGGCGGCTCGCCCTCTTCTATTTTAAATTTAGACGTACCTTTAAACCCTACATACGGCAAAATTTGCAAAAGCACATAAATTGCAACTATGCTAACAATAACCAATGCTATATGCTTTTTACTTCCCTTTTTACTTGTTTTCTCAACACCTTGAACTTTTTCCATTCTTTTTCCCTATCTGTTTTTTTAGTTTTTTAAAAATAAAGCTGTATTTTAAGGCAAAACGTTGCGTTTTCTGCAAATAACACATCAGAGCTCTGCCCTAAGAGCCCGAAATTTTTTAAAAAATTTAGTAAGACTTTTATATTAGTCATTATGACGAAATACTATGCCTATTTTTGAATACTGCGCTATTCAACTAATTGTACATTGTAAACACGCATATAAGCGTTTATTTCCGGCTTATTTTGGCACTAATTTTATATTACCCTTTTCATGAGCCTGTATCTTATATTGTATTGTAATTACCGATTTTGTCAATAACAATATGTAATAATGATGCGGCCTGTACATTTTTGAACAAACACTTTTAAACAGTTCATGTACATGATATATAAATAAAGATGATAAAATTCGGCTAATTTTATATTGAAAAATCGATATTTTTTTTGTATAATTAAGTTCAACTAAACAAATTATTTACGCAGTATGTTTTAATTACAAAGCCCGCTTATATAGCATGGCACATGCATATACACCTTGCGTTTTAAAATCATTTTTAAGGCAATAAAGCAAAGGTATAAACTATTGGAGGTTTCTATATGGTATTGGAAACAAAACGTTTGTTTTTGCGTGAAATTAAAAGCAACGACTTTATTGACCTGTGTAAAATATTACAAAGTGATTCTATTTTACGTGCTTTTACACATATACCTACAAATCAAGAGGTTCTGGATTGGCTTGAGCTTCAATTTAAAGAGTATGCTGAAAACGGAATTGGGTTTTGGGCTGTAATTTCAAAGGAATCATATGAAATGATTGGCTATTGTGGGCTTCATTATGTTGATTTGCTTGGGGATAAAATTATTGAGCTAGGCTATTTTATCCTACAAAGCGAGCAGAACAAAGGCTATGCCAGCGAAGTTGCCAAAGCTTGTAAGGAATATGCTTTCTCTGCGCTAAATGCAGAAGAAGTATACTCTATTATTCGCGAGGATAACATTCCGTCTCAAAAAGTTGCACAAAAAAACGGAATGAAAATTAAAGTGAAAGGTCTAAACCCATTTTTTGGTATGGATATGCCTCATATTGCTTTTTCAACATGCAGGCCAACGTAGACTAATTTGACTACTAAAATTGTTTTATTTGTTTACACATTATGTTTTCAAAGCAATTACACAAAGCATTATACATTTATGCATTAATATTGCATAAAAATGAAATGATATTTGCGTTTTATAACATAAAAGCTACATTTTGCCAATTGCAAAATGTAGCTTTTTAGTTTTCAATGCGTATAATTGTAATTGTTGCCCCTGAATACTATTATTATTTTTTATATTTAATAAGTTTAAAACTAATTTCTTCATTCATAAGCAAAATATTGTTTATACTAATTGCGCCATTGCTTACTGCCAAACAAAAGTCATAGGTATTACATAAAATGCAATACATATAAATTGTAATACGCTGCCACCTAAAACAAAAAAGTGCCATATGCCATGCATAAATTTAATTCGCTTTAGGGAATAAAATGCTATTCCAACTGTGTACGTTATACCACCCGCTACTAAAAACCATAGTGCAGTGCTTGGCAGTGCACTTATTACGTCTTCTATTATAAAAATGCAAGCCCAACCCATTAAAACGTACAGCACCATTGTTACAACTTTGAATTTTTTAATGCTAACCGCGCTAAGCACAACGCCTAATATAGCCAAAACCCACACTGCAATGCATAAAACAGGGCCTTTCCATGTATCGCCAAGTGCAATAAGCGTAACAGGCGTATAGCTGCCGGCAATTAATATATTTATCGATGTATGATCTAGCACCCTAAAAACTTTTTTCGCCACTTTATTTTGCATTGAATGATAAATCGTGCTCATGGTGTAAAGCAGTATAAGCGAACAACCATATATTAAGCTAATTAATACTGCTAGCCCATTTGAATATAATGCGCACAACACCACAAGAACGGTGGTGGCAATTATTGCCGCAAGGCTTCCAACACCATGCGTTACAGCATTTAGAATTTCTTCACCAATTGAATAATATTTTGTAGGGTCATTATCTTTAAAATTGGTTGCATCTTTTGTCATTCTTGAAAACCCCCTGCGTTTTATTACACGGTCCATACTTGAACTCCTCTATTTATTTATTTATTTTCAAATTTAGTATACAGCATTTTTATGTATAAGTCAAGGGGTAATGTAAATCAATTCATCTGTTTTTTAAGACTATTTGTTGGTAGTTGTTCTATCACCAATTTTCCCGCATTAATATTTTTGGTTTTAAGGCATTTGAACAAATGTATACTTTAAAAAAATACTAGATAGTGTCGACAGTAGTTGAAACTATCTAGCATCATGCATATTTTATTAAACCATAATATTTTATGCGCCCTATATCAATTTTTAGTCGTCGTCTCCATCATCGTCGTCTCCATCATCGTCTCCATCATCGTCTCCATCATCGTCGTCGTAATCGTCGTCGTAATCGTCATCGTCGTCATAATCGTCGTCGTCGTCATAATCGTCGTCGTCGTCATAATCGTCATTGTCGTCAATCATATCATCATTAACATCGTCTAAATCGTCAAGGCCGTCCATGTCGTCATCGTCTAAATCGTCCATATCATCAAGGTCGTCATCGTCGTCCATGTCATCACCGTCGTCAAGGTCGTCATCGTCAGCATCTATAATTACTTCGCCTGTAACGGCATCAACATAAAAGTCATAATCTTGACCACCGACTTTCACTTCTATCTCGTAAACCATCTTGCCGTTTTCGTACTCAAAATCTACATCGCTGCTGTCAACTGCTGTAAAACCGGCACTTGCAAGTACAAGGTCTAATGCTGTTTGTGCGCCTATATAGCCGCTCTCGCTTATTGCACCGCTTTGCAGCAAATCTTCAAAATCGTCATCATCGTCTAGCAAAAGCATAAGCTGTGTCACGTTTAATTTTGCAAGCTCGTCTTTATTATAAAGCGGCTGTTGGTCCATAAGCATATTAATTATATTTGCTTTGCCCTCTGTAATATTCTGCTCAAGCGCTAAACTTTCGGCTTTTTCTGCTTGCTGTGTCTTTGCAACTAAAGTTTGCCCTAATATTGCAACTTCAAAACCTGTTGCATTTGTGCTGTTTTTAACTTGTGCAGCAACTATGTTTTGCAATTCTTGCGCTTTTTGCTCATCATCGCTGTCTACGCTTACAAGTACAGCGTTTCTATCAACTGTTAAATATCCTTGTTGAAGCATAGAGCCTATAACTGCATTTGTAGCTACTGTAATGTCGCTACCCTTAAAATCCATACCGCTAATAATGCTTTGAGAGTCTAAATCTTTTGCCGTAACGCTTAGAACTCTATCCTTGTTAGAAACATCAAATGCAATTCCGGGGTTAACATCAATGCTAACAATGGCACTTGTAGCAAAGTTGTTATTGTATTGTATAAAGCCAAAAACCCCCGCAAAAACCACCACGGCAAAAGTTGCGGCAAGTGCAATATATTTTTTTGTATTATTTGTTGTTTTAATATTATTATTCATTTTAATCACTGTCCCTTTCATTTTTTCGCAATCAGACAGTATTTCAGGTAAAATATTCGGTGTTGCGCTTTCAAATGCGCCTTTCACTTTTTTTTCCACATCTCTATCTGTCATAATTGCTCACACCTTTCTCTAATACGTTTTTTAATTTAGTTAGCGCCCTTGAATATTTTGAAAGAACAGTAGATAAATTCAAACCCATTATTCCGGCAATTTCGCGGTGCTTAAAGCCCGACAAAACATGAAGTATAACAATATTGCGTTCTTCATCGCTGAGATGTGACATGCATGCATTTAAAACAATTTTGTCTTCGGGCGACACATTGTAATTACTCTGCATATATTTATCCCAGTCCTCCATGGGCACATCTTCTGTTTTTTTGCGTGCCCTTATTTTTTGCATACATAAATTTTTCGCAATTGTCATTATCCACGCCATTGGTTTGCCACTGCTTTTGTAACCCGTTGCATTTGTAAAAATACTTACATAGCAATCATGCAATACATCTTGTGCATCATGTGTGTTCTTCAAAATAGAAAGTGCATACGCATAAACGCCGGTACTTGTTTTCTTATACAGTGTGCTTAGTGCCTCACTATTATTATTCGCAATATTTTTAATGCAAATATCTAAAAAATCAATATCCGCGTTCGCCTTTAGTTCGTCTGCTGACGTCAAGCTCAGAACAAGCATTTGTATTCCCCTTTCATATGGTTAATGCACGAGAATGCATTTTTATTGCAATGAAAATAAAAAAAATTAATATAAGCATATTTATTATAACATAAAAGATAGGCAGTGGCGAATATAAGTTACCACTGCCCATCTTTTATATGTATAAAACTTTAACACACAAGCAATTATTACTTTAAATTTACTATTAAACTAGCCAAAAACTAAAGCAAAATTGAACTACAACTGTATCACTTCACCCTCATACCCCGAGGAATTGTCTACATTTAGTACATCATGGTCTAAAGACATATTATCAGTCCGTGATGTAATCAAGTTTTGAAGTGTATTTTCGACTTCAATTTCCGCCTCTACCCCACTTTCATCTTGGGCGCAATTACTTTGGCACACCTCAATACACTGCGGTGTCTCTTCTTCTTGCGGCACTGTCTCTTCTTCTTGCGGCACTGTCTCTTCTTCTTGCGGCACTGTCTCTTCTTCT
>CAYJMH010000003.1:0-93109 GCA_964371535.1 uncultured Bacteroides sp.
GTTCCCATTCCGAACACAGTAGTTAAGCTTGGTTGTGCCGAAAATAGTTGGATGGTGACGTCCTGTGAAAATAGGTAGATGCCGGCTTTTTTCTTGTGAAAAAATTCATATTGCTATAAAAGGAGGAAATCATAAATGCAACATAAGTTCATCAAAAATGCATTCTTTTTTTGCTAAAATTAAATAGTGTTTTTGCACAAAATGTATAATATTAATTCAAAAATTTGTAATTATTCATTAAAATCTTTTTTATTTTTAAAATATGGTTGCATATATTTTTGTTTTAACTTATAATATATTTAATGTTGTTATTTTTTTGAAGGGAGAAATTATTATGAGTATTTCTCAGATATTTGCTGTTGCATTATCTTCACAAAGCCCGGAGATAGGAACAGTTGTATTTACAGGTATTACTATTGTTTTCTTTGTTTTAGTTCTTTTATTTATTGTTATTACAATACAGGGTGTATTGTTTAAAAATCTTAATAAAACCGAAAATAAAGAGGTTGCAGACATTCAAATTGAGGTTGCTAAGCCGGAATTATTGCAAAGTATTCAGCCGTTGCCGGTTGTAGAAAAAGGCATACCCAATGAAGTTGTTGCTGCAATTTCTGCTGCAATTGCTTGCATGGAAGAAGGGGCAAGCTTAACAATAACATCTGTTAAACGCGCACCTATTATTAGGCAAAATGCTTGGGGCAGTGCAGCCATGGCAGAATACACACAGCCATTTTAATTTTATTATTCGACACTTATAAAAATACATTAAGTGGCGATGCTAAATATACACAAGGCTGTTAAAAGCATGTGTTGTGCCTTTGAAATGCCGCTTTTAAAGGTTAGTATTTTCAATAGTGTAGCGGCAGAATGGAGATTGTTTATGCAAGGTTTTTTCGGTGCTGTAACCGGTATTGCTTCAACTTCTGGGTTTGTAGGTTTGTTTGAAAATCCCGGATATCTTTTTATGATAATAATTGCTTGTTTTCTTTTGTATCTTGCAATTGTAAAACAATTTGAGCCGCTTTTGCTTTTACCAATAGCTTTTGGTATGCTTTTAGCAAATTTACCTTTCGGTGGCATCATCCATATGGAATTTTTTATTACCGAGAGCAAGCATCCCGACTTCTTAAGTATTTTGAATGAGGGTGGCCTTGCGGACATGCTATACTTAGGTGTTAAGCTTGGTATTTACCCGCCACTTATATTCTTGGGCATAGGTACAATGACAGATTTTGGCCCTCTTATCTCTAACCCAAAAAGTTTGCTATTAGGTGCTGCTGCACAAATAGGCATTTTCTTCACTTATTTTGGTGCAAAAATTGCAGGCCCTCTTTTAAATCCAATTGCAAGTATTTTTGGTCAAACTATTCCGTTTTTTACAGACCAAGAAGCCGGTTCTATTGCAATTATAGGTGGTGCTGATGGCCCAACAGCCATTTATCTAACATCACAGCTTGCACCGCACCTACTTGGCGCAATTGCCGTTGCTGCATATAGTTACATGGCACTTGTACCAATTATTCAGCCACCAATTATGAAAGCGCTTACCACTAAAAAAGAGCGTGGCATAGTTATGACACAGCTTCGTGAGGTATCGAAAAAGGAAAAAATCTTGTTCCCTATTATGTGTACTATAATTATTTCACTTATATTGCCAAGTGCAACACCACTTGTGGGCATGCTTATGCTAGGCAATTTAATGAAAGAGTCAGGCGTTGTTGAGCGTATAACAAAAACTGCAGGCAACGAACTTATGAATATTGTTACTATATTCCTTGGTATATCCGTTGGTGCTACAACTAATGCCGATACATTCCTCAATTTACAAACACTTTTAATTGTAGTTTTAGGTCTTCTTGCGTTTTGTCTTGGCACTGCAGGCGGCGTACTTCTTGGCAAAGTTATGTGTTGGGCAACGAAGGGCAAGGTTAACCCACTTATTGGCGCAGCAGGTGTTTCGGCTGTTCCAATGGCTGCTCGTGTTTCACAAAAAGTTGGGCAACAAGAAAATCCGCAAAACTTCTTGTTAATGCATGCTATGGGGCCGAATGTTGCAGGTGTTATTGGAAGCGCAGTTGCTGCCGGTGTTCTTTTAAACATGCTTGGTTAAAAAACATCTAGTCAGCTTAATAAAATAAAGTTTGCAATATATAATGCATAAATTTTCAGGAGAGCTTAGGCTCTCCTTTTTTTAAACGTATTTTCTATAAAAGTACCTTTTAATTGTGCACATTTTTTATTTTACCGAATATTATTAAATAACGAATAAATTTGAATTAACCGCCCTGAAGTTTTAGTAGCTGATTTTAAAGCAACTTTGGCTTAATTTGAAAGGTAGTGTGCAATATGAAAAGAAAATTTAGAAAAAAGTGTATATATATTAAGCCAAGATTGAAACCTACTAATAAGCGTGCGTTTAAACGTATTATTCAGGTTGCGGCAGTTTGCACTTTTTTTGTGGTTGCGTTGGCGTTTGTGGACGCGCAAATTAGCCCAATTGTGACAACAATAGCCGAGTACCAGTGCCAAAATGTGTCAATAATAGCAATTAACGAGGCTGTTATTGACGAGATGAGCAAATCTCCTGAGATGATAGAGAGCCTTGTTGATATGCAAAAAAACAGTAGTGGCACCGTAACAAGTATTACCGTCAATACAAGCGCATTGAATGATGTTAAAGCTCGCCTTACTAAGGCAGTGTCTGACAGACTGGAACAACTTGAATATCAAGATGTAAGCATACCGCTGGGCACACTTTTCGGTTGGCAACTTCTATCGGGCCGTGGGCCGGACGTTAAGTTGCAAATTATACCTACATCGTTTGTTACAAGCACAACACACAATAAAGTTGAAACGGCAGGTATAAACCAAACCCAGCACAGCATTGAAGTGCATTTTACTGTTGAGATGAGTGCGGTAATGCCGGGATATTCAACCGAGACAGTGGTAGAAAATGACGTCACAATATCCGAGACGATTATAGTGGGTGAAGTTCCCATGTTTTACTCTGTTGCAGAGTGAATAATAATTTCAACATTATCATCATGTTAATATATAAAAAATATTATATTAACTACAAAAATATGGTATAATATTTGCGTGAGTTTTAAAAAAGATGATTTAAGCATATGTAAATAATATTTGAAAAAACAGTGAAGTAATAGGGGTGGAATTTTGGCACACGATAGCGAAATTAGAAAAGAATGGCAAAAATTGAAAGATGAAGTTTTACACCATAATAATTTATATTACAATGATGACGCACCTGTGATAGATGACTTTGAATATGATAAGCTTTCACGAAAGTTAAGGGCGCTTGAAGAGGAAAACACATGGCTTGCAGACGAAACGTCACCCACACAAAACGTGGGTGGCAAATCATCGGGGCGCTTTGCTGCAGTTACACATGCCGTGAAAATGGACAGCCTGCAAGACGCATTCTCACACGAAGAATTGCGCGAATTTGACGCAAGGGTGCGAGATTACGGCGTAACCCCCGAGTATGTAGTAGAGATAAAAATAGACGGGCTTTCTGTTAGCTTAGAATATGAGAACGGCACGTTTGTGCGTGGCGCCACACGTGGAGACGGCGAAGTTGGAGAAGACGTAACCGCAAACATTGCAACAATAAAGGACTTGCCAAAAAAAATTAACGGCGCGCCCGAACTATTGACAGTTAGGGCTGAAGTTTATATGCCACGTAAAGAATTTGAACGTGTTGTAAATGAGCAAGAACTTGAAGACAAGCAGCCGTTTAAAAACCCACGCAATGCCGCAGCAGGCTCATTGCGCCAAAAAGATAGCAATGTTACTAATCAGAGAGGCCTTTCGCTTTTTATATTTAACGTGCAGCAAATTGTGGGCGAAGTAGTAACTTCGCATACGCAGAGCCTTGACTATTTAAAGGCATTTGGGCTAAAAGTTTCGCCACGATATAATGTTTTTGAAAACATTGAAGATGTTATAAATGAGATTGAAAAAATTGGCGAAATGCGAAGTGGCCTTGAATTTGACATTGACGGCGCAGTTGTAAAACTAAACGATTTCACACAACGACAATTGATGGGTAGTACAATGAAATTCCCACGTTGGGCAATAGCTTTTAAATACCCACCCGAAGAAAAAGACACAACGCTTATAGGCGTTGAAGTGTCTGTGGGGCGAACGGGTAAGCTTACGCCAACAGCTGTTTTACAGCCGGTACAACTTGCAGGAACAACTGTGGCACGTGCTATTTTGCACAACGAGGATTTTATAAACGAACTTAAAATAGGAATTGGCGACACTGTGCGTGTGCGCAAAGCAGGCGATATTATACCTGAAATTGTGAGTGTTACAGCACACGGCGAAAACAGTGAAGTGTTTAAAATGCCACAAAATTGCCCCTCTTGCGGCGAGGCTGCAATGCGCTTTGATGGCGAGGCTGCAACAAGGTGCACAAACCCCGAATGCCCGGCACAGATTTTGCGCAATATTATACATTTTGCATCAAAAGGTGCCATGGATATTGACGGGCTTGGCGTTGCTGTTACAACAACACTTGTTGAAAAGGGCTATGTAAAAAATACTGCGGACATTTATGCACTTACAAAGGAACAACTTTTGACACTTGGCAAAGACGTTGGTGTCTTTGCCGACAACTTACTTTTTGCCATAGAACAATCTAAAACAAGAGGAGCACACAAGCTTCTTTTTGCGCTTGGTATTCGCCATATAGGTGAAAAAGGTGCATTGCTTTTGGCTGAAAACTTTCTTAACATTAAAGTGCTTTTTGATGCTGACAAAGAAAAATTAAGTGCAATTGACGGCTTTGGAGGTATTATGGCTGACAGTGTCATTGACTTTTTTGCAAAGGATGGCACGCGCGACCTTATAGACAGGCTTGAAAATGCAGGCGTTAGCCTGGAATATAAAGGCGAGCCGAAAGGCACGGCGCTTAGTGGTCTTACAATAGTTGTTACAGGCACTTTGCCAACGCTTTCACGCACACAGGCAGAAGAGCTTATTGTTAAAAACGGCGGCAAAGCATCATCTTCCGTTTCCAAAAAAACATCTTATGTTTTAGCAGGTGAGGCGGCAGGGTCTAAGTTGAAAAAAGCAGGGGAGCTTGGTGTTATGGTTATTGATGAGCAGGAGTTTTTAAAGATGATTGAATAAGCTTTAACCATTATTATGAAATAAATTTATTGGGAATATGAAATTAGAAAAGCGTAAAGTTTTTTTGTTTTAAGACTAATAATAACAAATATTTTTTGAAAGTTGTAAAAACAAGCTTTTATAATGTGTGCAATAATATATCTAATAAGACTAAAAGTTGAAATTATCGCCAAAATATAGTATAATTAATTGATATTTTAATTACAAACACAAAGGAATGAAAAATATGTCTAAAAAAGTACTTGTAACAGGGGCCGACGGTTTTATAGGGTCTCATTTAACACAAAAACTAATTGCAGACGGCTATGACGTAACAGCATTTTGTATTTACAACTCTTTTGGTACATGGGGATGGCTTGATACTATTTCTAAAGAAGAAAAAAATGCACTAAAAGTTATACTTGGTGATGTACGTGACCCAAACGGTGTTAGGGACGCAATGAAAAACATTGATACAGTATACCATTTAGCGGCATTAATAGCTATTCCGTTCAGCTATACTTCGCCGGATTCATATATAGACACAAATATTAAGGGTACGCTTAATGTGCTTCAAGCTGCAAGGGAGCTTGGCACAAGCAGGGTGCTTGTAACGTCTACAAGTGAGGTTTACGGCACAGCACAGTACGTGCCTATTGATGAAAAACACCCATTCCAAGGCCAAAGCCCTTACTCTGCAACAAAAATAGGTGCAGATAGAATTGCCGAGAGCTTTTACCGCAGCTTTAACACGCCTGTAACAATTGTGCGCCCGTTCAATACATATGGCCCACGTCAATCGGCAAGGGCTGTTATACCAACAATTATTACACAACTTTTATCAGGTAAGCAGGAAATACACCTTGGCTCGCTTTCACCTACAAGAGATTTTAACTATGTTAAAGACACCGCTAATGGTTTTGTTACAATTGCAAACAGTGACAACACAATTGGTAAAGAACTAAATATAGCGACAGAGCAAGAAATTTCGATAGGAGAGCTAGCAAAAGAGCTTATATCGCAAATTAACCCAAATGCAAAAATCGTAACAGACGATGAGCGCCTTCGCCCGGAAAAAAGCGAAGTAAACCGCTTATTGGGTACAGCGAAAGAGCTTAATTCGCTTACAGGCTGGAAACCACAGTATACATTCTCACAGGGAATAGCAGAGACTGTGGAGTGGACAAAACAAAACCTAAGCAATTATAAAGTAGATATTTATAACGTGTAGATGGTTTAACTACATCAACATTGCAAAGGGCAAAAGATGCAAGAATTTTTAAAAACAACAGTTGAAAAATTAAAGAGAAAACCTATATTTTTATATGGGTTTTCTCTTGTTATGCTATTTCCATTAGCAACTTTTATTGTATACTATTTCAGGGTGTTGTATGAACCTGTGTGGTTAAAACAGCTTGAATTTACAATTTGCCTTTTTTTTGCGTTGGCAGTTATATTCACACTTTTATTTGCTTTGTTCAGAAATTATGAAAAAAAACCACATCTTGTTTTGGCTACAATTGTTTTTATAATAGCAGTTTTGTTTGCACTTACAACGCCTATTAACCAAGTAGCAGATGAAAACGTGCATTTTTTACGTTCACAAACAATGGCACAAGGGCAGTTTGGCTTTGATGAAAACCATGAGTTCCCGCGTGACACGATGGTGCTGATGGAGTCGTTTCCTAACATGTATTTAAATGGGTACAGCTATTCAATTGCACAACATTATGAGATGTATTTCGATAATTTGAGCGATGAGGAACACACACCTGACCAAATAAGCATAATTATTTTTCAAGTATTTGCGTATATACCTCAGACAATAGGCATTATAGTTGCACGAATAACAGGTTTTGGTGCTATGGGCGCGTTTTATTTTTCAAGGATTTTTAACGCATTATTTTTCAGTATTTGTGCATATTATTCTTTTACTTTTGCAAGCCGCTTTAAAATAATACTGTTTACTGTAATGTTAATACCAATTTCTATTTATACAGTAGGCAGTGCAAACAGCGACAGTGTTTTATTTGGGCTTATGTTTTTGGCGCTTTCTGCCGTTTTAAGCGATAATTTCAACATGAAAAAACTTGTGTTGTTTATGGTTTGCATGGCTATATTAATTGTTAGCAAGGCAACTTATATTGTATTTCTGCCAATTGTTTTTGCTATATGTAGCAAAAAATGGAAAGTAAGGTTTAAAAATAAAAACATTTCAAAATTATTTACTTTTTTTGCAGCTGTTTGTTTTGCATTAATTGTATATCAATTAATGGGCCTTTACGTTCAACTTTTTTCAAACTACGGCGTAATAGAGAGAACAATGGATTCAACAGACCCTGCAATGCAACTTACGTTCATATTACAAAACCCAATGCGTTATCTTGTAACTTTTGTAGAGCTAATGATAGAATATTCATTTTTCTTGTTTCAAGGCGGGCTTTTTGGCTGGCTGGACGCAAACATTGACATAGTAAGTAATTTTGCAGTTATATTTGTGTTAATTAATGTGTTTAAGCAAAGCAGTGTATTTGATAAGCAAGATAAAAATATTGTTTTTGGGTTTGCTGTTACGTCGCTTTTAACATATGGTGTAGCAATAACGGGGTTGTATTTATCATGGTCTCCCGTTGGGCACATAGACATAATAGGCGTGCAGATGCGCTATTTTGTGCCGGCTTTTGTGGGCGCGGCTTTGGCGCTTGGGTTTTATTTTAACCGCTTTACACGTGGAAATAAAGCTAATTGTGACATAAGCTGTGCAGGCACAATGTGTGCATTAAATATATTCGCGGTGATAATGAATTTTTCACTGTATTATTTACGTTAAAAGGCGGTAAAAACTTTGGTAAATGGTGTTATATCGTTAATTATTGTTTTAATGTTTGCGTTTTTTTTACACGCTAAACTTAAAATAAAATCAGGAATTTCGCCCATTATTTCGCTGACTTCAATAATTAGTGTTGTTATTGTTTTCAGCTTATTTGGGTTTCTTTTTGTAGGGGTTTTGGCAGTATATGCAATTGTAACAGTGCTGTTTGTATATACAATTATACAAAAAAAAGCAATTCTTAAAAAGTTGGCATATAGTTATTTTGATGTAGGCGTAGTTTTGTTTATTATTTCAAGCATTTTAATGTTAATTTTTTTAAGTATAAAGCAACCACTTTACAGCGAGTGGGATGAATTTAGTTTTTGGGGAACAAGCCAGAAACTTTTGAGCATTAACGACCAAATTTATACTTTTTATGATTCAAGCTTAATAGGTAAAACAACGCCGCCGGCACTTGCGGTTTTAAGCTATTTTTTTGGTGCATTTAATGTGCAGTTTTACGAGTGGGTAAGTTTTTATGCTTATGACGTCATGTTTTTTGCTGTGTGTGCGTCATTTACTTCAGTTTTTAAAAAAGATAAATATTTTTGCGGAATAAGTATATTTTTACTCGGTTTTTTACTTCCATATTTTTTTACCGTTTATTCAAAAGCAATGTACCTTATACCCACATATATATATGCGTATGCTGACATACCGCTTGGAATGATATTTGCCGCTTGCATTGGCATGTATTTTGTTGGCAGTACTGAGGTAAATGTTGAACATTTAATTTCTGAAAGCAGCAATGAAGTGAAAAGTGATGTTGCGGCGCAAAATAAAAGCAGAACCGGTGGCGACATCGTCGTTAATAATGTTGATGCTAATAGTAAAATTTATTTTTCAAGTAACACTAAAAACATAATTGCACTTGTACCACTTATATTTTTCTTAACTTTAGTAAAAGATATGGGGTTTGCACTTTCGTGCCTTATTGCATTTTTTGTGTTTTTTGATTTAATGTTTTTCAAAAAGCAATATAGTTTTTTGTTTTTAAAAAATGTTGTTGCAAAAATAATTGCAACCGGCACTATTATTTTAACTGCAGTTGTAGCGTTTATTGCATGGGCTTACCACATGAGCCTTGTGCTGTCTGTAAACCGCTTTAACCTTGGCGGTGAGGAGAATATAGGCATGGCTGAAATGCTTATTAGAGGCGTGACTGAGCTTTTCTCAGCCGAGAAGAGTGAAAAATTTACAACTATTTCGAACTCAATGTTACAAGCGTTTTTCCACAATGAAGTTGCCATGATTGGCAGCTGCTTTGTAGTTATTTGTTTTATTACTTTGTTATTTATTGCTGCATTTATTATGTCTAACAAAGCCGAAAAAATTCGAACAGTTGTGCTTTATATTACAGCAATGTTTGGCTTTGTATGTTATTATATTTTCAACACTTTTTTGTATGTTTATATTTTTAAAGATAACGGTTATTCTTTGCCCAGCTTTGGCCGATACATTTACCCATACTTTTTTGGGTGGCTTATGATGGCCGTATTTCTTATTTTGCTTAGCACAAACAAAAATAAGGTGTTTGGGCTTTTAAAACTAGGTGCACTAAATATGCTTGTGCTTGGAATTTTTATGTTGTTTACATTTTTAGTTAGCACCGACAACATGTTTTTGGGTGTTGATAAAAATAATTACAGTTTACGTTATACAATTAAGGAGAAAATTGACTTTTTAGGCGATGTAGTTGAAGACGACGACGTTGTTTATTTGTATAGCGGAATGGGGGACTATGGGTATAGGTGGTTTATTTATGCATTAGAATATGCCCAAAATATATTTGTATTAGAAGTGACAGAGCTTTACACTTTTGATGAAGGCGTTTATGATGGAACACCGCAAGAGGGCATTGAAGCTGCAAGGCAGCACATTATTGCCGATTTTAAACAAAAAGGTGTAACAAATTTAATGATTGATTACTCTGACTATGTTACAGAAGTGCTTCTTGCAGAAGATTTTGAAAGCCCAACAGTGCAGTACGGGCTTACAGGTATTGCATATTACGAGGTAGAGTATATTGGCGAGGATGATATTGAGTTTCACCTTATAAAAGGGGGGCACATAACGAATGATTGAAAAAATTGAACGTTTAACTCCAAAAAAAATTATGGCAAGTAGCATGGTAGTAATAATTTTCTTATTCCTAATAATAAATTTTGGCGTGTTTATTATTGAGCACTATTGGAAAATGACAGGGACATTAGAGACTATAACGCTTACGCCTGACGAATTTGAACTATATGCTATGGAGAAGAAAAATGGGAGTTATGTTTCCGTTACAGAGGACTCACAGCTAATATTAAATAAAGAAATGACTGTTAAAAATGTAGTGTTGGACATAGAGTATCAAATAGAGCCCGGTGAAGTTACAATGTATTATGCGGTTTCAGGTGTGGGTGCATTTTCTGATTCCAATAGAATTTGGTTTGACCTTGAAGAGAGCGGTGTTTATAAAGCAGAGTTTTTCCTCGGCGAAAAAGTGCACTCATTAAGGCTTGACCCTACTATTTACGGTGGCAATGTAATGGAAATAAATAGCATAACAATAAATGTTCCGAAGGTCTTTAGCGATTACTTTGCAATAACTCCCGATAAAATATACTTTTTTGTTGTGCTTACACTTTTCTCAACTTCTTTTATAGGACTTGCAAGACATATTATTTTAAGCATGAAAAATAGTTGACTTTTTGCTTTAAAGTATGGTAAAATATTTCTTGTTGCAGGTATTATATTTATAAAACTTGCGAGGGTGGCGGAATCGGCAGACGCGCACGTTTGAGGGGCGTGTGATTATATCGTGAGGGTTCAAGTCCCTTCCCTCGCACCATAAAACCTCATAGCATATGCTATGAGGTTTTATTATCGCAGCGGACTTATTTAGTTTATTTTATGGCTGCATAGTAATTTAAAATAGCCTTTACTGTTTTGGTAAAGGCACTTTTTATATATTGTAATTTAAAAGTATAACATGTGCAATTAAGAAAAGTGGGGGATAAAGATGAAAGCTGTGACGTTTACAAGCGAAAAAGTATATATTAGTGCTTTTTTGAATTTACCTGAAAAGCTATACAATAAAAATGAACTCTCAAAAAGTCGCAGTGAAACTTTGCAGCTACTTTTAGGTGAGCATGTGCTTTCACATTATTTTAAAGTAGTGCCTTTTTTGGTGCTTGGTGAAGATGAAAAGGCGCTTGCAAGGTGCATTATAACGCTGTACGACAATGAAGATACAGCATTTATTGGGCTGTTTGAGTGTGTTGAAAATGAAAAGGCGGCAGAAATGCTGTTTAATGCAGCGCACAGCTTTTGCAAAAACAACAACAGAAATATAGTTGTTGGCCCTGTGGATGCATCTATATGGATAAATTATCGTTTAAAATGCGACAATTTCACACAGCCGTACACAGGAGAGCCATATAACAAAAATTATTATTCGCATCTTTTTAAGCAAGCCGGATATTATGTAAAGACAAGATATGTTTCCAATGTATATAAAAAAGGCATGAAGTTTAACAGTGAAAAGGCAAAAAAGCGTTTAAATGAAAAACTTGAAAAGGGATATATAATAAAAAGTCCAACTTCAAACGAGTTGAGTGTGGTGTTAAACGATGTTTATTTTTTGTTAACAGAGTTGTATAAAGATTTTCCTGCATATAAGAGTTTATCTCAAAACGAATTTTTGAAAATGTTTAAAAAGCTTAGTGTAATTTGTGATTTAAGCATGGTGAAATTGGCGTTTTTAAACGATGAGTTGGTTGGTTTTTTTATAGCAGTGCCAAATTACGGACGCATTTTATGTGGAGAGTTTAACGCTGTAAAATTGCTGCAATTGCTTATAAAAAAACGCAATTTACGTGAATTCGCCGTTATGTATGTTGGTGTGAAAAAAGGGCATGCGGGCCTTGGTATGGCAATGGCAGAGCTTATAAACAGAGAAGTTGAAAAGCGCAATTTAAAATGCATTGGCGCACTTATACAAGAAAATAAAGCAACAGGTACTTATTTTAACGAGAAAATAGACAATAAGCTTTCATATGAGCTGCTTTATAAAGAGCTTAGTTAGATAGTGTTGACACGAGTGTTCAGCCGGCCGGTTTTGGTGTTTTTTTCGCTATACGGCGTTGTCAAAATTCACATTCCATCAAGGGGTGTTTCATTTTTCCTCATTGAATAGCAAAAAAATCCCTCAAAATTTGCTCGTTTTAACTCATGTCAACACTATCTAATATTTTATTCAAAGTAAGTTTTTAAATTATATGGGGAATAAATGCCTTTGCTTGTAACAATGCCACTGACGAATTTGGGGGGTGTTATGTCAAAAGCAGGGTAGTAGCCTTTAACATTTTCAAGCGTTATTTTTGTGTCGAGCGCTTTTAAAACAAGCTCTGCATCTCGCTCTTCAATACTAACCGTGCTAATATTTTCATGTGCCTTGTTTGGCGAACCCGTTACAAAGTAAGGTATGCCAAAATAGTGCGCAGCCAGCGCTATTTGAAATGTGCCAACCTTGTTAATTATGTGCCCGTCCATACAAATTACGTCGGCTGCACTTGTGAAAACGTCTATACTTTTTGTTTGCATTGTGTACGCAGGCATGTTGTCGGAAATTACTGTCACATCAAAGCCCATGTCTGCAACGCAACTTGCTGTTAAACGTGCGCCTTGGCAATACGGCCTTGTTTCAGGGCAAAATACTTTTATTGTTTTGCCTTGTTCCTTTATAGCACGAAGCAGCATGCCAATTATTGTTTCGCCAAAGCACTGTGTCATAACGCTGCCGCCATTTGGTATTTTTGCAGCTAAGTACTTACCTGTTTCAACATAAGACAAATACCTGTTGTTAGTGTCTTCAAGCGCTCTTTCAAAAACAGCATGAACTATGTCTTTGCCGCTTTCTAAAGCAATAACAGCAGCATTAAGCGCGTTTGTTGTATATACTTTCATTTTTGCAGCAGTAGTGGGCCGCGCGTTTGCTATTGTTTCACTTGCGTTTGTTAAAAATTCTATTATTTTATCATGTGGCATGTCTTTGCATTCGTACGCGGCAAGTGCCATGCCCATGCCGGCTGCCGTGTAAGGCCCACCACTTTGTGTTACCATGTCTGTAAGCGCTTGCGCAACTTCTTTGTGTGTTTTGCAAGTTATGTATTGTGTTTTTATTGGGTAAATTCGTCTGTCAAGAATTCTCACAGTGCCGTTTTCATAAAATGCTATGTTCTCATATTGTAGCAAAAAAGCTAAGTTTTTGTCGGCTCTTTCCATAAAGATGCTCCATTCCGTTGTTTTTGGCTTGCTCAGCAGGCATTAATTAAATCATTTTACACTTTAACTATATAATAGCTGGAATTTTATTGTACATTTTTTGTGTATATAAAAATTATACATAAAAACTATTGCAGCAGTCAACATTTATTAATCTATTGTTGCCTGATGTGCAAAAATAATGCTATAATAATTAATATAAGGCAATATATTTTTTACGGGGGATTTTGATTTTATGGATATAGTAGACGAAGTTAGTGCGGTGAATTTTGCTAAAAAGCACTGCGCGCAATTTACCGATTGCGATAATTTGCGTTGCACGGAATTAAGCGACGGAAATATAAACTATGTGTTCAGGGTTGAAGATGAAAAATCAGGCAATAGTGTTATTATTAAACAGGCTGCGAAAAGCTTTAGAAGTTCGCCAAACGAGCCACTTACAGACGAGCGCATATTGTTTGAAATAGGGGCGCTTTTGAAAATAGATGAACTTTGCCCGGGGCATGCGCCTAAAATATATGCCTTTGACAATGAAACCAAGTGCGCAATAATGGAAGATTGTAAAGATTATTCGATAATGCGTACACAAATGATGAAATTTAGAAGTTTTTCTGATTTTGGAAAAAATATTGCATTATTGTTAGCACGCCTACACTTTTATACAGGAGATTTTTACCTTAGCGGGCAAGAGAAGAAAGATCTTGTGAAAAAATACATAAACCCGGAACTTTGCGAAATTACAGAGCGCCTTGTATTTACAGAAACTTTTACTAATTATTTAAAGAGGAATACTTTACCAAAAGAGCTTGTTGAACTAGTTAAAACCGAAATATATGAGGACGTAGTTTTAAGGCAAAAAGCGGCAGAGTTAAAATATATATTTTTAACAAGTGCGCAAGCATTGCTTCACGGTGATTTACACACAGGGTCAATTTTTATAAATGACAAAAGTTTTAAAGTTTTTGATACGGAGTTTGCATTCGTTGGCCCGTGCAGTTATGATATTGGTTGCATTATCGGTAACTTAATGTTTGCTTACATAGCTGCAAATGTTGTGGGCTGCCATGAAAATTTTGAAAAATGGGCACTTTGCGAAGTAATTGATATTCTGCATGTTTATAAAAGCGAGTTTTTAAAGCTTGTAAAAGAAAAAACAAAAGATACATTGTTGAAACAAACGCTTTTTTGCGAAAAATGGCTGAACAACGTTTTGGCGGACAGTGTTGCAACGGCAGGTGTAGAAATATTAAGAAGAACAATCACGGCTTTTAAAGTAAGCGACATAACGCAATTACCGCTGGACATGCAAAATGTTAGTGCCCAGAGATTGTGTGTTTTAACAGGTAAAGAGATGATGTTAAATAGCGAAAAATACACTGTTGACTTCGGTTTGGTAGATGAATTTGTAAAAGGAATGACGCAAAATGAGCAATTTGCATGAAATAAAATGCAAATTGGCAAGCAGTGTTATTATATTATAAGTAAATTGCCTTTTAGTGGAAAAATAATATAGAAACTTATTTTACTGCCGATTGCATGAGCTTGACATATTATGCACTAGGATTTATTAATACATATTATTAATTTATAAAAAAAATAAAAGGAGAATTATATTATGTTTGAATTTTCGCATGAAAACCACAACGTTTTTGATTTAGAAAAATCAATACAGTTTTTTGAAGAGGCGTTGGGGCTTGAGGTTAAAAGGGAAGTAGAAGCTGCTGATAAGTCTTGGAAAATTGTTTATATGGGTAATGAGCAACAAAATTTTAAATTAGAGCTTACATGGAACAGAGACCGAGAAAAGCCGTATGACCTTGGTGAAAATGAAACACATTTAGCATTTGAAACAGATGATTTTGCTGCAGCGTACGAAAAGCATAAAAAAATGGGATGTATTTGCTATGAAAATCATGACATAGGGATATATTTTATTAATGACCCGGATGGTTATTGGTTAGAAATTATTCCTAAAAAGTAGATACAATATTAAAGCAAAACATACACATTTGCATATGCAAATGTGTATGTTTTGCTTTTGCCATGTTTTAAAATAAATTATATGCAGTAAGAATTACAATGCTAAACAATTAATACATATAATATTAGTTAAAATTTATCAATAATCAATGCTTAATTTATAAGATTTGACAATAATATTCAAAAACTATTTAAAACAGAATATTTTAGTTGACATATCTTTTATAAAATGGTAACATTTCGATTGTACACAGTAGTGTACAACAATTTAAATTTAAGTTCTTTTTTGTGATGAATTAAAAGTACGTATAAATATTTTTCAATAATTCCGCCATAAAAAACAGCCAAAAGTAAAGTTATGAAGAACATAAAATAGATGATGTGCCGAAAATGCAATAACTTATATGTGATAAAACTTGGTTTTTTTAACATTAATAGCATTTTAAACAGGGAGAGCAATTGATAAAGTACATTGGTGCAAAAATATTGCTAGCCCTATTATTAAGTAGAATGTAAACACCTATGTATAAATATGTATAAAAAGTTGAATTTTCGTTATCAACTAATACATTTTATTATGTAAGTAAAATATATTTTACGTGTACAATTAATGTGCCATTATGTTAAAAAGCGAATAAGCATTAGCTATATTCAAACTTTTGCGGTTTGTGGCGTATTAGCTTTGGCAGTGTCTATTCAACTGTTTATCCGGCCGATTTCAGCAATTTTTTTCGCTTTAATTGTGCTATTAATATTTACATTTCTACACTGTATACAACACAAAAGAATTGCACAATTTTTTTAATATTAAGTTAAAAATGAGGTAACATTGTCATGAAAAAAAAGATAGCGATGCGAAAAGATGTTGCAGAACTTGCAGGCGTAAGTGAGACTATCGTATCTTATGTAATTAACGAAAACAGGTATGTTAAGCAAGAAAAAAAAGACAGAGTACACGCTGCAATGAAACAACTTAATTACAAACCAAACAGGTTTGCAAGGGCGTTGAAGGGTAAAAATTGCAAACATATTATGTTGCTTATTGACCATATCAGAACAGAATATTATGGCGAGCTTGTTAGCGAAATGGAGAAATATTCTGCGGATATGGGCTATCTTTTAAGTGTGTCGTTAATCGCAAATTCTCAAGAGTATGTAAATAGAATTATTGCATGGAAAGTTGATGCAGTAATCATAAGTTCTATAAGTTTCTCACAGGAACATATACAAAAATTAATAGATTCCGGAATACTTGTAATATTAATGAAAAATCGTAAATATTCACATGTTAAAGGTGCATTTATAATAAATACAGGTTTGCACCAAGCAACTGTTAATGGTGTTGAATATCTTTATAAAACAGGCTGTACGCGGATAGTATATTTAGACCGTATTTCAAAAAACGGCAATTTTAGCGATATAGAAGATTTTAGGTATGCAGGGTATATAGAAAGCATGAATGCTTTAGGGCTAAGTGATAATAAGCATATTATTACCGGCTGTTATGATACAGAACAATTCCAAGAAAAAATACTAAGCATGATGAAAGAATATAAAGCAGACGCATTTTACGGAAGAAATGATTTTGTGGCAACAGTGGCAATGAACACATTGCTTGGCAATGGCTATAAAGTGCCTGAAGATGTTTCGATTATTGGGATAGACGATACAAGTTTTTCAAGAATATGCATACCAACGTTAAGCTCTATGAGAATGAAACACGAAAACATTGCAAAGGCTGCTATACGAATGATAGAAGATTATAACAGTGGGCAAAGTATAGCCGATGAAACATTGTTTATGCCGGAATTTATTATTAGAGACAGTGTTAAAAAGATTGACCAAGTATAATGATTATATTTTATGAGTGGATTTTAAAAAGTAATTTAAAATAATAGAATGGAGAAATAATATGCTAGTAAATATGAAAGAAATGGTGAATAACGCGTATAAAGGAAGATATGCTGTTTTGGCATATAACACACAAGGTGGAAACTTTGATATGAGCATGGCTGTGTGTAAAGCAGCGCAGGAACTGAAAGCGCCTATAATTCTTGCACATTACGACACATGCAGTGAGTATGCCGGACTTGATTATTTTGTTGATACATCTATATGGTGTGCAAAAAAGGTGGATGTGCCTGTTGCTGTGCATTTAGACCACGGCGCAACTGTTGAGCTTTGCAAAAGGGCAATAGATTTAGGATGTTCGTCGGTAATGTATGATGGCTCTGCACTGCCAATTGAGGAAAATGCGAATAACACAATAGAAGTGATGGAGCATGCAAAATCAAAAGATGTTAGTGTAGAAGCAGAACTTGGAAAATTAGTGCGTTTAGACTTAATGACAAAAGAGGACGAAAACAATAATTGTGTTGATATTGAAGATGTTAGAAAATTTTTAAGCCTTGTTAAACCACACGCACTTGCTGTTGCAATAGGAAATGCACATGGAGTTTATATTGAAAAACCGGTGCTTAACTTTGACCTACTTGAAGAAATTACAGCTAATTTTGATGTACCGCTTGTTTTGCATGGTGGTACAGGCATTGAATTTTCTGAAGTACAAAAGGCTATAACTAAAGGCGTTAGCAAAGTGAATATTGGTACTGAGCTTCGTTTAAGCTACAATAAATATATAGCAGGCCTGTTAAACGAACTAGGGCTTGATGAACATTTCTGGAAAATTTCAAAACGTGCACAAGAGATGGTATCAAAAGACGTTATGGAATATATTGAATTATGCGGTTGCTCGGGTAAAGCATAATAATTAATGAATAGTATGGTTTGCAGTAATGTTATAATAAAAGTGTAAAGGCTTTAAAATGGAATATATTTTACTTATTTTAATATCTGTTATAGGTGGGTTTGTGCAAAGTGCCTCAGGAATGGGACACGGTATTGTATTAATGTCTACCGCAACGCTGTTTTTTCCATACATCTCACTTATGATAAGTGTGAAATTTATTGCGTTTGTGTTTTTTGTACCTGTAATTTTTATGCTAAACAAAATCAAGTGGAAATTACTTGCTGTGCCTATACTTTTTAGCATAGTAGGCATTTTGCTTGGCACACAAGTTTTGCTCGTTTCAAGCGAGAGTGAACTAACTTTCTTGCTTGGTGTAATAATGGCGGTATTAGGGTTTTTTAATTTATTGTATAAGCCAAAACGTGTGTACGAGCCGAAATGGTGGCTTGGTGCGGTTGCCGGTGTGGCAAGTGGCTTTTTTTCTGCAGTAGCAAGCCTTGCAGGGCCGCCACTTGTGTTGTATTTCATAAACAAAAAGGAACTTGCAGAAGATACAGACGCATATTATGCGACAATTATGACCGGTTTTTTATTGCTAAATGCGCAGCAAATGTTTACACTTGGTTTAACTGGCATTTTGTCGTTTGAAGCAGTGTACATATTTTTGATTTGTGTAATTCCGATATTTGTTGGCATTTGGCTTGGTAGAAAGTGGGCAAAAAAAGTTAAACCTGAAAAAATTAAGCGCGCAGTTTATTTATTAATGTCAATAATGGGTGTGTACTTAATTGCAACAAATTTTAATGCAGTTATTTAATTTTAAATTTATTTATCAAGATGGAGCAAAAAGCAACCGAGTTAGTACTGTCGGTTGCTTTTTCTTTTACAATATTTTTAATATATGCCTTTTTTAAATTTGGAAAAATAAATATTACTATTTTGAACAACATAAAATTAGTCCTTTATAAATAATATGTAATTGTACTTTGGTAAATAATTATAAATTATACTTGACATATGTTGTAAATTGCTTTAAAATAAATTTGAAACTAGTTCTCAAATTAAATAAATTTGATTTGTTCAACTTTTTATTTTACGAAAGGAACAGAATTATGGCATCATATGAAACACATCAGCGAAATGAACTTATTGCACTATTTCAAGAAAACATGCATGTAAAATTTTCGGCAAAGCAAATATATGAAATATTAAAACAACGTGATATAAGCAAAAGCACCATATATCGAAATATTTCTGAACTTGAAAAGCAAGGCTTAATTGCGCGTGTTAACGATAAAAACAAGCGCGATGTTTTTTATAGGTATATTGACCCAAACAAATGTCTTGGCATAATTCACCTTATGTGTTCATCGTGTGGCAGTACATTTCACGCAAACAAAGAATTGTCACAAGCTATTGTTGAAAGTACAATGGATGCTATTGGCTTTAAAATAAAATTACACGATTCTACACTTATTGGCACATGTAAAGATTGTTTATAATTTATAGAGGAGAAAAACACATGCATATTTCCCAAAAGGCATTTCTTATTATTTTAATTTTTGCAATTTTAACAAGTTTTTTTACTGCTTGCAGTTCGTCAAATCAAGAAAGTGATACTGCAGATGTAGATACAACCTCAACTGTGACTACATCAGAGAAAAAAACAATAATTGCTACAACTTTCCCAATTTACGATTGGGCACGGGAGATTATTGGAGACCAAAACGAAAACATTGAACTTATATTGCTTATAGACACAGGCGTAGATTTGCACAGTTTCCAGCCAACAACTGCAGACATTGCAACAATTGCAGATGCTGATTTGTTTATTTATAACGGCGGGGAATCGGATACATGGGTAAATGAAGTTTTAGAGCAACCTATTAATGACGAGCTAGTGGCAGTAAATTTAATGGACTTATTAGGTGACAGTGTAAAGCCCGAAGAACTTGTTGAAGGTATGCAAGAAAGTGAACATGCACACGACCACAGCGACGAAGAGCACGACCACAGCGACGAAGAGCACGACCACAGCGACGAGGCGGCGCATAATGACGAACATATTTGGTTGTCACTTAATAATGCAATACATTTGTGCACAGGGCTTGTACCATATATTCAGGCACTGGACAGTAATAATTCTGATGCATTTACACAAAATTCACATAATTATATTACAGAGTTAAGTGCACTTGATAAAGAGTACGAAAATGCCGTAGCAGTTGCTTCAAGGGACACTATTCTTGTGGCTGACCGCTTTCCTTTTAGGTATCTTGTAGACGATTATGGTATTGAATACTATGCTGCGTTTGAGGGATGCTCGGCCGAGACAGAAGCAACTTTTGAAACAATAGCATTTTTATCTTCAAAAGTAGACGAGTTAAACCTTTCTAACATTATTATTAATGATGGTTCAAATGACGACATTGCGACAACTGTTATTAACAATTCGCAAAATTCAAGCAGCGAAATTGTAAAACTTCATTCAATGCAATCCATAACATCAAGCGATATTTCAAATGGTGCAACTTATCTGACAATAATGAAAGATAACCTTGAAACTTTAACACTTGTTTTATCATAAAATACAGTTTTGCACTATAAGTGCAGTAAATATAGGTTTTAGTGCAGCGGCCTAAACCACATACCAATATAGCCGGTTAAAACAACTTTCCAACTTAAAAGGAGCATTTAAATATGTCAATAATAACTTGCAAAAATTTATCTATCGGCTATGCAAACATGCCAGTATTGGAAGAAATCAACTTTTCTGTGGACGAGGGCAGTTACCTGTGCATTGTTGGCGAAAATGGCGCAGGTAAAAGCACACTTATTAAAACATTCTTAGGTCTTATTCCACCTTTGTCCGGAGATGTAATTTTAGCACAAAATTTGAAAAGTACAGATATAGGCTATTTACCACAGCAAACTCAAATTCAAAAAGACTTTCCCGCAAGTGTGTTTGAAGTTGTACTCTCGGGCTGTTTAAATAAATGCGGAATGCGTGCTTTTTATAATAAAAGTGAAAAAGACCTTGCGCGTAAGTCGTTAGAAAGAATGGGTATATCACAGCTTATCAAAAGAAGTTACAGTAAGCTTTCAGGTGGGCAGCAACAGCGCGTGTTGTTGGCACGCGCGCTTTGTGCAACAAACAAGCTTTTGCTTTTAGACGAGCCGGCAACAGGCCTTGACACAGATACACGTGAAGAGATGTATGAACTAATAAATGGTTTAAATAAAAGCGGTATAACAATTATTATGATTACGCACGACCTTGAAAAAGCAAAAGAATATTCAAGCCACATTTTGCATTTAAAGGATTACCCGGAATTTACTGTTAATAACAAATAATTCTGATTATTTTTAGATTGGAGATTTATTTTGCAAGGAATGTTTGACACACTAATTTTGTTTTTCTCGTATGAATTTGTAATATATGCGTTTATTGTGGGTGTTTTAGTCGCACTGTGCGCGTCACTTCTTGGCGTTACACTTGTGTTAAAGCGTCTTTCTTATATTGGCGACGGGCTGTCTCACATTGCCTTTGGGGCAATAGCAATAGCGTCTATTTTAAAGCTTTTAAACCAAAGCTTGCTTGTTTTCCCTGTAACTGCAATTTGTGCCATTTTACTTTTGCGCATTGGCCAAAATGCCAAAATAAACGGCGATGCGGCTATTGCAATGTTGTCTACCGGCTCACTTGCAATTGGATATTTGCTATTGAATATTTTCCCTGTATCTACAAACCTAGCAGGTGACGTTTGTACAACACTGTTTGGCTCAACGTCAATTATTACGCTTAAGCCGATAGATGTAATAACTTGCATTATTCTCTCAATTTTTGTTCTTGTAATATTCTTTTTGTTTTACAACAAAATCTTCTCTGTTACATTTGACGAGACTTTTGCACGTGCAACGGGAATTAAGGCCGGGGTTTATAATTTAATTATTGCAGTAACAATTGCAGCTGTAATTGTTGTAGCCATGAACCTTGTAGGCTCGTTATTAATAACAGCGCTTGTTGTATTTCCATCTCTCACGTCTATGCGAATATTTGGAAGTTTTAAGGCTGTAATACTAAGCTCTAGTGTTATTTCTGTTTTTTGTGCTGTTTTTGGCATTGTTTTTTCTATTTTAGCAGGTACGCCTGTCGGTTCAACAATTGTGGCAGCTAACATAATATTGTTTTTATTAGCAGTGTGCTATCAAAGAATTAGGAGAATAGCCTAGTTCAAAATTTATATTAACTTACTTAAAAATTATTATTATAGTTATACAATACACTGCCGAACACAGTTATAATTTTGCAAATTTAGAATAAGCAACTACTATTTTTCTAGATAATTTATTTTTCAACGAAAAGAGGCGCTATATGAAAAAAATATATATTCTGGTTTTTGCATTGCTTTTTACGTTAACAGCTTGCAACAGCACAATCACGAGCACAAATAATGAAAATACATCGCCACAATTTGAGCAAGAGCAAGAGACACACACGCCAAGTGAAGGTGACACCCAAAACTTACAGCAACCCATTACAGAAAATGCGGATGGTGTGCACGTAGACTTGACACAAATGAACAGCACAATGGTTTATGCACAGGTTTATGATATGTTAATGAACCCACAAAATTATGAGGGTAAAACAATTAAAATGGAAGGCGCTTATTACACTGAGGAAAGTGCCGAAACCGGCATAGTATACCATATGCTTGTTATTCTTGATGCAACAGGCTGTTGCCCACAGGGTATAGAGTTTATTACAACGCAAGATGCACAGTATCCGGATGTTAAAGCGAAATACCCGGATACTTCCGAGACAGTACAAGTTACAGGTGTTTATGAGACATATGAGGAAAATGGGTTGCTCTATTTTAGAATTGTTTCAAATGATGTTAATATAGTAACGTAAAAAAAGCCTACTGAATAACTAGTTATTCAGTAGGCTTTATTTAGAAGATGATTAATGTTCACATTAATCATAATAGTATAAATTCTTCACATCTGCTAGAAAAATACAATTAAAGTGAATTTTTACTATGTAAAAAAGATTGTACTAAGCTTATAAAATGTCGTTAAATATCACTAATGCTCGTTAAAGCATGCCAGAAATGCAACATCATAGTATTTGTTTTCTATATAGACATCTTTGGCAAAAGTCCCCTCAAAAACATATCCAGCGCTTTCAAAACTTTTAAAAGATGGTGAATTATAAGTTAAAACACGCGCAAAAATTTTATTAAGTTTTAAATTTTCGAACCCAAATGATGTTGTAAGCTTAACAATTTGTTTTCCTAAGCCTTTACCTAAAAATTCCTTTTCACCAATAAATAATCCGATTTCGGCTTTTTTGTTGGTTAAATCAACATCTCTTAAATATGCACTACCTATATCTTTACCACCACACATAATTATAAACTGATATGCTTTTTCAGTTTTTATCATTGTGTTGTACCAATTTTCATGCATTTCAGGCGTAAGCAGTTCTCTAAAAATAAAATTACTTTTTACAAAATCATTATTACGCCATTTTATTATTTTTTCAGTGTCATTAAGGGAAATTGGGCGAAGTTGAATATCCATTATTAAATCCTTATTTATATTAGTATTTTTGTTTTTTTATATATTATTAAAATTAGTTAGGCGTTTTCGTGTTAGAAATAATATTGCAATGTTGTATAACCTTTTTCTGTTGCTAAGAATAAGATGAATTTCGTTTTCATATTTCATGCATCCTTTCTGAGATTATAAAACTTACAAAATTGAATAGCCCAAAACTAACTTAAGAAAATAGATTACACCACATACAAAATGAATTGAAAAAATCACGTAAGCTGTATTCTTGACCTTTTTAGAAATTGTATTATCAGATAGTAATTTGCACAAAGCAATAAAGTAAGCAAAAAAAAGTGCAGCACTAAAGCCCCAAACAAAATTTGCATGATAAACTCTATCACCTGTTTCAATTAACAGAACAGCTATAAACCAACTGATAAATGTAGTTAAGCAAATTGTATGTTCTAAAAACTTGTGCTTTTTAATTGTGACAATATAAACAAAAAGCGGAAAAACAATTACAAGTAGCAATCTTATGAAGTAGTGCACTAAGCTTGGGTTCCAATACAGTTGAACATAAAAAAAAGATATCGCAACAGAATTAACAGCTTCGTTATTTGCGTCACCAAATAAAAGATAGTTTTGAAAAAATAATATCAGCAATGACGGAACAAAACTAACGCCTATAAGCAATGATGCAAAAAAAGATTCGCCTTTTGTTTTAATTAATACAAAAAAAAGTAAAATAACACAAGCAGGCATAAACGCAGATAGAAATGACGGTTTTGACCACATGCATAGAACTGTAATAATACTTAATTTTAAATATGCAAAAACAGTCTCATTCAATTTAATTTGGTTTAACTTAAATTGCTTAAACTTTAAAAGGCTATCAAAAAAGCTATCAATACAAAGTATGGCAAATAACCTGCTTAAAAGTAAAGTGGAATTATGCCATATATTTGGACTGCTGGCAAAGATGTAGGATTTCTCTTCAGTAGGGAAAAAAATCATTGTACAAAAAAACAGCATAAAAATCAAAAAATCTAACTTGTAACTCTTTTGATTGTTCATTAATAGTTTGTCCGCGAAATTACGTAAAACAATTACTGATGAAGTGTTAATAGCAGCGAGAAGTATAGCATTGCTAAAAAGGAAAAGATTATTAGGCAAAAAACTTAGAGCTAATATTAATATACTCATAAGAGAATAACTATAGCCTTCTACTGCAAAGTCAATATGTGCAGGAAAATCAGAAAAATAAATATCAGGTAAAAATAATTGTAGTGAAAATAATAAAACATTGAGTAAAAAAAATATTATCATCAACAATGAAAAAAAATTACTTTTATATTTATTGGTACTATTTTTCGCAGTGTATACAGGTACTGTGCTATCAAATGTGAATATTTGCTTGTATGAATAATTTAACATTATTTTAATCTCCAAATTAAAACTACTTGTAATAATTTATTTTATTCGTTGTTTTTTAATATATTTAAGCGCTGGTCCCGATTGTGATGGTATATTAAAACTCACAAATTAAATTCTTTTTGGGAAGTACAGAAATAACATCATAATATTATTTCTTCTAAAGTATCGTTTGAGAAATAATATATATATTTATATCCTTCTTCTTTTGCGTTAACTTTTACCTCGTCTATTGTCAATTTTTCATCGTGCCTTGGAATCATACTCAACCCGTAACCCATACCATAGCGGATTGAACGTTCATCGTTATGGTACGTTGATAAATTATCTTCATCAAAGAAAAATGCATTATATGTTTGAATACCCGTGTAACCGGAAATAGCAAATAAAAGCTCGTCGCCGTCTGAATAATTACTCCAAAGTACGCTTGTGCTATCTACAAAAATTGCAGATTCCTTTTTTTGTTCAAGTGGAAGATTGTCAAGATAATTGAAATTAGTTACAATAGTATCATTTCCGTATTTATTTGGTTGGAAATGTAAATTTAGTATGCCGACTGTTCCACCAATGATATCTCCGGATAACAATTCAGATTTGTGCACACTGTATTGCTCTTCGCTGAAAGTTTCAGATTGAAAAATTTGATTATTTAACGTTATAATTGTATCTACAATTTTTGCATTTACTATAAAAGTAAGGCAAATGCATATCAATAAAATTTTAACAGCAATTTTAGGTAAAATTGTATTCTTAACTTTGCTATAAATTTTTGACGGTATTTCATATGTAAGGAAAACTGCCAAGCTAATTATGATAGGAACCATAAAGAAATAGGCAGCACTACCACCATAAATATGAAAAAACATCCCCGGCAGAAAAGAAACAAGCGTCATAACGACAAGCGATTCTTCTTTAGCAAATGTAGGCTGACTAATTAACTGCTTAACACTTTTTATGTCACGCATGGAAAATAAAATAACAAAAACTGTAAATAATGTATAGTATAACAGATGGAAAAGGGCATTGCCATTTTCAATATAATAATAGTCAAATGCAAAAAGTTTAAAAAATGGTTCTCCGCCATATGAAGCGCCTACATTGCCACTGTAAAGACCAAAGTAGTATATGAAAAATACCGCCGCATACCACAAGTTAAGCAGCCAATGTTTTATGCTAAATATGTGTTTTCTGAAAATAATATACATTATACCGGATAAAATTAAAGCACCGGTTGAAATTTTAACAAATGCTATAAGTGCTATGAACAGAGGAATACAGAAACCGCACCAAATAACTTTGACTGTTTTATTATTAAAATAGTCTTTATCATGAAATATAATCATTAAACTAATAAGAAAAAGCATTAGAGTGTTTGCAATTAAAAAAGACTCGCTTACAAAGTAGTTTCCAATAAAAATCCCTGCATCGTAATAATTGGAAATATAAAGTACAGGTATGAAATGCAACAAAATGAAAAATAAATCAACATTTTTTATTTCACATGTGCTTTTTTTGAAATGTCCTTTTATTTTAACAATTGCTATTTCCAAACTAAAGAAAAAAAGCGGAACAAATATTATAGGGTATAAGTAATAATAAACAAAGACTATATTAACATCTAGAATATTTGAAATGATACCAAACAATAAATGGCTACCGGTGTGGTAATTTATGGGGGTGGTGCCATTTGCCAAAATTGTCGGAAATCCATACTCTAAATAAGTTCTTGACAATGTTGCGTGAAACATAGTGTCAGTGTGAACTGCCCCATCGTTAATACTGGTATACACATCTAAATTTAAATAGCCCGAATACCATACAATATTAACAAGATACATAGATAATATTAATAATAAAATTGTTGATAATATTAATTCTTTTAGTTGGGGCTTAGCTTTTTTTAGGCTACAAACAAAAAAAATAAACCATACAATAACAATTATAAAGCCGGTGACTAAAATAGTTGTATCATATGGTGAGCCATAATTAAATAAGCTGAAAAAAATACAGCAAAAGAAGACAAATGATATTATTAACCCTGTTAGTGCGGGCAGGTAATTGTTTACTAGTCTTTTTTCTTGCATTGTTTCTAACTCCTCAGTATTATATTTTAATTTAATCATTTAACTTTAATTGTTATTGTTTTAGTATCAGATAATAAAAAAAGTCAGAATTTTTTGCTATTTTTACTAATTTTAGTGTTAAATTTTTATAAACTGTTTGCAGCGCTTAGTATTACTATCTTAAAATTATTCGGTTAATTATATCATGCTACATAAACATTGTCAAACTGATATAATGCGTGCTTTTTGTGGTTTAGCCTACTTTGGCTTGTGAGCTAATTGAAACTTTCAAGCATCTGTTGTTGGAATTCTTTCAGCACACCAATTTACATTGTGCTTAATAATTTTTGCCGGAACACCTGCTATCATTACGTTTTGTTCGTCAAATTGTTTTGTTAAAATAGAGCCGGTTCCCACAATGCTGTTTTCACTAACTTTAACACCTTTATTAATTTTAACGTCATAGCCTATCCAAACATTATCAGCAATTTCAATATCTTTTGTAGGGTTTATTCTTTTACGGTTCATATCCAAAACAGAGTGACTGTCACCGGTTCTAAAAACTATATTTGAAGAAAACAAGCAATTACTACCTATTTTAATTTTTGAACCTTCTATAACAGCAAAGTGGCTTTTGGCATTTAAAACGGTATTTGAACCAACAGTAATTTCGCCACCATCATCTTCAATGTAAAATTCAACTCCATTGCAAAATGCACCTTTTTTAATAACAATTTTATTGTTACTACCACAAATATAAAAAGATGAATTTGCTACATGGCAACCATCTTCAACATTAATAATGTTATCTTTACCGATAATGCTTATTTTGGTTTTCTTTATTTTGCTGTTTACACTTATTACATTGTCTTTTTTTATTAATAGCATATTTAAAAAAGGTATTTTAAATATTAAAGTGCGAATTACATTAAAAACAAATTTCATTTTAAAACTCCAATAGTACTTATAAATTAAATTTACTGTGCATTTATAATAGTTTCTGCCGCATACTTAGGTGTAGCTTTATAATAAATTTTTTCTACTTCAGAAAAATCAACTGAGTTGTGTTTGCAATTTAAAGCAAATTGCTCAAATTGTCTTTGCCGCTCCGCGCTAAACATTTCAAACTCGTTTATTGTAAATTGTAAAGGGTATTTTTCAATATATTCTTTAGCAGGGCAGTTATATATTTTTGCAATGTTTAAAATGGGCTTACCTGTAGAAAAATAATCAAATATTTTACTGGGCACCATGTTAGAAAGATTATTTCCTATATTAACCAAAATATCTGCACTCATCATAGTTGCATTTGCACACTGTGCAGATACCGATTCATGAATTTCAATGTGGCCGTTTTGGCAAAGCATTTCTTTATCAAGTGCATTGCTTTTAACGTCACCTAAAAAAAATAATTTAATATTAGGTACATTAATTAAAGTTCTTTTAAAAACATTCAAAAGAAAATCAGGGTTTCTATATTCGTCGGCAATCTTACCGCAAAAAAGCATATTAATATTGTTTGAATCAAATTGGAATGCGCTGCTATCATTTATGCTGTTTTTCTTAATAATCAGTGGAAAATCTAAAGCAACATATTTATCCATGTGCTTTTTGTAATGTTTATTTTTTGAATACTCTTTATACAAAGCCGCGGTAGTTATTACTTTGTTGGCTTTTTTTATAACATGCATTTCCAACGATGTTCTTTTGCGTGTATTTACGTTATCCCCATGGTATAAGCCATAAGGGTCTAATTGGTAATATATTTTTTTGATGTTGCAATTATTTATAATTGAAGCATATGCTGTTTCAAACGGTAAAGTGAAAGCAACTATTACAGAAATATCATTTCTTTCTATGATGCGTTCTAAAGTTTTTCTGTAATTTAAGGCGCCCACAAAAAAAGATGACTTTAAAATAAACATACTGTGCAGTGGATGTTTAATTGAAAATTTAATTAATTTTTCAATTCGTTTTCCATTGTTTCCCTCAACAAATTCAAGCCACTTTCTTTCTGCTTTGCAGTTGTGGAGATACTTAAACTCAATGTTGTTAACAACTTTATCCTCTCGGTTACTGTTATCTGCGTTGCCAACTAAAACAACATGATGTCCTAATTTTTCCAGTTGCTTTGCAATATTATAAACGATGTTAAAATTAGCACTATGCTCTAAGGCTAATGAACCTAATGACAAAATTATATTCATACATTCTCCCACTTGTAAAAGTATTATATGCATAGTAGCACAATTTTCAGCTAAAACTATGCTATTTTAACATTTTATTATTTTATTTTTTAATGTGACTATCTAAATATTAGCAAGCAAAGTATGAATCATAAAGTGGCGTATAATACTGTTTCATATTGCCCAGCACCATAATGTCTCAAATACAGTTTATATTCCGGCACTAGGCTCTTTAAATATAAAGGTATATCAATAATGTCTTGAGGCTTGTGGTATACACAAATTGCAAGTTTTGGTTTATGTTGTTTGATTGTATTCTTTGCACCTTGAAGTGCATCGAGCTCGGAACCCTCAATATCGAGCTTTATGAATGTAACAGATTCATTTGAGCAAATATTATCGATTGAATCAACTTCAATTACTTCCGATGATTGCGATTCTGCTATTTTACTACCAGTATCTAGGGCTGATGAAAAAAACAGCGTGTCACGCTCTTTCCATAATCCTATAAAATGAGTTTCTACATCTCTGTGTTCTTTGATGTTTTTGTCAATTTTATTTTTCATCTTGATGGAAGGCTCAAACACATGTATTTTTTTATAGGAATTGCAACGTTTAATAAATTCTAAAGTTGTTTGAGCATCATAAGCTCCACCGTCTACAAAAACTTCATTACTTGTAAACTGAATAATGTCTTTATCAAAGTACTCGTTAATATCCAAATTTCCTTTACGCAAGAAAATGCAAGGGACAACAGAAAAAACATTGTTAAATGATATTCCGCTATTCATTAAGTCTTCTGCTATTTCTTTAACGAAATCTACACTGGTTATTACTATTTTGCAATATTTATATTTTGCTATTATCTCTTCGAGACCTACTACCATAACCCCATCGATTATCTGTGTCTCTCGCCATTTTTTATCACAAAAAATATAATGACAGTCAGGATACTTTGATTTCAACTCGCGAAGCATGGCCCTTCCTGCTTTACCAGCACCGTATAGTACTATTGATTCATCTGATATAGGACAAATAGTAGAATAATTTCTGGTAGTAACAGTAAATGTGTCATTGCTGTTTTTCTTGCACTCTACAATTTTTTTTAGTGAATCAAATGACCCCGTAATTGAATGCTCCATACGCAAAACAAAAAGCTGACGAGAAGTTGTGTCTTGTAAATAATTATAAACTAACCTTGCTTTTTGAAAAAACGATTCACTAGCTTTTTCATCGATTAAAAAATCCATATTATTTCTCCGATCATTTTTTGGCGTATCTAAGTCAATAATACTTAGATATAGATTCCCATATTTTCGCACCAACTTTGGGACAATTGTTGCTGAGTTTGCTATTATTCATTTTTGATACTAGCTTTAACCATTTATTGGCGGGCAATGGCAACGAGTTGACAACACGGCTTCCGGTGCTTTTTGAATAACTATTACATATGGCATTATTGATCTCGTCAATGTTTTCTACATTATAGTCAAGTTGGCGAACTTCTGAGTGATCGCTATTGACTATGGTAAGTGAAGCATTAGGCGTAATAAGTGGAAACAGAATAATACTGTTTTCGTTAGAAAGAACATCACGTGAATACGGGGCAACAGATTTAACTGTTTCGTTTTTTATTATGCTACATTTTAATTCGTTTATATCATAACTGTATATAGAATCAGAATTAGTGAAACTTATTAGCAATTTACCCATAGAGACAAAGCATGTTCTAATTTCAGCTTTTACTATTCCTGTAAGCAAATTCACAACTTTGCACTGGCTTGATGCATGTAATTTGTCCCATACATATAAAATTCCGCTTAGTCTATCAATTACCCATAATTTGCCGTCATCTATTTTTATAAAAGGAATTTCTTTAAAAAAAATTCCTTTTGGCAACAAAAATGTAAATGAATGAAGACTAAGAACATCACATAGTTTAAGAGTTGATGTGTTTTTTGAATATGAGAATATGTACCCATCAAAAACGCCTAAATAAGTGTAATCTTCGTCATTATATTCTTTCGTACAAGAAAAGGTTTCCATTTCTATAGTATAATAATACTCTTTAAAATTACCACGGATTAGTATTATTTTGTCTTTAGCTGCATATGCCGTAATAAATTGGTTAACAGTAAAATTTTTCGCTTCTAATTGTACGTATTTTATTTCATTAGAGCATATATTATAAAAGACTGCATAATTTTTCGTAAATGGAACCAGTACAAGCCAGTTCTTATATTTGCATTTGACAAAAAACATATTTCGCTCTAAAAAATTGAACCTATCCAAAGTAGTTACATAACTAACCGTATTTGTATTGAGGCTATATTTGGAAATTGCATTGTAATTTGAGTTAAAAAACCAAACAAAGTTATCTTCCGAGAGCAATCCTCTGTCAGAATACAAACACTTTGCATTTACCCAATTCTCTTTATAAACATCCGGAATTACATAAATAGGTTTTTCAGTCTCTTTATAAAGTCTAAACACCGAACTATTTGCAGAGCCCATGTAGCCATCAGATATGGCAATGCTACGGTGCAAATCGGCCGTATCGTCATAGATTGCGTTAGGCAATGATTTGAATTTATTAATTTTTTCTCTATACCGATTTAGCAGCGCTGTGCTATCTTGAAATGATGTCAACGTTTGCTGCATAAGAGGATGTGGCCTCCAAAGTATTACGATTTCGTCATCGTTGTGCATTAGTTCCATGATATAATCCAGCATATCAAAAAATTTTGTTGGCTCAATCATCACACTAGTAAGGTGAGTATTAAAGAAAATCACTGTTTTATCTTTTGTTTTTCTTTGCCACTCTTTTGGAATGTTTAAAGTATTTTCGTTAAATAGCGCATCTAACTTAGGGCTACCAAGAGGCAATACTTTTTCTTCAGGATATTTTTCAAGAAACTGCCCTGCAATGTCCTTCTGTACAACAACCTTCCATGCGTTTTGCGCCCCAGGCATATCCGGCATGTGCTCCATAGTTTTATCGCCTGCAAAATAGTAGGGGACATACACAAGATTTGGTGTTATTTCCTTTAAGTTCCTCGAAAAAAACTCGGGATGTACGCAAGTGATGAGATTTAGGTCATCATAAGGATTGTGGTAAAACAACAAATCAGGCTTTAACTTTTTAAGGGAGCAAGATTTGTAATGGATTAACGGGAGATCTTGTGGGAACTTATCATATTCGCAAACGTCTGCAATCGGCTTTCTTTGCTTGTTGAATAAATAATAGGGAACAGGCATTACATAAGTCTCCCAGTCATTGTTTTTCATCGCTTCGTGGCAAATGCTCTCAAGGCTATCCCACATAGAAGCCATGTAGGGGAGAAATACAACAACCAGTTTTTCTTCGGGAACATCGGAAATAATCATTGTCTTTATGTGCTGAACATCAGAATTGCATATTTTAAGTAAATCGTAAAACTCTTCGGTGTGCAACGGCTCTACACAATTAAGCTTATAAATGTTATCACAATAAGCCTCAAGTTGCGTAACAATTTTCCTTGCTATATCAACTTGACTTTCTTGAGACTCAAGTGTTTCACCTATGGACAGTGCCAATTCTTGGCACAATCTAAGAATTTCTATTAGCTGTTCTTGACTTTCAATCGAGTTAATATATACATGGCATTCTTCGAGACTCGAAACCGCCTCGAGAATTTTTTTCTTAGTGTTTGTCTTCATATATCCTCCTAAAGAAATTCAAAATAGTTTTGACATTGATGTGTATTACTATAACAGACGAAATAGATTATTCGAAAATTGTGCGTATAATATTTTCGTTTACCTCTGCACAAGGGCTCTCTCTTTCGGGGTGCCACATATGTCCAAATATTTTATGTCTTTCGTGTTCAACCGCTTCAACAATTCCATCTTCACTAATTGCAGAAGTAACAAGTTCGCTCTTCTCAATATTATTTAGAGAATAATTATGATAAGAGTTGACTACTACGTCATTTTTCTTAGCTATTTTATAAAGTTGCGATGCTTTGTTCAAAGTAACATTATGATTAACTGCAACGTGCCCTTCGCACTTTTTTAACGAGCAACCAAAAAATTCGCCTATAACTTGCATTCCTCGGCAAACTCCGAGTACCGGAATGTCAGCATTTATCGCTTTTTTAATTAATTGATTTTCAAAATCGTCGCGCATTTTATTCTCTGCTGTGTTTTTAACAGTTGCAAGGTCATTTCCGCCTGTGAGCAAGAGCCCGTCTAAAGCGAATTTTTCAAAATAAAATGTTGGAATTACAGCAGCACTTAAAATAAGTGGGGTATATCCGCATTTTAATAACAAATCATGCCATTTAATATCAAGTGCTTCACGAACTTCTCCGTAGCTTTCAATAATGTCTATTCTCTGGGTTATTCCTATTAATTTCATATTCTACTCTCCCTCAAAAGCAGAAATTTTTTTACCAAGACAATCAATTTGTATGCGTTTTTTCTTCGACCATTTAGAGTATTCTTTTTCTCCTATGCCAATAACAGCGGGAATTGAAAGCTCTGCACATCTAATTGCCATGTGAGAGTTTGCACCGCCGTAAGCGCATACCAACCCAGATATGTTTTTGCTGAAAATGTAATCATACCCGGGATCAGCAGAAGGTATGAATGCAATTTTTCCATTTAAACTATCTGCGTCGAATTCACACACTACATCACCATAGGTGCTTTTTTGTGTAATAAAATTTGGTTCCTCTTGTAGCATTGAAAACTCATAAACGTCCCCCGGATTTAATATCACACTAGGTAATTTTACCTGTTTTGTGTATTCGTGCATCTTCTTGTTGTGTTCAATATTCTCGTTAAATATTTCCTTTAAATCTACGCATTCAACAGTTGAATATAAGCCTTTTACAAGCGCAATATCTAGAAAAGCCATATCTTCACGTGAAATATCGTACATTTTCCCGAGTTCCTCCATAAGAACAAGAACCATGCTTAGAGATTTTGTGAATTTAAACTTCGCATATTCACGTCCTTCTATGGCACATCTTATAAATGCAAGTATCTCAGCAGCATTTGCTTTAATACCGCAGTCAATTAGGTGCTCGTCTATCATTTGCATCTGATCATTGCTAAAATTAAATTCAACCGAATGAGAGCATTCACTCGCCATTGAGAAATAATAATCGAAATCTTCGTCATATCTCTTACTTGTAATGTCATAAGTACCGGGGCGAATATGGCCGTAGCTATTAAGGAAATTTTCTCGCAATATTTCGTTATTACATAAACGCTTGTAATCTGCGTTCATTACTTTATTTATTGTGGAAATTGAACTCATAAAGTTAGAGTATTCATCTTTAGCTATTATACCAAGCTCTGCAAATGAATTCAATAATTGAACTGCAATGAATGCCGCACGAGCAATACCTGCGAAGGGTAATGTGCCATATTGCTTGCAATCTTCAAGTAGCCAATATATTTTATCTATGATAGATATATTGCTTTGTATTATGCTTTCATATTTCCGGTTTAGCAATTCCACTCTATCTAAATCTTTTGTGTAAAGTCCATCTTCTCGCAAAATATCGTTTGTAATGCCCAATAGTTCAAATTCAATTCGCTTTAATTCATCGTCATTAAATCCATATTTTTTTAGCGATTTTAGTTTGGTAGATACTCCGGGATAATAGCAAGAAAAAACTATTTCAAACTCAACTTTATCATGGTAGTTAGGAGTTTCAATTAATTTGTGTATATAATAATCAGCAAGTTTAGATGCAATTTTCGGATGAAGGTTTGCAGGAATAAACGAGTTGAAAGTAATCCTTACGTCGATGTATGGAATACCTGCAAACGCCACAAGTAATGGGTGGCCCACCAAGTTCCTATAACCATAATTATTTCGTTGATGTGCCCACATCTCATCTGTTATAAGCTCTTTATAAAGTGAAAGTGCAAGTTTTTTTGGGCGAACCCCGATAATTTCCGCAGGGTTCCAATCTGGCATAACACCGAAAACCGTGCTTGAGCCCAGCAAATTAGGATGATTACGCTGTAATTTTTCGATTTTTTTGTAAATTTTATTTAGCACATGGCCAAGCTCAAGAGGCGTTTTCATCGTTCTTTTGACGTTTGCAATGGGCCGAACTTGGAATATGTACACTTTGCCAAAATTTGTCACTCCAAATTCTATATCAAGGTATTCGTTCTTGAAGAATGTCTCAATTTCAGAACAATTTGAAACAAGTGTGGCAATCCACCCTTTTGCAATCTCGGCACCCTTATAGACTACGGTCGTTTGAAGATCATTCGTCGACCCCGATGTAACGCCGTCACTATCGCCGCCGGCTTCAAAATTAATCACATAATATGGCGCAAGAGTATCCATATCTGCAGTGAAGACGACTCCTGCAAATGCAATATCATCTAACATTGGTTGAATTAACACTTCTTCATTATTGTTGCTATTGTAAGATGAAATTACTTTATCAATGGCGTGGAGCAATGCATCGTCGCCCATTACATTGAGAACTGTACAATAATGTCCGGCTAATGATTGTTCATATGTATCTTCCGCCGCTGCAGAAGACCGAACTATTAGCGGTATATCTCCAAAAAACTCGCGGATTTTAGATATCTCTTTGTTTCTGTCGAATATATAATCTGCCGAGTTAAGTATGAACATGGGCAATATTCGTACACTAGGCATATTGATATGTATGGTTTTAAGCGTTTGCGCCTTCGTTGCCATTATTATCTCCTTCCCTTGCACGTCGAATTGCCAGGTGTTTTAACACCGGATGAATAATAAAAAAAGTAGTGCCTTCATTTTTTTGCGTCTCTTTGGGGATGAATTTATCTTCGCTTTCAAGCCAGTCTATCAGTGTTTGTGCACGTATAATAGGATCTACAACACTATCAAAGTCATGATAACCTTTCGGAACGTCGTAGTGACGCTTAAGTAGCAATTCCCCCGCATCAATTTGAGTGTTCATTATGAATAGTGAGCAAGAAAGCTGCATCTCTATTAACATTTCATAATAATATGTTGTACTGCCTTTATAATACGGCAAATTGCCGGGGTGCACATGAACAAACTTCTTTCCACGTGACAATATTTCATTACGCAAGATAACACCGCCGGGGCCAGCATATATTACGTGTTCCGTCGGCAATAGTGATACGGCTTCAATCACCTCAGGTGAATTAACATCTTGAGTGTAAAGAACTTCATAATCAATGTTATTTGTATTTAATGTGGTTTCTACATGTTCTTTTTCATCTACTGTGCACGAAATTCCCGGCACGCGCCTAATTAGCTTCTGCCTTGTGTTCGTGTCTATGGTTAAACGGCCTTTTTCCTCCGCAAGTTCAGCATTTCCTTGCAGTAACAGCACCTTCATAGGAATGTGCCCACAATTTACAAGGTTTTGTAAATAGGCTTTAGCACGCATAGTATTAGTAATTAGCATGGAAAAGTTAATCATTTCGCTGTACCTCCCGATATATCAAGAGCTCTTCGCTAATGCAATATGCCAGAAGGGTTTGCTCTTCTTCGTTTTGAATGTTGATAGATATAAGCAAGTCGTTTAATTTAAGTAATGCATTGAACAGAACAAGCTTTTTACTAATGTTTTGCGACAATTTATATGCTCTAATTAGAACTATACCAAATAACAAGTAGTTTTTTATATCGGAAAACTCTTCGCTTGTACGTTTCCATGTTTCTTCAGCATAATTATCGAATATCTTTTTGCTGACCTCAAAACGTTGTACAAGCTTAAATATTTGCATATCAATACTGCCGTGATTCATAAACATGTACATATCAATTAATATTTTTGTAGTTCCGTGTGAATCATTGTTATATTCTTTAACAATAATATCAATATCATTTCCTACAAGTGGTAATTTTTTCAATAAAGTCTTACGGTTTTGTTCATATGCATCAAGAAAAAGTGTGCCCTTATATTGTGTATACTCATATTTCTCGGGGTGCTTTAATCTGTTCTTAGATGTGTATGAATAGGAGTTATCTATTGGAAGCATTAATTCATGGATAATTTCAATACTCTTTTTTGTGAAATCTAACCCGTCTATGTTATTAAATAATATAAGGTCGGCATGAGCAGGATAATCGTACTTTAAATCAACCCCGACAACATTCTTTTCTTTATTATCAAGTGCTCTCTTGTACAGAAATTTATTATCCCTTGAAATTAATGTTTCCATTGATGTATCAATGAAAATTTCTTTGTATTCTACAAAGTGTCTTTTGTTGTGTTCACGCACATCATTGCTTATCAACAACACGCATGCAAGTACATTAATTCCCTGAGACTCAAGCATTTCACACAAATTTGATATACGGTAGGCATTTTTCATTCGGTCTTCTACGGTATGCCCTAAATCTTCATTAAAAACACGGCGAATGGTGTCTCCGTCTAAAAACACCCATGCACCGGTATTCTTTAGCAATTTGTACATTTCAAGCCCCAATGTTGTTTTTCCGGAAGCTGAGAGACCCGTAATCCAAATAACCATAACTTTCCACCTATATCTCGTAATTTTGCAATGCTTTCAAGTCGTCAAGCGAATCAATTTCAAGCCATCCACCGTCAATAAAACACGCTTTGAATTTAACACCTTTATTTATAAGAAGTTGCAAAAAACTTGTCATAAACATATTGTCAAAATTTTTACCATCGTATAAGACGTCTTTATCAAGGCTTTCATAAATTCCCTTAATGCGTTCAATGTCATCAGTAGAGAACTTTATGAGCCCGATATACTGTCCCTCTATATCATCATAACTCGTGGGCTTTTTACCAAGCTCAATAATATTATCGCCATCAAGTTTTAATGTCTCTGCATCTTCTAAAGGGTTTTCCATACGCAGTTCCCACAATTTTCGCCATTGCCTGTCAATGACAATAGCACTACTTTTTTCGTTTATCAATGCTTCAAGCACACTGTTATTATAAACAATATCAGCGTAAGAAATAATGCAATCACCCTGAAGTACGGCATCGGCACAAAATAATGTGCTTACCATATTTGTGTTGGCATAGTTTTGGTTTGTATGTATTGTTGTGTTTATATCATGTTTTAAAGTCTCTTTTATAACGTCGCTACGATACCCGGTAACAACATGTACATCTTTAATACCACTAATACTTGCATTCTCCATTATATAACTAAGAATGGGCTTTCCCTTGTAATCTACCATACACTTAGGTTTGTCGTTGGTTAAAGGGCGTAGGCGCGTTCCTTCGCCTGCTGCTAAAACTATCAGCTTCATTTGTTTCTCCACTTCTCTACATATTTATATAGTCGGTCATGTATAATTTTTTGCACTTCTTCTTCAAAAATTTCTTCTTCCTCGTTATCCATGGCGAAGTAGTGTAGTTCATTGGCGCTATCAATAACAAGCTTATATTTTTCATCTATTGCAAGGTAGAAACCATTGGCAGCATATTGGTCTCCTTGAAGTAGAGCCGTTTTTTTTCGCTTGAAATTATAATACCCGGAAAACCCAACTTCAGCTATATTTAGGTTGTTATTTGTCAATTTAACTTTTTGAGATATTTTAGAAATTATTTCTCCGAAATAAGCAGTTGAAAATACATCTGTTATCACATCGTGTTTAATTTCTCCTCCATGGATAATTATTGGCACATGAAATGAATTAGAATGAATGAGATGATTTTTTTTGCTATTATTTAAGAAAATTCCTTGTAAAAACCTTGAATGGTCTGCCAAGATAATTTTAATAGCAGAGCTTGACAACATGCTTAAATAAAATTCTGTTTGGCTGTCTACATATCGAAGTGCCTCAGCATGACGCATATTAAATGTTTCTTGTTTATGCGTGGGAGAGCTAAAATTACAAGCAAAAAACTCATCATCCGGCATAGTATATTCTATAAAACCAAAGTCTTTCGTATCTGTATTGTGAGCACCACAAAAGCAGGGGAGATGAGTTTCTTTAATAAAATGCAAATACTTTAGAGAAATTTGTGTATCATTGCATAAGTCTGTTAGTGCGCTCCAGAAAATCTCACTTGTAGTGTTGTACTTTGTGCAAGTTGCAATAATATCATCTGATACATTTAATTGCTTTTTTAATAGCCCATTTATATAAAGCGATGTATATAACTTAATATTCTTAGTTATATTCTGAAAGTCGTTAATTAAAGTTGCTTTTGGTGTATTATCCTTTGAAGCATAATAATCGTAGCATGTTTTGTTTAGAAAAGTGCACATTAAACTGTCTGATGTATGTAAACCGGGAGAATAAGCACGGGAATAAGAAATTCCCTCATTTACCAAAGAATTACAATATGGCATATCTTGAGTGTTGCCATATATTTCGCCCGCTCTTAAATTGTCATATAATAGTATAAGTACATCGTTTGTATCTCTTCTTTTAAGGTTGGCTCGAACTTCATCTAAAAGTATAGAAAGTTCATTTTTCAATGCAATATAATTATTCGGATTTTCAAACCTCGCAATATATATATCAATAAATTTAATGGCATTAATGAAGTCACGAATATTGAGATATGAAACAATTATCTTTTCTGCCAAATGTTTCTTTTTTGCTATGCTAGTCTCATGATCAAAAGAATAGCATAATTTGAAAATATCAAAGTGAACACTCCAATAATTATTTTTTAAATGAGTACGAGACTTTTCAATTGTAAAAATGTTTATATCAGCCTTAATTGAGTTAATCTGCTTTGTTATTGCGTTGCATATGGTATTATTTGAAATGTTAATAAATACTCTGTTAATGTCGCATTCTATCAAAGCATCGGGGCTTTTTATTGGTATTCCGCTTATTTCATCTCCCCATAATTCAGAATCATTGTCAATAATACATACAATTTTCGATTTGTCAATAAGGTCTGATTTCATTAATATGTGTGTATGCAGTCCTGCTCCCCACAAAGCATAATTGTTTTCGCCAATATATGTAGTAATTGTATGGTTACATAAAAGGCTAATATGCTTTTCTGTTGAAAGAAAAGCTGATCGGTCTTTAATATTAAAATCAATACAGTACTGACGAATTAATTCATTTATTTTAACGTCATATGGATTTATGGGCATTTTAATCTCCGTTCTGTGCACAGCACATAAATAGCTTTGAAATATCTCCATTCAGAATGGAGATAAATTGGCATGTGCCGCCTTTGACGGCACGCCATTTAAATAATTGATAGCATGATTTTTTACGCTATCCTCCAAAACATTAATTCATAATCGTGAAAATTAGATTACATTTTAGTAAACAACTGCACCAAAAAAATGCAGTTGTTAAATAGTTTTAATGGCATAACAAAAGTTAGTAACATCTAACCATGGTCATGAATTACAAGAAATCTCGTTTCAGGAGATCCGTGATGTATAGGCTTACATAAATACATAATTTGCATTGCTTAAACCTCCATAATTACTTCTTTTATTGATATAATAGGGCAATTAATACGCTTCATAATATTTCTTTTTATTTGTATGTATTCGATAAAAGGCGTAACAACAATAGCGTCCACTGCACCAAGCTTATCTTCTAAATTCAAAGTGAGGTGTGGAATGGTATTCTTAGGTTTGTTTTGTTCAATAACATATAAAACTTCAATTTCGGTGTTCTGCAATTGAAACAGCAAGTGTTTTGTCATATGTCCGTATCCGTACACGGCTATTTTTTTGAAACCGTTTTTGATAAAATACGTTGAAATGGATTTATTATCTTCAAGTTTATACATCCATTCATTCATAAGTTCAAAATATTCGCTCATTTTATTTATGCGCATCTCTTTATTTTCGCTTACTATATTGTTATTCCAATTCTTGTTTTCACGCTCAAACTCATCTTTAGCACTCTTAAGTGCATCTAAATATGAATAACCATGACGTTTATCAGGTTCTAAGTGCATTCCTTCGCCCCACTCGTTCCACGCATTAATAAATACAAACTCATTGCCGTTGTAATAATTTTTGTTCAGAATTTTTTTGAAATTTGCTTTAAAACTTTCGGGTGTTGCTCCTGTAAAAACAGTGCCAGGTTTTCTTCTCGGGGTATCATCATAATTTGTAAAAGCCCCGTAATATACAGTCTTATCTTCACTATACGACGTTGTTAATGCTTGGTCCCACAACAAACCATAGTCAAACATTTTTGTTAATTCAGAAGTTTTGAATTTGTTTGCACTAATAAATGATGGTATCATAGCGCCCGGAAGCTGCATTAGTGACGCATCAACATTATCCCAAGAGTTTTCATCGCAATTTGTAACTACTGCATATATACCATCAAACCCAATATCTCTAGCCCAATTGTTCCAACAATCAAGCATGTCATCAAGGCAGTAAATATTATTTGCCGCATAAAATAAAAACAAAGGTTTATTGTTTTTTTTAATATATCTTTTATCAAGAAAAAAAGGAATTAAATAATCAAAGTGTTTTTTCCATGCATCTTCTCTACCAAATTTTTGATCAATTAGTATTCCGTTATCAGCCGTTCCTTGTTTTGCTGCTTCTACATTCATGTCCCATGAATAATTAAAACTCATTCTGCTCCAAGTTCTTACCCATGCGTTGCTGTCCCAACTAAAACAAAACTCTATATCTATGTCTTTCCATTTTAGCAAATTTTCCGCAGGCTTTTCAAGCACAGTAGCGCCGTCTTTAAACCAATAGTGATAAAGACAAAATCCATCTACTTTATATTCTTTTGCAAGTTCTGCTTGCCACTTCATTACAGCTTTGTCTGTCAAATCATAATAGTTGTCATTTAATGGTTCGTGCGGCTGATAATGCCCGCTGAACAACGGTTTTGCATTTCTTGCAGAGACCCAGTCTGTAAAGCCTTCGCCCCACCAACGGTCGTTCTCTTCGGTTCTATGAAACTGTGGCAAATACATTGCTATGGTTTTCAAAAATAACACCTCATTTAGAATTTTAGAGAACACTATGTTTTAATCGTTTAAGTTTTTAACTATTTGCTTTTCATATTCTTGGCAATCTGTTTTTTGCGGAACGTGAAAACCGGGTATTTCGGCAGTGCATTTTCCGCTTAAAGGCGTACGTGTTTTTGCGCCCGCAAGATACCAGTCATACTCGTTATCAATTTGCCCGATATCAAGTGCTTGGAATCCTCTGATGCTCAAATCATAGGCAAGCACAGTGGCAGTAGGGCCCAATGAAATAAGCACAAGTGTGTTTGCATCTGAATAATTTGTTGCACAATCCAATATTTCGTCGTATCGACAAAACGCGTTTTTTGGCGGGCATAGTATACGTTTTATGGAACTTGCGCCATAAAACAAATCATTATGTATGCCCATGCGTGAATATTCACCTTCAATAATTAGTATATTTCGATTTTTCCAAATTTTCTTTAGCAAAGGGAAGAGAGCCTGTGCATTTGTGATGTCTTTATGCATAATATAGGGCCTTGAAATATATGCGTCATAGTAGGTTCTGTTTTCTTGCAGTAAGCCCATAATCGAAGGCCTGGCTTCCACCATGTATTGCCTTATTGCATACGCAGCCTCATCAGTATAACAGTCTAGGGCCGAAAAGTTGTTTGCAATAGCAATTGCTATCCCCGGTTGGTCAGAATGAAGAACTTTTAATAACATTTTCCCCAAACTACTGTTTTTCTCTTGAAACCAAGGCCTAGAATTATTCCTTATCATTTCAAACTCTCCGTCACCAAAGCGACACAGTGATAATCTATCAGAAAGTATCCTTTCTGCTAATTCTTGCGCACTTAAAACAATAGGAATTTTAATATCTTCCATAGAGCATTCATATGGAATGTTTTTAAGTTTAATTTCAGATTTAAGCAGCTTCAGCTCAAGCAAAGTAGTTCTTCTTGTTTTTATATCAATAAAAACATCTCCAAAATAATCTTCATCAAAATAAGAAATTATTTGCTGTTGTGAAATGGACATTGCCAAACAATTCTTCATTATATCAAGATATGCAACAGTGGAAATAACAATTAAATCAAAACGTGTAGATGTTAATATTTCGGGGGGGTAGATAAGTATGTTGTCTTTCCATACTTTGCCGTGCTTTGTTTTGTCGCTGTCAATTATACCCAATACGTCATAAATTTCCTTATTAATTGCATGAAAAGTATTTTCTGCATTTTTTCCGGCGCCCCAAATGTATATGCTTTTCATTTCAAACCTTCCCATATGTAGAACACATTACTTACACCGCGTAGAACTGAGTGGACTTCTTTACTGTTTTTATAATTTAAAGCAACCACCACTCCACTAGTGTTTTTTAGCACTACTTCATTAAACTGGATAACATGGTTGTTTGTATCTTCGTTAGCCGAATCTTCTTTAGCTGATACAAGAAACCCCATGAATTTGTGCTTTTCGCCTAAGATGTTAAACAAAAATTTAGCGAGAATGCCAAAGCCATAAATATAATATTCATCTACTGAATTCAAAAATAACGTTATGTCTTGCAATGAAACATCTGTTTTCATCCGTGACTTTTCAGGCAATGCGCCATCACAAATGTGGCCAGGGTTACTGTTAATGGCTAAATTATATTTTTCCGCTGCATAATCAATTATGTTTTGTGTGTTGTAACTAAAATTGTCATTTATGTGTTTCAAAACAAGGCTTAACGAAGATTCGTTAAAGAATTCAGGCGACAATGCTCTTTTTTTTAATAGAGGCATGCCGTCTTTTGTTATAGAAAAAAAACTATCACTATAAACGTTGTAATCTTGTTCATTTACATAAGATTCATGTTTATAGCCGCTTTGTTGTAAATAATAATGTATACTCAATTCAAAGTAAGCGCAGACATCACTTATAGCCCGAATTTTGTTCAATTGAAGATTATTGAAAAAGCTTAACAAAGCCTGTTCAATAATAGGTTGCTTGAAAACTAAAAAATATGACTGTATGTGTGAAAAAATACCATATGAAAGATAGCCGATGCCCCAATAATCACAAACTCTATCAGACATCTCATTAAAGATGTTTTTAAACGGAACGAATGGGCCAAAAAAGGTGTCATTGCAAAATATAAGCTCGTCATATTGGTTTAGCTCGCCATCTTTTAAGTAGTCTAATAAAATATGCTTATAAGCCCCGGCATCAAACCCCACATTTTCACGAACAACAATATCGTCACATTCTTTTATTAACCTGTCATGATATTGAACTTTAACTTTTCCATTTATCACGCAAATTATTCTGTTAGACACGGTTCGTAGTTCTTCAATCAGGGAAAAAACATATTCGTAAAATATTCCTTCTTTGTCGTATAAGACAAATATTGCTAGCCGTTCCGTCATGTTTTTCCTTTCAAATCTGTTTCGCAGGCATCATTGTTACATGGTTTTCCTCACGAAAACCTCTACAATGTGTACATAGATTTGTGTATCCTTTATTATTGTATCCCAGCCTAAACTCAACAATTTCTTTAACTTTATCTTTCGTATAAGTCCTTAAATCGTATATTTCTTCAACTTGCGGTGCATTAATTCCTGCAACGGTGGCATATCCGTCATAGTTGCAACTATATAATTTTCCATCACGTAGCTCTTGCCATGATTGTGAGCAGGTATCAAAATGCCTGATAAGTTCAGATTCGCTAAAATGACTGTTATCAGTTTTTGTCGGTGCAAGGTCAATCCATGCAGAGTCTTTATTTATTCGATATCTAATTTTGAATTCTTGCAATTTACTAATCAACATATCAAATTTATCGCTAAATTGGGGGACGGCTTCACGATAATCATCAATATATAGTTCGAAATCATAAACACTAAGCGCTTGAAGTACCTCGTCTTTTGGAACAATAGTTCCGTTTGTAATCATACGAAGATCGCCAATTCTATGGCGATAGTTTACACAAAGATATTTAATTACTTCGACCGCATCTTTATATAAGAATGTCTCTCCGCCGCTAAAATGATAAAGCATTACTTTATCTACTGCAGAAAAAAACAAGTCAATGTCTTCTTTTACCTTTTCAATAGGTCTAATGTCCGGTTTCTTTGCAAATTGATTAAAATTAAGACAACACTCACAGTTTAAGTTGCACAGTGTACTGGGCAACATGGAGATGTTGGTGAAGTAGACTCTTCCATGGTTGTACGCATAGTATACAGATAAGAATACCTCAATTATATAATACTCATCATTTTGCTTATATCCAAGCTCTTTCAACTTACTTATAATTCCAATTCGTGCAAATTGCGATGCTGTTACAATAATTGCCACATCTTCTGTTAACTTTATATCTTCAAGAGAATAGACATGCAAGCCACACATTGTTTTTTCTTTTTTATTGCTGTCGATAAAACCTAAAATATTTAAATCGTTTTTAACCATAGAATAAAAAAGGCTCCCGTAATCACCGGCACCATATAAATAGTACTTATTTCGTTTGCTAATATTATCATAGACACCGTCAAATTCATGCCCTTTATTTTTCCATTTCATCAATCCACCCCCAAACATTATAATCGCAATATTTTTTGCTTACATTAAACATCCTCCCACAAGAAAAGCACATTCTTGAAATTTTTGAACAGCAGTTTTAAAGTTTTGCTATTTTTATAATCTAATGACACTATTAAGGAACTGTTTTTAGCGTCAATTTCACTTAGTTCAAAAATAGGCAGGTGCTTGTAGTAGAGAACTTCATCTTTTTGAGAAAGCTCGTCCTTAATGTAAAGCGTGTCCATCAAGCCATCTCTTTTGCCATCTGAAACTACTATACCTATGGTTTTAGTTGGCCATTCTTTCATAATTTCAATAGTAAACATACCGTAAAAGCCTACTCCAAACACATAAACATTATTATTGCTAGCCACAAATTCAGATAACACTTCATACGTGACTGCAGGTTTTCCAAGAATTATGCGTTTAACATCGCGCTCTTTTATGCTACTGGATAATATAATATCTTTGCTTAAACTAAGGTTGTAGCTTCTGTTAACTGCATCAATAATCATATTAATATCATATAAGTTAAAAGCTATTATTTGCTTCATAAGAAAAAACAAATTAGTCTCATCATAAAACTCAGGCGCAAAAACTCTTTTTTTCAAAATTGGATAGCCATCTTTTAGCACGGAAAAAGCACTGTTGCCAAAAATGTAATAATTTGATTTATTTATATAAGAACGGTACTTATAACCTTTACTAACCAAGTATTTGTAAATGCCCACCTCGAAAAATATTGAGCTTGAGTGGCGGCCGCTTATATGTGGTAATTCTGAAAAAAAGCGGTACAAGTCACCAAAGTTTAATATGTTCTGTCTAAATACTAAAAAGTAGCCTTGTGAATAAGTGAAAACACCACCGTCGCTATGTCCTATTCCCCAGAAGTCACAATCTGTACAGCTTAATTTTGTGAATATCTCTTCGATGGGCTCAAAGAAACCGAAAAACGTCGTATTACAAAGAACTATCTCGTCAAATTTACGTATAACTTCGTCACCTAGATGATTTACCAGAATATCTCGATAAGATCCTGCATCACAACCTACATTCTCGCGCACAACAAGTTTATCTACAACGTCTGTCAAGCAATCTGTATCATTTTTAGATAATGTAGAGTTGCTAACGAAAACTATCATCTGCGATACAATTGAAAGTTGGCGTATTAGGGTATAGACGTATTCATCAACTACTCCGTCTTTATCGTAGAACTGTACTATTGCACAGCGGTTTATTTTTATATCAGACAAATATTATCTTCCTCCCCAAAATTCCCACCATAGTATATATCGACAAGTTAACGCAATTATTTAGCATGAGAAAGTTTTGTCAAGCATATATCTACGTCACAAACCTATACTATGACGCCACTTTTAATAATACTCTGTATATTTCTACTCGGCTTTCAGCTACTATAATTAAAAAAATATATAGCTGTAAATGAGGTTTGTTTGGGTTAGTGCCTAATATGCTACTTATTTTAATATTATATCATAAAAATACGTCATTACAACATTTTTTTCATTATACGAAGCCCACCGAAAAAAGAAAAACCTTGGACGCTATTTAAGCGTTCAAGGTTTTATAAAATTAAACTGTACAAAAAATATTACTTATAAAATAAAACATATCTGATTATAAAAAAGGGGAATTTAATTTGAAAAGTGTATCTCCAGCATTTCTCTTGCATTGGCAAGCGCTAAATCTGTAATTTGGTCGCCTGAAATCATTCTGGCAATTTCTTTTACACGTTTTTCGCCGGTAAGTGCATAAATTTGTGTAAATGTTCGCTCGTTTTCTATGTTTTTTTGAATTAGCAAATGTTCGTCTGCAAAGGCAGAAATTTGCGCCGTGTGTGTAATACAAATAACTTGCCTACCGAATGACGTCTGCTTTAGTTTTTCACCTATGCGTGCGGCCGCAAGCCCGGAAACGCCTGTGTCAATCTCGTCATAAATGACGGTACCAATGTCATCCTTATCTGCAAGGGCACTTTTTAGCGCCAACATAATACGTGAAAGCTCGCCGCCTGATGCTATTTTGGCAAGTGGCTTTGCTGCCTCACCCGGATTTGTGCATATGTAAAATTCCAAGGTGTCTTGCCCGGCACTTGCAAGCGGGCCCGTTTTGTGCTTTAGCTCAAACATTATTCCCGGCATATTTAAAAATTTCAACTCTTGCGAAATTTGCAAGTTAAAACTTTCAAATGCGCTAAGCCTTGTTGCTGTTAACTTACCGGCCAGCTCTTTAGCTTTCTCATAAAGCACGGTTTGTTTATCATAAAGCTCATCAAGTCGCTCTGTGCCAAGTTCTATTGCCTGCAACTGTTCTTTTGCGTTTTCAGCGTAATCTAAAATACCTGCAATATCTGTTTTATACTTTTGTTTTAACTTGTAAATTAAGTCAAGCCTGTCTTGTATCAATTCAAGCTCGGCTGCATCAAAGTTAAAAGCATCTTGCATTGAGCTAAGCTCGCTTGTAGTTTCGCGCAGTTGGTAAAATAAGTCGCTTAATTTTTCGCTGATAGGTGCAATTTCTTGAGAAACTTCTGAAATATTCTCAAGATAGCTTGAAGCACTGCCAACTAATTGAACACCGCCGGAGGTTTCATCGTCGCCACTGAGTGCATTATAAGCCATATTAATTTTATCTGTTATATTTTGTGCGTTTAACATAACATTTTTCTGTGTGTTCAAAATTTCTTCTTCATTGACATTTAAGTTGGCACTGTCTATTTCGTCTGCCTGAAAGCGTAAAAGGTCAATTTTGTCAAGTTTTTCGTCCTCGTCCATTGACAATGCATCAATTTCACGTTTAACTTTACACAAATCTCTGTAAACATTGTAATACTCTTGATGTTCAGAGGCATTGTTTGCAAATGTGTCAAGAACACTTATGTGCTTGGCAGGGTTTAAAAGGCTTTGGTTATCGTGTTGGCCATGTATATTTATTAAGTTTGCACAAATGTCGCGCACAACTGCCGCAGTTGCAGGCATGCCGTTTATACGAAAATTGCTCTTGCCCTCGGCCGTGATGTCACGGTAGAGCAAAAGTTCATCTTCAACGCTGTAACCTGCATTTTGAAGCTCTTCAATTGTGTTTGATGGAACACTGTTAAATCTTGCCCAAATTCTTGCCCTATCTGTGTTACTGCGTACGATATCGCGTGATGTTCTGCTTCCAAGTATAGCGTTTATAGAGTCGATTAAAATTGATTTACCTGCACCCGTTTCGCCCGTAAGCACATTTAAACCGCCGCCAAAATTAACAGTAGCCCTTTCAATTACGGCAACATTTTCAATTGTAATTTCACAAAGCATAAATAAAAAGCCCCTTTAACGTGCTATATATTTTGAAATTTGGCTTGTAATTTTTTCGGCTGCTTTTTCAGTTCTCATTAATACAAAAAAGGTATCATCGCCTGAAAGTGTGCCAACCACATCGCTCCAAACCATAGAGTCGAACACTTCACAAGCGGCGTTTGCCATGCCTGTAAAGCATTTAACTAAAACTGTGTTGCCGGCATAATCAACGTTTAAAACAGACTCTTTAAAAATAGTCTCAAAACGCCCGGGTGCACGCGAATTTTTTCCAACACTTTGCGAAGCCACGTATCTGTATTCTCCGCCGACAGACGTTTTTACAAGTTGTAATTCCCTAATGTCCCTTGAAACGGTGGCCTGTGTAACATCAAAGCCTTCCGTTTTCAAGAAGTAAAGCAAGTCCTCTTGCCGCACAATACTGTGTTCTTTAATAAGGGATAAAATCCTTAAATGCCTTGTGTTTTTCAATTGAAATTACCTGCCTTTTAATTTTTTGTGTATTGCATTAAATTGCTGTGCTTCCCTTAGCGTTATTAATGTCATTTTCTCTTCTGAAAGCGACACTAATACATCTTCGTTTTCTTCAAGCATATTATCTTTTTGCCCGTCGCAGCTAAACACAACGCTTTTGCTTGCAACGCCTGAAGTTTTTACACGTATTTTTCTGCTTGCGGAAAATACCATAGGAGGGTTGTTCATGCTGTGTGCACAAAGCGGTGTAACAACAATTCCGTATACAAGTGCGTCCAGCATAGGCCCACCGGCAGATAGTGAATAAGCAGTAGAGCCTGTTGGCGTTGCAATTATTACACCATCACCGCGATAATTGCTTACAAGTATATCATCGCAATAAATAAAAACATCAATTGTTTGAGAAATAGAGTGCTTGCCTATAACAACTTCGTTAAAAGCGTTATAAGATTTGTTTTTGTTTTGTGACGTAATTACGTTTAAAATACTTCTCTCGTCTAGCTTGAATTCACCTGTAACAACATTTTTTAACAGGTGCAGCTCATTTTGCTCAATATTTGCAAGAAAGCCTAAATGGCCAACATTAATTCCTAAAATAGGCTTTTTGAATGGCAAGTTTTTTCTTGCCGCACGCAAAATTGTACCGTCGCCGCCAATTGTAATAATTACATCGCACTGTAAAAGTGCATTGCTTTCACTTGTGAAAATAATGTTTTCACACGTAATAATATTGTTGAATGCTTCAGTCATTATTATTTTTGCGCCGTTTTCGCTTAATATTACTGCCGCCTTTTGTGCAATGTCAAGCGCTCGCGCCTTTTTTTCATTAACTATAATGTAAACTGTCATTTATACCTCTTTTTTAAAAGCATTTTAATTTTGCTAAAATGCTAAATGTGCAAACTTTACAACTTCACAAATTTTATCATAATCAGCCTCAATTGTTTTTTCGCTTTTTTGTGTGTATAATAAGAACTCCACATTGCCCTCGGGCCCTCTAATTGGTGAAAAATCTAGGCCTAATACCGAAAAGCCATTACTATTTGCAAATTCACATGCATTTTGTATGGTTTCTATATGCGTGCTCTCTTCACGAACAACACCCTTTTTACCAACTTTTTCTCTTCCTGCTTCAAATTGCGGTTTTATAAGGCATACACCGAAAGCATTCTCTTTTGTTAATATTTTTGCAACAGGGAAGATGTGTTTTAACGAGATAAATGACACGTCTACGCTGAAAAAATCCAGTTGATCTTGAATGTTTTCAGTTGTAACGCCTCTAATATTTGTGCGCTCCATGTTTACAACACGCTCGTCACATCGCAACTTCCATGCAAGTTGGCCATAGCCAACGTCAACGGCATACACTTTTACGGCACCTTTTTGCAGCATACAATCAGTAAAGCCGCCTGTGCTTGCCCCAATATCCATACAAATTTTGCCGCTTAAATTAATGTTAAAAGTTTTTATGGCTTTTTCAAGTTTTAAGCCGCCACGGCTGACATACGCCATGTCTTGCCCACGCACTTCTACTTTTGCATCTTCATTTATTTGGGTGCCGGGCTTGTCAACTTTTTCATTATTTACGTAAACTATACCGGCCATTATAAGTGCTTGTGCACGCTGCCTGCTTTGTACTATATTATTTTGTGTTAAATAGCTGTCAAGGCGTATTTTCAAATTTTTATCCATTCCTTATATTATAACAATTTACTTAAACTGTCTGCATCTAAGCCGAAAAGCGTCTTTAATTCTTCAACACTTGCGTGTGTTAAATTTTGCACATCTGCGGCAACATGTTTAAATGTGCCCCTATATCCGGCATGTTGAAGCGCACTGCTAACATGCTCACCAATGCCACCACTTTGAACGCCTTCTTCGGCAAATAAAATATTGTTATAAGCTGAAATTTCATCTATAAAACCAATTGGCAGTGGGTGGACTTGTAAAAGCTTGAACACATGTGCATTTTTATTTTTTTCTGCTGCTTTAATAGCCTCGGCTGCAAGTGCGCCATAAGTAATTATTGCTGTGCATTTTTTAATCTCTTTATCAGTTTTTGAAGTGCTGTTTTCGTGTAAATCACTTGTAATTTCTTTTTTGTTGTCTTCAAGTGGTGCGTTTTCAAAGCGGTAAACATCGTATTCTTTGCCTGTGCAACCAAGTAATGACAGACTTTCGTTTTCACTGCCGCGTGGGTAGCGAATGGCACGTGGACCCTGTTCGTTTAAAAGTTTTTTCATCCAATGGCAAAGTTCGTCATAATTACAAACTGCAAGAACTTTCATGTTCGGCAGTTGGCTTAAAAAAGCACAGTCGTAAACACCTTGGTGTGTTTCACCATCGCCCGGCACAAGCCCGGCCCTGTCAATTGCAAATAATACATCAAGGTTTTGCAAGTTTACATCATGGATAATTTGGTCGTAAGCACGCTGTAAAAAAGTAGAATAAATGCAAACGACAGGTTTCATATTGCAACTGGCAAGCCCGGCTGCAAAGGTAACGGCGTGTTGTTCCGCCATTCCAACATCAAAAAAGCGTTCTTTATGGCTTCTGTAAAAATATTGCAAGCCCGTACCATACTTCATTGCCGCAGTAATAGCACATATTTTTTCGTTTTCATTTGCAAGCTGTGCAAGTTCTTTGCCAAAGATTGTCGAGAACGAGTTATCCTCTGTGATGTCCGGGTCCGACAGTGAGTTTATATCAAAAGCGGAAACGCCGTGAAATTCGCCAGGGTTTTCTTCAGCTGGGGCAAACCCTTTGCCTTTTTTTGTGACAATATGAATAAACAAAGGTGCGCTTTGGTCGCCTTTATATGCGCTTAATATTGTGCGAAGTTCGCCTAAATTATGCCCGTCAATTGTACCAACATAATGAAAGCCCATGTCCTCAAACATAGTAGATTGGTATAGTCTGCGTCTGAAATTCATTTTTATTTTTTGCAGCCATTTTCGCACAGGCTCGCCCACAACAGGTATTTTGTCTAAAAAGCTCTGTGTAAAACGTTTGAATTTAAAGTAGTTAGGGCTTGTTCTAAGGTGTGTTAAATATTGTGAAACAGAGCCCACATTCTTCGAAATAGACATTTTGTTGTCGTTTAAAATAACAATTAAATTGCTTAAAGCACGCACATTGTTCATGCCTTCGTATATCATGCCGCCGGTAAAAGCACCGTCGCCCACAACGGCAATTACCTTTTTATTGTCGTTTGCAATCTTTTTTGCTTGCGCCATACCAATTGCAGCAGAAATTGCTGTGTTGCCGTGCCCTGAAATAAAAGCATCGTGTTCGCTTTCTTTTGGCATAGGGAAGCCGGACAGGCCGTTTAACATGCGTAATTTATCAAACTTGTCTTTTCTTTTGGTAAGGATTTTATGTGTGTAGCATTGGTGCCCAACGTCCCACACAATTTTGTCCAGTGGTGTATCAAATATACTGTGAAGTGCCACTGTAAGCTCAATAGTGCCTAAATTTGAAGACAAATGGCCGCCTGTTTTTGAAACGTTTTCTATCAAAAAAGCTCTAATTTCGTCGCACAAAATGCAAAGTTCTTTATTATTCAGTTTTTTAACATCGGCGGGCGTGTTAATATTCTCTAAAAACATACCATTTTTTAGGCCACTGCAACCGGTATTAAAATAGCAATTAATATACCCAGTAAAGCGCCTGAAAGAACTTCAAGCGGTGTGTGTCCTACTTTCTCCTTTAGTTTTTTTACATTGTTAACTATGTCGTTCTCTTCATCATCAAGCCAATCATCTAATATCTTGTTAAGTACTTTTGCCTGCTTGCCGGTCTCGTGCCTAACACCCATTGCATCATACATAACTACAGATGCTAAAATAAAAGCTATTGCAAACATTGGTGAAGTAACACCTTCGCTTTTTGATGTTGCCATAAATGCAGAGCAAACAAATGCCGAGTGTGCACTTGGCATTCCGCCTGCGCCGTAAAGGCGCTCTAGCTCAAGTTTACCGACTAGTAAATAATTTATAAGCGTTTTTGCAACTTGCGCCGCAAACCATGCAATAATAGCCACAGTTAATATATAATTCCCAAAGAATAGATTTTGCCAGTGCATAAGTTTCTCCGTTCTGCCACGAAGGCATATTGTGTTAATTATTTCGGCACAACATTTGTTTTGAAAATTGAGCTAAAAAATCAGCATTGGTGCCAAAATTGTAAATAAGCATTTCGCATGTTTTATTAGTATAATCTTCTGCTAATTTGAAAGATTGTTCTAGCCCAAAAAGCTTTACATAAGTAGTCTTTCCGCTTTTGTCATCTGACCCAACAGGCTTGCCTAATATTTTTTCGTTTGCAGTGACGTCTAATACGTCGTCAATAATTTGAAAAACAAGACCTGTATTAAATGCAAACTCAGAAATTGCGGCCTTGTGCTTTTCATCAGAACAAGTAGAGGCTATAACACCAAGCATTGCCGCTGCATCAATTAGCTTTCCTGTTTTATTTTTGTGTATTTCAAAAAGTTGCTTTTCACTTGCAATTATGTTTTCAAAACGCAAATCAAGCTCTTGCCCGTAAATCATACCTTTGGCACCGGCAGCTGTGCTTAAGTATTTGCATGCATCAACATTTTGTGCCTGTGTTCCATTGTTTGATGTGCATAAAACTTCAAACGCCGCTGTTAATAGGGCATCGCCTGCCAATAAAGCTGTTGCTTCACCGTACTTTTTGTGGCAAGACGGCTTTCCTCTTCTGAAGTCGTCGTTATCCATACAAGGTAAATCGTCGTGAATAAGGGAATAACAGTGTAACATTTCAACAGCGCTTGCATATTGAGCGGCAAGCTTTAAATTACCGCCAAGCATGTCACAAACAGCAATGCAAAGAACTGCACGCACACGCTTGCCACCTGCCATAAGGCTGTATAATGCTGCATTTACTACTTCAGAGTCACCATTGTTCATAAAAACCTTTTCAGATGCCAGCTTTAGCTCGTCTTGCGCAATTTTTAAATATTTTTCGTATTGTGCCTCATAATTCATAAAGGTTAATCCTTTTCAAGTTTTGCATTAATTTCTTCAAGTTTTATCTGCGCTTTTTCAAGTGCGGTATTGCAAAACAAAATTAAGTCTGCCGCTTTTGCATATAGCTTTAAACTCTCATCAAGTGTTATATCTTCCGATGACATTTTTTCAAAAATAATTTCAAGCTCATTTGCAGCAATTTCATATGTCATTTTATCTTTCTGCACGTAAGTTCTCCAATCTTATTTGTGTTTGCAAAGGCAAATTTTGTTTTATATGATGCAACTTCTAACTAGCAATATATTTTTCTAATATTATATAATTCAATAAGGAAATTCAAATTGCAATCGAAACTAAATTTCATCAATTTTATTCACTTTACAATGCAAGGTGCCTTTGTGTAAACTTACTGAAATATTATCATTTATATCAACATTTTTTGCGTATTTTAAAACTGTGCCGTCTTTTTTAACAACACTATAACCTCTTGCAAGTATACCATATGGGTTTAAAGATTCGCCTAACGTTGCAAAGTGTTGTGTTCTTTTTGTTATGTCTGATAATGTTTGATTAGCATTGCGTTGCACCAATTTTTGCAAATTGTTTATGCGCATTATTTGCTCGCCCGGATAGTCTGATATTCGCTTCAATTGTGGAAAGCTTTTGAACGTATTGAGTTTATTATAGCACACATTGAAATAATTTAAAGCGCTGTATCTTATGTTTTCAAAAAGCATGTTTAGGTTTTCAAGTTCTTTTTCCATGTTTGGAATTACAATTTCTGCTGCGGCACTAGGTGTGGGTGCGCGCAAGTCTGCAACAAAGTCGAGTATGCAAAAATCAATTTCGTGGCCAATTGCGCTTACAATAGGTGTTTTACACGCAAAAGCGGCGTTTGCTATTTCTTCGTTGTTAAAAACCCATAAATCTTCTTTAGAACCACCACCGCGAGTTACAATAATTACATCGCACTTTTTCGATTTATCAAGTGCTTTTATGCCGTCAATTATGTCTTGCTTTGCGTCGTCGCCCTGTACTTTGGCAGAGTATAGTAAAAAGTGTGCACCTTTGTTTCGCCTTTGTGCAACATTTAAAATATCTTGCATTGCGGCGCCTGTTTTAGATGTTACAAGCCCAACACATTTTGGGAATTCAGGCAATGCTTTCTTGTGCTTCTCATCAAAAAGCCCTTGCTGTTCAAGTTTAGCTTTCAGTTTTTCAAACGCTGCTTGTATTGCGCCCACACCGTCCAAAAACATTGCATCGGCGTTAATTTGAAAAGTGCCTTGCTGCTCATAAAGTGTTATTTGCCCCCTTATTATTACTGCTAATCCATTTTCAGGCTCGAAATTCAACTTGCCTGCATGGCCGCGAAACATAACAGCCTTTACACTGCAAGTTTCATCTTTAACTGTAAAATAGCAGTGGCCTGTTTTAAAATGACGCGTAAAGTTGGAAATTTCACCGCGAATTGCGACGTCTGACAAAACATAATCTCTTTCGAGCAATGTTTTTACATACGCATTTAGCGCTGAAACACTTATTACATCGGCCACTTTTTCACTCCTTAATATTTCAGAAAGTATATGTTTTTGTTTATGTTGGCAATTAAAAAGTATTGGAGTTTCTGCTTTCTAGTTTTCTTGCCGCAAAAACAGCAACGCCAATAGCATTGTCACTTGCAAATTTACTTTGCACAAAATACACATTTTTCATTCTATGTTGTATATATTTTTTAATAATATCACTGCCCATAACACCGCCTGCACACAAAACAGGTAAATTGCCGTGATTTGCTTTTGCATTTTCAAGTAACTTTAAAATTGTTTTAGCAACGTGCAAAAGGCAATATTTTGCAACATATTCTTTTTCTTTGCCGTCTTCAATAAGTTTATTGCATTTATTTTCAAGCCCTGAAAAACTGCAATCAGTGCCTTTAACGCTAACGCTTACACTTATTTTTTCATCGCATTTTGTTGCCAGTTCACTTAGTGCAGCGCCGGCAGGGAAGTGTAGCCCTAATTTTACGCCTATTCTATCAACTGCTTGCCCAGCAAACAAATCAGTTGTGCCGCCAATTTTCACGGCATTGTCAAAACCCTCGCAAAGTAAAAGCTCTGTTGTGCCGCCCGACACATGAAAAACAAGTTTTTGCTTTTCGTACATAGACATGTCACCGGTGGCGTACACTGCCGCAGTTATATGTCCTTGTTGATGGCTAGTTTCTACCATTTTAATAGTGGCGCCTGTGCAAAGGGCGGTTGCGGCGCTTACGCCAACAAGAAAGCACGGCATATATGAGCCTTCAACACTGCGAGGTGTTTTTGAGACACCGACAAGGCCTATTTGCTTATCAACTAAAAAATTACGCATTTTTTGCAACATTTGCGGCAAAGCCACAGTGTGATGAAAAACAGCATCGCTTTGCCTTAAGCCTAGTTCGCCTTTTTTAACAGGCAAAAATTGTTTGTCGTCATATATTATTTGCCCCGTGCTTGTGCAGTAAACAGCAATTGATGTTGCATAATTGCTTGTGTCTATTCCTAAAACATACATTTTATTCCCCGTGTAAATCTTGTGCAATAACGCCCAGAACACCATTAATAAATTGGTAGTCGTTTTCGCCGGCATATGTTTTCGCAATTTCAACTGCTTCATTTATTACAATGCTGTCAATGTTTTCATCGCTCATCATCATTTCGGCAACACAAACCCTTAAAATTGCCGAATTAACTTTAGGCAACCTGTCGATAGTCCAATCTTTAAGGCGTAATTTAATTGCATCGTCAATTGTGCTGCTGTTATCCACGAAATAATTAAGCACACTTTCACCGTAGGCATCTATATGAAATTCATCGTTATCTCTTGAATTTTCTATAATTTCAGCTAAAGAGTTCGCACCAAAAGACATTTCAAACAGTGCTGCAACGGCATTTTCTCTCGCTTGTCTTCTTTTCATTATTTTCCCCGTTCCTTTGCCGTGTATGTTGTTAAATTATACTTGATCTTCTTGACTTTGCAGTGAAACACCTGCAATTACAGTGTTAACGCGTGAAACAGTTATACCTGTCATGTTTTGCACCGAACTTTTAACATTTTCCTGTATTTTCAAGCTTAAAGGCTGTACTTTCTGACCATATTCTACTATTACATTAAGCGTTATTTCCGCAACTTCGTCTAAAAGAAGTACGTTTATAGCTTTTTTGCTTGTATTGTTTTTTAAAATACCCTTTGTTGCCTGTGCGCTGGAAGAGATGTCTACAACACCCTCAATTTCAAGCGCTGCTATTCTGGCAATTTTACTTATTACCTCAGTAGATATTTGTAAACTACCGCCAACAGAAGATTTATCGTTCATAATTCAATGCTCCATTCTTAATTTAAAATATGCATAAAAATGCACATAATTAACTGTTCTAAATAATTATTAATATTATTATGAATATTATACCACTTTTTTATTAAATTAACAACTGTAAAATGCTAAATTTAATACATAAAAACACTGCTTTAAAATGACAACTAAGCCAGATTTAAGCAGTGTTTGAATTATTTTATAATATTGAAATTATAACTAAAATGTACAACTGATAATGATGAAAAAATAATTAGAGTAAACTACATGTTATATGTTCGGTCTGTCACCGTCGCCGTCTGCCTTAAACATGGTAAAATTTTCTGTGTTATTTGTGAAAAAGTAGAACTCTGTATTTTCATAAAGTGGTGGGGTAAGGTAATTCGGTATTATATTTTCATCGTCAATAAGGCGCTCGCAAAAGCCGGCATTTGCAAAAGATTGCGAACTAATACCATAGCAGTAGCAGTCGGCATATTCGGCGTGGTTTTCATGCATAAGCCCATTAATTGCTGTGCCAAGCTGTTCAAAAGTGTGTGCGTTGCCAATGTAATCTGCAATGCGCAAAACAAATGTACCATTTACATTAACAGTGTATGTAACAAGCAATGCGCAATAGTTGTTTACGTCTTTGTCGCTTTCTTGCATGGAAATGCCGTATACATCGTATTTTTTAAAAGGATAATTAAAGTAACGCCTTTTTATGTACCAATAATCTTTAAAAGGGCGCAAATTTTCAGGTGGTGTAAACTTGGACATCAACTCGTCAAAATCGCTTATAAGCGTCAGCTTTAAATTGCCATGATATGGTAATATTTTTTTGTTTTTTACACGGGCAACTTTATAATTTTCACAGTCTGAAAGGCGATAGTAGTGCGGTAGACGCTCAGCCGTGTAGCCCAAAAAGCGGTAAAAATTCATGGTTTTAGGGCGTATATTGTTGCACGCCATAACCCTGCAACTTAAAAGTTCGGGCAATTTTGACATAAGTTCCAGCCCTATGCCGTTTTTACCCTTTAATGCGCACCAAATTGAGACCCAAACATCAACAGGTTTTGAGCTTGATGTATAAATATAACCTAATACGGCCAGTATTGTTTCGTCCTCTTGTGCAACGGCAAATTGTAAAGGCTCGTTGCTGTTTTGTGCAAACAAGTCAGGCTCATTGCTGTTAAAATTATGGCCGCACCTATAATAATGGTTGAAAAACTCCTCACAGTGCAAAAGTACATGCTTTGAACCCCAATTGTCGTCCATAAATTGCACAATGTTTGCTTTGTCAGCCATTGTGCAAAGGCGAAAGTTGACATCGCTCATAAAGTAGCACTCCCACCCGTGATAGGAAGCGAAACACCTGTTATATATGCGGCTTCATCGCTAAGTAAAAATGCCATTGCCGGCACAACGTCTTCAACGCGTGCATTTCGCTTCATTGGGTGGGCTTCTGCCGCTGCCTGAACAATTAAGTCGCTTGTTTCGCTTAAAAATTTTGTCTCAATCATGCTGGGCATAACACAGTTTACAGTAACACCAAATGCGGCGTAGTCAGAGGCAAGGCTTTTTGCAAAACCCTCCAGTGCGCTTTTAATGGTAATATATGCAGATGTGTTTTTAGGTGGCATACCAATTATATAGCTTGTTAGCATAAAAAGCACACGGCCGTATTTACACTTTGCCATTTTTGGCAAAACTGCCTTAGAGATTTTAATAGCGCTTTTCAGTTGCACGTTCAAATCTAAGTCAAACCGCTCTTCATCAAAGTTTTTAAACTTAACATTTTTAACACGCAGTGCAGGTAAATGCACAAAATGAGTAGGGGTAGGGTGCATTTCAAGAACAGTGTCAATAAAAATTTGAACTTTCTTTTCATCTGTCAAATCTACACTGTAAGTTTTTATTGTGCCGGCATATTTTTTGCAAAGCGGGGCAAGCCCGGCCATGTTTTGCGAGCCCTGCACAATAAATAAATCGCCATCTTTATAAATGCGCTCAATTAATGCAATGCCAATATCACTGCTGGCACCTGTTATTAAGTAAGTGTTTCCCATAAAAACCCCCAACTTTTGCTTTATTTTGGCACTGCAACGCCTGCGTTTATTATGCCCCTTGTTACAGTTTTGCCGTTTTGGTTTGTAATTACAGCCTTTATTTTTATTGTGTTAAATGTGTCGTTAATTTCAATAATGCTGCCTTTTACTGTAAGTATGTCGCCTATAAACACAGGTTTTGCAAATTTACACTCTACGCTGTGCAAAAGGCAATGCTCGCCGGGAATATAAACACCCGCAAGCGTTGAAAACAGACTTCCGCCCAGCATACCATATACAACACGCCCGGAAAAACCACGATTTTGCGCATATTCATCGCTCATGTGTATGGGGCTGCAGTCGCCCGTAAGGGCGTAAAACATATCCATTTTTTCCTTTGTTATTTTTGCTTCAAAACTGTGCTCAATGCCAATTTTTAAGTCTTCAAACGTATAGCTGTTCATTGTAAAACACCCTTTACGCTGTAAGGCGCACTATTAAATCTATTAGGCCGCCTACATTCTCGAGGTTTCTAACGTCTTCAAGTTTGAATTTAAGGCTGAACTTCTTCTCCATTGCAGTTAGAAGGTTAATTTGCTCAAGGCTGTCCCAGTCTTCAATGTCATCGGCATTTGTGTCCCTTGTAATAACAAGTTCTTCGTCATCAAAGTTGTCCCTGAAAATTTCTTGTACAATACCCATAATCTCTTCTTGTGTCATAATATTTCTCCGTTCTTGCCGCTGAGTTGCGGCGTTTTATTTATTTTGTAATTATTTTCAACAATGTCATAATTGAAACATTGCGCAATGTTTAAGTGTGGGTAATTTCTATTACCTCGTTTAAATTTTTGTAGTTGTCAAAAGCGGTAAAAGAAAATAATTTTTTGCCGCTATCATCTTCGCTCAATAAGTCGAAGCTAATTTTACCATAAAAGTCATTTACAAGCAAGTTTTTCTGTGTGGGAATATACTGCCCGTTAATGCGCTTAACGCCTTTGGTTTTGCACAACTCAACAAGTGTGTCAAACATTGCAAATTCTAAATGTCTTTTGAATGTCCTACAACTCATTATCCATAAATCAATGTTGGCTTCAGCGCCGTTAATTTTGGCAATAACTGCAGTTACAATGCCGTTATCACCAAATTTGTCAACAAGGCGCCCGTAAAGTGTGATGTAGTCATTGCTGCCAATTATTGTGCTAACTTCGGCTGCTGTGTATCTGCGCGTTGTTAAGTTGAATTGGTTTGTTTTGTTAATAAGTTGGGTAATACGCTCTGCATGCTCGGCCGTGAAACTGCCGATGTCTGCTGTTTGGTTTAAGCTGCGTAAATAGTCGCTGTAATCGCCAAAAGTCTGCTGCAAAGCGGCACGTTGAGAATTTTGCTTATACATTTCACCACGGCGCTTATCGTCTTCCGATAATGACGTAACTTCAAAATAACCGGCCTTGTCAATCGCGCTTATATACATTTCTACCGCACTTACCTCAGGCACAGCCACTTCGCCAAGCTCTGAGCGCACAATTTCACGTTCTGCCGGGTTGTCGTCAATAAAAACAAGCGAGTCTAAACCAATGTTTATCTCTTTTGCTATTTCTGCAATGTTTAAATGTTTCGGCTCCCAGTTAGCTTTAAAACTCGTGAAATCGTCGCGCCTTAAAACGCTGTCGTCACGCTCGAACCCTTCCAGTGCGTTTTTCTCTTCATTCTTAGAGCATACGCTTAACAAAACGCCTGTGGAGGAAAGCTGCTTTAAATATTGTTGAAACTCACTATATGCCATGCCTGTGGGTGTCTCATTGCCAAGTGCTATGCCTTGTGGCCCATCATCACCAATAATTCCACCCCAAAGCGTGTTGTCTAAATCAAGCACGGCGCATTTTTTGTTTTTACCGAAAATGCTTTTTATAATATTGGAAACACTGTGGCAAAGTGTAGCAATATGTGGTGTGTCAACGCAATATTTATATGCGTACCACGTGGTTGGGCTAAACCATTTTTCAATGCCGCACATCGCACTTAAATAATGTATGTCGTTAATAAAAAAGTTGTCGTTTTCTTCGGCATACTGTGCAAATTTTGCGTTAAGTTTGTTGGTGAAATTCACAAAACCTTGTGGGGCTGTTGCGTCTGCATTGCCCATAACCCTGTAAAATGGTAATTCAAAGTTGTTTTGAATTACAGGGCACCCGAATTTTTTTGCCGCACCCCAAACAGCACTGAAATGAGCAAACGTGTCATTCAACTTTTGTGCTACATCGTCTGCGCTGTCTGTTGGTGTGGGGCGCTGTGTAATATTTTGGCCTGATGTATGAATATAAATAATATCGGGTGAAAAGCTTGCAAGCTCGCCTTCGTCAAAAACAATGTTTTCGTAGTATAGGGCGTAACCACCTATATAAAATTCAGGCATTATGCCGTTTTTTAGCAAGAATAGCTCTAAAATATTTTTAATGTCACCAACAGTCGAGCCGCTCATTATAGCGATTTTTTTGTTTATGAAATTGCCGTTTGCAATAAGTTCGCGCTTTATACTGCGTTTTTTCTGTAAAATGTATGTTCCGTCAAATGGATATTCAAGCATCTGCACTGAAAATTCCTCCTAATGTAAAATAAACCATATTTATTATTATGTAATAAATAGCAGCAAATAATATATAAAATAAGCTGTACAAAAATACACTTATTATTTTACCATAAAAACATTTATTTTTGTAGCCTTTTGTAAACTTTTTTAACTTGTTTTTAATTGTGAAAAGAATTATACTATTAAAAGTATAAAAAAATTCATAACATTTATATTTAATAAAACACAACATGTTGCAATATCTGTGGTATATAAAGCGTTTATAATATACAAGTAGTATGTTTAAGCAATATGAAATGTGAAATATTTTTTAATATTTGGAATTTTATATGTTCAATGTGTGAAAAATATGTTATAATATATAATCGGTTAATGAAAAATTATTTTTTAAGGATATATTCTGATTCAGCTTAGGAGGAGATTAAAATAGAACCTAACAATAAACTACCTGAACAAAACGGCGTAGCCGGCAAAAATACAGCACAACCGAATGGTGCACAAAGTATTCCGCCAAAAAGAAGAAAGAAGAAAAAAAATATAGTGCTGAGAATACTGATTTTTATTTTCAAATTTATTTGTGTTTGTATTTGTCTCGGCATTATTACTTTTTCCACAATAGCAATACTTCTAAGCCTATATATTGTTGAAGCAACAGCGGCTGACGATTCGCTGTTAGACCTTGAAAACATAAAGCTTGCATACACAAGTTTTATATATTATAAAGATGTTAATGAGCAAGGACAAGAGGAATGGGTGCTTTATCAATCGCTTGACAGCCCTGAAGAAAACCGTGTTTGGGTTGACTGGCATAACATTGATGACACGTTGAAAAATGCCTTTGTTGCAATAGAGGATGATACATTTTGGGAGCATGAGGGCATAAATATTAAGCGTACAATATATGCTGTTCTGAATGAGTTATCATTATCTTTGACAGGACAATATTTGCGTGGTGACCAACAGGGCGCTTCGACAATAACGCAGCAACTTATAAAAAATATTACAGATGACACCGAAGACGAGGGTACAGCAGGTTACCTTAGGAAAATACGTGAAATTTTCCGTGCGCTTGCACTTAGCAATAGATACTCAAGGGATACAATTTTCGAGGCGTACCTGAACACAATTAGCCTAACGGGTAACATTGGTGGTGTACAAGCGGGTGCCAACAGATATTTTAACAAATACGTTGGCACTGAAGATTGCCTTTTGAATGGGGTAGAGCCGCTTACGATAGCAGAGGCTGCAACTATTGCGTGTATAACTAAAAACCCAACGGCATACAGCCCAATTACTAACCCCGAACAGCACCTTGAAAGGCGAGACCTTGTTATATATAACATGTATATACATGGATATATATCAGAGGCTGAGTACGATGAGGCTATTAATTCGCCGCTTGTAATATATGAAGAGCTTGTAGACGAAGATGCAGCTACACAGTCAAAAAACAGCTATTTTACAGATGCACTTATTGACGAAGTTGTTGAGGATTACATGGACTCTTACGGCGTTTCACAAGATGAAGCGTATAACTGGCTTTACAGTGGTGGTGTGCGTATTTATTCAACAGTTGTTCCAAGCTTGCAAGAAACAATGGAAGATGTATTTTTCAGGGGAGAGTACTGGCCTGAATTTGAGCAAGTTTACGAACCGGAAGGATATGTGCCTGAGCCGACAGAGGACGGTAGCGAGCCGGAACCAAACACAATTACTACGCAAGCTGCGGGCGCTTTTGTGAACTATGAAGGTGAGCTTTGCGCTGTTGTTGGCGGCCTTGGCGCCAAAACGGCAGACAGAACGCTTAACAGGGGCACAGATATGGAACGTGCTATTGGTTCTACTATTAAAGGCATATCTGTATACCCACTTGCACTTGAATATGATATAATACATTACTCTTCAACAAGGCTTGATACGCCATATGACCCGACGTCTGTTAATGCAGAGGGTAAGCCTACGGGCTGGCCGTCTAACTATGAAGACACTTACACTTATGGCCCGAATACAGTATATGATGCGTTTAGAGATTCGCGAAACACTATTGCTGTTTGGATTGGCTCAGACGTTGGTGTGAATGAGATGTTCTCATTCTTGAACTCAACACTTGAAATTGAAAACCTAATGGACCCTGAGGATAGAAACCTTGCACCGATGGCGTTAGGCGCAACTTCTACGGGCATGTCGCCTTATGAGCTTGCCTCAGCATATGTTATGAACGGCAATGGCGGCCAGTTTTACAGCCCACACGCATATATAAGCGTTGAAGATGCATATAACAATGTTGTTTTGACACCTGACATAAATAGGGTACAGGCAATAAGTGAAGACACATCTTATATTATGAACCGCTTGATGCGTGAAGTTATGGTTTCGGGTACTGCCGCAGGCAGAAGTGCCGACGAAGCCGGAATGGACAGCGTTGGTAAAACAGGTACAACAAACGATAATAAAGATATTTGGTTTGTTGGGCTGACACCTTATTATGTTGGCGCTTTCTGGTTTGGATACGACGAAAACGAAGATATGATGGGATATTATAGGGCCGGTGCTTCGCGCCACCCGGGTCTCAACTCTTGGCGTGAGATTATGAATACTGAACAAGCAGACGTTGAAAAATATCCTGTAATTGAGTTCCCGCAAGAAGCATTTGAAAGCGGGCAAGTAATAACAATGCGTTTTTGCACAGTTACCGGTGCAGCAGCAGGCGCTGCTTGCCCGTCTGCAGTTGGTTATTACAAAAAAGATACAGTGCTTGGCACTTGTGTTTCAAGCCACGCAGCACCTGTGGTATAACAGGCACCAATAAAATTATTTTAAAGCAAAAAAGCGGTTATGAAATGCAATGCATTTCATAACCGCTTTTAATTAATATTATTTACAGCTTTACAACTTTTATGTTTAATATTTTTGCTATTTCTTCAAGCTTGTCAGATACATTGCCCCAAACAACACTGTAATGATGGCTCATGCCGCTTTCGGCAATCTTGTCAACAAGTTCCAACACAGGTGTTTCAACTTTAACGTGAACCATAGCACCACGTGTGTTACGAGTTGTTGGTATTGCTTCACCGCCAAGTATGAACATAACATATTTGCCGTTAATATTTGTAAGCCTTGCCGCAGTTACAGGCCCTGACTTTAGCGAGCAATAAAATGCAGTACCTTGCCCGGCAAGAGGATGATTGCACATTTTTACACCATCAGAGCAATTATGCAAGCTTGGTGCTGCGTTTCCGCAATGCCAGTATGTTACTGTGTTTTCTTTTTCGTCAATATTAATTAAATCTGTAATAAATGTTGGGCTGCTTGTTAATATATTTTGCATTACACTTGCAAGCCCTGCATCAACGTCGCCTTCACATGCAATATGTATATCATTGTCTGCAAGGCGGCCCAATACGGCACATGGTGTAGTTTTTAAACTGCCCATTTCAGGCCAACACTTAATTGCGGCATAGTCGTAACCTTGTAGTGGTGTAAGTTTTTTAAGTGCCAAATAAAGGCGTGCATGATTTTCTATATGCCCATCAGGCGTTTCTGAAGTATCCCAAAGCTTTTCTACATTTTTAATTTCGGCTTGAACTTCATCTGGAGAAAGTGCTTCCATTGTATCAAATACAACTTTCAAATCTGTTTCTTCTATATTTATTCCAAAAGTTTTTCGTATAACAACTTCGTCAAACGAACAGTTGTAAAACGCAGTAGGCCTGTAACCAAACAGCCCATAAGTAAGACCTTTTATATTTTTAACGGCTGCATATGCACTTAATATATCATCAAGAGATTTTTGTACGCGTTCTTCATCGTAATTGCCGAACACAATGCGGCATTCCGCACCTATTCTTTTAAGGCTGGCGCCATTCATTGTTGCACTGCAAAGTGCATTGGCGTAAAGCCTGTCTTCGCGCTCCCAGCTCTCTTCACGTGGCGCCCAAAGAATAAGCGGAACTTTAAGCTCGTCTGCAAATGCACATGGAATATCATCGCCTGTGAAGGCACCATATACCAAAACAATTATGTCTATTTCTGCTTTTTTAAATGTGTGTATACAGTCTTTTACACTGTCCTTGCTTGATATAATTTCTTTATACCTTACAACATTTGCGCAAGATATATTTTTTTCAATATAGTCGCCGTATTCGCGTATTCTTCTTTCGGGTAATTCCCTTGGCCAACGCCCTGAAAATGTTGTGATAAACCCAACATTTAATTTCTTTTTCATAAAATATACCTCCGTTTATACATTCGTATGTACAAATTGTATACGAAAATTATTATTTTGTCAATGACTTTGATGCTTTGGGAAATACAATTATAATATTTTGGCGTTTTATACTTAAAAAAGCAAACAAAATAACACAAATTATACAAAAAAAGAACTGGCATACTTACTTGAAAGCTGTTGACAAACAATTATGTGTATAGTATACTAAATTAAAATATAAGGTAAATAGGGCGTTAGGGCATACATTCGTGTGTATAAATATTATGTTTAGGAGATTTTTATGGGCAAAAGTGCAATAAAAAATGAACTGGAAAAATTAAATGCAAGTGCATTGCTTGGCATTGACGGAATGATTGATGAAGTTTGGGAGCTTTTGAAAAGCAGGACTTCCGACAGTGAATACACGAAAATGACAAATTTAATGGATTTTGGAAGTGCTATTGTTGAGCGTAAAACTGGCGGAATGGCAACAGAGCGCATTTTGAAACGCAAAATAAGTGGCGGCTTTGTGTGCAACACAGGGCGTGCTGTTGCAAGTTTGGGGTTAGATACAACTTTTCTTTGCACATTTGGCAAAACACAAATTGACAGTATTTTTGATGAATTTAAAGATAAAGTTGAAATTTTTTCTTGTAGTGAGCCGGCATATATTAATTTACTTGAGTTTACAGATGGGAAAATTATGATGCCTAACCTTGAAAGCATTATAAATTTAAAATGGGCTGACATTGAAAAAATGTTTACACATGAGCAATTAAAGAAAATGACAGATAAAGACATAATTGGCTTTGGTTACTGGTCAAATATGTATGATTTTGAAAAAATGCTTTCAAATATAATTAATTTAAGCAAAGAGAGCGGAAAAGCAAAAAGAGTTTTCCATGACTTTGCAAATTTAAACAAACGCACAAAACAGGCTTTGTTGGAAGCACTGCAAACACTGAAAGAGCAAAATGAAATTTTGCCGCAGACACTAAGTTTGAACGAGCATGAGGGTGGCATATTGTGCAAAGCGCTTGGTATAAGTTACCCCGAAGACGTTAACACACCAAAAGCGCTTAATGATGTGCTAAATGCAGCACAAAAAGTTCAAGAAATGATAGAGATTGACGAGGTCGTAATACATACATTATACTTTGCTGTGTCGGCAACAAAAACAAATGGCAGTGCTTATTCCATGCAAAATTACTGCGAAAATCCTGTTAAAACTGCTGGTGCGGGTGATACTTTTAACGGTGGCTATATGATGTCATCACTTACAAATCTTTCACAAGAAGACAAGCTTGCTGTTGCAAATGCAACCACATATCTGTACGTTTCAACAGGCAACGCACCTTCAAAAAGTGAAGTTTTGGCACAAATAGATAAGTGTCTGCCCTAAAACACGGTACAAATAAAAAATTACATTTATTAATTATAAGAACGGAGATTAATATGAAACTAGAATTTGAATACGGCGAAGGACTAATGAGCGCAAATTTACCCGATAATACTGACGTATTTATACCAGGCATAACAGTTGAAGACCCTGAATGCCTGCCACAAGATTGGGACAGCCTGTACGCTGAAACACTAAAAAGCATACGCAACCCAATTGGCATGAAACCACTTAGCGAATATGCAAACGAAAACAGCACAGTAGTGTTTATAATACCCGACATAGTGAAAGGCGGCTGCCAAGAGACAAGCCACCGCAAAGTTAGCATAACAGCTTGTTTAGATGAGCTTTACTCAAAAGGCGTGAAAAAAGAGAATATTTTAATGCTTTGCTCAAACGGCTTGCACCCACGCGCAACAATGCCCGAAATGCGTGATATTTTAGGCGAAAAGTTGTTTAACGAGTTTTACGCTACAGGGCAAATTACAAGCCACGACAGTGAAGATTACGATAATATTGTAGATTTAGGCTACACATCACACGGCGACCATGTATATTTAAACAAATATGTATACGATGCAGACATAGCAATTTTAATAGGGCACACCTCGGGCAACCCTTATGGCGGTTACTCGGGAGGCTACAAGCACTGTGCAACAGGCATAACACACTGGAAAAGCATATCTGCACACCATGTGCCGAAAGTTATGCATAAAGAGGACTTTACACCCGTAAGTGCACACAGTGAAATGCGCAATAAGTTTGACCAACAAGGCATGTTTATGGAAGAGAAAATGGGCAAAAAGTTCTTCTGTTGCGATGCAGTGCTAGACAGCGTAAGCCGCCAAATAAGCATATTCAGCGGCTGGGCAAAAGAGATGCAACCACTTAGTTGGAAAGACGCCGACAAGCGCACATATGTGCACTGGGCAGAGAAAAAATACGACGTTGTTGTGTTTGGTATGCCAACAAACTTCCACTATGGCAACGGCATGGGCACAAACCCAATACAGTTTATGCAGGCGCTAAGCGCACAAGTTATACGCCACAAACGTATTCTATCAGATAAATGCGTGTTCATCGTTTCAAGCATATGCGACGGCTATTTCCACGACGAGCGCTGGCCGTACTTGCGTGAAATATATGATATGTTCCAAAAAGATTATATGAACGTACTGCCCGACATGAACCGCTATGGCGAGTACTTTGGCACACATGCCGAGTATATACGCAAGTACCGCTATTGCAACGCATTCCATCCTTTCCACGGCTTCAGCATGATGAGCTGTGGCCACATTGCAGAGATGAACACAAGCGCTATTTATATTGTAGGCGCACGTGAGCCGGGCATTGCACGCGGCATGGGCCTGAAAACACGCGCAACATTTGAAGAAGCCTTAGAGGATGCAAAGAAGAAATTTGTTGGTGATGAGCCGAATATTCTTGCATTACCATTAACGTTTAAGCGCACTGCAGTTCACCTTTGCATGAAAGACGGAAGTGATGACGGCATGGTGGACAGCGCCTGCCACCCTTGTGGTGGGTAAAGTAGGCTGCAATTAGTTAAACTGCAAAACAAAAAACAAATCACAAACCCTCTTTTGGCGCTTAAGCGCCAAAAGAGGGTTTGTGATATTATAAATATTTTTAAGCACTCAAATTTACATAGGCTGTGCATAAGCAAAATGCTTAAATCGCTTCAAGCAAGAAAAAAGAGCATTGACGGAACACTCAATGTTCAAATCTATGCTCTAATTTAAAAATTATTAATTTTCTATAACAATAGCTTGGCTTAGATGGCGTGGGTTATCAGCATCAATATTTTTAAGCTTAGCAATATAACAGCCAAGGAACTGACCAATATATCCAACAGCAGCGGAATACTGGACTGAGCTTAAACCTGCATTTAACTGTAATTTGTAGTCGATGTACGGCATATCTTCGCTTATGTTTTCACCTATTAGCACTGTTGTAGCACCGTATGACTTCATCTCACTCATAAGTTTGTTGTCGTGTTCCGCAGTATCTTTATCTGTAAAAAGTACAATAAGTGTGTTGCTATCTACAAGGCTCATAGGCCCATGCCTATACTCTAGGGTATAATAAGCCTCTGAGTTGGAAAGGCCCATTTCCTTAATTTTATTCATGCACTCGTTAGCAACACCATAGTTTGCACCCTGACCCAGCATAATAAATAGATTTAAATTTTTTCTCTCTGCCATAATTTTTTCTGCAAGAGAATCAGATTCTTTCAGCAATTTGTCAGATAGCTCAGTATAACAGTTTATCATCGCATCAAGTTCAACTTTTTTACCACCTACGTATAGTGACATTATTGTTGCAAGATACATCATGCTAGTAAACGAGCTAGTCATAATAACGCTCTTTTCATCTGCATTTGGTGACAGCAATATATTTTTGTTATAGATATTGCTGTCAACATCACAAGTAATTGCAAGGCTGGATACATTTTCGTAACTGTTAGCCCTGTCGATAGCTATTCTAACCTCTGTTGTATAGCTTTTACGTGTGAAAGGAACCACTAAAACATTGCGGTTGCCAATAAGCGTTTCTGTGAAAAAATAAAGCTCTGAGCATGGCACAGCACGTGCGGGAATACCGGTGTTGTTAGAAAAAATAAACGCGGCGCTCTGTGCAAGATATAGTGAAGTTCCACAGCCGGTGAATATAACTTCATCATACTTTTTTGCAAAAACTTTATCCAGTGTTGAATAAATTTCCGGTAAAGTATTGTTTATACTTTCATATGCCGCAGTTTGGTGGTAAATCTCCTTATAGGTAATTTCTGTGTTTTTCTTAGACATTTATATATCCTCCTAAAATTTATTTTGAAATAATTTTTATGAATGCTTAAATATAGCAATAAAAGTTCTGTTTTATTATAATACTATATTATAAACGCCCATTAATAACATGAATATGCAAACAAGTTGCCTCATGTGTTTACTACTTAGCCTTTTGAACACCCTAATACCGGCCGCAACACCTAACAGAACGCCCAGTATTGAAGCTATGCTTAGTGGCACTATATCTAGTGAAACATTTCCCGATAAAAAATGAATTATAAATAGGCTGAGGTTATTTATAATAAAATACGCCTGCAAAGTGGCACTATACTCGGTATTATCTTTAGTAACCGATATGTAATAAGCGACCATTGGTGGCCCACCTATTCCAAAAAGCCCCCCCATAAACCCACTAATAACTCCGGCTACAATGCCTGTGGATATAGTAGGCTTTAATTTCACTTTGTCAATAATGAATAAAAAATACACTGCTAGCAGTATGAAAAAAACACCCATAATGTATCGCATCGTTCTTTCGCTCAGCGATAATAGTGTTTGCACGCCAATAAAGCTAAATATTATCGAAACAAGCATAGGCGGTAAAAGTATCTTGTAATTTATACTCTTACGCAACATAATTGCAAGGTGTGTAACTAATACGAATGCTGTGATAATTTCAAGGACTATGGCTGTACTGTACGGCAAAATTAGCGGCCAAAGTGCCATACAAATCATTGCACTGCCAAAGCCAATAGCCGACTGTGAAAAACTTGCCACCACTGCAACAATAAATATATAAATCAGTTCAGCCATTAGATATCACCTTTAGTGTAAATGATTTTTCCATTAACTATGGTGTATAAGAGATTATATTTACTGTCCCAAATGGTAATGTCAGCATCTTTGCCAACTTCAAGGCTGCCTTTTTTATCAAAAATCCCAATTAAATTCGCTTGGTTTTTGCTCATAAGCTCAATAACTTTCTCGATAGGCTCGCCTGTAAACTCAATTAAATTGCGCAGCGCCTTATCAGATGTTAATGTGCTGCCTGCCCGTGTAGAGCCGTCTGCAAGTCGCGCGTCGCCATTTATTACAATAATATCATTAACGCCCAACTTATACCCCTTACCATCGGGTAAACCTGCTGCACTAATGCTATCAGTAACCGCAATTACTTTGTCCCAACCTTTAGCCTTTAGCATAATACGAATGTTGCCGGGGTGCACATGCAATCCATCACATATAACCTCACTGTATATGTCACTATCTAGTGCAGCACCAACTACGCCCGGTTCGTGCTGATGAATATGACGCATTGCATTCATAGTATGGGTGCTACACTTAATTCCATTGCAAATAGCTTGCTTTGCAACTGCATATTCTATACCTGTGTGCCCCATAGAAAGAATTACACCTGTTTCAGAGGCTGCTTTAATAAAATCTAGTGCACCCTCTACTTCGGGGGAAATAGTCATAATCTTTATCGCCCCATTTGCCAACTGCTGATAAAATAAAAAATCTTCCAAAGATGCGGGCTGCAACAATTCTGAGGGCATAGCACCTTTGTATTCCTCACAAAGAAACGGGCCTTCCATATGAATGCCAATAAGCTTTGCGCCTGTCTGTTCTTTTTTTGTGCAATTACCAAGCAGCTTTGCACATTCGCCTAATTTTTCTTTAGTATCTGTTAAGGTAGTTGCTAAAAAAGCTGTAACACCGTGGCAGGCATAAAAATTTGAAAGTTCGTTTAAAAGCTGCTCACTCACATTATTTATATCTATATTATTGGCGCCATGTGTATGAGTTTCAATAATTCCCGGTAGCACAGTCATGCCAACAGCATTTATAATGACGGCACCTTCATGGTTCAAATTAGTGTCCATAGCTGTAATAACACCGTCAGTCATCTCAATATCAAGTTTAAGCAGTTGTCCATTAACTGCGGATAATCCGTTTTTTATAATTATTTTATTCATTATTTCACCAATACTTTTTTCATATTTTTAATTAAATCATCACAAACAAATATTTAACACATTTAACAGTATTTACTGCTGTGTACACCTTCCGGAAATAAAACACATGCATTTTGAAGCTAACAGCTAAATTGTGAACTGAGAAGCATCGTTTTTTGTCCACATTATAAAAGCAATTAAAAAAATGAACATCAAATATAGCTATTTTGTAATTAGTTCATTAAATTTTTCATAATAACGCACACCTAATTTATAACAAGAGTCCCTGGAAAAATGAATGTCGTCTATACTGCCTTCAACTGCTTCACAATTTGATACTAATCCATTGGTATCAACAAACCCGCCATTATAGCCATTGCAAAACACCTCTCTAATTGCATCTGCTATCAAAGCACCTTGTTTGCCCTTTGTTTTTTTCCACGAAGGAACAAAATCACCTGCAATAAAAGGATAATTTGCACCAAAGCAACTTATTATTTCATCAATCATAATGTGTAATGATTTGCTGTGAAAATTCACATCTAAATTAAAGTTTATAGAACGCTCCCCTTGGTGCCAAAGAAAGGCTACTACTCTATTATCATCATTAAGTTGCAACACTGTTTTAGTCATATCAATCATATCTAATGTTAAGGGCTCATTTTTTCCCCACATTCCTTCTTCAAAACCTGTTGCCCCCATTGCACAATCTATAATTATTATGTGCCTGTCACATGGCAACTGCCCATTTTTAATATACTCCTCGGCAAAAGAAAGTTTAAATGTACCTTGAAGCAAATTGCCACGAACTTTTTCAGTTGCTTGAGAAATAGTAAAATTCCTGTTCATATACCATATGTTGGGTTTTGGCTCGAATGGAAATTCTACATCTCCGATACCACAACCCTCGCAATTAGATTGCCCCGCAGCAATCACTATATCAAATTTCATTTTTGCAAAATCCAATAACTTTAATTCCCTTTTCACTTTTACGCCTCCAACCAATATGTTAATAATATACTAAAACATTAAATATGTTTTAAAAAATATATTGACAAATATCATGTGTTATGCTATTGTAATTTACATAATATTATATTAGTGTTATAAATGAAAGAATAATGATTATGTCATTTATCTTTTGTTTTTTTGAAAAACAGCCACACGTGTGTATACAGTGACAAACAAACCCAGACTTATTTTTATTCGATTAATAATTCGCAAAAGAGACACATGATTATGAATATCACTATAATTTCGTATAATCAAAATGATAATTGATATATAAATATTCAAATTGTTAATAATAAGTCAGTTGTTTCAATGCCATTATACCTATTTTGCGCAAAATTTGCAAGTGTTATTTTCAATTTATACATACGAGTGTATTTGTGTGCAAATAAAGCAAGCAAAAGTACAAAAAAGGAAAAGGAGGGCCTAAAATAATGGCAATTAAATCAGTATTAGATATAGGTGCACCTTTGGGATATTCTGAAACAGACGGGAAAGAGCAAAACCGCCGCTTTATTGCAGGTGCATCGCCTGAGCTAATAAAGAACAGATTAGAAATATCTGTTGGAGAAAAATGGCATAAAGATCCTATATTCAGATATGAAACAAATGTTGCAATTAAAAAAAAGCTTAACAAACTTTGCCCGGAGATAGAATCGTTCAAACTAAATTATGAAAATGGAATAGAAACAAATTGTAATTCAATTTCAGGTGTTTATGGAATAGGAATGATACACAATTTATATGGTGTAGAACCTATTTACAACGATGAAAACTGGGTTGAAGGCACAATAGAATCTTATTCACTAGAAGAATTGTCTAATTTATCAGAATTTAATTTAGAGTCAAATAAAATGTTTTCAAACCTTATGGACCAGATGGATATAATGCAGCGTGAATATGGACAAATTAGAGGGCATTTGAATTTGCAAGGTGTGCTAAATGTTGCATTTAAGCTAAGAGAGCAAGATATTTTTTTGGATATGTATGATGATGAAGACTTATGCCATAAGCTGTTTGCCCACATAAGAAAAACAATATACACTGTACAAAAAGCAATTCAACAAAGGCAAAGAGAAAGCGGTTTTGATATAGATGCAATAGTCACAGCAAATTGTGTAGTGAATATGATTTCAAAGGAAATGTATGAAAAATTTATAATGCCACATGATATAATGTTAATTGGAGGTTTTAGGTCTGCCGGAATGCACACCTGCAACTGGGATGTGACACCTTATATAGATAGCATTAAGACAATTAAAAACTTGAGCTACTTAGATATGGGTGCTGTATCCGATATGGATAGAATAGAAGAAAATTTCAAAGATATTAGGAAAAATATATTAATCAGCCCAATTTTCTTAAACATGACATTTGAAAAGCAAAAAGAAATAATTGACAATGTTCTTGATAAAGTCAGTATTGTAGATTTTTCAATGGGTAGTCTAGATTCTTCAGTAGACTTTGACAAATTGAATAAGTTGAATGAGTACATATTAAGTAGTAATTAAACGATTTTATGTTTAATTTTAAAATCGTCTAATATATTTTAATTAATGGAGGAAAAAAATGAAAAAAATATTATGCATCTTGCTAGCCCTTACAATGCTAGCTACACTGGCTGTTGGATGTAGTGCTCCTGCAGAAGAGAGTCAAACAACAGAAAGCCAAGCAACAGAAAGCCAAACAACAGAGGAAGCACCTGCAGAAGAAGTTACACTTAAAATTGCAAACTACGCTGTATTAGAAGCAGGTTACACTGACTTCTGGAACAACGCAAAAGCGGATTTCGAAGCAGCTAACCCAGGAATTACAATTGAATATGTTACAGCACCGTACGGTGAAATAGCACAAAATGTAATTCAAATGGCCGGCGCCGGCGACACGGTTGACGCTGTATTCAGCGAAGTGGGCTGGATTCCAATGTTCGAAGATGTTGGACTAGCTGCTCCGGTTGAAGATATTATGTCAGCAGAGTTTATTGCGGATTATGACGAAAGCATTAAAGAAGCACACAGCTTAGATGGTGTATTCTATGGTGCTCCATTATATGTTTCACCATATATCTTATACTATAACGAAGATATATTAGAACAAGCAGGCGTTGAAGTTCCCACAACATATGATGAGTTGCTAGTTGCCTCAGAAGAAATTTCTAAGCTTACAGACGCTAATGGAAATAAAATTTGGGCATTTGGCACCCCAACAGCTTCGGTTCCTGTATCAGGTTCTGCAGTAAATGCTATGGTATTTAACTATGGCGGTGAAGTAATGACTGCTGATGGTCAACTTTCATTAGATAATGATGGTTTCAGACAAACTTTAGAATTAATGAAAGAACTTGACGATAAGGGTTATATGCCACAAAACCAAAAGTTTAAAGATTTAAGAAACTTATTCGCTTTAGGCCAGTTAGCCATGTATTATGATGCATCATGGGGCTTAAATGGTGTTCTTAGCATTGAAGGCACACAAGCAGCTGATTATGTAGCATCTGCAAAACCATTATCAGGTGGCGAAGGCACAGGTACTAGTGCACTTCAATCACACTGCTTTGTTTTAATTGATAACGGCGATGCACAAAAAGCAGCTTTAGCTAAATTTATTGAATATATCATTTCAGAAGAAGTATTGGCTGACTATATGATTAACCTAACACCTGCATACCCAGCTACAAAATCAATGGCTGACATGGAACTCCACCCGGCATTAGAGGGTGCTTCAGGTTCACAAAACAATTGCTTAGTACAAGTTCCTGTTGGTCAACTTGCTAATTTCAACTTAGATTTGTGTTCGCTTGCACAGGCTGTTACAATGGGTGATGTTGATATTGATACAGCTATTGAAGATTTCACACAAGCTGCAACTACTACACTTAGCGAATAATTTATTAAAATGATTCGGCTTAAATTATTGAGGGGATTATCCCCTCAATAATTTTTAATAGGAGTAAAATTATGGCAAAACAAAAATTGATAAATAATAAGTTATCGAACAATATCCAAGACAAAGTTTTTTGGGTGTCTTTAATACTTCCGGTGGTATTAATAGCAACGTTTTTTATTTTAGTTCCGGTAGCTGATTCCGTAATAAAAAGCTTTTTGGAATTCAGAATGAAAAACATTGTTTCCGGTGAACCGGGAACATGGAATAACTTCGATAATTATTATGCAATGTTAAATGACAACCGTTTTTGGCCGGCAATTAAAGTTACATTTTTATTTGTAATAATGCAAGTTTCTATGCAGTTTATATTAGGCATGGCATTAGCATTATTATTAAATTCAAACATTAAATGTGCCAGGTTTATACGAAGCATTATGATGACCCCTTGGGTTGTTCCTACTGTAATCTCAGCATTAATTTGGATGTGGATTTTCCAATCACAATATGGTGTGTTTAAGTATTTTGTAGATATAATTACAAATGGAAGAATTACAGATTTCGCTATATTAAACAACCCTGAGACAGCATTGATAGGTGTTTCCATTGCAGCACTATGGAAACAAATTCCATTAATGACACTGCTTCTTTTGGCCGGGCTTCAAAATGTGCCAGATGATGTATTGGAAGCTGCTAAAATTGATGGAGCAAATGGCCCAACAAGATTAATTAAAATAACAATCCCATACATGTCAAGTGTAATCAAGGTTGCTGTTTCTATGTCTATTATAGATAATTTCAAACAATTTCCGCTGTTTTGGATTATGACCGGCGGCGGCCCAATGGACGCAACAACAAACCTTGCTATATTATCGTATAGGGAAGCGTTTATTGGATATGATTTGGGAACAGGTGCGGTTGTTACCACTATTTGGATGTTGTTAATGATGCTTGTTGTAGTTTTCTATAATAAGATTTTCAAAGTAGCTGACGTAAATTAAGAAGGTGTATTATGAATATTAAATTTAAAAGATCATTGATGGAGATAGGCAAATACTTTGCTTTGCTTGTAATTCTATTATTCTTGTTGTTTCCAATTTATTGGATGCTTATTACATCATTTAAAAGTAATGTGGAATCATATATATACCCTCCAACTTTTGTTCCGTTAGAGCCGACAATAGCGAGCTATTTAAACTTATTTACAGAAAACAATGAATTTTTTATATACTATAAGAATAACTTTATAGTTTCTGGCCTTGCCACCGTTGTTGTTACTTTTGTTTCTATATTGGCGGGCTACGCTATTTCAAGGTTGAAGTTTAATTGGAATAAATATATTGTAGCTGCTCTTTTAGTATCTCAAATGTTTCCTATTATTTCCCGCATGATATCTTTGTATAGCCTTATGAACAGTTGGAATTTAATAAATACAACAGTTGGCCTTGTTTTAGCAAATGCTGCTGCGTTAGCGCCATTTTCTACTATTTTGATGTCATCGTTTTTTGATGGCGTTCCAAAAAGCATTGAAGAAGCTGCAAAAGTAGATGGATGTGGTAGAGTTCGTACTATGGTTGGGTTGGCAATTCCATTAGTAGTTCCCGGCGTTTTAGCTGTGGGAATTTATTCCTTCTTAGTAACATGGGATGACTATTTACACTGTGTAACACTAATTCAAAATGATGCTCTGCGAACATTGTCAACCGGTATTTCATTAAGGTATCTTGGTGAACTATCATATGACTGGTCACTTGTAAACACTATTTCTGTAATTGGTATTTTGCCAATTCTATTACTGTTCTTTTTCTTTCAAAGGTATATGATTAAAGGACTAACAGCAGGAGCTGTAAAAGGTTAATAATAAGAAATGAATTTTATAGGAGGATAAAATGACATCAAGAGAACGATTAATTGAAACAATTAATCATCGGCAACCAGACAAAGTGGTAGTTGATTTTGGGGGTTCACCCGTTAGTGGCATATCATGCTCTACAATACATAAATTAAGGCAAAATTTAGGGCACAATTCAGATAGAGTAGAAGTGCAAGAATGCATGCAAATGCTTGGTAAGCTAGATAATGATATGAGAGAATTCACCAGAACTGATGTTGTGGGATTGTGGAAGCCAACTAATAATTTTGGGCTTGAAAGTAAAATGACAAAGCAATGGACAATGCCTGATGGTACACCTGTGTATATGCCGGAAAAATTTGAATATGACATTGATGAAGATGGCAGTGTTTTAGTATACCCACAAGGTAACAGAAATTATTTGCCGTCGGCTAAAATGGCTAAAACCGGGCATTTCTTTGATGGTGTAGACAGGGCCGGCCCAATGGATGATGATGACCTTGATGCAAAAGCTCATTATGATTTGCAATATGGTATTTTTACGGACGATACATTGCGCTTTTTAGAAGAACAATCAATAGAGTTATATAATAATACACAATATGGTGTTATTGGCGTGTTTGGTGCAGCAAATTTCGGTGATGCTGCAGCGCTACCTGGAATTTCAGTTTTAGAGCCAAAGGGTATTCGTAATATGGAAGATTTTATGATGGCTCATATTTTATATCCAGAATATATTGAAGAATTATTTGAAATGCACTGTGAAAGAGCAATAGAAAATTTGGCGCTGTACAAACAAGCAGTTGGAGATAGAATTCAGGTAATATTATCTACAGCAACAGATTTTGGGTCTCAGAACGGAGAATTAATTTCACCGGATTTATTTAGAAAGCTATATAAGCCTTATATTAGCAGAGTTAATTCTTGGATTCATAATAACACAAATTGGAAGACTTTTATGCACTCATGTGGTTCAATTGTAAATTTACTTGACGATATAGTTGACAGTGGTATAGATATTTTAAACCCTGTGCAGTGTTCTGCTGTTGGTATGGATGCCAATATGCTAAAAGACAAATATGGCGATAGGTTAGTATTCTGGGGTGGTGGTATTGATACTCAGAAAACGCTTCCATTTGGAACACCGGAAGAAGTAGAGCAAGAAGTAATTCAAAGATTAAAAATATTTTCAAAGGGTGGAGGATATGTTTTCAACACTATCCACAACGTTGTTGCAAATACACCTGTAGAAAATTTCAAAGCAATGATAAATGCAGTTAATAAATTTAATAGTGGGCAATATTAAAGGTTTGGATATTTGTTCGATAAATTTGAAGCGGTTAGCACCCCTGAAACAACTAAAGACGTTTTCAAAAATATACAGTTGAATAGTTGAAGCTTTGGTGTTATTTATATTGTACGAGGAACGAGTACAATATAAATTGGCATGTGGGCTGTCCTCAGCCCACGCCATAAAATAAGTTATAAATAATCCGTGCAGGATTTATAGGATTATTTATATTGTACGAGGAACGAGTACAATATAAATTGGCATGTGGGCTGTCCTCAGCCCACGCCATAAAATGAGTTATAAATAATCCGTGCAGGATTTGTAAATAATATTTAAAATATAGGAGTAGTGCCGTAAAGTTGGCACTACTCCTATATTTCTTGGTGATAAATAAACTATACAGCAACTTGCGCCAAAAAAACACCTGTTTTGATTGACAATAAGTGGCATTAAATATTTCCATTTTTAGGTGTTTTGTGGGTTAATGTTATCATGCACCGTTAAAAATTCAAATTTTTGCAAAAGCAAAATATTGTTGATGTTAGGTATGTTCGTGTTATAATAGTATTAAAAAAGTGTGCAGTTTAGTGTTTTGCAACCAGAGGTTGCGCAAAAATACAGTGTGCTTTATTGTTTGCAATTGTATGTCTTGCTACAATTTTCTTACACAATGAAACCTGTTAAAGGAGAAAAAATATGATTATATCTGACAAAATTCTAAATTTAAGAAAACGTGCAGGATTAACGCAAGAGGAGCTTGCTGAGCAACTTGATGTTTCGCGGCAGTCTATCTCTAAGTGGGAGGGCGCACAAAGTATACCCGATATTCAAAAAATCATGGCAATGGCAAAGCTTTTTAGCGTTTCCACCGATTACCTATTATACGATGAAATTGAAGATGTAAACACAGAGCCTTTTGTTGAAAAAAGCGACAAAAAACTTGTTACTATTGAAATGGCAAATGAGTTTTTACAAGCAAGTAAAACTTTTGCCAAAATGCTGTCTATCAGCTTGTTTTTATTTATAACCGCAGTTTTACCCATAGGTATTTCAGGTTATACAAATTTTGAGAACACTGTTTTTTCAGTAGGGCTAATTTGGCTTTTTATAGCTGTTGCAATAGGTGTTGGAATAATTATTTATTATGGCGCCCACAAGCTTTCAAGTTACAAATATATTGAAACGGGCAATTTCGAGCTTTCTTTTAATGTTGATGGCTTAATAAGAAAACAAAAACACGACTTTAGCAAAAGCCGTGTGAGATCACTTATAATAAGCATATCAATGTATATAACCGCAGCACTGCCAATGGCACTTTTAAATGGCGGCGAATACGAAGTGTACGCACTTGCATGGATTTTCCTTGTTGCAGCAATTGCAACTTTTATTATTGTAAAAAGTGAATACACAATATATGCATTCAACCAGCTGCTAAAAGATAATGACGACTATGAAAGCCCCGAGGCAAAAAAACGAAGCGACCTAGTTAGTGGTGTATATTGGGCTGTTGCAGTGGCTGTTTTCTTTGTTTGGGGCTTTTTGTTTGAAGACTGGAATCGCTCTTGGATTGTGTGGCCCGTTGCAGGTGTTTTATATTTTGCTGTTAGTACAGTTTTAGAGTATATTGACAAAAAGTAAAAGTAAAAAACACATAATCCACCATTAACTTATATTCTTAATTTTATGACATTTTGTTAAATTCATTTACAGTATTAACAAATGCTTCAATATTTTCAAACGGTGTGTTTTGGTCTATACCAATACAAGCACATGCCGTGCAACCATATTGCATAAACTCATTAAGCTGGCTTTCAATTTCTTTAGGTGTGCTGCTAAGAAGCGCACCGGGGCTAAGCCTTCCCCGTATAAGTTGATATTTGCTTTCATCTTTAAAAGCATCAACACAAGCCTTAACATCAGAACCATATCCAATGTCGTAATAAATTCCGTTAGCCATACTTGTATACATTGGTAAATATTTTTCCATCATTGTTCCGCAGTGATGAATTCCAAATCTATCGGGGTACATTTCAGAAAAGCGCTTATCATACGGTAGCAAAAAATCTTCGTAAATATTTGGCGAAACAAGAGGAATGACACAATTTGTTAGTTGCATAGTCTCTTTTGAGGCGGAATTTTTATAACGCTCTACATTTAGCTTCCCAAGATAATTTCTGTAATTCTCAGTTATTTCAAATATCTTATCCATCAGCTCGCAAACCATTTCAGGCTCATCGTAAAAATCAAGCATTATATCCTCGCCACGAACTTTTAATGCTGTAGCAATATAACCTTGCTGAGAAGTTCCAATATTTACTTTTCCGTTATTTGAATAAAATTCATCTGCCATTTGCACCAAATTTTGCACAATAGGGGATTTTTCAAAATCGGCATCTGTTAAAATTTTAAGTTCTTTTATTTGGTCGTATTCTAAATTCAAAGGAACAGCATATGGTTGTTCTGTCTCTTCGTATAAAATTTCACATCCTAAAATTCCGGCTAAATCGGTTATTCCTGTTCCTGCAACCATTGTTGTTGGCGCAGGCTCTTTTGCGCCTAAACCTAAATGGCCAAACAGGTTAAAAAGCCCTACATTTATAGCATAATTATCTGCTGCATATTGCTGTGCGTTTGTGAAATGTTTTTTATCATATTTCACACCAAAATGTTTATTATTAAAATGTGGGCTGAAAGATAACATCGAACGTACTTTGTCTTGTTTCATTATAGTAATCCTTCCTATTTTTGTTTAATCAAACAGTTTTGAATATATTTTTTCTACGTCATCATATTCCATTTCACGTGGGTTTTGTGTTATTAGCCGTTCTACCTTAAGGGCTTGCTTTGCTATAAACCCAATTTCATCCTTATGTATGCCAAATTCAGTTAAGCTCTTTGGTATACACAAATACTCATTTAAATCGTACAGATAATCTACAAATAACTGCGCATTTGTCTCATCGTTTTCATTTGCGTGCTTAGGGTTTAATATTTTGTAAAAGGCAGAAAAGCTGCTAATGCACGCAGGCAAATTAAATTGCATAACATGTGGTAATAAAATTGCATTTGCTATGCTGTGTGGAATATGATATTTTCCACCTAAAGGATATGATAAAGCATGCACGCCCACTGTTGTAGATGATGTTAAGCAAATGCCCCCATATAACGATGCAAGCAACATATCTGCTCGTGCTTGCTCATTATTAATGTCATCATACATACTTTTAAGCGATTTTCCCACTAGTTCAATTGATTTAGTTGCAAAAAACTTGCTAAAAACATTTGATTTTTTTGAAATATATGATTCCATAGCATGACAAAATGTATCAATGCCTGTTGCAGCAACAACTGCTTTTGGAAGTTTTGATAATAGGTTAGGGTCTAATATTACATATTTAGCCATTAAATTAGGATGTACTATTCCAATTTTAAGCTCTTGCTCGGGAAAAGACAATATTGCGTTAGCGGTTGCCTCTGCACCTGTGCCGGCCGTAGTTGGCATAAGAACTGTTGCGACGGATTCGTTTTGCAATAATGATGTATTATGTATATCGTCTGCGAAATAATCGTTTGACAGTGCTGCAGCAACAAGTTTAGCTTGATCAATAACACTTCCGCCGCCAACTGCAATAACTAAATCGGGTTGTAAATTTGCCACTTGCTTGTACACATTATAAAATTCATTATAAGTGGATTCGGTTGCTAAATTATAAATTTCGTTAATTTTTATATCTTCATCTTTCACAACATTATAAATTAAATCTGTAATGCCAATTTTTTTAAGTGTTTCATCAGATAATATAGCTACATTCGTAGCTTTTTCTTGCGTAATTATATCTTTCAAATAATTAATGCTTTCGCTACCGAAATAAATAGTACCGGGAAGTAAAATACTACAGTTTTTTATGGACATCTCGGACATTCCTCACTTAATTAAATTATAGTTCATATTTTGCAAGTGCTTTTTTTATTTTATTGTCAATTTCATCATCAATTAAATTAAAAGGTGCTCGCGCATTGCCAACATTTTGCCCCATTAAAACAGTTGCTCTTTTCACAATAGAATTCGGGTTGTACAAAGTAAAAGTGTTTCGTATTTCCCTTATGCTGCATTGAACTTCAAAAGCTTTTTCAAACTCGCCTTGCTCAAATAGCGTGAATATTTTCACCATTGTATCAGGTAAAATATTAGTTACACCAGAAATGCCGCCGCAACCGCCGGCCTTCAAAGTCCAAAGTATCAATTGGTCATTTCCGCTTAACACCATGAAATCTTTCGGCGTAGATTCAATATATTTTAGTATGTTGTCAAAATTACCACTGCTATCTTTCACCCCAACAATATTTGGGTGTGCGCTTAATGCTTTCAGTGTTTTCACATCCATGTTAAAGCCTGTTCTTGCTGGTATATTGTAAATTATTACAGGTATTTTGCTATAATCGGCAAGTTCTGTGTAATGATTTAATGCATCTTTTTGTGTAAGCTGTGCAAAATAGGGTGTTAGCACAGAAACAGCGTCACATTTTGCTTGATATGCATTATCTATTTGCTCTTTTGCAGCACTGGTTGTAATCTCACCAACGCCTGCAATTACAGGCACCCTTTTTGCTACATGTTCAACAGCTGACTGCATTATTAACTTTTTTTCTTGCGATGTCAACGAATAAAATTCCCCGTTTGTTCCAAGGCAAAATATTGCAGCAACCCCTGCATTTATTTGCCTATCTAATTGCCTTTGAAATTCAATTAAATTTATGCTTTCATCGCTATTCATAGGCGTAACAATAGCAGATACTATCCCGCGTAAATAAAAGCTCATATTAATCTCTTTCCTCCGGCTTCTGGCCTATAATCCAATTTTCATCTAATGCTACATATTTAACACAAATACGTGAGCCAAATGAATATGCGGCATGTATAATGCCATCATCACCTTGCATAATAACGGGGTATTCATATTTTCTGTTGCACCGAGTGTTCTTCTCACCAAAAAAGTTTTCACCGGTTTCAACATATCTTCTATAAGGCCATGTTTCGCCTCCATCTTCAGATAATGCTATTGCAACAGGGCAGCGCTCGTAAGGCCAAACAACTTTTTCTCTGTCTAAATTAGCGCTATAATCGTTATAAATAATTGCAATTTTTCCGCTTTGAAGTTTAACTGCCGAAATAGATGAATTATTGTTCGGCAATTCAGTTTTCACCGGGGCAGACCAAGTGTCGCCATAATCGTTAGATTTGCTAATATATATATAATCTGCGCTTCTACTTCTGAACAAAGCTATTAATTTTCCGTTTTCAACTTCTATTAAATTTGCGTGCACACATCCACGGCTATCTTCAATTAAAGAAGCTTTCCACGTTTTGCCGTTATCATCTGAAATTTGCACAACAGTTGTATCTGTGCCATAGTGCGTGTCATCATTTAAGCACAACCAATTTCCAAAAACCATGCGGCCGTTTGAAAGAATCTGAGGTTTTTGCCTACAAAAAGAGCCCGGCTGCTCAAAAAGTACTTCGTAATTTGACCATGTATTGCCAAGATCGTTCGACTTCATAACCCTAATTTCTGCAGTACACTGTAAATTAAGTTGATGTGCTTCTTTATATTCTCTTCCCAGCTGCGCTGTATATATTAACCACAACGTTCCGTCCGGGTGCATAAACAGTGATGGGTTTTGTTCTGATCTTTTCGTGTCGTTTGTTAGCCAAACGGCCTCTTCCCATGTTTGTTCACCTGCTTTTAGCCTAGACATTTCAATTCTTATATTTGCATCTCCTTCTTTTGTGCCCGCAAACCAAACTGCTAATAAATCTTTATTTGGCAGCTCTATCAAATCGGCAGCATGAATGCTGCTGCCATTAGAAACAATTAAGGCCTCTAGGGTGCATAATTGCTCATTGTAGTATAAGTTTCCATCTAGCGGTAGCACAGGAAGTGTATGTTTTGTTTTCCTAAGCATAATAATTATCCTTTCACAATTTCATTAACCTTTTACAGACCCTAACATAACCCCACGTTCAAAATATTTTTGAACAAATGGGTAAACCATCAGAATTGGAATCATAGCTATTACAATTGCGGCAGCTTGTAAATTTTGTGGGTTTAAAAGTATATCGTTTTGTGTAAATGTTGAAAATGATGTATTTGCCCCACCTTGATTTATAACTAATTTTTGCAGTACAAGTTGTATTGTGTGCAACGATTCATCTTGCAAATATATTTTTGGAGCAAGATATTGATTCCAAGTAAAAACAGCATAAAAAGTTGCTATAGTTGCAAGCATAGCTTTGCTTACGGGCGCGTATATCCTTAGCATTACAGTAAATTGGTTTGCGCCGTCAATAGTTGCAGCTTCCTCAAGTTCGTATGGCAATGAGTCTAAAAATGATTTTGTTATTATTAAAAATTGCACATTTATAGCCCCGGGTATTATCATAACCAGTGGGTTGTTTATTAAATTAAGAGAATTCATAAATATATATGCCGGAATTGTTCCCGCGTTAAATATCCATGTGAATGTGTAAATTCCCAAAATAATGTATTTACATTTAAACTCTCTGCGAGATAAAACATAGGCTGTCATAAATGTAATGCAAACAGCTAATATTGTGCCAAAAAATGTATATAAAATGCTGTTTGTCATGCCCTGTACTATGTTTAATCTTGGGTTGCCGAATATATGTTTAAAGGCTTCAAGGTTAAAAGTAAGCGGTGCAAAATAAATAATTTCATTTTGCAAGCGCATGCCATCGCTCATAGATATAATAAAAATGTAATAGAATGGGTATATACATAAAAACGCTATTAACAAAAGAACAATATTATTAATATGATCTCCGATTGTTATTTTATTTAACTTGTTACGCATTATAAATCTCCTTACAAAACTCTGCTTTCAGAATATTTATTTGCAAAATGCCTAGTGATTAATACAAGCGCAAATGCAATAATAGACATAATAAAGTTCACAGCCGTACCATAACTGTAATCAGGGAACCCGGTTGATTCAAAGCCAATACGATATACATAAGTTTGTATCACATCTGCTGTTGCATAAACACTTGGGTTATACATAAGAAGGATACGGTCAATGGATACACTGAAAATATTACCTACTGCAATAATAAGCATAACTACAACCGTTCCCTGAATTGAAGGTAAAGTTATATGCTTTATTTTAGACCATCTACCGGCACCGTCCATACTTGCAGATTCGTATAGCGCGGGGTCAATTGTAGACATTGCAGCTATATATATTATAGCGTTGTATCCAAATGTTTGCCAAATTTGAAGTGTTATATATATTGGCCTAAACCATGCAGGTTCTGCCATAAAGTAAATTGGGTCTATACGTAATAATTGAAGCAATTCATTTACTATACCGTCGGTTGGAGATAACATTGTATAAACAATACTAACCATAACCGCAGAAGAAATAAAGTAAGGCACAAAACTAATAACCTGTACAATTCTTCTAACACTTTTAACGCGCACTTCATTTAACGCAACTGCAAAAATAATTGGCACAGGAAAACTAAATAAAATAGAAGAAAAAGCGAGGATAATTGTGTTTTTTGTTACTGTCCAAATATATGGGTCGTTAAAAATATTAATAAAATGCTTTAACCCCACAAATTCGCTACCAAACACACCTTTAAATGAGTTGAAATCTTGAAATGCTATAACCATCATAAGAACAGGGCCTAGTTTTACATAAAGCATAATAATGCCGGGTATCATCATAGCCCACAGCATCCAGTGCTTTTTAAAATATTTTTTAGTGTTTTCTAGTAAAGGCTTATTACTTTGAATTGTATTTGTATTATTGTTTGCCAACATCTGTCTATTTGCCATTATTTGCCTCCTGATGCTAAAAATTGCCTTTTAAAATAAATATTTTTATATGCTTTTGGGCGCAGATACACGTAACAATATATCTGGCGCCCAAAGCAATTAAATATAATAATTTTTTAAGCTAACCTATCGTAAGCAGCTTGTTGAATTTCAATAATTCTTTCGTATCCTAAATCATCAATTTCTTGTAAAAACGCGTCCCATTCAGAAATTGGACGTTGTCCATTAACAAAAGCAACAACTTCTTGTTGAACAACTGTATCAATAGCACTATATAGTGTTGATATTTCCTGTTGCTCCTCAACTGTTAAAGGCAATGTTATACTTGGTTTTAATGTTTCTTCAGTAAAATATTCATTAGTAGCATCTGAAATTAAATCTGTGTTCCATGTGTAAAAACCTTGCATGTCTATTGGGCGTGGGAAAGTAATTCTATCACTTAAGAACGACCATCTTTTTTCGCCCGGTAGCGTGGCTTCTTCAACTTCAAATTCAACTATGTAGCTGTTGTTACCGTCTACTTTTTCAAAGCTTTCACCCTCTACACCCCACTGTGCAAGTTCCATGCCTTCCGGGCTGTAAAGATAATCTAAAAATGTTAAAATTGAAGCAGCTTTTTCTTCAGCTTGAATTGTAATAGCAAAGCCGCCTGCCCAGTTTGTTGCAAAAGCTGAATCTGCCAATTTGTATACATCGTTTCCTGTATATGTTTGCATATAAGGAAGTATTGTCATTTTATAATCAGGGTCAGATTTTTCGCCGCCGTTTACTTCAAACCATGTTGCTCTGGTATAAAAATCGTAACCAACTGCACCTTGGCCAGTGAACATTTTTTGCTCCCAGCTTTGTTCTGTGCCCGCACCCGATAACCATTCAGGGTCAACCAAATTGTTTTCGTCAAGCATCATAAACCATTCTATCATGGCCTTAAATCCATCAGATTTCAAGTCATATCCGCGGCCCGCATTGTAAATACCAACAGATGTTCCGTCTATAAAATCTCCACGAGATTCAAACTCGTCAAGCCAATATTTCCAGAAAGTTCCACGACCTGTAAGTGGGTAGAAATTTTCTACATCGCTGTAGTAATCTCTTAAAACTGTTAGCATCTCAACATATTCGTCTAAATTTGCAGGTGCAACATTTGCTCCGGCTTCTAACAGCATATCTTCTCTTGCAAACATTAAGTTTGCAATAGCAACGTTTTCATTGTAAAGTGCAAAAATTTGCCCATTTTCGTTTGTTACTGTTGATGCATAATCGGGATTATCATCAATGAATTTTTGAATGTTAGGAGCATATGTTTCAATTAAAGGTTTTAAATCTACAAATGCGCCATCAGTTCCATAAACATTAGCTTGAGCTTGAGTTACTAAAACAACATCCGGCAATGTATTGCTAATAATTCGTTGGTCTACCATGCCTTGGTATTCACTGTCGGCATCGCCCATTGTAACTAGTTCTATTGTTGCACCTGTACGCTCAAGCAACACATCATACCATTTTAACTCGTTCGTCCAATCAACATATTTTGAAGCTAATCCATAAGAAAAGTTAGCAGCTTCCACTGTGCCTGAACTTGTGTCGCTGCCTTCGTTTGTGGCAGGGCTTGTGCTGCTCTCAGTGTTTGAACATGAAACAAGCATTACACACACCATTAGCATTGCCATAAAAGATAACGCGATTTTTTTAATCTTTTGCATTTCCTTTTCACCTCTTTAAAATATTATAAAATTGCCATAGGCAATATTTACCAATTTTGATGTACAACCAAACCTAACTGTATCATTCATTTTTTGATTGAAACATTATATGCAAAATATTCAAACTCGAGAAACCGTGTGTTAAAGTGAAACTACATAAAATTGTTTTTCAAAAGCATTAAAAATAAAATAATTATACACTTAACGTTATTACTTATTATTATTGCATTTTATCTTATTTTTGATAATAAATCAATGTAAAAAAAACATTTTATTTGTAATTTTGTGCTTTTTATTATTTTATTATATAGTATTTTATTAAAAAAGCATAAAATACAATTCCGTAATTGCCTTGCTTGTACTATTATAACGTTAAACAGCAAATTATTATTAACTGGAGGATTTATTATGTTAGCAATTTCAATGGGTGACGCAAACGGAGTAGGGCCTGAAATAATACTAAAAGCATTTAATGGTAACAAGTTGAATTGCAAATTTGTGTTAATAGGCGATATAAGCGCTATTAACAAATGCAAACAATTAACCGGCATTCACTGTGACACTGTTAAAATAAATACTCCCGATGAATATCAAGAAAATAGATTAAATATTATAGACCTTGGGCTATTAACGCAAAATGATATTAACCCGGGAGAAATTGATAAAAAAGTTGCAGCTGCTTCGCGCGAATATGTGGTGTATGCCGCAAATCTTTGCCAAAGTAAACAGTGCGAGGCAATGGTTACACTGCCTGTGAATAAAGAAGCAATTCGCCTTAGCGATACTAATTTTACAGGGCACACAGAACTTATTGCCGAAATAACAGGCAAAACAAATTATACTATGATGCTCGCTTCTCCAAAATTAACAGTAACGCATGTAAGCACACATGTTTCCATGCTGCAAGCAATAAATAACGTAAAGAAGCAGCGGGTAGAAGACGTTGCAATTTTAACGTATAATGCAATAAAAACATTTAAAAGCAACCCCAAAATTGCAATTGCGGGCTTAAACGCACATTCAGGCGAGGGCGGCGCGTTTGGGCAAGAAGATATTAACGAAATTATGCCTGCTGTTGAAAATTTGAAAAGCAATAATGTGAATGTTTTTGGGCCAATTCCGCCGGATACAGTTTTTTTGCGTGCCGCAAATGGTGAGTTTGATGCAGTTGTTGCAATGTACCACGACCAAGGCCATATTCCTATGAAGCTGTTAGATTTTTCAAGTGGAGTAAACATAACATTAGGTTTACCTATTACAAGAACGTCCGTAGACCATGGCACCGCTTATGACATTGCATATAAAAATATGGCAGACGATAAAAGTTTTGTTAGCGCATTTGCGTATGCACAAAAATTAATAAAAAAAGCAGATTAATATATATACCTAACAGGAGGCTAACATGATAAAACTGGTTATTTTAGCAGATGACTTAACAGGTGCAACCGATACAGGAATTGTACTTGCTCAGCAAGGCGTGAGTGTTTTAGTTGTGACAGAATATTCAACCGATTTTAGCAGTTATAATTGCGATGCCCTTGTTATAGATTTACAAACACGCCATTTAAACGCAAAAGATGCTTTTGTGAAAGTTGAAAGTGCAACAAAAGTTGTGTTGAAAAATAACATTGAATATATTTATAAAAAAGTAGATTCAACTATGCGCGGAAACATAGGTGCAGAAATTGATGCTTTTTTTACTGCAACGAAGCAAAATAATCTTGTTTTTTGCAACGCTTATCCTCAAATAGGAAGAACTGTAAAGAATGGCATATGCTATGTTAATGGCGTTGAAGTTTCAAAGACATATTTTGGCGAAGATGCGCTCAACCCTGTATTATATAGTGAAATATCGAAAATAATTAGGACCCAAACAGAGCGTAATTGCATGCACAAAAATGATTTTAATAATAGTGCACAGGGCATTATTATTTGTGATTGTGATAAAGAAAGTGATTTTGAGGAAATTGTTGATTTTGCCCAAAAAATTGACTGTAAAATATTTGCGGGTTCTGCAGGTATGTTGCAGATGCTTACATCCACTTTATGGCTAAACCTAAAAAAACCTGTGATGCCTAACACAAATAATAAAAAAATATTAGTAGTTGCAAGCTCTGTAAACGAAGTAACGTTAAAACAAATTGAATATGCTAGGCAAAATAATATTGATGTTTTTAAATTAAGCACACAACAAAAAATGCAAGAAGATGCTTTGCAACTAGATTGCACAAATGTAATGATAGATAATATTATTAAAAGCTTAGAAGAAAATAATATTGCAATTTTAACATCACGTATTCTTTCGGATAATTTATTAGGTGCTAATAAAGATACATTCGATGCTATAAATATTTCTAAAGCTCTTGCTGACATTACCACAAAAATAGTGTATAATGTTACTGACATGGTTATTTGTGCTTTTGGTGGCGATGGGGCAGGAATGATTATAAAAAATTTAAATGTATCTCAATTAAAACCTTTAAGTTGCATTATGCCCGGTATTGCATTATGTGAATTTAGTTTTGATAACACGCCATATTATACCGTAACTAAAGCAGGTGGCTTTGGCGATGAAGACATAATAATGCAAATTAGGGGTTTTTTAAACAATGGTATATGAAAAGCAAACCGTACAAGAAAAAGTAAGACAAATTTTTTTCGAACCTGATGAAAAAAATTCATACGGAATTTATTTAACTTGGTGTGGTTACAGAAAATGTACTGAAAATCATATAATAGGGCCACGCGTTTTATCAATTTACAAAATAGTACATGTAGTTTCAGGGCAAGGTACTGTTGAACAAGAAGGTTTTGAAACCACAAATTTAAATGCAGGCGATGTTTTTATATTATATAGCGGAAAAAAGCACCACTATTACGCTAACCGTACTAACCCATGGGAAATAAAATGGGTTGCGTTTAACGGAAATGAAGCATCACGCATTTTAAGCCAAACAGGGTTAGATAAAAACCCGTTTATTTTCAGCAATAAAGTAACGCCGGTTATAAAATCATATTTCCAAAATATTATAGAAGCAATGGCAAATAAAGACGATATAAGAAGGCTACAAGCAACAGGTTATTTAATGTTACTAATACATAAGTTGGCAGAGCAAAAAACAAATGCAGAACAAAAAGTGGCACGAGAAAATATTAATGAAGTAGTGAAAAAAGCTATCAGTTTTATACATGAAAATTATTACAATTACATTGATGTAGACATTTTATGTAATTATATTAATTACAGCAGGTCATATTTTTCGCGAAATTTCAGAGCAATTTCGGGTATATCTATACCTGCTTATATCAATAAAGTTCGCATTGAGACTGCTCAAGTTTTACTTAGAGAAACAAGTTTGTCTGTTTTAGAAATAGCATACTCGGTTGGAATTGATGACCAATTTTATTTTTCAAAAGTGTTTCGAAGCACATCTGGGATGTCACCAACCGAATATAGAATAAAAAACACATAATTTATTAACAAGTTGTCCTGTTGTGTAATAAAATGATAAAAACCCTTGAAAAATGGTACAACCTTATTAATAAAAAATATCAGTTCTTTACTTTTAAACAAGAACTGATATTTTTATATCTATATTTTTATGTTCAGGCATTAATTACATAAAACAACATATATTAAGCGGTAGCCATTTGACTACCGCTTAATACTATTTA
>CAYJMH010000004.1:0-88179 GCA_964371535.1 uncultured Bacteroides sp.
GTAAAGTACTTGACTTTACACCTCAACTTTAGTATAATATGTAAGCATGTAAAGCGCATAACTTTACAGCTAGCACCAAAAATAATTTTAAACTACTGCTAAATATATGCAAAGGTGGAACTTTTATGGCGGAAAAAAATTTAAATGTTTCGTATTTGCTTGATTTTTACGGCGCAGCGCTAACACAAAAACAGCGTGAAGTTATGGAACAGTATTATAACGATGATTTGTCGCTTGCTGAAATTGCGGCAAACTTTGGAATAACACGCCAAGGCGTTAGAGACGCGATTAAGCGCGGCGAATGTGTAATGCAAGAACTTGAAGAAAAAATTGGCGTGGCCGCACGCTATACAAATTTGCGTGCGGAACTTGGCAAACTTGAAAAGTTGGCACAAAGGGTAAACTTTGAAAACGAGAGTTCTTATTATAAAAACGCGCAAATATCAAATGATAGTACATATATGCTTGATATTATTAAGAAAATGATTAAAAACTATTAAAGCTTGCAAGTAATATATAATACAAAATGTTTTTGTTGCTGTAAGGTATATAGAAAATAAAACAAAAAAAGAGGTGAGCGCAGTGGCGTTTGAATCATTATCAGATAAGCTGAATGCGGCGTTTAAGCGCTTGAGAAGCAAGGGCAAATTATCTGAACAAGACATACAAGGCGCAATGCGTGAAGTGCGCATTGCACTTTTAGAGGCAGACGTTAACTTTAAAGTTGCAAAAGATTTTGTTGCAAGTGTAAGCGAAAAATGCAAGGGCGAAGAAGTAATGCAAAGCCTAACACCGGCACAACAAGTTGTAAAAATAGTTAACGAATCTTTGACAGAACTTATGGGCGGTGACCAGGCAGCGCACATACATATTAAGTCGAAGCCACCCACCATTATTATGATGTGTGGTTTGCAGGGCGCAGGTAAAACAACACACGCGGCAAAACTTGCAAAGCACTTTATAAATGCAGGCAACAGCCCTATTCTTGTTGCATGTGACATTTACCGCCCGGCGGCAATTGAGCAGCTAAAAATTGTTGGTGCAAAAGCAGGCGCGCCTGTGTTTACCCTTGATGGTGCAAAGCCCGAAATAATAGCAAAAAAAGCGGTGGAGCACGCAAAAGACAGGGGCAACGACATTGTTATTCTTGATACGGCCGGCCGCTTACACGTAGACGAAGAGCTTATGCAAGAATTGCAGCGCATAAAAGATAATGTGCAGGTGGACGAGACACTACTTGTTATTGACGCCATGGCAGGGCAAGACGCAGTTAACGTTGCAAAAACATTTGGCGAGCTTACAGGCCTTGACGGTGTTATTTTAACAAAGCTTGACGGTGACACGCGTGGTGGCAGTGCACTTAGTGTTAGAACAGTTACAGGCAAGCCAATTAAATTTGCAGGTGTCGGCGAGAAAATTGAAGACCTTGAAGTTTTTCACCCCTCCAGAATGGCAGGGCGAATTTTAGGAATGGGCGATGTGCTTACCCTTATAGAAAAAGCGCAAACATCGCAAGACGAAATGCAGGCGGAAGAAACAGCAAGAAAAATGCTTGAAAACCGCTTCGACATGAACGACATGCTTGCACAATTTGAGCAGATTAAAAAAATGGGCGGCGCAAGTGCGCTTGTGTCAATGTTGCCCGGTGCGTCCGACAAAGTTAGCGACGATGACTTACAGCGAAGTGAGCGAGAATTTTTGCACCTAAAGGCAATAATTCAAAGCATGACACTTAAAGAGCGCATTAAGCCTTCTATAATAGACCCGAAGCGCAAGCGGCGCATTGCGGCCGGCAGTGGCACGCGTGTTGAAGACGTGAACAAACTGCTTCGCCAGTTCGAACAAATGAGCAAAATGATGAAGAAATTCAAAAAGAACCCGAAAAGCTTTGAAAAAAGCTTGGGTAAAATGGGACTTTCAAATTTAAATGACATTTTACAATAGTGCTTTTGTTTTTGCTTTTTTTGAGAATTCTCAATATTTACCCTTAATACCCTTTTAAAGGTCGCAAAAATATTACATAAGAATTCTTTAGGCGCTTAACTACTATGTTTATCCGGCTGTTATGCAGTTTTAGATAAAATATACATTAAATTTTTCAGGAGGTGACAAAATGGCTGTTAAAATAAGGTTGCGCCGCATGGGCGCTAAAAAAGCACCGTTTTATCGTGTTGTTGTTGCAGATTCACGCTTCCCGCGTGACGGACGTTTTATTGAGGAGTTGGGATATTATGACCCTACAAAAGAACCCACTGTCTTCAAAATAGACGAGGACAAAACAAAAACATGGATTAAAAACGGCGCACAACCAACTGACACAGTGCGCATGTTGCTCAAAAAAAGCAACATCATCTAAGGCGAGGAGGATTAATATATGCAAGAATTATTACTCGCTGTTGCAAAAGGCCTTGTAGACGACAAAGACGCAGTGCAAGTAACGGTAGACGCGCCAACTGAAGATAATGTTGTGGTATACCGTTTACGTGTTGCGCAAAACGATATGGGGCGTGTTATTGGTAAACAAGGGCGCATTGCAAAAGCCATACGTGTTGTTATGCGCTCGGCCGGTGTCCGCGACGGCGTTAAAGTAATGGTAGAAATTGAAGATTAGTCTTCGCCAACACATTAACATTTATACGCAGCCTACTGAATAACTTGTTAGTTCAGTGCAAGTGCTTTGCATTTGTTACAAAATACGCTTATTAAATTAGTGTGTACATCAATATTTCACCTCTAAAGCATGCGCGTTACGTGCGCACATTGCTTTAGAGGTGTTTTTTTGCCCTACTTATTTTAATTTTTGATGTCACAAACGAAAGCTTCTATTTCTTTTATCTCTGCTTTCAAAAGCTTCTTAACCAAACAACCGTCGCTAATGTCTATGTCTTTCGAAAGCGAAGATTTAATAATATAGTCAGTTCTTTCGGGGTTTTTAGTAAGTGTGTACTTCATTTTCATGTCTTTTAAATATTTATAATAATCACACTGTATTTTCCTATTATAGCCTGAAACCCAAACTTCAAATTGATATTCTTCGTGCACAAAAATTATTTGAACTTTTAGCCCTTTTTCTTTTAGCTGTGTGCTAAATAGTTGGAAATACGCAAAATCCATACGGTTTTCCATAATACTGCTTGATGCAGAAAAACCCTCTAACTCTTTTTCAAGCTCCATGCGCAAATAACGAAACAGCTTTATAAACTCTTGATATCCCTGCTGTACTTGGGTTGTTGCCAATACGTCCCTGTACACATTAAGCTTTTGTGTGTCAAATTTCATTCGCGTTTCCCCTTTATGTTTTCACTTGCCTGCGCTTATTTTAGCCACCATGTTTACTGTTTCTTCAACGCTGTATGCCCCGTTGCCATACGCACTAATCTCCTCTTTCGTGAAATAATCGTTCAAATTAAAATTTTCAATTACTTCAAACCCGCATTTTTCATATGCGCGTACGGCCTGTGGGTTTTTAACCCACGGCCGCATTAAAAACACAGTAATGCCGTACACGCTGTATATATAATCTTTCATCAGCAAAACAACTTTTGTACCCAAGCCTTTACCTGTATATTTTTTTGAGACAAACCAAATGTGAAACTCGACATTTTCTATATTTGAATTGTGGTGTGTATGATAAAACACGCCAATAATTTCATTGTTGTGCTCAATAAGCAAATATTTGTTCATGCTGGCTGTTTCATCAAAAAACTCTGCCTTTTCATCTCTGATGTCCTCCCAGCTAAAATCATTTGGGTCATCAAACATAGACAATATAATTTCGCTATCTTGTACGCTTATATCATATATGAAGCGCCTGTCATGCTCTTTTGCATACAGTAATTTTACCACATCATCTGAAACGCAACTTTTTCTGTCCACTTTATAACTCCTAGCTTATTAGTCAGTGTCGAAACCGTTCGCTTTGAATCTATTGACAAAGTCGTCTTCACAAAAGAGTCTGCAAATCTCCGCCATATCTCACAAAAACGCTCATTAATTCGCATATCACTGCTTGCGTTTTTTGTTTTATATTATGATAGGTAAAAATTTTACTCTTGTTTTGCACATGCTTTATTTGTCAACAATTCCGGTTTTAGTACACCTTTTTTTAATATTAAGCGCATATTTTCGCACGCTAAAATGCACTTTAATTTTGATTTTATTATACTATAAAACGCAAATAACATCAACATAGCATTACACATGTGGCACCACGGCCTGCAAAAAAGCCCCACAAAGCAAACTGTTTGTGGGGCTTTTGTTTAAAATATTAAACTTTCAATTTAATGCGTTTTTAATACAGCAGTAAATTAAGTCAGTGTTAATCAGAAGACAGCACAACAATGTAGTCTTCTGTGCCAAAAATAACTTTTTCGCTCTTTGTCGGGCTTGTAACAATTTCGAATGTGTCATCAAATTGGCGTTTGTAACCAATTGCAATTTCGTTTTTCTCTTTAACAATTTCAGTAACTGTGTAGAAGTCTATCTCTTTGCCAAGTTTTACGTAATTGCTTGCCTTGCGAAGGTATATTTCAGAGCCCTCTGCATGCAATAGTTCTGTAAACACATTTGAAAGGTCTCTATTCTCTGATATTTGTGTAAGTATCAAGTTAACTATGTTGCTACCAACAACCAAGTCATTAACTTTTGCAACGTTTGCAAGTTTTTGGTTAACTGTGCTCTTCATTTCGCTTGTAATATTAAATGTCCTGCTGTCTTTTTGTGCAATGTCGCGCAAATGAATTAATTTAAGCAACGTCATAGAATCAGATGCTTCCGTTTCACAGTCGTCCGCGCTTAAAAGCAATACATGGTCAATATTTTTGCCCATTAGCTCGCTTAAATTACCGCGCTTATTAATATCGCACTCAACGGGTTCAACAGAAATATTTGAGAGCTTTTTGCCAAAGTTTTTATAATAGTCACTAATCTCTTCGTCGGCTATTATAATTTTAGAGCCCTTTTCGAAGTAATTGTCAAGTTCAACAAGAATTTTCTCAAGCATGTTATTAACGCCTAAAATAAGAATGCTCTCAGGTTTTGTAGGCAAAACGCTTTCTACTTTATACTCGCTTAAATCGCCAAGGTTCGGTGCACTTTCTGCAGGCTTCGCCATGCCGTCGTCTTCAACAAGAAGTATATACATGTCGTCTGCTTGCATTTTCTCTTCTTTATCGGGGTTTAAATACGTTTTATCGCCACGCTTAAAGCCAAATACGCTAGAGTGTGGGAAGAAGTTTAAAACAGCACCGAAAGTATTGCCGGCAAGGTTTGGGAACTTCTCGAAATAAAGCTCGTTACCGCTGTAGTCAAAAAGCTCTACAAGTACGTTTGAAAGGCCCGGTTGACGGCAAGTTTGCGCTATAATTCTTGAAATAGCGTCGTTTGTCAAAATTGCCTCTACTTTTCCGCCGCCTGCAATTTTAATTGCTTCATAGTTTGCATCATCGTTCACGGTTGCAACTATGTGCGCTTTCATTTCTTGCGCACTTTCATTAAAACAGCTGTTAATTGCCAAAATTGCTTTTGTCACAAGGAAATCGTCTTGTGTGTTAACAATTATAGACTTGCACGTTTCAATGCTGCACTGTTTAAGCATATGTGTGTCTGAAATACTGCCTGTGCGGCAAATTACCCTTGTAGTCCCGGTGCTTTGAAACTGTTTTGCAATCAACGTTTCCATTTCTTCTTTATCTTCGTCTGCCAAAACAACAATGCAAGCGTCTTTTTTGTTAGAATTTGCCACAACAAGCTCGCTAATAATTGTGTAAATATTGTCGTTAAAGCCTAATATTAATGTGTGCTCTTTTTCAATTATTTTAGAATTGCCTTTTTTTAATGAGTTTAGCTTTTCTTCAAACCCTGTTGTTATAATACCTATTAAGATGCTTGTGATAAAAATGCCGCAAAGTGTCACAACGCTCATAAGTATAACAAACAAAACATTGCTTGTGTCTGCCGCTGTAATGGTGCCTGCATCAATAACGTGCATAACACTTAGCCATATGTTATCACCAAGTGTGCCCATGCCCAGCAAAAATGCAATAAGCCCTACAATTACAATGATAATTGCTGTTGCCAAAAACAAAATGCCAACAAGTGCCGCCGCACCTTTTGACATCAAGTTATCGAAACGATATTTGACTAAATCTGAAAACTTATTTTTCATGTTCTTCCTCCGAGTAAATATAAATTTGTGTATATCTTATATACAAATTTATCACATTAACAGCTTAAAGTCAATTAAAAAAAGGCGCTATGCGCCATTATTTAGCTGTTTAAAAAAAACATGCATTATAAAAATTGCACAAACGGGTAGCTAAAAGGAAACTTTTTATAGCAAAAAGTTGCGTTTCCTGCAGAAAACACCTCAGGGCCCTGCCCTAAGAACCCGAAATTTTTTTGAAAAAAATTTAGTAAAACTTTTAATATTCATTATTATAACGAAATGCATTCCTTCTTTTGACGAAATGCATTTCGTTTTCAAGTAAATACTATGCCTTTTTTGACAAGCACTATGCTTTTTTAAACATATGTGCGGTTTTATTTGCTATTCTTACAAGTATTAGCATAACGGGCACCTCAACAAGCACACCAACTGTGGTATTGCCGGCAAAAATTCGCCTATTAAAACGCCTGTTACCATACATATTATTACCCAAATAGTCAGGTATCGCTCAAAAAAGCCAATGCCGGATGTTTTTTATTTTCCAAAATTACGTCCATTCCTCTCTGCTGCGCTGCAAGGCACAAAGCAACCATGTAAAACGGTCATGTTTGCGCCTTGTTTTTCGGTTGTTATGCTTGCCTTGCAAGAAAGCGGTTGTTTAATATAAATTGGCATGTGGGCTGTCCTCAGCCCACGCCATAAAATAAGTTGTAAATAATCCGTGCAGGATTTGAGGATTATTTATGTTCAATCTTGCCGTTTTTGAAACAAATTATTTCATGTCTTTTCAAACTAACCGCGCATTATATTTCTGTTAAAAGTGCGTTTTATCCGCGCACTTTTTTCAACATATCTACTACTTCTTCTACTTTAAGCACTTTGCCGTAAGACACAACTTTGCCGTCTACAACAAGTGCGGGTGTTGTCATTACACCATAGCTTGCAATTGCCGCAAAGTCGGTTACGTGGTCAATGTCTGTGTCCATGCCCAAACCGGAAAGCGCCTCACGCGTTGCGTCTTCAAGTGCGTTGCACTTTTTGCAGCCGGAGCCTAAAACTTTAACGCTTGCGCCCTCGTTTTGCGATGCCTGTGCTTTTTCAACGCTTTGTGCGTCAATATTGCCGCAACAACCGCTGTTTTTTTTCTTTGCTTTTTTCGCCTCTATTTCTGAAACACTGCACATTCCGCCACAGTCGCATTGTGCCATCTCTTCGCCTTTTTCGTTATAAGCTTTTTCCTCTGCCTTTTTATTATCAGTACTATTGCACCCGCAAGTTTCCTCTTTTTTCTTTTTTCCAAAACCAAATAAGCCCATAATTAAAACCCCTTAATATATTTATAATTTTGATTTGTGCGCAATGCCAATTTGCAGTTTTTTAACAGCGTTTTTATGTATACATTGCTGAATAAAATGCTTTGACAAAACGCCGCATATTAAAACGCCAAATAGAACATGTAAAAACCAATAAGTGCCATTGCAGCGCCCATTATTACTTTAAGCGCATTGCTAAGCTTTGCATATTTGGCACTTTGTGAAAGCTTTTGAACAAAGCCCACACTTGTGCCGCAAAAAACGGCAAGTATGCCATGGCCAATTGAATACAAAAGCAACAGTAATATGCCCCACGCCAAACTGCCCTGCCCTGCCACCACGGCAAGAAGTGCTATTAACACAGGCGTTGAGCACGGCGATGAGAAAACACCGCCCAAAATGCCGGCAATTAATGCGCCTAAAAAGCCTTTTTTTGTGTTTTTTGCAACTAGGTAACTTGACGGTATTATCTCATATATACCCCAAGTTTGCAGTGCCATCAACATCATTAACACGCCCAAAACAAAAAACCACCATGTAGCCTGTGTGCCAATTAAAGTGCCGGCCATGGTTGCAATAACGCCAAGTGCTGTAAACGTAATTGCACTGCCGGCGGCAAACGTTAAACTAAGCGCAAGTGCACGTTTTGTGTTTTGGCTGCCTGTGCCGCCAACATAGCCCACAATAAGCGGCACGCTTGACAGCGCACATGGTGTTAAAGACGTAAGCACGCCTGCGGCAAGTGCCAACAATGGCGCAACCCATGTGCTTTGCGTAATAATTTCCGCAATAAAATCAAGCATCGCGTCCATTAACTTACCCCCATATCAGCCAGAATAATTCGCATTTGCTCTTCTGTCAGGCCACCTTGGTGGGCTGTAAAAATATGCTCTTCTGTTTGAATGTCGGCGTAAAGTATAAATTCAATGCCCAGCTCATCGCTTGGAACGTACGGTGTACCGTCTGCATTAACAAAAATTTGTGTTGGAATAACCTGCACAGGATAATTGCGTGAAGCCCCCGGGTTTTTCCACACATCAACAAACTGAACAATTGCACTTCCCTGCATTTCAGCGTTAAGTGTTTCAAGCACCGGCGCCATTTCCTTGCACGGCACGCATTCGTCTGCGCCAAAGTCTATTATTATTGGCATTTCGTGTTGTGAAAGTTCGTCTAAATCAACACTTGTTATGTTTAGTGGAAACTCACTTTCTTGTGATACTTCGGCAGAGAGTGCTTCGCTTTGCCCACCGCCCATATTTTGTGACACGTAAATTGCACCAATAACAGCAAGCATAATAATTGGTATTAAAATTTTTAGCAAATTTTGCTTTGTAATTTTCATTAAATTTAACCCTTTAGGCAATTTTTGCCTTTTTCATAATTAATATATATATCTACTTTACAGTATATTTAAAAATACAGTCTATACAAGCTAAAGTTGTTGACAAACAAAGATTTTGCAAAAAAAAACAAAACTTTTGTCAGATGGAACAAGAAACATAGGCAATATTGTACGTATTAACGAGCATTTTTTAACTGTATTTGTAGGGCGCACACTTTTTAAGTTAAATAGCCCCGCAGATTAAGTTATAGATCGCACTTAAATGTGTGCGCCACACGCGCACACTTCAATTAAACTGCTACTATTCTTATGCCGAGCACTCTTGGACGCTTTGCTCTTCGCTTACTTTTGTTAATTCTTGCAAAGTTAAAATGGCTAATTCACTGCCTTGTGCGTTAATTTCATAGTGGGTCCATTTGCCCACATAGTGGCACTGCACTATTCCACTTTCACATAATATCTTCATGTGGTACGATAGCTTTGATTGCGCTATCCCGAGTGTGTCTGAGATATTACACGCACACAACTCACCGCTTTGAAGTAATTTCACAATTGCAACCCTATTTTCGTCACAAAGCGCTTTAAACATTTTTGCTATTCTTGCGTTGTCGCTAACCATAAGCATACCATCCTTTTTTTAATATATTAACAAGTAAACTTCAAATCAAAAAAAATTGTTTTGTGTAATTATTATATACACAAAAAACAAAAAAGTCAACCCTTAAATTAAATTTTTTTGATTTAAGGGTTTTATATTGTATTTTACAACAAAAACCGCTATAATATAGTACAGTTAAAACATATAAGTTAGTGGCAATGCAGTGTTTTGCCATTGCTTTTAAAGAAAGGTAGAGTAAAAATGGGATATTCATATTTTGATGGGGGACTTCTTAGCTACATTGGTTGGTCTATTTTAGGCTGGCTTTTAACGGTTTTTACACTTGGTATTTGCTACCCATGGGCGCTGTGCATGATGTACGGTTGGAAAATTAACCATACTGTTGTTGATGGCCGTAGGCTTAAATTCATTGGCACACCCCTTGGCCTTTTTGGCAACTGGATTAAGTGGTTGTTTTTTTGCATTATCACGTTTGGTATATATTCTTTTTGGCTTTTCATTGCGCTTGAAAAATGGAAAGTAAAGAACACTGTTTTTGCGTAAGATAATAGTAGTTTAAATTTAATATAACGACCTGCTATGTTAGATTTCACCCTAACATAGCAGGTCGTTATATTTGTAGCGGTATAAAATCTGTACAAGACGGCGTGCTAATATTTTGTTTATCAAGGCGACGTATTGTATAAGCTTTAAATTGGTTTGAATGTATCATATAGTGTCAACCACAGTTTTCCGGTGGCTCGTTTTGACACGACAAAGCCTACAAAACACGCTGTTTCAGTGTGTTTTGTAGGCTTTAATTATGCTACTTTTTAATTTTTTGCAACTTTGCATTAATAAAGAACTTTGCATCCGGTGGTATTTTTTTGCCGGCCATTTTTATAATTATCTCTAGCTGCATGTTGCCCACCATTTTCAGCATGCCCTCGTTTAATTTTACACCTGCAGAACTGCCCATCAAATTCATAAGCAAATCTTTTGCCTCTTCATTTGCCAAAATGTCGTTCAACGAATCTTTTATTGACAAATAGCCTTCGTTAAATGTCAACTCTGTTGCAGATACTTCTTTTTGCAAGTCAAGGAACCAGTTTGCAGCACCCTCTGCCCCTGCGTCATCTTCAGGCGGCAACGCATAGCTCTCATTCGGCGCATCTACCCTGTTAAGCTTAATTTCATCTTTTGCATTTGCAGTTACTGCGCAAATTGTATTTTCGCCCATGTTAAGTGGCACATTTTCAAACACAAATATTTTATCTGCGTCAAGTTTTCCAAACTCATTGCCATTAACAAGCAACGTAACTTGCTTTTCGTTCGAGTAAACTTTAATGTTCGTCGTCTGTGTTGGCCTGTCGAAATAACGCCTGCCTGTTACGTGTACAAACATGTCGTTCTCGTTCCAATACGCTTTATATAAATAGTAAGCATCTTTGCAAAATTCCCTGCCATAAGTTACAAGGCCCTTGTTGTTTCTTCCTTGCACGCCGCCTTCGTCCCTTGAGTCTGCCGCAAAGTCAAACATGTTCCACTGATATGTACCCCATAAATACTCACGCTCTGATATAATTTTCAGCATATGTTCGTGATAAACTGCGTGGTATTCTTCGCTGTAATCTCGAACTTCGGGGTTATTGTTGTGTAGCGTTGTAATTCCCTCTGCGCCGTACTCTGTAATACCAAGCGGCCTGTCGGGATATTTTTCATGGAACTCATCAAGCCATTCTTCGTTGTCTGTCAACTCTCCGCCATACCAGCCAAAATAGTGGTTATAGCCTACAACGTCTGTAAGCTGATTCTCGGGCGATTCCATGGCAGTGAACGAAACGTTTGCAAGTGCCGTTAACCTTGTTGGGTCTATCTCGTTAGTAATTTTAACAAGCTGTTTTTGGTTTTCTATAAGCTCGGGTGTTTCGCCACCTATTGTTATTTCGTTGCTTATGCCCCAAAAGCAAATGCTCGCATGGTTCATGTTTTGCAGCACAAGTTCACGCATTTGGCTCTTTGTGTTTTCTTGTGCATCTTCGCTTGACATAAATATAGTTATAAACGGTATTTCTGCCCATGTTACAAAGCCATATTCATCGCATAAGTCGAAAAAGTATTGGCTGTGCTGGTAATGTGCAAGCCTTATTGTATTTGCACCCATGTCTTTTATTATGTTGGCGTCTTGCACTTGGTCTTCATGGCTTATGGCCCAACCTTTGTCCAACCTGTCTTGGTGGCGTGAAACACCACGAAGTGGGTATTTTTTGCCGTTTAAAATAAAGCCTTTGTCTTTGTCCACGCTAAAGCTGCGCACACCAAATTTTACGTTTACATCATCAAGCACATTTGCGCCGCACTCAACAGTGGCAGCTAAAGTGTACAAATACGGGTTTTTAAAGCCGTCCCATAAAACTGCGTCTTTAAAGCTAACGTCTAAGTTAACATCTTCCGACGCCTTGCCCTCGCCTGTTGCCACAATTTGCCCTGCTTTATCTTTAATAGCAACTTTTACAACTTCATCGCCTTTTGCACCCTTTACGCACATTTTCACTTTTACGTCTGCGCTGCCGTCTGCGTTTGGCTGTGCCTTTGTTACATAAACGCCTTTTGCACCAAAGTATTCAAGGTCAAAATGCACTTTGTCTGTTACAATTATGTTTACATCCCTATATATGCCACCAAAAAATGTAAAGTCAGCCTGTTGTGGGTAAACTTGCAAGTCGTCGCTGTTATCGGCACAAACTTCCAGGCAGTTTTCGCCGTCTTTTATGTGGTCTGTTATGTCAAAGCGGAATGTCGAAAACCCGCCTTTGTGCTCGCCCATTGACACACCGTTGAATGTGACGTGAGCCACATGGTTTACACCCTCAAACTCAACAAAAACTTTATTCTCGCCTTTTTTTAACGTCAGCATTTTTTTGTAATAACACTTCTGCCTTAAATAATCAGCACCACCGTCTTGCCCGTCAAAATTATTCCATGTGTGCGGTATGTTTACTTGCTCGAAATTTGAGTTATCTTTTGAAAACTCCCATCCTTTGTTAATATTCTCAACAATTCTCATATTTCATATACCTCTTTTAGTTAAAATAATTATTACTCTTGCACTGCTTGCGATTGTTCTTTTATGCGCTTAATTTCACTTTGAATTTCGTCCATTTTCTCACGTGTCAGTGGGTAGAATTTCATTGCTATGAGTGAGCAAATAAGCCCAATTGCGGGCATGCCCATAAACAAGAACACGCCAACATAAAGCAGTGGCTGTGTAAGCTCGGTGCTCATGCCGGGCACGCTGTCTACAAAGCCAACTGCAGCCAGCGAAAGCCCAACTATTGTAGTTGCAAAAGACGAAACAATTTTATCTATAAAGGAAAACAGCGTGCCCATCATTCCCGGTACATATTTACCGCTTCTGTAAACTTCATAGTCTGCACAGTCTGCAATCATGGGAATAACTATGTTACCCGCAACAGAAAGCGAGCCGGCAAATATAATATACACAAGCATAAATATAATTGTGAATACATTTATGCTTGAAAGGCTGAGAGTGCTCATTGGGCCAAACAAGATAAATGCCGAAATTGTTAAGGCACTAATAAGTGCTATCCATGTAGAGTCTACAAGTGCCTTTTTTTGGCCTCTTTTGCGCGCATACATAATGCCAAAAACAAGCAATAGCATGCTAGGAAGTGCCACTATTGCACCCATAGAACCCGGCAAGCTTTCGTCGCCTGTTGTTATGGCAAATATTATAAGCATAACAGTTAAGTTTCTGGCTGTTGTGTTTGCAAGCTTATCGGTAGATGCCGCAAAAATTAACATTTGTATTGCCCTGTTATTTTTTAAAGTATCCACATAATCTTTTAGCTGTACTTTCTCAGACTTATTGCCAAGGCCAAAAAACTCTGTTCTGTCTTTTTGCATTATGCCAATAACCGCAAGCACTGTAAGCACCGCCGAAAGCGCAACTGAAACTATGACAAACTCTTTATGGAAAGAGAGTGAGTTAAGCCCCTCAACCGTTGCCGTTGTGTGCTTTGGCACCATTATGTTAAGTACTATAATGGGAAAGCCTGCAAATAAAAATATGTTATAAATGCCGTCGTAAAGCGAGAAAGTCGGCCTTTGCTTAGGGTCATTAGTAAGGCAAGTTTGCCCCGCTTTTGTGCATGCGGTTTGGAACGTATAGCCTATTACATAAATTATATAATAAAAGCCGAACGCAAGCAACCTGAATTGTTGTGGGAACAAGTGCACTGTGTTGACCATAAGCAACATAGAGGCGCCTAAAATTATGTTGCCCAAAATCATTGCAGGCCTAAATTTTCCAAACCTACCGTTTGTCTTGTCAATTATAAATCCTATAACCGGGTCCGTAAAGCCGTCGAAAATACGCATTGCTGTTATAACAACACTTACTACCGGGAACAAAAGCCCCGCCACACCAACGGCATAGTATGATATGTACCCAAGAAAGAAAAGGTACACATTTGTTGCAGTGTTGTTAAGAGGAAAAAGCGCCATTTGCCATAATTTCGCTCTGTTGTAAATAGTTTTAGTTTCTTCCATATTACACCTCTGTTTTAATCAAAATTTAGAGTTTTTACATAAAAATATTATAACATATAGAGAGTTTTTATGCAATATGACAGTTCGCTAAACTATTTTGTGCATAATTGCTATATTTGTAATTCAAACTATGTTGTGTTGTTTGCAAGGTACAGCGTTTCGCCAAAAAACGAGCATTAAAAGTTTTACTAAATTTTTTTTAAAAATTTCGGGTTCTTAGGGCGGCGCCCTAGCCAAGCCGATGTAATCCGAACCCGCCTAAACCGCAATATTTTGCCTGCATTTAAATTAATAATGCAGGCAAGTTTCTAACACATAGTTTACATGCACATCTATTTGTGGTATTATTTGTGTTAGCTGCTTCTAACATGTTGTGATTATTTCATTAGGCAGCTATTATAACCGGCAGATTTGTACAATTTTTGCTTTAAAAGGAGAAAAAATGAAAGACATAAATAATAGCACGTGTAGTTGCGGTGGCCACAGCCACCATGAAAACGACAAATGCGGCCACACATACCACGGGCACTGCAATTGCGGCCACACGCACCACAACAATTGTTGTGGCGAGCGAAAAGAATTAACGCAAGAGGAAAAGCAATTTATTTCAAGTTTGCTAAATACACATTACTTCCCTGTTGCGCAATTTGTTGTAAAAAGCAGCAAAGAGCAAAAATTAGAGACTGTTGCGCTTTCGCCTGTATTTTTAGAGAGCGAGAGCTCTTCAATGGAAAGAGTTAAAGAGCTTGGGAAAATGCTACTTAACCTTGAAAGCATGGGGTATATTGAATTGGATTTTGATATACAGCTGAATAATTATGAGTATAGCGAATATAAAAATTCAAAATTATTTAATTATTTTAAAGAGACTGTAAAAGCGGCCGCTAAAAATGATGGTTTTTTAGGCGACATTGCAATTCTTGAATGTGGAAGCATTGCGCCTACCGACATGTGCCAAGAGACGTTTTCATAAATTTAATGCCTTGAAAAAGTTGCATTTTCTTCACAAAGCATCTCAGGGCTCTGCCCTGAGAACCCGAAATTTTTTGAAAAAATTTAGTAAAACTTTTAATATTTGTTATAATGACAGACAATATGAATTTTTGACGCAGTAAAGGGCGGCCATAGGCCGCCCTTTACTTTTTTTAAATTAAACAACAGGCACGCCGTTTGGTGCTGTTGACTCTTTGCAAAGCAAAACAAGGAACCAGATTGGGCCTGCGATAGGTATTAAAACGATGAACAGTGATTTCCATGTTCTGCCGATGTCGTTCATGCGGCGAACGCTTATTGCAAGGCTCGGAATTAATATTGCAAGGCCGTAAATTGTGTAAACAATTTCAAGTGCCGGAACTGCTTGAATAATACCGCCAAAAATAGCGCCGATTATGAAGTTTACAAGAATAGCCATCCAGTAGCCGTTTCTTGTTGTGCGTGCGCTGAAGTTTACGTAGTTTTTCCAAAGTGCAATGTACGGGTTAAAAAATTTCATGATAAGTCTCCTCTAAAATAAATATAATTTTTATTATTAAAACATTATTACTCAACAAAAAACGACACTGTGCCACCCTAGCTTGTTAGACAACCCTATTTACAAGCGTGAAATACTTGCTCGAAAACGTACATGTATATGTTTTCTCACGTTATTCGCAATGCTTTAAACATTGCACCTTCTCGCCGTCTGAGTTTGCCTAAGAGCCGAGTAACGCTGTGCCGTTTTTGACTGTAAAATGATTTAATTTTAAATTGGTTTTAGGTCTGTGTCAGTGTTCTGCCCTCAAAGTCACCCTCGCAAAAAATTCTGCAAGTATTTGTTTGCCCGCAGCTGCACAAACACACCCTAATTACTTGTAAAGTTCTACAAGTCTTGTTAAGTACTCATAACGGTCGCCTGCTTCTTGTGCTGCCTTTTCAAACAGCTCTTCTGCCCTTTCAGGGAATGTAAGCGCTAAGCGGCTGTAACGTGTCTCGTTTTTAATAAATTCTTTATAATCTGCCGTTGGTGCTTTGCTGTCAATTGTAAGTGGGTTTTTGCCCTCTGCTTTTTTGCGTGGGTCAAAGCGGAACATATCCCAGTAACCTGCCTCAACAGCTTTTTTCATCTCTACTTGGCAGTTAGCCATGCCGCCTTTAATGCCGTGCATCTCACAAGGTGAGTAACCGATAATTAGCGACGGGCCTTTGTAGCTCTCTGCTTCAATAATGGCGTCTAGTGTTTGTTTTTGGTTTGCGCCCATTGCAATTTGTGCAACGTATACATAACCATAGCTCATTGCAATTTCAGCAAGGTTTTTCTTGCCTATTGCTTTACCTGCCGCTGCAAATTGTGCAACTTGGCCAATTTGGCTTGCTTTTGAAGCTTGGCCGCCTGTGTTTGAGTAAACTTCTGTGTCAAATACCATGATGTTTACGTCTTCACCGCTTGCAATAACATGGTCTAAACCGCCAAAGCCAATGTCATATGCCCAGCCGTCGCCACCGAATATCCAAACAGATTTTTTGCTTAGGTATTGCTTTTTAGCTGCTATTTCGCGAACTTCATCACAGCAATCTGCTTTTTCACATGCAGCTGCAAGTTTGTCTGCCGCAACCATGTTTGCATTGCCGTCGTCAAGTGTTGCAAGGTACTCATCTGCCGCAGCTTTAACGTCTGCGTCTTTTGTTTTGCCTGCAACTGTTTTAACAACTTCTATCAGGTTGTTGCGAATTGTTTTTTGGCCAAGGTATAAGCCGAAGCCGTTCTCTGCATTGTCTTCGAAAAGGCTGTTAATCCATGCCGGGCCTTTGCCGCTTAAGCGGTTGCGTGTGTATGGGCTTGCGGCCGCAGGGCCACCCCAAATTGAAGAACAACCCGTTGCGTTAGAAATAAACATTCTCTCGCCGTAAAGTTGAGTGATAAGGCGTGCATAACTTGTTTCAGCACAGCCTGCACAGCTGCCCGAGAACTCAAGAAGCGGCTGGTTGAACTGGCTGCCTTTTACGCTTGTTTCAGGCATCATGTTCGGTTTTTTATCAATGTTATCTACACAGTATGCAAATACATCTTGTTGTTCAAGTTGGCTTTCTTGCGGTTTCATCTCAAGCGCTTTAACAGGGCACGCGCCAACACAAACAGCACAGCCCATGCAGTCAAGCGGTGAAATAGCAAGTGTGAAGTCATAGTCCTCACAGCCTTTGCCGTTCATAGATTTGCACTTATATCCTTGTGGTGCTTTTGCAGTTTCGTCTTTTGTAAGTGCAAACGGGCGCACAGTTGCATGTGGGCAAACGTAAGCGCATTGGTTACATTGTATACATTTTTCAGCATTCCACTCAGGTACGCTAACTGCAACGCCGCGTTTTTCGTATGCAGATGCACCTTGTGCAAACTGGCCGTCAACATGGTCTACAAAAGCTGAAACAGGCAATGAGTCGCCAACCATTTTTGTAATTGGGTTAAGTAGGTTTTCAACCATTTTAACTGTGCTTGCATCGCCGCTAAGTTTTTGTTTTTCGCTGTCGTCAGCGGCCGTTTTCCAATCTGCCGGCACGTCAATTTTTACGTATGCATCAAAGCCTGCGTCAATTGCCTTATAGTTCATTTCAACAATGGCATCGCCTTTTTTGCTGAATGATTTATAAGCGGCTTCTTTCATGAATTTGATAGCGTCTTCTTTTGGCAAAATGTCTGCAAGTGCAAAGAATGCAGATTGTAAAATTGTATTTGTGCGTTTGCCAAGGCCAATTTCAATAGCTTTATCAATAGCGTTAATTGTGTAAAGTTGAACGTTGTTCTCAGCAATATAGCGTTTTGCATCTGCCGGCATGTGCTCGTTTAGCTCCTGCGGTGTCCATTGGCAGTTAATCATGTAAACGCCACCCGGTTTAACGTCGTTAACCATTTTATAGCCTTTAATTACGTAAGACGGGTTGTGGCAAGCAACGAAGTCTGCCTTATTAATATAGTAAGGTGCACGGATAGCCTTGTCGCCAAAGCGAAGATGGCTAATTGTTACGCCGCCTGTTTTTTTGCTGTCATATTGGAAGTAAGCTTGAATAAATTTGTCGGTATGGTCACCGATAATTTTCGTTGAGTTCTTGTTTGCGCCAACTGTGCCGTCGCCGCCAAGTCCCCAAAATTTACACTCTCTTGTACCCTCTGCCGCTGTGTTAGGCGATGGTTTTTCTTCAAGTGAAAGGTAAGTAACATCATCGTTAATTCCAAGTGTAAAGCGCTCTTTCGGTGCGTCTTTTGTAAGCTCTTCAAACACTGCAAAAACGCTTGACGGAGGTGTGTCTTTGCTGCCAAGGCCATAGCGGCCGCCAACAATAACGCCGTCGCGGCCTGCTTCGCGGAATGCAGCCATAACATCAAGATGAAGTGGCTCTGCAAGTGCGCCAGGCTCTTTTGTTCTGTCAAGCACAGCAATTTTTTTAGCAGATGCAGGAATAGCAGCAAGAAGTTTGTCTGCTGCAAACGGGCGATAAAGGCGAACTTTAACCATACCCACTTTTTCGCCTGCCGCTGTCATATAGTCAATAACTTCTTCTGCAACGTCGCAGAAAGAACCCATGCATATAATTACGCGCTCTGCATCAGGTGCGCCGTAGTACTCGAACAGTTGATAATTTGTGCCAAGTTTTGCATTAACTTTGCCCATGTATTTTTCAACAATGCCCGGCACTGCTGTGTAATATTTATTACATGCCTCTCTGTTTTGGAAGAAGATGTCGCCGTTTTGGTGGCTACCCCTTGAGAAAGGAGTGTCGGGGTTAAGTGCATGGTTGCGGAAAGCTTTAACTGCATCCATGTTGCACATCTCTTTTAGGTCATCATAGTCCCATGCATCAATTTTTTGAATTTCGTGGCTTGTCCTGAAACCGTCGAAGAAGTTTAGGAAAGGCACACTGCTCTCGATAGCTGCAAGGTGTGCAACTGCGGCTAAATCCATAACTTCTTGTGGGTTAGACTCTGCCATCATTGCAAAGCCTGTTTGGCGACATGCATAAACGTCTGAATGATCGCCGAAAATGTTAAGCGCATGGCTTGCAACTGTACGTGCAGAAACGTGGAAAACACCCGGTAAAAGCTCGCCGGCTATTTTGTACATGTTAGGTATCATTAAAAGCAAACCTTGTGATGCTGTGAATGTAGTTGTCAGTGCACCCGCACCTAGCGAACCGTGAACAGTACCTGCGGCACCTGCTTCACTTTGCATTTCTACAACACTTACCTGTGTTCCGAAAATGTTCTTTTGATTTGCTGCGCTCCATTGGTCAACACTGTCGGCCATGGGGCTGGACGGTGTAATTGGGTAAATACCGGCTACTTCTGTAAAAGCATAGGCAACGTGTGCCGCCGCGGTATTTCCGTCCATGGCTTTTTTACTTCTTGGCATATTATTTCCTCCGATGTTAATAAAAAATATTATAAGTGTAAAGGTGCATAGTATTTACTTCTTGCAAAAAAAATAAAAATCACTGTAAAATGCGACACATTTCTTTTGCATTCGCGCTGCAAAAAGCATATAATAACAACACCTATTTACGCACACTAATATTGTAACAAAAAAAATATTAAATGTAAACCGCTATAATATAGCAATTTTGTTAATTTTTACTTATTATATTAATTTTTTTGCTTGGGTTATATCAATTTGTTAAAAATACTACATAAGAACGTCGCAAAATTGTTGTAAATTTTTATGCTGAAATAAAAAATTTTTTGCTCTGGTTTTTGTAAACTCTTTATTTGTCAACAACTCCATGTTGCAGGCTCTATCCTGTATAATTTCATTATAAATTGAAAAAATATGTAAAAATGGCGTAAAAATTGAAACATAACATTATAAGTTGTAAAAAAACAGCACAATTTACAGTATATTTTGATAAAAATGTGTTGCCACACACAATATATAGTGGTATAATTTTTAATGTAAGTTTTTTAAGAAGTAATTCGCTTGTATATTAAGGCGAAATAAATTTAGGGGGAATAAAAAGTGGCTGTAAGTGAAATAAACAGCAATGCAATGCATGTGCTAGAAAAAAGGTATCTTGCCAAAGATGCAAGCGGCAAAAATATTGAAGATGTAGAGGGCATGTTTCGGCGTGTTGCAATTGCCGTTGCAACTGCAGACGCACGTTACGACGAAAACACCGACATAGCCCACACGGCAGAAGATTTTTACAAACTTATGACAAGCCTACGCTTTTTACCGAATTCGCCCACACTTATGAATGCCGGCAAAAAGTTGGGGCAACTATCGGCCTGTTTTGTGCTGCCAATAGAGGACAGCATGGAGGCAATATTTGAAGCTGTAAAACAGGCGGCGTTAATACATAAGTCAGGCGGCGGCACCGGCTTTAGCTTTTCACGTCTTCGCCAAAACGGCGCAACTGTAAATTCAACAGGCGGCGTTGCAAGTGGGCCTGTAAGTTTTATGCGCGTTTTTAATATGGCAACAGAGGCTGTGAAGCAAGGCGGCACAAGGCGTGGTGCAAACATGGGTATTTTAAGGGTAGACCACCCCGACATTGATATGTTTATTAATTGCAAAAAAGACAACAGCGACATAACAAATTTCAATATATCTGTTGGCATTACAGAGGCTTTTATGCAAGCTGTGGAGGCAGACAGCGAGTATGAGCTTGTTGAGCCGCTTACAAACAAAATAGTTGGCACACGCCGCGCAAGGGAAGTTTATGAAGAAATTGTACAAGCTGCGTGGAATAACGGCGAGCCCGGCATTATATTCTTAGACAGGCTGAACAGGGACAATGTTGTGCCGGCACAGGGCGACATTGAGAGCACCAACCCATGTGGCGAACAACCGCTTCTTCCGTACGAGAGCTGTAACCTTGGCAGCATTAACCTTGTTAAAATGCTGTGCCGCACCGGCGAGCACTCTTATGAAATAGACTATACATTGCTGCGAAAAACTGTTCACACTGCAATGCACTTTCTTGATAACGTTATTGATGTTAACAACTATCCGCTTAAAAAAATAGGCGATGTTACAAGGGAAACACGCAAAGTTGGCCTTGGCGTTATGGGCTTTGCAGACATGCTTCTTTATTTGGGCATACCATATTGCTCGCAAGAGGCAATTGAAATAGCAGAAAATGTGATGAACTTCATTAATATAGAAGCGCACAACGCAAGCAAAATTTTGGCAAGGAAGCGCGGTGCGTTCCCACTGTTTTATTCCAGCATTTATGCCGCAGATGCACCAATGCGAAACGGCACTGCAACAACAATTGCACCAACAGGCACACTGTCAATGATAGCCGGGTGTTCTTCCGGCGTAGAGCCTGTTTTTGCGTTTGTTTATATTCGCAATATAATGGACGGCACAGAAATGGTAGAGACTAACCCTGTTTTAAAAACAGCGCTTAAACAAAAGGGCCTTTACACAAAAGAGCTTATGCGCCGCATTGCAAAAGAGGGCACACTTGCGCATATAGAGGAAATCCCTCAGGAGATAAGAGACATATTTGTGTGCTCGCACGATATATCGCCTGAGTACCATATAAGAATGCAGGCGGCGTTCCAACAGCATACCGACAACGCAGTAAGCAAAACAATAAACATGCCGCACTCTGCAACAAAAGAAGAGGTTAGCAACTGCTATATGCTTGCATACCGCCTGGGTTGCAAGGGCGTTACAATTTACCGCGACGGAAGCAGGGGCGGGCAAGTTTTAAATATAGGCAGTGTTAAAAAAGAAGGCGCACAAAAACAGCAAGACGGTGCACCACAAGAAACGTTGCAAATTACGGGCGAGCAAATAGCGGCTGTTCAAGCGTATGGTAAAATAGAGCCGCGCCCACGCCCTGCCGTTACTATGGGCTTTACAGAGCGCATGAAAATAGGGTGCGGAAACCTTTATGTTACAGTTAATTACGACAGAAACGGCATTTGCGAAGTGTTTACAAGCACAGGCAAAGCCGGCGGCTGCCCAAGCCAAAGCGAAGCAACGGCAAGGCTTGCAAGCGTTGCACTTCGCAGCGGAATGAGCGTTTCGGAAGTGTACGACCAACTTAAAGGCATACGCTGCCCGTCTACAATTCGCCAAAACGGCATGAACTGCACTTCTTGCCCCGATGCAATTGCAAAAGTGCTTAAAAAAGTAGACTCGTTTATAAAAGAAGGCACACAAAGCAGAACAGCGCCTGAACCTGAGAGAGTTTTGCCAAGCAAAGCAATTATTAATGTTGCAGGCGAGGGCAAAGTTGAACACAAGGCAGCTTACCAAACTTTGCCTGTAAACAGCACAAGCGAGGCAGTTGCTACACATGTACATGTGCAAGAAAAAGAAGAGACAGCGCAACAGCCTGTAAGTGTGCAAGTTGAACACGTACAAAATGAAGACCATGCAAAGCCGGAGCCTGTAAGTGCACAAAGTGCACCTGTGCAAAGCGTAGCATATGCGCCACAAGAGCCTGTAAACGCCGGCGCGCCTACACAAAGCACTAAGCAGCCACAATATGCGTACACAGCAGGCGAGCCGCAAACACAAGGCCAAAGTGCAAGTGCCTCTATTACAGCCGTGCCAATAACATTCGACGAGCCACAAACGCAAAGTGGCACAGCGTACGAAAAGCCAAAAGACACGTTTGATTTTTTCAAGCCTGAAAACAACAATAATCAAAATGAACAGTACAATGCAATAGACTACGCACAAAACGAAGGAGTTACACCTTTGCCGCAGCAAAATAACGATAGCAATGGGCTTTTTGGCGCCAATATAGGCAGCATAGGCGTAAAACCAAGCGAAGTGAAATTGCCTGAGATAAGCACAATAATGACGCCGACAGGCGATGGTTTCGGCTACGGCACAAACGAGGAGTTTGAAGCTTCACGCCTTGTGGCCGTGCCTGTGCCTGCTGCCGTAAGTGCAATACACGAGTGCCCCGAATGTGGCGGCGCAGTAGAACATGAGGGCGGTTGCGTAATTTGCAGAAATTGTGGCTTCTCAAAATGCGGCTAAATAATAAACACGTTAAAACGCTGAATTTTTCATCAAAAATTTACTGTTTTTTGTTGAATGAAATAATAATTCAAAATTTTTAAATATTTATAAGTTTTTTTCAATTTTAGTATTGACGTGGGCACAAAACGGTGCTATAATAATGACATCGTTAAGTTACATTTCCGGTTAATCAAATTGCAAAATGTTACATTTAATTGTATCATTCGACTTTGCAAGTTAATCGGCACTAAAATTGATTTTCCCTAAAATATAGATTATGTATGTGTGAACACAAAGCCCATAGGTTTCCTATGGGCTTTGTGTTGCAGTTTTTTAAAAATGGTATTGGAAAAAATAATTAAAAATGTTATAATACAAAGCACAGAAACAAAAAAGGGAGATTTATTGATGACACAGCCAATTATTACAAGGTTTGCACCAAGCCCCACAGGCTATATGCATATTGGGAACTTACGCACCGCACTTTATGCATATTTGTTGGCAAAAAACACAAACGGCAAATTTATTTTGCGTATTGAAGACACAGACAGACAGCGCCTTGTGGAGGGCGCAACAGATGTTATTTTAAACACGCTGCAAACAACAGGCCTTTTATACGATGAGGGCCCGGAAAAAGGCGGCCCAAACGGCCCTTATATACAAAGCGAGCGTGGCGTAATATATGAACAGCACGTGAAAAAATTGATAGACAGCGGCAAGGCATATTACTGCTTTTGCACAAAAGAGCGACTTGAGGGCTTAAACGACAGCGAAAGCGACATAGGTGCTGGATACGACAGGCACTGCAGGAACCTTTCGGCCGAAGAAGTTGCCGAAAACTTGAAAAATAATGTTCCATATGTTATACGTCAAAAAATGCCGCTTAGCGGAACAACATCGTACTTTGATGAAATTTTTGGCGAAATAAGTGTTGAGAACAGCGAACTGCAAGACCAAATTTTGATGAAAGCCGACGGCATGCCAACATACAACTTTGCACACGTTGTAGACGACTTTTTAATGGGTGTTACACACGTTGTGCGCGGAAGTGAATATGTTACCTCTACACCAAAATATGCGTTACTTTACGATGATTTTGGCTGGCAACGCCCAAAATACGTTCATTTGCCGCTTCTTATGGGAAGAGGCGAAGACGGCAGCGTTTCGAAGCTTTCAAAAAGGCACGGCGCCGTAAGCTTTGATGACCTTATAAATAGCGGTTATTTACCAAGCGCCATTATAAATTACATCGCTCTTCTTGGCTGGTGCCCTAAAAATTCGACGCAAGAAATGTTTGCACTCGGCGAGCTATGCGACGTTTTTTCGATAGAGGGCATAAGCAAATCGCCATCTGTTTTTGACTATGACAAACTACTTTGGTTTAACGGCGAGTACATAAAAGCGCTTAGCTTCGATGAGTTTTTAAATATGGCAACGCCTTATTTACAAAAAAGCTTAAAAACTTTTACAAATGCACAAATTGAGAGTGTTGCAAAGCTTTTACAGCCACGCATATCTGTTTTTAGTGAAATTGAGGAGAAAACACAGTTTTTGGCACAGCGTTTAGAGTGTGACAAAGACAGCTATTTTAACAAAAAAAGCAAAACAACCCCCGAAATGAGCCGCGACATTTTAAAAGATGTTGCAGCACTTTTGCAAGGCGAAGAACACTGGAACAACGACACACTTTTTACACTGCTAAAAGGATATGCCGAGCAAAAAGAAATTAAAGCCGCCGCTGTTATGTTTTGCGTGCGCGTTGCCGTTGCACGCATAAGTGTAACGCCGGGCGGCGCAACAGAACTTATGGCCGTGCTTGGCAAAAAAGAAAGCATAGAGCGAATTGAGCAGCAAGCAGAGATGCTTGCAAACGTGTGAGAATTCTCAAGTAAAATCAATAATTTTAAAGCCGCAAAACGGCAGAACGGAGCAAGAAAATGATAGAAATAACAATGGAAAATGACAAAAAAATACTTATTGAAACATACCCTGATATCGCACCTATTACTGTTGAGAACTTTGAAGCGCTTGTAAACGATGGCTTTTATGACGGGTTAACGTTCCACAGAATTATACCAGGGTTTATGATTCAAGGCGGTTGCCCTGACGGCACAGGCATGGGCGGGCCGGGCCACAATATTAAAGGCGAGTTTAAGCAAAATGGCTTTAACAACGAATTGATACACGAGCGCGGTGTTATAAGCATGGCAAGAAGCGCAAACCCTGATTCCGCAGGCAGCCAGTTCTTTATTATGCACGAGGATTCACCGCATTTAGACGGCGGTTATGCGGCTTTTGGTAAAGTAGTAAGCGGCATTGAGGTTGTGGACGAGATTGCCGAAGTTAAAACAGGCTTTGGCGACAAACCGAAAGAGCCTGTTGTTATGAAAAGTGTAAGAGTTGTTGACAAGGCCGAGGAAACCGAATAATGATAAAAAAGTTGTTCGGTTTTTTCTGGGACAAAAGTTTGCTTATCTTCCTTATAATAGGCGGGCTAAACACAATTATCTCTATGGCCGGCAGCCAAATTTTACTGGGGCCGTTTACCTTGCTATTTGGCAGTGCCGCTGCATATTGGGCAAGCACGTCTTTAATGTTTGTACTTTGCAGCATACCCAGTTTTATTTTTAACCGCAAGTTCAGCTTTAAAAGCAAGGCGCCACTTATTCCAAGCATTGTGCGCTTTTCTGTTGTTATTGCTGTGTGCTATTTGCTTGGCTTCGGCTTTTCAATTTACGTTACGCCTGCGGCAGTGTCGCTTTTTGGTGGTGCGTTTAATGAAACTGTTATTTCAAGAATTGCAATGCTTTTAGGGCAGGTTATTTTTACACTGCTAAATTATTTGGGGCAAAGGCTTTGGGCTTTTGCGGCTAAAGAGTAACTTCAAAGGCGCTGTGAACTATGCGTTAAAACAAAGTAATTGTAAGCAAAAACTTTAACTGCGTTTTTATACTGTAAGCTTTGCAGCGTTACTGTTTTGGCCTACTATTTTTAAGAGGTTTATATGAAAAAGATACTTTTACTTTTACTTTTACTTTTACTTTTAATATTTACCGCACTTTTTTTGGTTGCATGCGCCCCACAAAACAGTGCAGTTGAAACATTTGCAGCGCAAAGCATTACTTTAAGCGACGAAACATCTGAAGACATAGCGCCGCCTGAGCCGGAAGTTTTTACGCTGAAATTTTCAGCCTCGGGCGACAATTTAATACACACGGGCATATATTTGCAAGCCGCGCAAAACGCCGGGCACAACGGTTACGATTTTTCCTTTTGCTATGTAAACATGCTTGATTATTTAAGTGGCTTCGACATAAACTGGATAAACCAAGAGACGCTTGTGAATGATGAACTTGCGCCGTCGTCTTACCCTATGTTTTCAACGCCCGGTGAAATGGGGCACAATTTGTATGACGCCGGCTTTTCTGTTTTCAGCCTTTCCAACAACCATACTTACGACAAGGGTGCACAGGGCCTAAGCGCCACCATGGACTTTTGGAACAACAAAATGCCAAAAGACACATACACTTGCGGCCTTTTTGCCAGCGAAGACGACTATTATGACGCCATTACGTACCAGACAAAAAACGGCATAACAATAGCATACCTTGCATATACGGAAATGACAAACGGCTTACCACGGCCGCAAAATGCGCCATATCACGTAATATTAACAAGCCAAACAGACATTGTGCAAAAGCAAATTGAAACAGCGGCGCAAAACGCAGACATAGTTGTGGTTAGCAACCACTGGGGTGTTGAGAACAGCCATTCATACACAGAGGCGCAACAAATATTGGCACAACAAATGGCCGATTGGGGCGCAGACCTTATTATTGGCACACACCCACACGTTGTGCAAGACGCCGAGTGGCTAAAAGCTGCCGACGGGCGTGATGTTTTTGTTGCGTATTCGCTTGGCAACTACATAAGCTTGCAGGCAACGGCAGACACCATGATTGGCGCCGTGCTTGAGTGCGAATTTGAAAAAACGCTGACACACGACGGGCACAGCACAGCGGCCGTAAAAAATGCGCGCCTTCGCCCAATTGTCACACACTATGACCCGGGCTATAAAAACGCACAAGTTTTTTTATTTGAAAATTATACAGCCGAGCTTGCCGCCGCACACGGCATACGCTCGCGCTATTCGGTTTTTAGCATGGAATATATAGAGGGCGTTCTAAGGGAACATATCAGTGCCGACTTGCTTGCAATTTAAATAATACAATTTTGTAATAATTATTTTATATAAGTTGTCAAATAGTGTCGACAATACGCAAAATGTTAATTTTAAATTTTGGCTGTGTTTTGGGCTAGGCCACACGGCCAAACTAGGGGAAAAATGAAAGTATTTATTTTATATGCACTGAGCATTATTCTTACAGTAGACAGCGTGCTGAGGTTTTTTCGTTCAAGCTTCAACCTTGGCACATTTTTAATGTATGCCATAACAGTAAGTTTTTGGGTGTATGCAATTTTTAACTCACAAATCGACACGTTCACATCACACGGGGTGGGGCTGCTGTTTAAGTTGTTGTTTTTTGCAGGTGTTACAGTTGTTTTGCTAATAGCGGTGTTTATAGCAATTAAAGGCTTTACGCAAAAGCCCACAGGCGAAGAAGATGTTGTAATTGTTTTAGGTGCCGGCCTTAATGGCAAAACAGTCACAAACGTTCTTGCAAGAAGGCTTAATTCAGCATATGATTTTTACACAGAGAACCCTGACGTTACAATTGTTGTAACAGGTGGACAAGGCCTAAACGAGATTATACCCGAAGCGCACGCAATGAGCACGTACCTTATTGAAAAAGGCGTGCCGAAAGAGCAGATAATACTTGAAGACAAAAGCACATCTACACGGGAGAATTTTTTATTTGCATATGAAATTCTTGCTGAGAAAGGCTTTGAAAAAAGCACAGAAGTGGCGTTTGCAACAAACCATTTCCACTGCTTTCGGGCAATGCAGTACGCTAAGGCGGCAGGTTTTGAAAATGTAAGCAGTATTCCGTCATTTTCAGGCTTTTCATCGTTTGTGCCAAATTACCTGCGTGAGGTTTTTGCAGTGCTGTATTATTTTGTGTTTTTTAAGTAACGAAAAACTTTTGCGCACGGCTTATTTCTTTAAAACGTATTAGTAACATATAGACACAGTGGCACCTACATTTAAACAGTGTCGGCAATAGTTGAAACTATGTAATATTAAACCGCCGCAATAACAGAAATTTTCACCTTGTATTCCGGCACCGAAAGCGCACCTTGTATTACACTTCTTGCCGGCTCGTTGCCATCTGTAACCCATGCATTCCATGCTGCGTTAAACGCGCCATAGTCTGCCATGTCTTTAAGTGTTATGCTGGCTTGCAACACATTTTCTTTGCTTGTTCCCTCACGTTCTAGCAATTTGTCAATCAGGCTAAGTACCTCTTTTGTTTGCAACTCGCAGTCCTCACTTACGTCATAACAAGTAATACCGCTTGTGTAAAGTGTGCTGTCGTGAACAACGCACATTGCCTTTCTTCCGTTTGTTTGGCTTCTCTTAATCTTTTTCATGTTACTTCCTTTCATAGTTAGCTATACTGCGAAAATTACACACATTATATCTTTTGCATTTATACAATAAAGCACTTTTAAAAAAACACTTTAAAAATTAATATAAATTTGGTATAATAGAATACGTATTTTTGTGTTGAGATTAAAACATCAGTTCTTTAACCATTTAATATATATTATATCACTTCTAAAAAGGATTTTCCATATGAAAAAATATATTGCATTTATTCTATCGTTAATAGTTTGCTGCACAATGGCAGCGCCTACATTTGCGGCGGGCTTTAACTTGCCCGAGGGACACACCGTTACTGCCCAAAGTGCCTACTTTATAAATGTAGACACCGGCGACGTTGTAATAGACATTAACTCTGAGCAAGAGCTTGACGTTGCAAGCCTTGTAAAGCTTATGACAGCACTTTTGCTTATTGAAAATGTAGCCGATTTAGAGGGCACTATTATTACAGCGCCTGTTGAGGCTTACGTTTGGCCTGTTACAAGCTCCAGTGCGTCTACGGCCGATATTTACCCAAACGAAGAAGTGTCTGCACTTACGCTTTTATATGGCATGATTCTGCCTAGCGGCAATGAAGCCGCACAAATTGTTGCGCACTATTTGGGCGACGGTGACCCGCTTAACTTCTACCAAATGATGAACGCGCGTGCAGCCGAGTTGGGCTGTACAAGCACAAACTTCACTAACCCGCATGGGCTTGAGGGCATGAGCGAGGGCACATACTCAAGCGCAAAAGACCTTGTTCGCATAGCGCAAGAGTGTTGGAAGCATGACATTTTTAGGGAAGTGGCAGGCAGTGAAAGCTACGACATGCCAATATCTAATAGGCACACATACGCGCAAGACTCTTCAAAACCCGAAACAGCATACACAATTTACAGCACAAACTATATGCTCCGAGACTCAACCCCTGTTTACAGAGACTATATTGTGGGCATGAAAACAGGCTCTACTTATGAAGCCGGCCGCACACTTGCCTCGGCCGCTGTTAACAGCAGAGGCGAGACTTATATAGGCGTTGTGCTTGGCACACCTTATGAGGCGGCAAACGACGGCTACGCTTACTCATTCCACGACACCGCGTATATTTACGACTGGATTTTCGAAAACTTTTCTGTCCAAAACCCTGTTGAAAAAGACGTACCAATTACTGAAATAGCAGTAGAGCTTTCCGGCGACGTAGATTCTATCGCTCTTTTGCCCTCGCGTGATTTTAATGTTGTTTTGCCAATAGACGGCAGGGCGTATGCACAAGGCCTTGAAGACGAAATAGAACAAATACAAAAAGAAGCACTGGCGGCACAGCAAGCACAGCAAGCTGCCCAGGCAGAGGCCGGCACTGACGTTGAGGAGGAAAGCGAAGAAGAGACAATAAGCGAGACTGTTTTACCCGACACGCTTATGTATAAATTTGAACTTCCTGAGAGTGTTGACGCACCAATAGTCAAAGGCGATATTGTGGGAACTCTTTCCGTTAGCATGAACGGCGTTGTGCTTGACACAATTGAGCTTGTTGCTTCGCAAGATGTAAGCCGTAACTTTATACTTTTTGTTATAGACTGGGTAGGCGGGTTTTTCGAGAGCCTTTATTTTAGGGTAGTTATTGGCCTTACACTTCTTTATATTGCTGTTTTAGTTGTAATTGTAAAGCTAATGCAGACAAAATATGTTGGCAAAGTTACACACAAACAGTATGAAAAAAGAAAGAAACGCGCACAAAAGCGCAGGCTGAAAAAGCTTAAAAATAAGACAGGCACGATACCTGACGAGCCCGAGATTGCCGAGTTTTCGAAAGAAGAGTGGGACAGCGTGCGAATTGAAAACAACAAAGGCGAAGACTGGACAAACCTTGTAGAGGTTGACAGGCTTCCCGAAAATGCGAGAAAATCATTTTTGAAAAGCAAGTTAGATTTTTCTAATAAGAATAAAGACGACAAAAGTGGCAAAAATGACAATAATAAATAAACATTGATTTTTCATTACAGCTGTGCTATAATACAAAATGCTGCAATTGTTAACAAGCTTGAAAAAGCTGTTATATAAAAATGGCCCAAACGCAGTGGTCGGCGTATTCTCTCTTGAGCGTATGTTTTTTACCGCCACTTTGTTTCGGGTAACAAGAAAAAGAGAGGTATTATTAATGCAAGACAAAAACACAGTTATCGAGCAAAGCCGTGTACACGAGAAAGACACAGGCTCACCCGAGGTTCAGATTTCATTGCTTACAGCAAGAATTAACCACCTTACTGAGCACATGAAGGCCAACAAGCACGACTATCACAGCCAAAGGGGCCTTTTAAAAATGGTTGGCCGCCGCCGCAACTTACTTGCTTATTTGCACAACAAAGACATTACACGTTACCGTGCACTTATTGCTAAGCTAGGCTTGCGTAAATAATTCATTTAAGGCAAACGGCTTCGGCCGTTTGCCTCAATGTATTTTATTAGCATATTTTATATGTTGATAAAGCGTGCATTTTTAGGGCACCTATTAAAATGTTAGCAATGAATGGAGCGTTTTTTCAACAAAAAACATTGCATTTATTGCTAAACGTGGTAATACTAAAGCTGCATGCAAATTAATTTAATCAGCCCATTAAGCAGTGTACTAACCCGGTGTGTGTTTGCAAAGTAACTTGCACAAAAAACAGGCAAAACCTTTGTATATCAACAACTACCAACTGCAGGGGCATTGCGTAAAACTTTTGTAAAGCCGCAATTAAGTTTACGCAAAACAATGTAATTGCGGCAGAACGGAGAATATAATAATGGCAAAATTTGCATCACCAAAAGAGACTTTTAAGGATTTTAAAGTATTTGAAACTACACTGGCAGGGCGCCCGTTTGTTGTTGAAACAGGCAAAATGTGCGCACTTTCAAGCGGCAGTTGCCTTGTGCGCTATGGCGACACAGCTGTTTTGTGCAACGTTACAATGAGCGAGAAACCACGTGAGGGCATTGACTTTTTTCCACTAAGTGTTGATTTTGAAGAAAAAATCTATTCGGTTGGCCGCATACCCGGCAGCTTTATGCGCAGAGAAGGCCGCCCCGGCGAGAAATCTGTTTTAACAAGCCGCGTTGTAGACAGGCCTATTCGTCCTCTATTCCCTAAAGACATGCGCAACGATGTTAGCGTTGTTATGACTGTTATGAGCGTTGACCAAGATTGCAGCCCTGAAGTTGCAGGCATGATAGGCACATCTATTGCGCTTTCTATTTCACAAATTCCATGGAACGGCCCAATTGCAGGCGTTTTTGTTGGCCTTGTTGACGGCGAAATTGTAATTAACCCAACAGAGGCAGAGCGTGAAAAATCAGACCTTCAACTTACTGTTGCCGCAAGCAAAACAAAAATTGTTATGATAGAAGCAGGCGCAAACGAAGTTGATGAAGACACAATGCTTAAGGCTATTAAAGCGGGCGACGAAGAAATTCAAAAAGTTTTAACTTTCATTGAAGGTATTGTTGCACAAATTGGCAAAGAAAAAGTTAGCTTTGAGAGCATGGAGCTTGACCACGACTTGTACGAAGCTGTTAAGTCACAGTACCTTGATGATTTTAAGGCAGCTATGGATACAGACGACAAAACTGTGCGTGATTCACGCCTTTCACCAATACGTGAGAAATTGACAGAGCAATATGCTGAAGAGCACGGCGCAGGCATTGTTGAAGAGCTTATGTATAAAATGCAAAAGTACGTTGTGCGCCGCTGGCTTTTAGACGAAGGCAAGCGTGTAGACGGGCGCGGAATTAATGAAATTCGCCCGCTTGCAAGCGAAGTAGGCTTGTTGCCACGTGTACACGGCAGCGGCATGTTCACACGTGGGCAAACACAAGTTTTAACAACGTGTACACTTGGCACACTGCGTGACGCACAAATTATTGACGATATAAGCACAGAGACAGAGAAAGCATATATGCACCACTACAACTTCCCACCATATTCTGTTGGCGAGGCACGCGCACCGCGTAGCCCGGGCAGGCGCGAAATTGGCCACGGTGCCTTGGCAGAGCGTTCACTTTTGCCTGTGCTTCCAAGTCAATCAGAATTCCCGTACGCAATGCGCCTTGTTTCAGAGATTTTATCGTCTAACGGCTCTACAAGCCAGGCATCAATTTGCGGCAGTACGCTTGCACTTATGGACGCCGGCGTGCCAATTAAAGCGGCCGTTGCAGGCATTAGCTGTGGTCTTATTACAGAGGGCGACCGCTGGATGACAATGCTTGACATTCAAGGTGTTGAGGACTTCCACGGCGACATGGACTTTAAAGTTGGCGGTTCTTTAAACGGCATTACGGCAATTCAAATGGACATGAAAGTAGACGGCTTAACTTACGCAATAATTGAGGAAGCTTTCGACAAGTGTAAAAAAGGCCGTGAATTCATTCTTAATGAAATTATGCTGCCTGTTATCAGCACACCTAGAAGTGAAGTAAGCACGTATGCGCCTAAAATGGACACACTTAAAATAGACGTTGATAAAATACGCGACGTCATTGGCAAAGGCGGCAAAGTTATTCAAGAAATATGTGCAAACTTTAATGTTAAAATTGATATTGAGGACGACGGAAGCATTTATATTTCCTCACCAAACAGAGATAACATTGAAGCGGCGAAAAGTATTATTAAAACTATTGTAGACGACCCTGAGGTTGGCGCAATTTATAAAGGTAAAGTTACACGCCTTATGGCTTTTGGTGCGTTTGTGGAAATTGCACCGGGCAAAGAAGGGCTTGTACACGTTTCGAAACTTGATACAAAACGTGTAGAGCGTGTTGAAGACATTGTGGCAGTGGGCGACGAGTTGCTTGTTAAAGTAACAGAGATTGACCAACAAGGACGCATTAACCTTTCAAGAAAAGATGCACTTGCCGACATGGCGGCAAAGCAAGGTGGCTAATACTTTGCATAGCAACGGGGCTGTGGTTTTATCACGGCCCCGTTTTTAATGTAACACAACTCCTGAAAGGAATTTAACAATGGTTAAACAAAACAACTTAAAAGGCGCTTCTATACTGTCTATTACGGCATTTATTTGGGGGTGCGCCTTTGTTGCGCAAAGTGCAGGCATGGAATTTGTTGGGCCGTTTACATTTAATGCAGCCCGCAATTTCATAGGCAGTTTGTTTCTTATACCATGCATTGCATTTTTAGACATTATAAATAAAAGAAAACCGACGATTTTCGGCACCGCAACAACAAAACAACAAAGAAAAATGTTGTTGCTTGGCGGCGTTGTATCAGGCTTTATTCTTGCAATTGCAAGCGCACTGCAACAGCTGGGAATTTTAAATTCTACCGTTGGCAAGGCAGGTTTTATTACAACGCTCTACATAATTTTTGTGCCTATTTTTGGCCTTGCTTTAAAAAAACACGTGGGCAAAAACATATGGTTAGGCGTTGCAATAGCAATTGTAGGGCTTTACTTGCTTTGCATTACAAGCGGGTTTTCAATTACAATGGGCGATACATACTTAATTTTATGCGCTGTGGTTTTTTCGTTTCACATTTTAACAATTGACCACTTTTCACCGCTTACAGACGGCGTGAGAATGGCATGCATACAATTTTTTGTGGCCGGCGTAATAAACAGTATACCTATGCTTGTTTTTGAGGCACCGAATATTGAGAGTATTGCCGCCGCATGGTTGCCTGTGCTTTACACGGGAATTTTATCTAGCGGTGTTGCGTATACGCTTCAAATAATCGGGCAAAAATACACGCTGCCAACAATTGCATCGCTTGTTATGAGCTTTGAAAGCGTTGTTGCCGTGCTTGCAGGCTGGGTTTTACTTGGCGAAAACATGACACAGCGCGAAATATTAGGGTGCGTGCTTGTTTTTGCGGCAATTATAATTGCACAGTTGCCCGAAAAAGCACTGCGCAAGAAAGTATAAAAGCATAGGCCAGTAGGCCAGCATTTTAATTATTGCGTGTTAGCACAAGCATAAAAGCTGTGCAATGTCTACGCAAAAAAGCGCTTGCAACAAAGACGGTCTGTCTTATTGCAAGCGCTGTGTTTTTATGTGACCGGCAAAAAACATTTCGTTTTACTCGCTTTTATTTTCGTCATTTTCCGGTACAATTTTCGCCGCATCTTCTAGTTTAACGTCATTGCTTTTGCTTGTTTTTTTTGCAGAGGTGCTTTTTTTGCGTGGTTGCTTTGCTTTTTGCGCAGGCGCTTGCGCTTGTTTGTCCGCTCTTTTTGCTGTACTTGCACTCTTTGTGCTCTTTTTCACAGGCTGTGCCGAATTGCTCTCGCCTGCAACAGTAATGTTATGCGCAACATTAGCACCGCCAACATCTTTTTTGCTGTTGTGTTGTGCTTGCGTCTGTTCTCCGTCTTGCTCGGCCTCTGCTGCATCGTCTGTTTTTGTTTCAGCTTCAAGTTCGGCTTGCTGTTGTGTTTTTTCGTCAGCTTTCGTGCCGTCATGCTCCACGTGTGCCATCTCAACTAATTGTGCGTCTTTCTGTGCATCACTTTCTTGCTCAACAGCAGCATTGCCGCTTTCACTTTGCACGCTATCTTCTGCCTTTTCGCTGTATGCTTCTACACTTTCATCTTCTTCACCATCTTTTTGCAAGTGTGGCCTGTTTTGTCCGCCAAGCTCTTGCTCTGTGGGTTTTAGTATATAGGCAGTGCTTGCACTTTCTTCTTTCAGGGCATGTGCCACATCAAATTCCAGCGTGTCAAATTCCGTATCCTCTTCGCCGCTTTGTACGGCCTCAATTTCTGCTTCTTGTGCCCTTTTGTTCGCCCTGTTGCTTGCGGCGTTCAAAAACATGCGCACGGCCAAATTAACAAATGCATTTGCCACAATATAGCCACCAAAGTACGCCACTGTAACAGTAACTTCGCCTTGTATGTCTTGCAGTAAATTATAACTTAAGTAAACAAGTAACGCGCTGAAAAATAACACTAAAACGGAAAGTTTACTTTTTGCGCGAAGTAAATCAATTGAATTTTGAAATTTTACTATAAAGTTGAACGCCGTTAGTGCTAAAGCGGCATATGGCAAATACTCAGCAGATGCAACTGAGTTTATCATAATATAAACACTAAATAAAATACAAACGGTGCCAACAGAAAAATCGTACCTGTAAATTGTGTGTTTAAAATTTAAAAACAAAAAATTAATTATTTTACTTGCACCGTAAAATACGCCTATTAAACTTACGGCATAACACAAAACAACAAGCGGTAAGTTGCCAACAACCAAAACGGCCACGCCAATAAGCAACATCACTATATTTAAAAACCAAAATGCAAAATTTATCTTTTTTTTACTGTGCATATAATGCTCCAATCTGCCGCTTTACACCGGCACAAAATCAAAAAAACGCACAACCATGTCTTTGTGCATACTATAATAACTATATCAAAATATGATGTTTTGTGCAACATAAATTTATAATTGATATTAATTTAGGTGAACTCTCCAACTTATTCGCGAAGAGGAAACTTTTGCGACAGCCTTTAGTAATATTTTGTGCTTTTTTGCAAATAATAATGTTGTATCCTGCAATAGTTCAGCATGTAGCATCAAGGAAAACCTATAAAACGCGCAGCACTTGCACATAATAATTATTTATTCGTTAGGCTTTAATTATCAAAAAATATATGTTTTAAGCTTTTTTTGTGAAAAATAAGCTGTTTTTTCAACATTTTTTTACACTTTGTCAATACTCATCTTGACAATAGCGCGCAACTGCTTTATTATAGTAATAATGAAATAATGTAATACCAAGGGTAAAGTCGGCTTTTTTTTAAGACAACCTTTATATATACCACCCACTTTTTTATACGTTATAATTTTTTAAACATAAAATAAAAACGATGTAAAGCTGAAAACTTTACTTTTTGGGGTTACTTTTATTCATATAGTTGGCATTATTAAATTTGGGTGCCAACAAAAAATGTAATTGAATAGGAGCATTACCCATATGGAACTTTGGTTAATATTACCGGTTGCCGTTATTGTGGGTGCTTTGTGTTTTTTTCTTGGTATAGTTTACAGGCGTAACACTGCTGAGGCTAAGATAATAAGCGCAGAGCAAGAGGCCACACGCCTTGTTAATGAGGCAATGAAAGCGGCACAACAAAAACGAAAAGAGACGCTTGTTGAAGCAAAAGACGAAGCGTTAAAGATGAAGACAGCGGCAGACCAAGAAATTAAAGAGCGCAGAAACGAGCTTACAAGGCAAGAGCGCCGCCTTGACCAAAAAGAAGAGAACATTGACAAAAAAACAACTGTTATTGAAGAAAAAGAAGCCGAAATGCGCCGTAAGTATGAGCTTGTAGACGCAAAAATGGCAGAAGTAGAGCAACTGAAGTTGCGAGAGATGGAAAAGCTTGAAACAATAGCAGCAATGCCACAAGAAGAGGCTAAAAAACTTCTTTTACAACGTTTAGACGAACAACTTGCACATGAAAAGGCAATGCACATTTCAAGCTATGAGACAAACTTAAAAGACGAGGCCGACACAATGGCCAAAGAGCTTATAAGCCAAGCAATTGCGAGATGTGCGGCAGACCATTCAAGTGAAGTTACTGTGTCTGTTGTTGCGCTTCCCAGCGATGAAATGAAAGGCCGTATAATTGGCAGAGAAGGCCGTAACATACGTGCGCTTGAAACAGCAACAGGTGTTGATCTTATTATTGATGACACTCCTGAGGCAATTACGCTTTCAAGCTTTGACCCTGTGCGCCGTGAAGTTGCAGGTATGACACTTGAAAAGCTTATTGCAGACGGACGAATTCACCCGGCCAGAATTGAAGAGACAGTTGAGAAATGTCGCCGTGAACTTGAGCTTACAATGAAACGCGAGGGCGAGCGTGCTGTTATGGACATTGGTATACATGGCTTGCACCCGGACATTGTAAAACTTATTGGTAGGCTTAAATACCGCACAAGTTATGGCCAAAATGTTCTTAATCATTCTATGGAAGTTGCATATATTTCCGGTATACTTGCAGCCGAACTTAACCTTAACGTAACACAAGCACGTAGGGCAGGCTTATTGCATGATATTGGCAAGGCGCTTGACCATGAAATTGAGGGAAGCCACGTTAGCATTGGCGTAGACGTTGCACGCAAATACAAAGAAAACCCGGCTATTATACACAGCATTGAAGCACACCACGGCGATGTAGAGGCAAAAACACCGCTTGCGTTTATTGTTATGGCGGCAGACGCTATAAGTGCCGCAAGGCCCGGCGCAAGAAGAGAGAACGTTGAAAATTATATAAAACGCCTAGAGAGCCTTGAGGAAATAGCATGTGGCTTTGACGGGGTTGACAGCAGCTTTGCAATACAAGCAGGCCGTGAAATTCGCATTATGGTAAAACCCGAGATGGTTAGCGATGACGCGCTTGTTATTTTAGCACACAATATATCTAATAAAATTGAAGAAGAGCTTGATTACCCTGGCCAAATAAAAGTTAATGTTATAAGAGAAAGCAGGGCAATAGAATACGCAAAATAATTTCAGCATAAATAAATTAATGACTTTGTGCGGTATCGTGTAATTTACGTGCCGCACTAAGCATATAATATTAAAATTATATTTTATTTTTTCACACATCATAAAATATATTAAAAAAGGAGAAAAATAATGAGCAAGCATAAAAAGCGCAGACTTACATTTATTAAAGTTATTTCAATTGTTTATCCACTATTTCTAATTTTGTACCTAACTACTTACTTCCAATTTGCAAACTGGTCGGAATTTGCAGTTTACGACATGAACGCACACAACATTTACCCGTTTGAGACATTAAAAGAAGGTTTTGAACAATACGGCATTTTCTATATCGATTTACTTGTAAACATATTATTGTTCATTCCAATTGGCGCGTTAATGGGCGTTGACAACAGCAGGCCAAACTTACTAGCGTCAACAGGGCTTGGTATGCTTGTGTCTTTCGGTGTTGAGCTTTTACAGTATTTGCTTGGCACAGGCATATTGAACATAGACGATATTATACTTAATTTTGTGGGCGTATTTATTGGTGCAATAATTTACCAAATTGTGCGTGGTGCACAAAAAGTTAGCATGAAAGTTGGCAGGACACGCATAGTTGACCTTGAAAAAGAACAAGATTGGCAAGACCCACGTGAAACTGCTAAAACGCCTGTTGGGCCGTACACTATAAATAACGAAGCAACCGAAACAGAAGATGACGCAAAAAAAAAAGAAATACTGGATTTACCCCCCGCTAAGCGAAAAATTATAATTGACCGTGTAAAATGGCAAAAGGCAAACAACGCTATTAGCGTTGCAACAACATTTGTATTTCCGTTTCTTATTTTCTTTATGGTTATGCTTGCAATAACAGCAGGTGTTTACTCTTTTGCATTTTGGCACCCACTTTTGTTTATTCCATACTTTCTTGCCATTTACTTTACACTGTTAAAAGACTTTAGTAAACCACACACAATTACATATTTTGTACTTGTTGTTGTATTTTCCATTTTATACTTTATATTACTCTAACAATAAAACAAGCTGCCTTAAATGACGTTAAATCATTAAAGGCAGCTTAATTTTTTATAAAATTTTTACACAAATGTTATTGTTTGTGCTTGTTTTATTTTCGAGAATTTGGTAATATTAAAACATCAGAATGTTAGGCTGAATTGTACAAAGCGCCAACCACTATCTGTTTTAACTAATATTGCCCTGTAATCGGTTTCGTACATTGCGGCAGGTGCATCTTCGTTTTCATCTGTTGCGCTTGAATCATAATGCCCAACTATAACAAAATTTATCTCTGTTTCTTTTTCACTAACAGGCTCAAAACTTGTGTCTACATATTCAATGTTGGCGCCACGTGCACCTTGTGATGTGTATAAAGCGCCATCGTCGCCTTTGGCGTATGCGGTGCCCCATGTTTCGGCTCTGGAGTTAACATAGCCCACATCAAAAACACTGTAAAGCGCTTTTTCGTAATCTTCATACGTTGCAAACCCAAGGTCTTTATACATCTCGGCCCCATTTATCGTTACAGCGCCGGACGCACCGTCTACATTAAAGCCGGATGCAATTTCGTGGTGATATGCCAAATAATATGCAGCCCTGTACAGCTGTTGCAAATCAGATGTTAGAAACGATGGGAACTCGGCCGGAAACATTGCCTGCGCACCCTCCGGCAGAAGTGCCAGTGCGTTTGCGCCGTCACTTGTGTTCTCGCCTTGCGTTGCACCGTCGCTTAATGCAATGCTTGTTACGCTGCTTTGTGTTTCGGCCTGTGTGCAAGATGTGAATAAACATACCATAACACACAAAATAACTGCTATATACTTTCTTTTAGCTATATTCATTATTACTCCCCAAAAAAATATTAATGCGCACAGCTTTTTTATTGTGCACATTTGCCCTATTAAGTATAATTCAAATTTCAAAATCTTGCAAGCATATTTTTGATGTTTTAATATTGCATCATGTGTTTGTCTGCATTTATATTCGGCTGTCTTTCTCAAAACATTCGCCTTGTTTTATATTGCGTGTTCAAATGTATTCATTTTCAATTTTATAATATATTAAATTTAGAGAGGTTTATAATGGAAAGTACTTGCAATCAATTTGACTTAGTTAGTTTTGGCGAAATACTTCTGCGTCTTTCGCCACCAAGGCACTGCAGAATTGTAGACAGCGACGTTTTTGAAAAACGTGCCGGCGGCGCAGAATTTAACGTTGTAAGCGGCGTTACACTTTTGGGCTTGCGCACAGGCATAATTAGTATGCTTCCGCATAACGAGCTTGGCACATTTTTGAAAAACAGAATACGGTTTACCGGTGTGTCCGACGACTTGCTTCAATACGACACTTCACCCGAGGCACGCCTTGGCACGTATTTTTATGAAATGGGCGCGGCACCGCGCAAGCCCACAATAGTATATGATAGAAAAAACTCTTCTATAAACCGTGTAAGAATTGAAGATGTTCCAACCGATGTGTTCACAAGTACAACAATGTTTCACGTCAGCGGTATAAGTCTTGCCCTTTCGGCTGAGTTACGCAAATTCTGCAAAGACCTCATAATTAAGTTTAAACAAGGCGGCGCACAAATTTCTTTCGACGTTAACTACCGCGCAAACCTGTGGGGCGAAGACGAGGCACGAAATGCCATTGAAGAGATTTTACCTTATGTTGATGTGCTTTTCATTAGCGAAGAGAGCAGCAGGCGCATGTTTAAGCGCACAGGCGAGCTTAAAGACATACAAAAGGGATACTGTGAACAGTATGGCATAAAAATAGTGGCGTCAACACAACGCACTGTCATAAGCACAAGGGCGCACTCTTTTACATCGCTTGTATACAGCGCGGCGCAAGACACACACTACACACAAGCACCATACGAGAATATTGAGGTAATTGACAGGTTGGGCAGCGGCGATGCCTATGTTGCCGGCGCACTATATGGCCTGTTAAAATATAACGACGCACAAAAGGCTATGGAGTTCGGCAATGCGACAAGCACACTTAAAAACACTGTCCCCGGCGATTTGCCCAGCAGTGATTTGAAAGAAGTTCAAAACATAATGCGCGAGCACACATCAGATGGCCCTGTTAGCGAAATGAACAGATGACAAATTAGTTTTATTTGTAGTTTTTTGCAAAAAAATGTTTAGCATAAGTATTGCTACTTATGCTAAACAAAATTAACACAAAATATGGCGTGTAAGGAGTTTTATAATGCAAAACCTTGACGATATAATTAAAATTGACTGTATGGGTGATATTTGCCCTATTCCTATTATGAGAATACAGTCGAAACTAAGCCAAATACAAAACGGCATAACTTATATGCTTATTACTGACCACAGCTGTGCGCTAACATCTGTTGAAGATTTTTGCAAAGAGCACAAACTTACTTGCCTGCCCACGGAAGTTATGAACGGTGTTTGGGAAATAATTATTAGCAAATAGTTTGTTTTGTTATTTTTTCAAGGTAACTTATAACTTTGTCTTTACCCATGCACAAATTATTTTCCATGCGTGGCGTTATTGAATAATAGCTGCCTTCCAATTTTAAATTATTGAGTTTTACTATACGGAGTTGTTTATGATACAACTCTTTTTTTATTGCCATGTATGGCAAAAAAGCAACGCCAAACCCATTCATTACAGATAATTTCATGGCCTCCGCCGTGTCGGTTGAGTACAGAACATTCAATTTGTCGTAAGTAACTGCATTTTCATTTAACTGCTGTGCTAAAATGCGTTGTGTCCTGTGGCTTTTTGTAAGCATAACAAATGGATATTTGTAAATATCCTCTTTTTCCAAGCTTTCCGGAATGTCATATGCATAATTACAAACAAGCAAAAATTCATCTGTAAACACTTTTTGGCACTTTACCCGTTTGTCGCTTGTTTTGCCCATAATAATGCCCATGTCGCCTTGGCCTCGCGATATTTTTTCTTCAATCAAATCACTTTGTGCGGTTTCTACTTCAAGCGAGTAATCAGGATATTTATTTTTAAAATGAAAAAATGTGCAAGGCAATGCATATGTGCACACAAAAGAGGTTGACAGAACTTTTATCGTCTCACAGCTTGAGTTCAATTTGTCAATCTCTTGATAAATATTATTACATGAGTCTACTATACTAAGAAAATGTGTATACGCTATTTTTCCGGCCTGTGTGGGTACAATGCCCTTGTGGCTTCTTATAATAAGATTGGCGTTCAAACTTTTTTCAAGTGCTTTTATTTGTTGGCTAAGTGCAGACTGGCTAAGGTTGCACCTTTCGGCAGCGGCAGATATACTGCCAAGCTTTATTGATTCTATGAACGATATTATATGAGCTATATTCATTTAAGCTCTCCCTTTAATTTATAGCAAATTTTCATGTCGTGCCCATTATAACATAAATATTATTTAAAGTCATCAGTTTTTCTTTTATCCTATTAAAAATTCGATTAACACGTTTCACTAAACATATGATAAAATATTCACAATGTTAATAATACAGAAAAGGAGGAGATTACTATTTCAGAGGTAAATCAAACAGAGCAAACTTCGACTATAAAACGTACAAGGGCACCGCGAAAACCGAAAAAAAGCCAAATTCCATTTGCAATTATTTTGCTTGTTGCAATTATTGCTTTTGGGTATTTCTTATCGGGCACAAGCGCAAAGCTTCCAATTTATTGGGCTTTCGGTATTATTTTCGGGTATGTCCTACAACGTTCACGTTTTTGCTTTACAGCAGCTTTTCGTGACCCTTGCATTACAGGCAGCACTTCGGTTACAAGGGCCGTTCTAGTGGCACTTTCCTTAGGCAGTGTTGGCTTTTTTGCAATAAAACTAGGTGCTGAACTTTCAGGCGCTGAAAGCCTTAACATGGTAAGTGTATCACCTATTGGCGTTCCGCTTTTAATAGGGGCTGTAATGTTTGGCATTGGCATGGTAATTGCAGGCGGCTGTGCGTCAGGCACTGTTATGCGCGTGGGCGAAGGCTTTACAATGCAAATGTTATCGCTTGTATTCTTTGTGGCCGGCTCTTTGTGGGGCGCACACGACATGGGCGCGTTTTGGAGCACTTTAAACGAAAATGCACCAAAAATATTCTTGCCGGATGTATTCGGTTGGTTTGGCGCACTTGTTGTACAGTTTGCAATTATAGTTTTACTTTACATTGCGGCTGTTAAATGGCAAAAGAAAAGAATGGGTAGTTCAGAATAAAAAAATATTATTTATTATTAAAGGAGATTATTATGGCTGAATTTAATTTAGATTGCATGGGCGAGGCTTGCCCTGTACCACTTATGAAAACAGAGAAAAAGCTTAACGAAATCGCAGTGGGCGATATTCTTCTTGTGGCTATTGACCATAGCTGTGCAATGAAAAACGTACCTGAATGGGCGCGCAAACAAGGGCACAACGTTGAAATTGAAGAAGTAGACGACGGCGAATGGGAAATTGTAATCGAGAAAACAAAATAACGTGGGGGCTTCACATTGAAACAATTTTTTATTGACCTTGGAAAAAATCCAATTTATAAAAAACTGGCATCAGAGCCACTTACTTATGTGGCCGGCGCCGTTTTACTTGCTGTTTTCCAAATTGCACACATTGCCACGTTGGGCGGCGCCTGGGGCGTTACAAGCACGTTTGCAAACTGGGGCGCATGGGTTTTTGAGCTTTTTGGCGGAGATGTAAGCACATGGGCTTATTTTGCAAGTGAGAGCTCACAAAACAGGCTTGCCGCAGGCTTTTTGGCAGACGGCGGCTCAATTCGCAATATAGGCATTATTTTTGGCGCACTTCTTTCAACTTTGCTTGCTTCGCAATTTAAGTTTAAAAAAATTAAGTCTGTAAGGCAAGTTGTTGCAGCAGTGCTGGGCGGCTTACTTATGGGCTACGGCGCAAGGCTTGCAATGGGTTGTAACATAGGCGCATTCTTCTCAGCAATATCAGCATTTTCACTTTCAGGTTGGGTTTTTGCTCTATTTTTATTAATAGGTGCTTACTTTGGCAGCAAATTACTTGCTAAATATTTTATGTAAATAAACAGGATGGTATCATATGGAAAAGAAAGTAGAGCAATATGATGTTGTAATTATTGGCGGCGGCGCGGCAGGCATGACTGCCGGAATTTACTGCGGCCGTGCAAAGCTAAAAACACTTTTAATTGAAAAGTCACTTGTTGGAGGCCTTGCAACTTACACATCGGAAATTGAAAATTACCCGGGCTTTCCCGATGGCTCTTCGGGAATAGAACTTATGAACGAGTTTCAAAAACAGGCAAAGAGGTTTGGTGTTAAATTTAAGCTTACTGATGTAAAATCAGTTGATTTGAGTGGCGAAGTAAAAAAAGTTGAAACGTTCAGAACAACATACGAAGCAAAAGTTGTTATTGTTGCAAGCGGTGGAAAACCGCGCTTGACAGGTGCTGCTAACGAGGATAAGTACTTGTACGACAAAGGCATTTCTTTTTGTGCCACATGTGACGCCGCAGCAAATACCGACAAAACAGTTATGGTAATAGGCAGCGGTGACGCTGCAATAGAAGAGGGAATGTTCTTAACTAAATTTGCCAAAAAAGTTATTGTGTCTGTTATGCACGACACAGGCAAAATGGACTGCAACGAAATTGCTAAGGCGCAAGCTTTGGCTAACCCTAAAATGGAATTTGTCTGGAACACCGTTGTGGACAGCTTCGAGGGCGAAGAGCATTTAGACGTTGTTGTATTAAAGAACCTAAAGACCAACGAAAAAATAAATGTGAGCGTTGACAGTTGCTTCCTTTTCATTGGCTACATTCCAAACACAGAAATTTTCAAAGACATTCTTGATATGGATAGAATTGGCCAGCTTATTACTAACGAGAAGATGGAAACAAATGTACAGGGCGTATTCGGTGCAGGCGACGTAAGGGCTAAATTTTTGAAACAAGTGGCCACTGCTGTTGGCGACGGCGCAATTGCCGGTTACAGTGCTGAAAAGTACATAGCAGAGTCTGAAGTATACGAAGAACAGCTTTTAAACCACGGCAAGCCTTCGCTTGTTTATATTTATAACGCTGCTGAAAGTTCAACGCGTGAGTTGCTGTCTGTTTTTGAGGACTTCGAGAAAGACAATGCAGACATAAAAGTAACTTCTGTCGATACTTACAAATCAGATGGCCTTGCAAAAAGGCTTGGCGTTACATCTCCTTGTGCTGTATTTATCAATAATTCTAAAATAGTTTCCACATTGAACAATGGCATCTCAAAAGGTTCATTAAACACATTATGTGGAAAATAACAATTTAAGCTGTCACACAGCACTAACAAACTGTAAACGGCTTATATATTCAATTAACGTAAAAAGCAGTGTGTTCAAAATTGAACACACTGCTTTTTTTTGCGTTATTTATCTTTGTAACATCACCATTTGAATAAATGTTACAACTGTGTAATCAGCGTATATATTAACAAGTTTTTTCTACTGCACAACTTTTTGCGGTGGTGCATTTGTTTTTGCCGTTTTCTCATCTTCGCCGTAAAAGCGCATTCTGTACTCCCACCACTGTGCCGCACCATTAATGCAATCTTGGCGCATTTGCTCACGCTCTGTCACTTCGTCGGCCACAATGCTGTCGTCCCACTTATAACTTGCGCTGTATGTGCCGCCGGGCGCAAGTTTGTACAAATCTGCATAAACACATATTATGTTTGCAAGCTGTGTCAGGCACTGTTGCAGCGATGTTTGCAAGTCCCTTACAGCAGCATAACTGCGCTGCTTACTTGCGCGTATTTCCTCTGCTGTTTTGTCTGTGTTTTGTGGGTCAGACAACGTGCCGTATGCAAGCGAACAGTTAAACTCTATGCGCTTTAACATTAAATCAAGCCCATTTATAAGGCTTTCATCTCGCAATTCCGGCGAAAACACCTTATAGAAATCGCTGTCTGTGCTTGCAAGTTGCCGAAACAAGCGCTGTTTTCCCTTTGGCAGTTTAGGTGCATCATCATTTAGCCCCATAAGCACATCTTGTGCGGCGTCAATTGCAAGCTCTCCGCCCTCAAACTCCCAAAGAATGCGCGCGTACTGCTCGTTTGCGTTGTTTATCAGTCCAACTGCACGCCCAAAAACAGAAACGCCAAGCGGGCTGTGCCTGTCTATATTGTTTGCGCCCGGCACACGTAAATATGAAAAAAGCGGATGCTTTACATTTTCAAATTTTACAAACGGTGCAATGTCAGCCCATTCGTCTATGTCTGTAATGTTTACTTGTTTACCCAAATTAGTTTTATTACTGCTGTAAAACGCCTTGTTCTCAACAGTATATGTTCCTTGCAAAAAATTATGATGTTCAAGGCGTGTATACACGCCGCCATCTTTCAATAATTGGTCGCAAAAAACAGCGCTTGTCATCCGCCCACTTGAATCAAATGCAGTGGGCACAAAGTTGTCTGCCTGAACAAAGTCTATATGCACCGCGCCGTTTGCAACATAGGGTTTAAAAACGCAGCCGCCAAGTGCACATGCATACTCTGTATATTTGCGCAAATTTTGCACCACAGGCGCCATTGCTTTGTTTATAAAGTCTCCCCTTTTTCCTGAATAATTTATACTTGCTTCCAACGTTGCAATGCGCGCAAATTCTGCCGAAATTGATGCAGGCAGCCCAATGTTTGCACCGCTTGCAGCTTTTGTAGTGCCACCCGTATACATGTCAGCCCACAAACTTATGGCACTTTCCATTTTGTTACTAAGCGCTTCTTGTGCACCACTTAAGCCATGCTGTTGTATGAAAAAATTTTGCACACAAGTGCGTAAAAAATGTAACATGCGTGAAAACATAATTTTATCTCCATTCTATCCATTTAAATTCTCGCGACAAAATGCTGGCGCAAAAATATCGCATATCGTCCATTGCATGGTCGTTCTGCTTTACTACTTCGTCTTTGCCTGTCCCTGTCTCTGCCCACTTGTAAAGTTCAAACTCGCGCATAATATTTTCGCAGTTCTCACAAATTTTAACTCGTCCGCCCTCTAATAGTGACGCTGTAACCCTTATACCGTCAAGCACGCTGTTTTCCGCTTTACGCACTGTAAATTTTGCATATTTTCTTACTGTTTGTATAAAAGATGCAGCGCTTGGGTCTATAATAACACGCTGTATTATATGTCCTTTTGCAAAGTTTTCAAGCTCCGCATAATATTCTTCGTCTGTCAGCTGTTGAATTTTCTCAACGCTATCGTGGTAGTATTCTTTAACACGAACGGCGACGTTTCCGTTTACACACCACAGCCCCATACTAAACGGGTTTCGTGTGCCATAGTCAATGCTTATAAAAAAGCGGCCTGACATGTTGGCGGTATTTTTTACGGTATACTTTTCTTTGTTTTGTGTGAACATTGGGTATACAAGCCCACTTTGCGCCACCCAAAGGCCTTTTACATATCTGTCGTAAAAAGTGCCTTTATACATTGCCTCATATCGTTTTATCATCTCGGCAGAAAGGCTGGGGTTGTCGCGCATAGTAAAATGCACATAAAGCAGTTTTTTCTCATCGGCTTTTTTTATCCAGTTTTTATAAAACCAGTGGTGCGGCCCTTCAGGGTTACAGCAAAACCACCACTTGCTTCCCTCCACACTGCACCTTGCCGTTGCTTGGTTTACAAAGTTTTCGGGCATAAGGGCTACCTCATCAAACAAAACACCTGCAAGCGTTATGCCTTGTATCAAGTCTGCGCTGCCCTCGTCTTTGCCGCCAAAAAGATGAAACCTGTTACACACCCTGTTTTTACTAACAAAAATCACATTCTCTGCTCGCCGCTCTTTAACTTCATATCCACGCCCACGAAGAATTTGCTTTAAATTTGTGAGTAAGTTGCGCCGCAATGCGCCAAGTGTTTTTCCGCAAATAGCAAAGCTTTTTGAATTGAACGAACACATTGCCCACATACAAAACGATAGCGATAGACAAAGTGTCTTGCCGCTTCTTATACTTCCATCGGCAATTACACCCTCCATTGCACTTTTTTGTGCTGCGTCCTTCCACCAACATAATACTTCGCTCTGTTTTTTTGTGAAAGGCGAAAAAACAAACGGCTCAAAGTTGTCTGTATTTTCCGGGTTTGTAAAAAACTCTTGCACCGCTACGCTTCTTTTTTGCAAAGTCTTTTTTGCTTCTCGTTTCCTTTTTTCACTTTGTTGTTTCTCTAATTTTTGTATAGACGTAAATATAGCTTTATCTGTTTCTTCCCACTGCACTGCAATTTTCGCTTTTTTACTTCTCATACTGCTGCCCTCAACAAAATATTTTGCGCTTGTTTAATCATCGTCTTCCCACTCAAAAGCTCCTGTGTTTTGCAAGGCTTCGTTGTAATTATCTGCCGTCACAGTGTCACTGTTTTTTGCTTGCAACTCATCCTCTTCTTCTGTACTTTGTGTGCAAAGCCGCGCCGCCGCAATTGATATTTTGCGCCGCTCTGCCTCTCTTTTATGTACGTCTGCCGGGTTTAACTCATGGTACGCTGTCAGCCACTCCAGCGCTTTCAGCCTGTCTGAAAATTTTATGGTAACACCGTCTTTGCTTTGGCGTATTTCTGCAATTAAACTCCCACTCACAACATCGGGCAAAAAAACTTGAATTTTATCACATGTTTTTATAAAAATACCGGCAGGTGAATTTTCAATGTCTTCGGCAGTTATTGGAACACTGCTTAGGCTTACAAAATCAAAAATATCCGCAAATGCTATGTCCATATATTTTTGCAATACTTCCGAGCCGTCTGCAAACATTGAACTTTGCTGTTTCTTTTTTATTTTTCGTATGTGCTTTTTTACTTTTTCGCTTTGCAATAGCTCATAACCTTTTTCAAGGCACTCACTTTTGTCATAGCCGGCATAGCGCGCAGCATTTTCGGCATTGTAAGATTTCAGGTAACTTGCGCAAAACAACAGCTCTTCTTTGCTAAGCATGTCGGCTGTTTGTGTGGTGCGTTTTGGTTTTTCGCTGTTGTGTATTATGCTTTGCTTTTTTTGGGGCTTAAACATTTTTTCGGTTTTCTCTTTGCTTACTTTATTGCATTCATCAAACTTTTGTTTTGTAGCTGCTTTGTACCCTTTTTTTGTGTTTTCCTGCTGTTTTACTGTACTTTTTTCCTGTTGTGCTCTTTTTAAATTTTCTGTTTTTTCTGTCATTCGCCACTCCCCCTTCGAACAAGTGCTGTTAACAACAAAGTGCTTTACAATAGCGCGTGCAATAAGTTTGACCATCATATGTAAAAAAAGCCGGGGCAACATTGTGTGTATATTAAGCTTTTTTTAACATATAACGTAAATTTTACTTGCGCCTTTTGTAAATACGGCTTTGCCAACGGCCCTGAACAGCACCACACGTATGAACGCCATTAATTGTCTTTTGTCAGCGCTTAACAACACGGAAACTGCAACTTGCATTTTTGCAAATATTATATTCGTACATTAATTTATACTGCTTTTTCGGGGTAGTGTTACTTACAAATTTATTATTGTTTGTTACCCTTTTGTAACTTTTGCTGCCATTATTTTCTTAAAAGCGACATTTTTCTTTGATACAATGTAATAAACAACAAAAACACAAAAAAACTCTTAAAATGCAATGATTTCACACAATTTACTTATTTTGCTCCGGCTACTAAATGCTTAATTAAGTTTCATTTTCTCATCGTTTGCGTATCTTGTGTAAAACTTTTTTATCATAACACTAAGGTGGCTGTCGTAAATGGGTGTGTTTGTGCATAGCGTTCTATAACTAATTGTTGTTGCCGGCACAGTTGTGGTCACCGCCTCAAATAAAATGTCACTGTAATCTCCACCAATCTCAATACACAATGTGCGTACGTACTCTTTTTTTTCTTCGCTAAAGTTTTCAAAATTAATGCATTGCCAATAAATTAGGCTCTGCACTTTTTCGCAAAGCCCAAATCTTTTTCCACGGTGGTATTTCATCGCCGCCTCCGAACTAATTTTTTTAAGTACAAACTGCTTTATAGCGTTGCTTTTTAGCTTATTTTTTTTAATTTCTGTGTCTTTTTTTCGCAGCTTTCAGGCAGCAACAGTGGCTTTGCCACATGCTCAATTTCGTTTTTGAAAAAACACTCTTTGAAAACTTGCTGCCCATACTTGTTAATAACGCCAACAAGTACCCAGCCCCTATTACTTGTGTAAAGCACCCTGCCATATGTTGCAACACGCGGTGTAAAACGTCCTTGCATTACGTCATGTCTATTTGGCGGCACGTACTTTATGTGTATGTAATCCCCCGTTTTAATTTCATTTTTCATAAAAAAACATCCCCTTTATTTTTGTTACTTAATAAGGGCAACAATGCAATTTACACACCCTACATGCAAATGTTTATCCCTTGTTAAATATATTTCGTCACCGTCATAAACCGCACTTCCACACATGCTGCATTTTTCAAGTTGCTGTTCTTGCGCACAATAATTATCACGGCTTATAACTCTGCTTTCCATTTCAATACCCCTAAACAAAATAGTTTACTTTTATGAACATTTATGGTACAATTTTATTGTATTATGTTCGTATAGCAACAAAGTTCACTGAAATGAACTAACTGTATTATAGTATAGTTCACAGTTGGGAACTTTGCAAGCTGAAAAAGTTCAAAACATGAAACTTTGTCAGTTTGCACAACTTAGAGGGGTGTAAACAGTGTTTTTTACCAATTATTGTAATTTATGCAAGGCGAGGGGGCTATCACCGACGGGTGCTGCAGTTGAAATGGGTCTTAGCAGGGCGGCTGTTTCTGCGTGGCGAAACAAAGACAGGTTGCCGCAAGCAGTTCAGTTGCAAAAAATAGCTGATTATTTTAACACAACGGTAGATTATCTACTTGGCAGCGTCACACAAGAGGAAATGCCGCACACAAACACCGCACAAGATAATGAGCTTGCCGAGTATTTAAACGAGTTAAAAAACCGTGAAGATATGCGAATTTTGTTCTCGCTTGCAAAAAACGCAACGAAAGAGGAGGTTATGCAGGCAGTAAAAATTATTGAGGCCTTGCGCGAGTAGTACTAGGAGGTTTTAAAATTGAATAACATTTATATTCGAAAAATATCTTTGCCACAAAATGTGCGCGGTGTTACAATAAAAGACCATGAGGACAACTACAACGTTTACGTTAACACAAACTTATGCCAAAAAGCAGTTGAAGCTACCATTGCACATGAAATGGTACATATTAACAGAAACCATTTTTATAATGAACAAACCGCTGTGCAAAGTGAAACCGAGGTGGAAGAAACACAATACTGATTTTTCTTTCAGGCTGTCGAAAAACCCATGCAGCAAAAAAAGTTGCGCAAACGGGTAGTGATAAGGAAACATTTTTTATCTCAAAAGTTTCCTCTTTGCCAATAAATTGGCAAATTCATCTTCAAAAATGCTCTTTTAAGGCAAAAGATTGCATTTTCTGCGGAAAGCGCCTTAGGGCGCCGCCCTAAGAACCCGAAATTTTTTGAAAAAAATTTAGAAAAACTTTTAAAATTGGTTATAATGGCAAAATGCCATACCTTTTTTGACACGCTGGAAAGCCCGCCAAAAGCGGGCTTTTTTTGCTCTGTGCGCTCTGCCGGTATTAATTACCCTTTTAGGTCAGCTTTGTTTACACACTGTAAGTTTTGCTGGTAATTTTTTTGTGTTTGCTATATTGTTTGCAGTTATTGCAAATATTTTTTACTGCTTCAAATTTGACAAAACCGGCTTTTTTAATTATAATTATTTAGTTAAGGTATACTGTTTAAATCAAGCGTGTTCCTTGCAATTAGCATATCTTTAACCATATATTTTACTAGGCAGTGTCTATGCAAGTTTAAACTAGCAAGCTTCGGGCAATTTTTTGCTCGCCAAAGAAAAAAGCGAAACACTCCTTTTTGGAATGTGAATTTTGACGTTACCTTAGACAAAGAAACCGCCAAAATTGCCCGGTTGAACACTTGTGCATATGCTGCCTACAAACCTTGAGGTGAAAAAATGAAAGAGAAGTATAATGAACTGCCTTCGAAACCGAATATAGAACAAATGCAAGGCGACATTTTAGAATTTTGGAAACAAGACTCAATTTTCGAAAAATCTGTTGAGAAACCGGCAGACGGCGAGATAGTTTTTTACGATGGCCCCCCGTTTCCAACAGGCAAGCCACACCACGGCACTGTGCTTGTTTCTTTTATAAAAGACATGATTGCGCGTTACCAAACAATGCGCGGTTACAGTGTGCCGCGCATTTGGGGGTGGGACTGCCATGGCCTCCCAATTGAAAACCAGGCGGAAACACTTCTAAACATAGACGATAAAAACGAAATTGAAAAGACTTTAGGCATAGATAAATTCAACGATAAATGCTGTGACATTGTTTCAAATAACAATGAATCTTGGCGCGAGTACGTGGAAAAAATGGCACGTTGGGTTGATTATGACGGCGCATACAAAACAATGGACCTTGACTTTATGGAAAGTGTCATTTGGGCGTTCAAGGTTTGCTATGACAAAAATTACATTTACAGAGATTACAGGGTAACGCCATACTGTATGCACTGTGAGACTTCGCTGTCTATTTCAGACACGCGCGAGTCTGACTCTACAAGAATGCGCCAAGACCGCTGGCTTATTGCCAAATTTAAAACAGGGCAAACTGTAAATGAAAAGCCTGTTTACATGCTTGCATGGACAACAACGCCATGGACATTGCCAAGTAATATGTGCCTTGCAGTTGGCAATGACTTAAACTATGCATATGTTGAAGTAGGCGAGCAAATTTACATCGCCAGCAAAGACGCACTTAAAAATTATGAAAACGTATTCGGTTCAGAGCCTGTAATTGTTAAAGAGTGCAAGGGCGAGGATTTGCTTGGCATTACGTATGAGCCACTTTTCAACTATTTTGAAGACAAAAAAAGCGAGGGTGCTTTCTGCGTTGTCTCGGCAGATTACGTTGGCGCCGAAGACGGCGTAGGCATAGTGCACACGGCGCCTGCATTTGGCGAGGACGACTATTGGACGTGTAAGGCACACAAGCTGCCACAAGTAAACCCTGTTGACGAAAAGGGCTGTTTTACGCAAGAAATTACTGATTTCTATACGGCCGAAAACAAGAAAAATGTTATCGAGCAAAACCCGGCTATTATTAAATTCCTATATGCCGCAGGCAAAGCTGTGGCAGACGGAACAATAGAACACAACTACCCACACTGCTGGCGCTGTAAGCGTCCGCTTATCTATAAGGCAATGGATGCTTGGTATTTCGACATTGGAAAAATTAAAGACCGCTTAATGGAATTGAACCAAGAAATTAACTGGATACCGCCTACCGTAAAAGATGGGCGTTTTGGAAAGTGGCTTGAGAATGCGCGTGACTGGAACATTTCGCGCAATAGATATTGGAGCACGCCAATTCCTATTTGGGAGTGCGAAGATTGTGGCGACAGGCAAGTTTTTGGTAGCATTGACGAGATTGAAAAGGCCGGTAACGTGCGCCTTACAAACTTGCACCGCCAGTATATGGACGAAGTTAAAGTAACGTGCACAAAATGCGGACATACAATGAGCAGGATACCCGAGGTGCTTGACTGCTGGTTTGAGAGCGGCTCTGTTCCTTTTGCGCAAAAGCACTACCCGTTTGAAAACAAAGAGTGGTTCGACTCTCATTTCCCAAGCGATTTTATTGTTGAGTACACAGGGCAAATTCGCTGTTGGTTCTACTACTTGCATGTGCTTTCCGTTGCCTTGTTTGACAAGCACGCGTTCAAAAATTGCATTGTACACGGTACAATTTTAGCCAAAGACGGAAAGAAGCTTTCAAAATCGTCTAAGAATTATACAGACCCAATGGAGCTTATGAACACAATGGGTACAGATGCGTTCAGGCTGTACCTTTATCGCTCTAACGCAATGCTTATTGGCGATTTACTCTTCGATGAAAGCGGCATTCAAGAAGCGTATCAACAAATAGTTTTACCTTATTGGAACTCGTGCAATTTCTACATTTCGTATGCAAATATTGACGGTTTTAAGCCAGAAAGTGTTAAAGAACCGCAATCTGACAACATGCTTGACAACTGGATTCTTGCAAAGTTACAAGAGACAACAAATTTCATTACACAGGCAATGGACGAATATCAGGTAGACAAATTTGTACAGCACATTGTCTCGCTTATGGACGGGCTTACAAACTGGTATATTCGCCGCTCAAGGAAAAGATTCTGGAGCTCGGGCATGACTGCAGACAAGCAAAGCGCATACGAGACATTATATTATGTGCTTGTATCAACAACAAAACTTTTGGCACCTGTTGCGCCAATTATGGCAGAGCAAATCTTCAAAACACTTACGGGTGGGCTATCTGTGCATCTTGAAGCATGGCCGCAAATACCTGACATGTATAAAAATGAAGAATTGATACAAAATGTTACGCTTGTGCAAGAAGTTATTTACCTTGCACGGACAATACGTAACAAGAACCAAATTAAAAACAGGCAACCTCTAAGCAGTGTTAAAATTGCCCTGTCAGAGCAAAAAATGTGCGATGTTATTATAGAATTTAAAGACGTTATAGCCGAAGAGCTGAACATTAAAAATGTTGAAGTAACAGATGACATAAGCAGCATTGCACAAATGAAAGTTAACCCCAATTTCAACGAAATTAGGGCACGTTACCCTGACAGCATCCCGCAAATAATAAAGGCTGTAAAATCGGGTAAATATTCTTTTAAAAACGGCGTTTTAACGCTTGTGCTTGATGACGGCGAAAAGCAATTTGACCCTGAAATACTTCTTATAACATACCAAGCACAAGACGGCCAACACGTAGCCGGAAGCAAAGACGTTGTTGTTTCGCTTGATTTAACAATAACGCAAGAGCTTAAAACAGAAGGCCTTGTGCGTGATATTATACGCAACGTGCAAGACAAGCGCAAGCAGCTTGGCTGTGGAATTACAGACACTATTTTGCTTGAGATTAAAGGCGCAGATTTAGGTGACTGGTTTGATTTTATATGCAAAGAGACACTTGCAAAGCTTACAAAAATAGACTTACCAAGCGATGTTATAAGCATTAATCAAGACGGCTTCGACGTTGAGATATTGATTAAAACTACGCAGGAGAAAACACCTTAGGGCCCTGCCCTAAAACCCGAAATTTTTTGAAAAAAATTTAGTAAAACTTTTATTATTTGTAGTATTGCAAAAAGAAATATTTTTTTGAAACGCAAAACAACCGACAACTATAAATTGTCGGTTGTTTTTTGTTTTTATGTCAATGTAAAAGGGGTGCAATATCGGCACTACATCAATTTTAGACAGTGTCGACACTATCAACATTTTTAATGTTTATTTGTTTTACGTGTTTTTTTATCATTATGAATGTTTTCAAACTAGTGCTTCGCTTGGATTTTCACAGTATATACATTTGTATGCACCGTTATCATCTCTGGCAAACACCGCATTTGTATCTGCCTCTGCATTTGTAATGCAGTGCCTGTTTTGGCATTTTGCCTTGCTTTCGGTTTCTACATTTATTCCGCTGTTCGTTTTTTCGTCGCTTTTACTTGCAAGCTTGCCAAACGGCGCAAGCCCAAGCAGCGCAAGTATAAGTGCCATTCTTACATAAACACCGTTTTGTGCCTGTTCAAAATACGCCGCCCGGTCATCATTGTCAACGTCAATTGCAATTTCATTCACGCGTGGCAATGGGTGTAAAACCGCCATGTCCGGCTTGGCTTTTTCCATTTTTTCAGCCGTTAAAATATAGCTGCCTTTCACTTGTTCGTACTTTTTCACGTCTACAAAACGTTCTTTTTGTATGCGCGTCATATACAGTATGTCAAGTTGCCCAATGTTTTCTTCCAGGTCTGTGCACTCTACGCAAGGTGTGCCTGCCTCTTGTGCCGCCTCAATATATCGCACCGGTGCACGCAGTTGTTGTGGGCTTATAAGCACAAATGTGTTGCCGCTATACCGGCTAAGTGCCGCCATTAAAGAGTGCACGGTGCGCCCGTATTTCAAGTCTCCGCAAAAGCCAATTTTTAAGTTGTCTAAACGCTTTTTCCTGCCTAATATCGTTATTAAATCTGTAAGCGTTTGTGTTGGGTGTTGGTGCGCGCCATCACCGGCGTTTATAACAGGTATGCTTGCAAACATGCCTGCTCTCATCGGTGCGCCCTCCAGTGGGTGGCGAATTGCGCATATGTCGGCATAACCGCCTATCATCCTAATTGTGTCGGCCACACTCTCGCCTTTTGCGGCACTTGAAGAATCTGCACTGCTGAACCCAAGCACCTTACCACCCATTCTCAACATTGCGCTTTCAAACGAAAGCCTCGTTCTTGTGCTTGGCTCGAAAAATAATGTTGCCAAAATTTTACCTGCGCAAAAATTGCTGTACTTATCTGTATTTTGTGCAATATCTTGCCCAAGGCTTAAAACATTACTCAGCTCACTCGGCGTTAGGTCATATGGGTTTAAATAATGGCGCATACGCTTCTCCTGTCTTTATTAAGAATATTTATTATACCGTGTGTATAAATTGTGTATAATATTACAACCGCAAGGTGTTGCTTGCGGTTGTAAATAAGTAATTATTTTTGTAAAAGATGAATTGCAAAGCCGCAAATTTCTTCTTTAATATAAATGCCAACAGTTTTTCCGTTTTTAACAGTTCTTGATGATTCCTCAAACTCAACGCCTGCCGCTTGCAAGTGTGCAATTGCACGGTCAATAGTGTTTGTGCCAACTGCAAGGTGTCCATTCTTGCCCCTGCCCGGCTTCTTCATAATTTCAATTTCTTTGTTGCTGCAAAAAACAGAAGAATTTCCAGCTGCATAGTTCATTCCAAAAAGCGCCTCAAATGTTTTTGCAGCTTTCAGTGCAGCATCTTCATTCTCTGTATTAATTCCAATGTGTACAATATTAAAACCAAGCATATTTGTAACTGCTTCTTTTGTAAGGCGTGTAATTTCTTCCCAGTTGCCTTCGTCTATAAGTTTTGCAGGCACCATCCATGTTCCGCCGCAAGCAACAATTTTGTCGAAAGACAAATAGTCCATTAAATTTTTTGCGTTAACGCCACCTGTTGGCATCCAGCGCAAAGTTTTGTATGGGCCTGCAACTGCTTTCAGCTTTGCAACGCCGCCATTTTGCTCTGCAGGGAAAAATTTTACAACGTCAAGCCCCATGCTCATGGCTTGCTCCATTTCGCCCGGTGTAGCCGTTCCGGGCATAAATGCTACGCCGTTATCAAGCGCGTATTTAGTAATTTCAGGGTTAAAACCGGGGCTTACCATAAATTTGCAGCCTGCATTTTTTGCCCTATCTACTTGGTCTTTTGTTAAAACAGTGCCTGCACCTACAAGCATTTCGGGCACTTCTTTAACAATGTTTTTTATTGCTTGTTCCGCCGCCGCAGTTCTGAATGTAACCTCTGCCACAGGCAAACCGCCTGCAACAAGTGCCTTTGCAAGTGGCACAGCCTTGTCTGCATCGTTAATAGCTATTACAGGCACAATTCCTATTTCATAAATTTTTTGTACAATGTCATTCATTATATATTCCTCACTTTTACTTTACAATTTCGCCACTGTTTGGTGCGCCTATTGCGTTGCTTTCGTCTGTGTCTATATGCATTGCCGTTGCGTAGTCTTTGCTTACACGCACAACAACGTCGCCCAAAACTGCACTGCGCTCGGCAGATTTAACGCTTACGCTAACAATTTCTTTGTCGCTAACGCCCATATTTGCCGCATCTTCCGGCGTTATGTGTATATGGCGCTTTGCGGCAATAACGCCCTGTGCTATTTCAATGCTGCCGGCCGGGCCTTTAAGTGTGCACCCCGGTGAATTGTCTAGAACGCCACTCTCACGCACAGGTGTATTAATGCCAATGCTTCTTGCGTCTGTAAGGCTTATTTCAACTTGCGTTGCAGCCCTTGTAGGGCCCAAAATCGAAACACCTGCAAGCTCTTTTTTAGGGCCTACTACTGTTACCCTTTCCTCACATGCGTACTGCCCCGGTTGTGAAAGTGCTTTTTTCTCTGTCAACTTATACCCTTTGCCAAAAAGCACCTCTAAGTGCTCGTCACTCAAGTGAACGTGACGTGCAGATGTCTCAACTAATATACTCATTATTTACTCCATTCTTTTGCTAGTGCGGCAACATAAAATGTGCGCCGCGCATTGCAGAATTTAATTCCTTTTATATTTTAACAATTTTATTACAAAAGTTCAAGTGCCAATGTTATATATTTTGCTTTCATATGCCATTACTTTAACGCGCAGCATTTAATGCATATGCAATGTTTTTTGCTTTTCATTCGGCATCGCCTGCACAGGTGTTTCACCGCGCAGTCACTGCCTGGTTTATATTGTCATTACGTCTAAATCTTGTGGCACACAAAGCTCGCCGCTGTAATACATTTTGCCTTCTGCTGTGTAAAGTTCACGCCTGTTCGCATAGTTTTCATCTTCTGTATGCCACAAAACAAGCCTTTTCACATTAAGCAATTGTGCAAGCTCGCATGCTTCTTTTACTGTTGCGTGGTGCTTTTCATAAGGCTTAAATTTGTCGCGCTGTTCATAAAGGCAAAAAGCCTCGCTCAAAAGTGTGTGTGTGCCACGTACATATTTTTCACACTTCTCGTTATACGGCTCATCGCCAAGGCATGTTGTTTTTTTGCCGCTTTTTGGCATAAAAGTAAAAGCAAATTGAACAGCCTTTGTTGAGTGTATATCAAAAAATGTGAATTCATTTCCTAAAATTTCTTGCGTTTGTCCGTCTGTTACTTTGTTTATAAATATGCTGTTTCCTATAAGCGCAGTAAATTTATTCTCAAGTGTAAGCTCTAGCAATATTTTAACAGCGTCGCAAAGTTTTTCGTGGCACCAAATGTTAAAATTCCCACTATATTTATTATTCTTTATCATGGTGGCAATTTTGCGGTACACCCAAACTACACCAAGCAAATGGTCGCAATGTTCATGTGTTATTATTAAGTGGCGTATGTTTTTTACATCTATTTTTGCTTTTTCAAGCTGTGTTAAAATTCCATTTCCGCCGCCTGCGTCAACTAAAACATAGTTGCCCTCAAAGTTCAGCGCAAAACACGTATTGTAAAATTTTGTTGCAAGCGCATTGCCTGTGCCCAAAACTATTAACTCATCCATTTTCAAAACCTTTCGTCTAAAGCACAGTTGCCTAATTTACACTTTTCAGCAAAATTTTAACTATTTCGTTTATAGTTTGCTGTTGTGTGTTAACAGTAAATTCTGCTGCTGTCGGCACTTCGTATGCAGATGTTATCCCCGTGAAATTCGATATTTCACCACGCCGCGCTTTCTTATAAAGCCCTTTCACGTCTCTGCGTTCACATTCTTCAAGCGGCGTATTAACATATATCTCTGTAAAGGCGCTGCCTATAATACTGCGCGCATTTTGGCGCTCTATTGCAAACGGCGAAATAACACTTACAAGTACAATAAGCCCTGCATCGTTCATAAGCTTTGCCGTTTCGGCTATGCGGCGTATGTTCTCAACACGGTCTTGCTCTGAGAAACCAAGGTCATTATTCAGCCCCATTCTCACGTTGTCACCGTCCAAAATCATGGTGTGCTTGCCCATTGCAACAAGTGTTTGCTCAAACGCATTTGCTATTGTGCTTTTGCCCGAGCCGGAAAGGCCTGTAAACCAAAATGTCTTCGGTGTTTGGCTTTTTTGTGCCGCACGCAAGTCTCTTGAAACATCTAGCGTTTGCCACGTTAAATTGTCCGAGCGGTGAAGTGTGTGCTTAATTATTCCGCAAGCAGCTGTCATATTTGTAACGCGGTTTACTAAAATAAAACGCCCTAGCCCTCCTGTCTGCTCAAATGCATCCAGCACAATTTTTTCGCTAAGTGAAATGTCACAGTTAATTATATCGTTTTTTTGCGCGTTCTCACGAAGTATGTGCTCGCCTGTGTTCACATCAACACAATAATGTATTTTAAAAACAGTTGCAGGTATTAAACGCGTTGCAATTTTTATCATATAATTGCGGCCCACAACAAGCTCTTCATCGTCCATCCAAAGCACATCGCAGTGTATAAGCCTGCTAACTTTAGGCTGTTTTCCCGCCACTATAACAGACCCACGCGCGCACTCTACTTCCTCGTTAAAAGTAATTGTAACAGGCTCTCCGCTCTCAATTTTACTAACGCTTTTATCTGCAAAAAACAGCTGTTTTACAGTTGCTTTTTTTTGTGTCGGAAGCACGGTTATCTCTTGCCCTATTTCCAAAGCACCCTGCACCACTTCGCCTTGAAAGCCCCTAAAATCTTTATTAGGCCTACAAACCCTTTGCACCGGCATAAGAAAATCGTCGCACTTTATTTCTTTAAAAACGTCAACATTTTCAAGGTATTCTAAAAGACATGCACCACCATACCATTGCATGTTTTCGGAATTCGTCGTCACATTATCGCCTTTTGTGGCGCTTACAGGTATAAAATGCAAGCTGTCGTGTGCAACATTTGCCATTATCTCTTTTAAAATTTGCACATTTTTGTTAAAAGGCGTTACGTCGTAATGTACTGTGTCCATTTTATTAATTGCAAAAACAAAATGCCTTATTCCCATAAGGGCACAAATTCTCACGTGCCTTCGCGTTTGCGCCAACACACCGCTGTGCGCATCAACAAGAATTACCGCAAGGTCTGCAAAACTTGCGCCAACTGCCATGTTTTGTGTGTATTCCTCATGTCCGGGCGTGTCTGCAACTATAAAGCTTCGCTTTTCCGTGTTAAAATATCGGTATGCAACATCAATTGTAATGCCCTGCTCACGCTCTGCCATTAAGCCGTCTAAAAGCAGTGAATAATCTATTTTGCTATCCCCGCCCGCAACTTTACTGTCTAAAATCAGCGTGTTTTCTACGTCGGCAAAAATCAGCTTCGCATTGTAAAGCATGTTACCAATAAGTGTAGATTTTCCGTCATCAACACTGCCGCATGTAATAAATTTAAGTAGTTCTTTCATTTAAAAATAGCCCTCTTTTTTTCTTCGCTCCATGCTACCGCGCGCTTCTTGGTCAATAACCCTGCTCGTGCGTTCTGAGCTTGCAGCGCCCCTTGTTTCTGCAATAACTTCTTCAAGTGTTACAGCCTTTGACAGAACAGCGCCCGTTAGTGGGTAACAGCCAAGTGTCCTGAAGCGCACGCTCAAGTTTTCAACTTTTTCGCCCGGCAAAATCTTTAAGCGCTCATCGTCTACCATAATAATGTTTCCCTCGCGCTCAATAACAGGGCGCTGCTTTGCAAAGTATAACGGCACAATTTCAATGTTCTCGCGCAAAATATAATGCCAAATGTCAAATTCTGTCCAGTTCGAAAGCGGAAAAACCCTCATGCTTTCTTTTTTCTTAAGCGCTGTGTTGTACAAGTTCCACAGCTCAGGCCTCTGCTTTTTCGGGTTCCACGCATGGTTCTCATTGCGAAACGAGAAAACCCTCTCTTTTGCACGCGACATCTCTTCGTCGCGCCTTCCGCCGCCAAAAGCAGCGGTAAAGCCATGTGTGTCAAGCGCCTGCTTCAGCGCCTGCGTCTTCATTATATCTGTGTATGAGCTTCCGTGCTCAAAAGGGTTTATGCCCTGCTTTATACCCTCTTCATTTTTGTGCACAATAAGCTCTAGCTCGTTCTCTTTTGCAACCCTGTCACGAAACTCAATCATCTCGGCAAATTTCCACGTTGTGTCTACATGCAAAAGCGGAAACGGCAACTTGCCCGGGTAAAACGCCTTAAGCGCAAGGTGCAACATAACAGAGCTGTCTTTTCCTATGGAATACAGCATAACAGGCTTCTCACACTCTGCCACAACTTCACGCATTATGTAAATTGCCTCTGCCTCTAACCTATCCAGATGTGTTTTCATGTTCTCACCTCATGTCTTGTAAAATATTTTCGCGCCTGTTAACAATAAAAAAGCCCTTATCGTTAAGTGAATTCTCTCTGTTATAAGTCATTTCACTACCGTCCATTTGCAAAAAAATTGCGCCGGCTTCTTCGGCTATGCACTGCATTGCGGCTGTGTCCCACTCCATTGTTGGGCCGTGGCGATAGTATATTTCGGCCTCGCCTTTTGCAATTAAGCAACCTTTTAAAGAACTGCCCATTTTTACAAAATTCTTAAAATTATACTTTTCAATAAGCGCGTCTGCTTGTGCGCCTGAGTGCGAACTACTCATAACAAGGCGCACCTTTTTCAAATCAGTTTCATCAGTCGCAAGAATTCTCACTGCACTTTCGCCCTCTGCTTCAAAAAAACTGCCGTAGCCTTTACTGGCATAAAAAAGCTCTTTTGTTGCAGGCACATATATAACGCCCATAACGCTTTTGTTGTTTTCTGCAAGTGCAATGTTAACAGTAAACTGCCCATTGCGCTTTATAAATTCTTTCGTGCCATCAAGGGGGTCTACAACAAAGCAAAGTTTATTTTCAAGGCGCTTTAAGTCGTCTTTCTCCTCTTCGCTTAAAACGGCATGGCCCGGGTACTTTTCTTTAAGCGCCGAAACTATAATTTTATTTGCGGCCTTATCTGCAAGCGTTAAAGGTGAAGCGTCGCTTTTAAACTCAACATTATTAAAAAGTGTGGCGTCATTGTATACTTCCATAATTGCTTCGCCCGCTTTACGCGCAATTTCTCTGCAAAAAATCTCTGTTTGCTTTAATTCTTCTTTTTTCAATATATATTATCCTTTTATTATTTTGTGTGCACTATAAAAATGGCAATAACCGATATTATTATAAAGTATTTTGGCGTATTTTGCAAATTTAAATATTATAATTTCACAAAAAATTAACCGTTTGCTTTTTAAGGCAAACGGTTAATAACTATACTACCAAAGTTGCATCGTCTCTTTATACATTTCTACATACGTTTTTGCGCTGGCACCCCAGCTATAATCGCACTGTAATGCGTGCTTTACAAGGTTTTGCCAATTTGCTGTGTCTTTGTAAAGCTCGCCCGCACGCAGGCACGCACTTAACATGTCGTGTGCGTTGTAACTTTTAAACGTAAAGCCGTTACCCAGAAGGCTTCCGCAGTCTGTTACTGTGTCTTTCAGGCCGCCTGTCTCACGCACAATTGGCACAGTGCCATAGCGCAGTGCAACCATTTGAGACAGCCCGCACGGCTCAGATTTCGACGGCATTAAGAACATGTCTGCACCTGCGTAAAATTTACGTGCAACTGCAGGTATAAATGCTATTTGAACACCCACTTTGCCGGGGTAAGTGCTTTGAAGCTCTAGAAAAAAGTCTTCATATGCTTTATCGCCCGTGCCTAAAATTACAAGCTGCATGCCACTGTTTATAATGTCGTGCGCCACGCTGCGAACAAGGTCAATGCCTTTATGGTCAACAAGGCGCGTTACCATTGCAATAATCGGCGCTGCGCCACTGTCTAAATTAAACATTTTGCGCAGTTCTTTTTTGCATGCCGCTTTTCCTGTTTTAAACGCCTTAGCATTGTAATTTTTGGCAATGTTCGTGTCTGTCTCCGGGTCATAGCTTTTTGTGTCAATGCCGTTAATTATGCCGCACAGCTTGTACTGTTTTTCACGCAAAATACTGTCCAGCCCGTGCGCAAACCATGGGTCCAATATCTCTTTTGCATACTCGGGCGACACAGTCGTTACTTTGTCGCACGTTTCTATTGCGCCTTTTACAAAATTTATGTCCTCGTCATACTCCAGTATATGAGCATCGCTTTTGCCAACCGAAAGTATTTCCTCAAGCAGTTCTGTGCCATAGTGGCCTTGATATTGTATATTGTGAATTGTGAATATTGTTTTTATACTTGCAAACTCTTGCAAGTGGCGGTAAAACAAGTTAATGTAAACGCCCACAAGCGCTGTTTGCCAGTCGTTGGTGTGTATAATGTCGGGCTTAAAGTCAATGTGAAACAACATCTCGGCAATTGCCCTTGAGAAAAACGCAAACCTCTCGGCGTCATCGTAAAAGCCGTAAAGCCCTTTGCGGTTAAAGTAATACTCGTTGTCTAGGAAGTAATAAACAACACCGTCTTGGTTAAGCGAAAAAACACCGCAATACTGGTTTCGCCAGCCGACAGGCACTGTGAAATTACACAAATATTTAAGCTTTTCTTTATACTCGGGCTTTATGTCGCTGTAAAGTGGCAGCACACACCTGCATGCTACTTTTCTGTTTTTAATTGCACGCGGCAAACTGCCTGCAACATCACCTAACCCGCCTGAAGCAAAAAATGGTGTCGCTTCGCTTGCGCAAAATAATACGTTCATCTGTTTTCTCCGTTCTGCCGCCTTGCACGGCTATTAATTATATATGTGCTGTGTGTAGTATGGTTTTCACAGGCACTTTAAAGGGCAAATTAAACAATCTTATTCTTTTCCACAAATACCGGGAAATTTTCGTCGCCACACAGTTTTTTGCCCTCAGTAATGCTAACGTTTTTGTCTGTTACCACGTAACTTAGCTCTACGTCTTTCGCCACTTGTGTGCCCTGCATTAATACACAGTTTTTAACAACGGCGCCCTTGCTTATTGTCACGCCCCTAAATAAAACACAATTCTCTACTGTTCCCTCTATTAAGCAACCGTCGGCAATAACGCAATTTTTCGCTTTCGAGTCAATTGGAAAGCGCACAGGTGCCTCATCGCGAACTTTCGTATAAACAGGGCGCTCTTCGGGGAATAGCTTGCTTATGTTTTCCGGGTTAATAAGCTTCATGTTCTCTTCGAAGTAGCTTTGCATATTGTGTATTCTTGCGCAGTAGCCATTGTACTCATAGCCCTGCACTTTTAAAAGCGACAATGCCGGCGCAATTAAGTCTCTCTCGAAAGACTTCAAGTTGCGCACCATTGCGTTGCGCACCATCATTATAAGCTCTTCCCTGCCCATAATAATCACGTTCATCGACACATTTTGCTCGCCGCTTTTATAGTCGTTGAAGCGAATTTCCGTAATTCGTCCATCGCTGTTAATTTTAAACGTTTGGTTTGCCTGTTTTAAATTTTCAGGTATTTCTGTTTTTTCATAAACAATTGTAACATCGGCATTTGTTTTTGTATGTGTTTTAATTAAATGTGCATAGTCAATACTGCACGCCATGTTGCAGTCGCTAATAATAACATACTTCTCTTTTTGAGACTCAAGGTAGCCTAAAATGTCAGAAATCGCCTCTATTCTGCCATGGTAAACCTTACTTGTAAAGCGTGAAAACGGTGGTATAATTGTAAGTCCGCCTCTTTTGCGTGCAAGGTCCCACTCGCGGCCATTGCCAAGGTGGTCCATAAGCGAAAAGTAGTTGCTTTTCACAAGCACGGCAACATTTTCAATGCCTGCATTAACCATGCCCGAAAGGCTGAAGTCGATCATTCTATACCTGCCACCAAAAGGCACACTTGCCATTGTGCGTTTTTGCACAAGGTCCGGCACAAGTGAATCGTAAGTATTTGCAAAAATTATACCAATGGAATTAGCATTAACATTTAGCATTGTACTTCACCATCCCCTACATTATTTTCAACCATTGCCTTTGGCGCTACGCTTGCGTTTTTGCCAATTGTTACGTCCGGCCCAACAACCGCAACGCCCCATTTGGTAATGTCTTCAACTTTCTCAGGGCGGTTGCCTACGTGTGCGTTTTGTTTTACAACTGCATTCTCTGCAATAATAGAATATTCAACAACCGCACCGTCCTCAATAACTGTACCCGGCATTAAAATACTGCTTTCTATAATGGTGTTTGCGCCAACTTTTACGCCGGCAAAAACTATGCTGTTGCACACTTTACCCTCTACAATACAGCCCTCTGTAATCATGCTGTTGTCAACAGCCGCATTTTCAGAAATATAATGCGGCGGCCTGCCTGCCGTTCGCGAATAAATTTTGAACTCCGGGTCCCACACGTCAAGCGGCACGTTTGGGTTAAGCAAGTCCATATTTGCTTCCCACAGGCTGTCAATTGTTCCAACGTCTTTCCAGTAGCCATCAAACGCCCATGCTACAAGTTTTTGGTTAGAGTTAAGCATGTTTGGAATAATATTTTTACCGAAATCGTTCGAAGATGTTTTATCGTCTTCATCTGCTGTAAGGTATTTGCGCAACTTGTCCCACTTAAATATATAAATACCCATCGACGCAAGTGTTGACTTCGGCGCCTTCGGCTTTTCTTCAAATTTAGTAACTGTTCCGTCTTCGTCTGCCGTCATAATTCCAAAGCGTGTTGCCTCTTCTATTGAAACGTCAATAACGGCAATTGTGCAGTCGGCGTCTTTTTGCTTGTGATGCTCAAGCATTTTGCTGTAATCCATTTTATATATATGGTCGCCCGACAAAATAAGCACGTGCTCGGGTTCATATCGTTCAATGAAATCAATATTTTGGTAAATTGCGTTTGCAGTGCCTTTGTACCAGTCGCTTCCCGTTGCTTTTTGGTATGGCGGCAAAACATGCACACCGCCATGCAGGCGGTCTAAGTCCCACGGCTGGCCGTTCCCTATGTACTCGTTAAGAAGCAAAGGTTGATACTGCGTTAAAATTCCAACCGTATCAATACCGGAGTTAACACAGTTTGAAAGTGGAAAGTCAATTATTCTGTACTTACCACCAAAGGGAACCGCCGGTTTTGCAAGTTTGTTTGTCAGCGCATACAATCGCGTACCTTGTCCTCCCGCAAGAAGCATTGCTATACATTCTTGTTTCATTTACGTCTCCTTCTGCCGCTTTGCGCTTTTAATATATTTTAACAAAACCCCAAAAACGGCAATGGAGGTTTTGTTTACTTTCGCTGCTTTATTCCAGTGCACTGTTTACTTTATTGCGTTTTTGTTTGGCGGTGTCTTTGTGCTCTGTTTTTTCGCTGTTTGCGTCTGTTTTTTCGCCGCCGTTCCCGACGCTTTGCTGCTTTTTGCACCGGGCTTTTTTTGTGCCGGTGCTTTTATGTATATGGCACTTAACGGTGCAATATTCAGCGAAATTGAATATTCTTGCCCATGCATTGGCACTTTTTTAGCCCTTGTGGCGGCTTCACCCTCTGCTTGGTATGCACCGCCGAATTCCATTCTGTCTGTGTTGAATATTTCTTTATACACACCTGCACGCTTTACCCCAATTTTATAGTCCGGGTGCTGTGTAGGTGTGAAATTACAAACAATAATTATTTCATTGCCCTTCTTGTCTTTTCGTATAAAGGCAATAACGCTTTGCATGTCGTCGTCTGCAATTATCCACTCAAAGCCGTCCCATGAAAAATCATTTTCCCACAGCGCAGGCGTTTGCAAATACAGTTTGTTCAAGCTGCGCACACAGTGCTGCATGTTTTTGTGGCTGTCAAACTCAAGCAGGCCCCAATCAAGCTGCTTTGCCTGCGTCCACTCGTTAAACTGTGCAAACTCTTGCCCCATGAACAGAAGTTTTTTACCCGGGTGCGCCGCCATATAGGCGTAAAACAAACGCAAGCCCGCAAACTTCGCTTCATACTCGCCGGGCATTTTATTAATAAGGCTGCACTTGCCGTGCACTACTTCATCGTGGCTAATTGGCAACATGAAATTTTCGCTGAAAGCATATACAAAGCTAAACGTAACTTTCCTGTGGTTTCCACTGCGAAAAAGTGGGTCTGTGCTCATGTAGCTGAGCATGTCGTTCATCCAGCCCATGTTCCACTTTAAATTAAAGCCAAGCCCGCCATCGCTTACAGGGTATGTAACAAGCGGGAACGCCGTGCTCTCCTCTGCAATCATAAGTGTTCCGGGCTGATATTTAAAAACTTGCGTGTTAAGCTTTTGCAAAAACTCAATCGCCTCTAGGTTCTTGTTGTCGCCGTATTTATTTTGCTGCCATTCGCCGTGCTTTCTGTTGTAATCAAGGTAAAGCATACTTGCAACAGCGTCCACACGCAGGCCGTCTATATGGTACTCTCTAAGCCAAAAAATGGCCGACGATATTAAAAAGCATTGCACCTCGTTTTTAGCATAGTCAAAAACCATCGTGCCCCATTCTTTATGCTCGCTTTTATATGGGTTTTTATCCTCATAACAATCTGTGCCGTCAAACTTATACAGCCCAAACTCGTCTTTAGGAAAGTGCGCCGGCACCCAGTCTACAATTACGCCTATGCCTGCGCTGTGGCACATGTCTACAAAGTACATAAAGTCTTTCGGTGTGCCATACCTGCTTGTTGGCGCAAAATAACCTGTTACCTGGTAACCCCAGCTTCCATCAAATGGGTACTCTGTAACGGGCATCAGCTCAATATGCGTATAGCCCATGTCTTTAACATAGGCAATTATCTCGTCTGCAAGAAGTCGGTAGCTAAACGGCTCCGAATTTTCGTGCGTGCGCCAGCTACCAAGGTGCAATTCATATATATTTATAGGCCTATCCAGTGTTATGTTTTTACTCTTGTTTTTTTGCCACTCGTCATCGTTCCACTTATAGCCGGCTATGTCGTAAACTTTACTTGCATTTGAAGGGCGCGTCTCTGTGTGAAACGCATAAGGGTCTGACTTATAAATAAGCGTGTCGTCCTTTGTAACAATGCAGTATTTATACGCCTCGTATTGCTCTAGGTCCTCAACAAAGCACTCAAAAATGCCGCTGTCTTTAACATTTGTCATCTCGTGCGCACCCTGAAACCAGCTGTTAAACGACCCCACAACAGACACCGCAAGCGCATTAGGCGCAAAAACGCGAAACATAACGCCTTTTTTGCCGTTATGTTTAAGCATGTGTGCGCCCAGAAATTTATAACTCTCAAAATTTTCGCCCTTTTTGAATAAATACACAGGTAAATCAATATCAGAATGTGCACTGTTGCTCAACCGTTTCATTGGGTACCTCCGAAACTTATTTAATGCTTGCAAAACAAACCAAAACCGGCTTACAAAACTGCAAAAATTGTTTCCACCTTGTCTCAGCGCAAAGTTTTAAAGTAAAGGCTGTCGGGGGAAAACAGCTCAGGGCCCTGCCCCCTGCCCTAAGAACCCGAAATTTTTTGTAAAAATTTTAGTAAAACATTTAACATTAATCATAATAACGAACAACTATAACTTTAACTTTTTTAGCACACTGCGCTAAAAAACAAGTTGTTCAGTAGGTTTAAATTATAATATATATTATGATACAATGTTTTACCACTATTTACAAGCTTTTATTATTTTTCTATGTACAAATATATTACAAATTTACGTCAAATATTCCAAAATTCGGGCTGTTTGAATAAAATTGAAAAAAATTTTCGGCTGTTTAGACAACAAACGCACTGTTTTTTTGTGCAAAGCACATATTAATTGACAAATAAATAACAAAATATCAAGCAATATTACAATTTTTCAACTTCTGCGCTGTTTTTTGTTTTTATATGCATTTGCCGGGTTTTTAACAATAGAATACATAGCAATAAAAAAACCGCCAAAATATCGCTAAAAAAAATAAAAACATTAATAAAACGCAGCAAAACACGACAAAAAAGTCAAAACTCACCATTTTATAATAATTGTATGCCGCAAAATATTGCATAATACCAAAAAATTACATAGCGGCAGAATGGAGATTGAAATTATGTCCGCTATTGTTCGTCAGTTAAACACCGTGCCCGAAATCAAAAAGGCGCTCTCGACTATTAAACCATTTTTATTGCAACTTTGCTGTGCAGGCATAAGTTTACTGGCGGCATTTGCGCCTGTATTCGGAAACATGCGCCCACTTGCACTTAGCTTTGCGGCCGCAATACCGTCGCCGTATTCATTCATGGCCTTTGCAGGCGCCGCCGTTGGATATGCACTTTCACTTCCAATGGATACAGCCGCACCTTACCTTGTTACAGTTATTGTGCTTGGCGTGTTCAAAACTTTTTTTCCTTTTTTGCGCAAGGCAAATCACAGGCTTCCTGTTTTTTCATTTGCCGCAAGCATAAGCTACTTTGCCGTTGCAATTACAATGTCTGTGCTAAGTGGCCAAAGTGCCGCAGAAATTATATTCTTTTTCTCGCAAAGCCTTATTATATTTGGTGCAAGCACACTTTTAAAAAGCGGGTTAAAAGCACCATGGTCACAAATAAACCGCCTTTCGGGCGAAAGTCGTGCCGCAGTTCTTTTTGTGCTTATTTCTGCACTTATAGTTGTAAGCCCGTACAGTTTATACGGAATAAGCCTTATTAACATATTTGGCGCCGTTTTTGTGCTTTTTTCCTGCATGTCGGGAAGAGAATACAGCGGCGCGCTTGTGGGCGTTGGTGTCAGCATTGCACTTTTTGCAGTTAACCCGTCGCTTTTATACGTGGGTTTTGCTATAAGTGCCAGCGGGCTAATTGCAGGCTATTTTGTACACGAAAGCAAAGCTTTAACGTCCCTTATTTTTTTACTTACAGGCTTTATTGGCGTGCCTGCGGCACCTGATATTCAAACAGGTCTTCTTTTTGTGGCAGAGCTTTTTTTCGCATGTGTTATTATTATGATATTGCCTGCCAAAGTTTTTGCAAAAGTCAACTTGGGCAGTGCCGCACCGCTTGGCCGCGCAACAATAGCAACTTTATCCGGGCGTCTAAGTATGGTAAGCAACGCATTGGCCGGTGTTGGCACAACGCTAAACGCTGTATGCCAGCGTTTGCCCGGGCAAATAAAAACTTACGGCGACGTGTGCGACACAGTTACAAATGCCGTTTGCAAAAATTGTGAAAAGTGCGACACGTGTTGGGGCACGGGTGGCACAAATGTATACGACGCATTTAACAACATGCAGTACGTGTTACAAAGCCGCGGCTATGTAACGCCGCAAGACTTGCCTGAGCCTCTTTCAAGCACATGCAAGTTGCCAAAAAGGCTTACGTCAGGGCTTAGCACTGTTTACAGAACAAGCGTACAACAGCGAACACAAAGCCTTGCAAGCAAAACAATGCGCGCCGCACTTACAGAGCAATACAACGCAATGGCCGTTGCTATATCAGGGCTTGCAGGCCAAGTTTACAGGGAGGAAATGCCCGACAAGCGCAAAGAAAAACGCCTTGAGCGGCTTTTTGCAGAGCTTGGTGCAGAGACGATTGAGGTAAGTGTTTCAACAGACAGTTACGGTTGCTTAAACGCTTTCGTAATGCTTGTGCGCATGACTTTTACACAAGAAGAGCTTTCTATGATAACAGGCGAGGTCTCGGTAATTTGCAGGTGCAAATTTGCACCTGTTCGGTGTGAAAACGTTTATGCCGCAACACGTTTAACATTTGTGCAAAAAACACTGTTCGTGCCTGAATTCGGCATTTGCTCGCTTGCCGCAAAAGAAAACGTCTCGGCAGATGCATGCAAGACGTTTTCAGATTTAAGGGGCTGTGCGCACGCCATTTTGTGCGACGGAATGGGCACAGGCCGCAATGCGGCAATTGATGGTAACCTTGCGGCAACGCTTAGCGAGAAACTTATGATGGCAGGCTTTGCCGCAAGCGAAGCCGCACGCCTTGTTAACGTTGCGCTGTCATTAAAGGGCGATTGCGACAGCGGCGCCACGCTTGATGCAATTACCGTAAACTTGTACACAGGAAAAGCACAGTTGTTTAAGGCAGGCGCAGTTGCGTCGTTTTTGGTGCGGCACGGCGTTGTTACAGTTTTAGAGGGCGATAGCTTGCCCATAGGCATACTGGGCAATGTAACGGGCAGGGCAAGCACCATGCAACTGGAACAAGGCGACACAGTTGTGCTTATTAGCGACGGCGCACTGGAAAGCGGCAAAGATAGAATTTGCGCCATACTTGCAGCGGCCGGAAATGTGCCGCCGAAAACATTGGCACAGCGCATAGCACAAGACGCAGGTGCACGGGCAAAGCACCCCGATGATATTACAGTTCTTTGCATGTATCTTGACAAGGGAAAGTAATAAGAATTGTTTTTTGACAGTAGGCGGTCTTATAGCACGGCATTGCTCCGTGCTCATTTATATTACATTTCATAAAACATAAAAAATTTTTTTTAGATAGTACATCACAGCACAACCGCCAAAATATGTTAATAAAAAACACAATGTGCACTTTATTGACCACATTGTGTTTTTTTTCACGGCTGTTTTGACGCCACAGTCAATTACAAAAATGCAGATAACTCTTCCCTGTAAGCGGCCTCGGCGTCTTGCAGCCTTTGCGCCAGTGCAACGGCACCATTGCTTGTGTCGCTCATATCTACACGTTCAAGCGCTTTTTGCATGTCCCTAATTCCCATCGTACTGCCCTCAATTAGCATTTCTGCCATTTTCTTTGGCGAATCGTCTGTTAACGTCTTCATCGCTATGCCCATTTTTGCGCCCATTTTTGCCATGGGGCTTTGCTCTTTTGCGTGTGCGCCCTCAACGGCCAACATTGCGTGTGCCTTGCGTGACAAATCTTCGTACGTAAAAAGTTGTTTTTGCAAATGGTGTAACATAGACTTATCTTTTGTTATGTTTATAAGTTGGCGTGTTGTGTTTTTTCCCATCTCGGCGTTTTTCGATATTTCGTTCAGCAGATTAACAGTTTGTTTGTCCATTTCAAATTTTCTCCTTTTTATTACATAGTCTTAACAGTTATTTTGCCCATTAAGTGTGTTTTTATGAAAAAACTTTAAATAATAACCTTTTAACGTTGCAAAATATGCTGTGTTTGTAATATAATAGTGTTAATTACTATTATTAAAAGAGGTTTGTTATGGCTATTGTTGAGTTGAAATTAAGCAGCGAGCTTTTAAACACATGCATTAACACACATGTTTACTTCCCGTGCGACTTGCCTGCCGAAGTAGGGTTTGAGCCAAAGGGCACGCTTACACTGCTACACGGCTATAAGGGCAGCAGTGCCGATTGGTTCACAATGACGGCCGCCGCACGCTATGCCGCCGATAACTCTCTTATATTAATCAGCCCTTCTTGCGGTAACTTTTTTTATCAAGACTGCGCCATGGGTGCCTACAAAACTTTTGTTACAAAAGAAATGCCCATGCTACTGTCACGAATGTTCAAATTCCCGAAAGAGCGTGAGCGCAATTTTATTGCAGGCCTTTCGATGGGCGGTTACGGTGCACTTTATTTAGGCATGTCTTGCCCTGAAATTTACGGCGGCTGCGCTTCGTTTTCAGGCGCACTTGACATGCAGCTTATTATAGACAAAATGCCGCAAGACTTAAAAGCGCCTTACAAAATGCTTTTCGGCACAAAAGACGGCAGCATGCCAAAAGAGAGCAGTTTGTTTGAGCTCTTAAATAAAATTGCCGCAATGGATAAAAAACAACAGCCGAAAGTGCTTACAACTTGCGGCTATGAAGACATTGAAAAATATTATATAAAGCCGCAGAACGACTCTTTTTATAACCACGCAAAAACGCTTGGGCTTGCAAGTTATAAGCATATGCAGTGGACAGGCATTCACACATGGAGCTTTTGGGACAGAAGCCTTGTATACGCTATTGACTGTTTTTTTAATAACGGCTATGCTAAACAAAAGCACGACGAATGGGCGCATGTGCCCTATGTAAGTGAATAACGCATACAATTATTGCTAATTGGCACTTTTTAAAATGGCGCCATTGCAGAACGGGGTAAAGCACATGACCACACACGACACAATTAAAGTGCAAAACAAACGGCCTCTTGCCGATGTTTTGCGCCCAAAGGAACTAAAAGACGTGTGCGGCCAACAGCATATACTTGGCGAGGGCAAAGTTTTCAGGCGCGTTATTGAGAGCGGGCGCATACCCAACATGATATTTTACGGGCCAAGCGGCGTTGGCAAAACAACGGTGGCGCGCATTATTGCCGAAAACAGCAACATGAGCTTGCACAAACTTAATGGCACAAACGCCGGCACCGCAGACATAAAGGCAGTTATAAGCGAAATTGACACATTTGCAGGCAGAAACGGTGTTATACTTTATTTAGACGAGATACAATACCTTAACAAAAAGCAACAGCAAAGTTTGCTTGAGAGTATTGAGAACGGCAGCATTACACTTATTGCGTCTACAACCGAGAACCCTCATTTTTATATTTACAGTGCTCTTTTAAGCAGGTGCACGGTGTTCGAGTTCAAAGCACTTCAAAAAGACGACATAATAGCAGGCATTAAAAACGCCATATGTAAGCTTAATTATAGGCAGGGTGATTTGAACGCTGAAAAAGACAGTGCCACAGCCGAAATAAAAGCCACCGACAAAGACATTACAGTTACAATTGAAGACGATGCTTTAAATTTACTGGCGTCATCAAGCGGTGGCGACATGCGCAAGGCATTGGGCGCGCTTGAATTTGTCACGTCTGCACTTTTTGGCAGTAAAACTAACGTTATAACAAAAGACATGGTTTTGCAAGTAACGCAAAAGTCATCTATAAATTACGACAAAAGTGACGACGCACATTACGACAGCATTTCTGCACTGCAAAAAAGCATTCGCGGCTCTGACCCCGACGCCGCAGTGCATTACCTTGCTAAAATATTAGAGGGCGGCGACATGCCGTCTGCATGTAGGCGCCTGCTTGTTATTGCCGCCGAAGACATAGGCCTTGCATATCCAATGGCAATTACAATAGTTAAGGCATGTGTGGACAGTGCATTTCAGCTTGGCATGCCGGAGGCGAGAATTCCGCTGGCACAGGCCGCAATTTTGCTTGCCACTTCGCCAAAAAGCAATTCTGCCTACACAGCGCTGGACGCCGCAACGCAAGACATCAAAATGGGCAACACAGGCCCTGTGCCGCGCGCATTGCAAAACACGCACTTTGACGGCGCCGACGCAAAAGTTAAAGGACAACATTATAAATACCCACACGCATTTGAGAACCACTGGGTAAAACAGCAATACTTGCCGGACATTTTAGCCGGCAAAACGTATTATGAATACGGCGAAAACAAGGCAGAGCAAGCGGCAAAAAATTATTGGGACAAGATAAAGAAGTAATGCTAAACTTTAAAAAACAAACGTGAAAAGAGGCTAAAATGCGTATTATTTCAGGCACAGCACGCGGAATAAAACTGGAGACGTTGCCGGGCACAGACATTACGCGCCCAACAACAGACAGGGTTAAAGAAGCAATGTTCAGCAGTGTTCAGTTTATTTTACAATGCGCTAATGTGCTTGATTTATTTGCAGGCAGCGGCCAAATGGGCATAGAATCTTTGTCACGCGGGGCAAAGCATTGTGTTTTTTGTGATGAAAGTGCGGCGGCAATAAATGTAATTAACAGTAATTTGCAAAAAACCGCTTTGGGCAATAACTCAACTGTAATTAAAGCCGAAGCAATGCGTTATGTTTCAACATGCGCCGAGAAATTTGATGTGATTTTTCTTGACCCACCATATGCAAGCACACTGTTAAGCAATGTTTTACCGCTTATAGACAGCATACTAAACAACGGCGGCACCGTTTTGGCAGAAGCTAAAACAGGCACAGCCCTGCTACAACAATACGGAAGCTTAACACTTAAAAAACAATATAAGTACGGTGGTACAACAATTTTTAAATATCAAAAGTAAGGAGTGACACTATGCGTATTGCAATTTGCCCGGGCAGTTTTGACCCTATTACAAACGGCCATTTAAATATTATTGAACGCGCAAGCAAATTGTTCGATAAAATTATAATCCTTGTTCTTGTCAACCCTAATAAGAAGCCTATGTTTACCGAGTTAGAGCGCACAGACCAAATAAAACGTGTTACAGCGCATATGGAAAATGTTGAGGTTGACTCTTACACAGGGCTGCTTGCACAATATGCAAAAGAAAAAAACGCAGTTACACTTATAAAAGGTTTGCGCGCTGTTACAGATTTTGAGTTTGAATTTCAGCAGTCGCTTACTAATAAAAAGCTTAACCCTAACTTGGAAACGATGTTTATGATTACAGACGTAAATTATATGTACTTATCGTCAAGCATGGCAAAGCAAGTGGCCATGTTCGGCGGGGACGTAAAAGAATTTATACCGGAGGCAATTTATGAAGAAGTTTGTAAGCGTATAACTTCGCAAACTTAAAAATGTACAGCCTTGTTAATATGTAAAGGATATGGTGATAATTATGAAAATTGACGAATTGCTCGACATGATAGACGAAACATTGGAGGAATCTGCCGGTGTGCCTTTTTCAGGCGGCAAGCGCATGGTAGATGTAGACAGGGTGCGTGAACTGCTTGAAGACATTCGCATAAATATGCCTGCCGAAATACGCAAAGCAAAAGACATTGTTGAGGATAGGGGCTCTATAATTGCGCAGGCAAACAACGAGGCCGCAACAATAATTAAGCGCGCGGGCGAGCATGTGCGCAAGCTTGTGTCGCAACAAGAGGTTGTAAAGGCCGCAGACATACAGGCAAAAGACATTATTAAAACAGCCCGGGACGATGCGAATGAAACGGTGATAAAAATGACAAAATATTGCGATAATATGCTTAATAAAACACAAGACCAAATGAACAAAAGCGCACTTGAACTTAAAACATTGCGCGATGAGCTGAACAAAAAAATAGCAAAGAAATAATTTTTGCCCCGGCTTTGATACGGCTTTTAACATATAAATTGTGGTTTATTTTCAAGGCATATTAGGCCCCTGCCCTAATACCCGAAAATTTTTAAAAAAAATTAGTAAAACTTATAATTTTTGTAATAATAATAAAACAGCATGCTTTTTAATACGCTGCGCAAAATATATTGTTGCAAAGTAATCTATTTATAAATATATTATGCTTGCTTATTTTTTTTATTAAATATGCTTGGGTTTTCTCATGTGCAAATTTTACTAATTTGCTTTTTCTATTGACATTTTGTGCTTATTGATATATTATATTAATATATAAGTTATTTACTTTCAAAAGAAAGGATAGGCTACAAATGGAAAAGAGAAATACTGTGCAAAAAAAATTTGTACTGGATGCTGTTACAAAGCTTACAGACCACCCAACGGCAGAGCTTGTGTACGCCGAAGTTGTTAATATACACCCAAACATCAGCAAGGCAACAGTATACCGCAATTTGGCGGGCCTTGCCGAAGACGGCATAATAAGGCAAATTAAAACGCCAAACGGCGCTGATAGGTTTGATTACAATGCGCTTATGCCGCACAACCACATAACGTGCATAAAATGCGGTGCTTTTTGCGATGCGCCAATGCTTGAAACGCATAAATTAAACGACGAAGTTAGTACGCAAACCGGCTATAAAAGCGTCTCGCACGAGATTGTTTACAGTGGAATTTGCCAAAATTGCGCAAAAAAAACAAACTAAAAATTGTAACTTACTGCCAATGTAAAAACGTTACATTGCGCGGTTAATTAAAAAAAAGGAGAGTTAATATGGAACTGAAAGGTAGCAAGACAGAACAAAATTTAATGACAGCATTCGCAGGTGAAAGCCAAGCACGCAACAAATACAGTTATTACTCATCGGCGGCAAAAAAAGAGGGTTATAACCAAATAGCAGCTATTTTTGAAGAGACAGCAGGCAACGAAAAAGAGCACGCAAAAATGTGGTTTAAAGAGTTGCACGGTGGCTCAGTTCCGCAAACTCTTGAAAATTTGGCAGATGCAGCCGCAGGCGAAAATTACGAGTGGACAGAGATGTACGCAGACTTTGCAAAAGTAGCAAAAGAAGAGGGCTTTGACCGCATTGCAAAACTATTTGACATGGTAGGCGCAATTGAAAAAACACACGAAGAGCGTTACCGCGCACTTGCAAAATCTGTTGAGGACGGCACTGTTTTTGCGCGCGACACAGAGCAAGCATGGCATTGCACAAACTGCGGCCATATTCACGTAGGCGAAAAAGCACCCGGCAAATGTCCTGTGTGCGACCACCCACAAGGCTACTTTGTACTTCTTGCAAAAAATTACTAATTACTAACTAACGCCAATTTAAATTTCACTCTATTTTTAAAACGACATCTTCAATTTAAATTTCACTCTATTTTTAAAAATGAAAACATAGATTTACGTTTTACTCAATTTTTTCCAAAAAATTGCGGTTCTTAGGCAGAGCCTGAGCCGTTTTCCGCAGAAAACGGAACACTTTGCCTTAAAAGAGTATTTTTGAAGGTGAATTTGCCACATGCGTGGCAAAGAGGAAACTTTTTACGATATAAAAAGTTTCCTTGCGCTTGCCCGTTTGTGCAAGTTTTCAATGTTGGCTAATTTACAAATTAAGCGGCGTGTTCTAAACAGAACACGCCGCTTAAATATTTGTATTTTATAGTTACAATTAAACCCCTGCCCAACATCTGCCGCAGGCAAATATGAGCGTAATTTTCACAACCACTTCTTAATTTTCATAATAACAACGCTGCCCACTGTAAGCACAATTGCTATTGCAATTACCGCAACAAAGCCAAACGGCGAATTATCAAGCGGCAGCGGCACATTAGTGCCAAACAGGCCGAACACAATTGTAGGCACAGTTAAAATAATTGTAAGTGCGGCAAGCAGTTTCATTACCATGTTTAAATTGTTCGATATAATTGATGCAAAAGCGTCCATTGTACCACTTAAAATGTTGCGGTATATGTTGCTCATTTCAATTGCCTGTTTATTCTCTATTATAACGTCCTCTAAAAGCTCTGTATCGTCGGGGTAGTTTTTAACAAAATCCATACGAAGCAGTTTTTCAAGCACTATCTCGTTACTTTTTAACGAAGTTGAAAAATAAACAAGGCTTTTTTCAAGCCCAAGCATCTGAATAAGCTCTTTGTTCTTCATCGACAAATGCAGCTCGTTCTCAACCCTTTGGCTCGCCTTGTCAACCTCGCGCAAGTAGTCCAAAAAAAGGCTTGAATTTTTGTATAGCATTTGCAGTGTCATTCTGTTTTTCTTTTTAGTCGAAAAATATTTTACAATGTTATTTATGAACGAATTCGACAGTGCATTTTCTTTCAAACACACAGTAATAATATTGTTTTCTGTTAATATTATACCAAACGGCAACGTAGAGTAGACAAACGCTTGCCCTTTTCCTGTTTCAACTGTCGGTGTGTCCACAAGAATAAGCATATGCCCGTCTTCAAAGTCAATGCGGCTGCGTTCTTCTTCGTCAAGCGCCGCGTGTAACAGCGTTGCATCAACGCTCAGCTCTTTTGCTATTTTATCTACTTCTTGTTGCGTTGGCCCGCATAAATTTATCCATGTGCCGCTTTCAATTGTGTTTTTTTCCACTGCTTTTCCGCTCTCGGTGCTGTAATATTTTATCATGTTTATCACTCTTTCCGCACCGATTCGCGCTTTGCTTAAAGGCAGCAATGCGCAAGGTGCTTTTCATTTTCGTATGCAATAAATAATCGCGGTTCGGGGTTATCCATGCGCAAAACCTCTCCTTTTTTTTGTTTTGTTATTTCAAGTTTATTCTTTTAAAGTACCTTTTGTCAAGTTAAATATTTTTTTACTCTCAACTTATATAATCAAGCCAATCCAAAGCCCATACAGCACGCCGTGTTGATACGCAAAATTTCAGCACGCTGTCTTGTACATATTTTAAATTGGTTCAACTTATACTTTCAATTCCAAGCACTCCATAATAATCATTTTTAACTATAAGCTGTGAAATATTCAGCATGTCTTGCACATAATTAAATGTGTTCAGCACATAATCATCACTAATGTCTTGTGCTCTCTCGCTTGCCTGCCATGTGTCTTGATACGAATTATACATGCCATTTTCTGTAATAAAACTGCCGTTTGAGAACACAGCAAGGCCCGGCGCGGACGACAATATGTCACGCCCCATTAAAAGGCGCGAGTCGTACCCGACACCAAACAAATTTAAAAGCGTTGGCAATATATCAACAGACGAGCATGTTTTGTCAATTACTATGGGCTCTTGCATATCGCCGCTCCAAATAATAAGTGGGCTTCTAAAAACTTCAAAGTTCATATCAATTTCGCCGCCGTAAAATTCGCCCAGCGTTTCTTGGCTAAGCCCATACGGGTAATGGTCTGACGACATACATATTACGGTGTTTTCCAGCTCGCCCGCTTTTTCCAGCTCGCTTAATGTGTATTCCAGGGCTTTGTCAAGTTCAATTTGCGTTGCAATATATGCCTGTGCCTCTTCGCTCATGTCAAGGCTTTCCACAAGCTCTTTGTTCTTTGCCGCAATAGAGTTGCCGTTGTACGTGTAATATAAATGTCCGCTTATGGTCATGTAATAGTTGTGAAACGGCATGTCGCCGCTAAGTGTCTGTGGTATTGTCTGTTCCATCATCTCTAAGTCTGACGCCGGCCATGTTTGCGTTACGTAAAGCCCGTTGCCCAGCCCATAATAGTCATAGCCCATGTTCGGGTGCGAAATATCCCTGTTATAATAATTGTACGTATGGTTATGGTATGCAGTTGTTTTATAGCCTTCACCCAGAAGCACATTTCCCATTGTAAACGGCATTGAATTTTCACCGCTTGCCTCAAAAGCTTTGAACGAGCTTGACGGAAATAGGCCTGTGCATGCAACAAACTCGCCGTCTATGGTAGACGTCCACCACAAAGGGTTGTAAAAGTTTTCGAACACAAAACCCTCGTTTACAAGTTTGTACAATGTTGGCGTATATTCTTCGTTTACAGCGTACTGCCAAAATGCCTCTGCCGTAATAAATATTAAATTCTTGCCCTCAAATATTCCTGTGTACTCGTTTTTATATGTTGGCTCACGCTCTGCAAAGTACTCGTGCATTTCTTTCAGCTCGCCATTTAGTTCTTGCATTGCCCAACTATTAAAATTTATGTCCATTGTGTTTGTGTCATACGTGCTGTTGTGCTGTTGTGCTTGCGTGTTTTCTTGTTCGCTTTGCTGTTGTTCTTCAGGTTGCACTTCAGCTGCCGCAGTCACGCTATCTTCTTGGTCTAATTTGTTGTTTTCAAAATTATCAAAGTAATACTCTGTCAGTTTTCTTTGCACCTCTATGCGTGTAGACGTTAACATGCCAAAATTCACAACGCCAAGCGGTGGCGAAAAAGCACTTGTATAAACTGCCCTTGCGCTTAAAATGCCGCCTGTTGAGTTGTATGTAATAAAAACTGCCGCCATTTGTAAAACAACTGCAACGGCAAAAACAAATGCGCTGTACCGCCTGCCCGCACGCGGAAATATTCGTTGCCCTTGCGAATACCTGAAAAAGGAATAAAAAGCACGCCTAAACTTTTTTTCTTCTTCTTGTCCCTCAATTGCCGCTTTTCTACGGTTCTCAATGTCTTCGTGTATAATTTTCTCTATAAAATGTTTTTCGCGCGGTGTGCGCCCCATTAATATAAGCACAATAAGCGGCACACAAAGCAGCAACAATGTGGGCGCAGTGTTTACAACTGCTGCAAAGGACTCTTTTGTGTAGTTGCTAATTGCTGTGTGCGCAAGCGCCAGTGTGTCCAGCACATAAAACGAAGTGAACGTGTAAAAATAACAAACTTGCGTTGCGTACCAAAGCGTAAAGAACAACACTATAAGCACCGATAAACCGCTGTTAACTTTTCTTTTGAATAGCGAAGTGAAAAACGAGCAAAACAAACCTGCCGGAACAGAAAACATTATAATGTACGGCAAATTTGCGTCTATAAACGTGCCAAGGCACATTATTTTTAAAACCAGCTCAAACCAAATAATGGCAAGCACAAAATAGCATGGTCGCCACAAGTGTTTTACGCTTATATATTTTTTAAACCGTATTTTCTTCAAAATTGCGTCACCGTTATTGTAAACATAAGAAGGGAGGGTAATAAAACCCTCCCCGAATTTAATGCCTTTGCGGTTTTAAGCTTTATCTTCCACGCTTTCGCCGGTAATATCAATTACAACTTCTGCTTCTTCGCCTGCCGCTTGCTCTTGTGCATCAGGCTTTACTTTTTTCGACACAGCTTTGCTTGCACTGCCTGCAACTGCCTTGCCTGCACTTGCAATTGCTTTGCCTGCTGTGCCAACGGCGTCAGTCAACTCGCTTGTGTCAACGCCGGCTTTTTCTGCCGTAGCTTTTACTGTAACTTTTGCCTCGTCATATACTTCTTTGGCGGCCTGTTTCACGTCTTCAATAAAGTTCGACTCTTGCACTACTTCGCCTTGTGTCTCGTTGTCTAAAGTAGTAATTTCAATCATTTGCTGTTTTAGCTCTGCATTTTCTTTGTATTTTTTAGCTACAAAGTATGCGCCGGCCGCTGCACCGGCCGCTGCACCAAGGCCTAATAATTTTGAAAAAAATCCCATGAGTTCAACTCCTTAAATATTTTTGTGTTTTAATTGTTTATTTCTTACTGTAATTATACTGGATTTTTGCGTGTTTGCCAATACTTTTTAATGATATTACATAATTTATTAAAAATATATTTATTTTATTTTCATAAACCGCCGAAATCTGTACGCAACATAACTAAAAGAGTAGGCAATAAGCATAATTTCAATATAAATATAATTGGGCAAGTTTTTAAATTTAAACTTCGGCTTTTTTATTTTAGGCATTGCCGCAAACGCTTGCCTTGCACCTTTAATATATGGTTTGCCGTGGCCTTTTATACTAAACATAACTGTTTTTAGCACATAGCCCAGCAAAAGCGGCAAAAAGTTTATTAAAAACATAATAATCGGCATGTTTTTATACGGTAGCAAAATGCTGTTGCGCCCGCTTTGCACACTTTTAAAATCATTATATCGCACTGCGCCTGTTGTTGCGCCACATATATGATAGCACTTTGCGTCAGGGCAGTATATGTTTTTATAGCCCAGCGAATTTGCACGCCATGAAATATCCACATCTTCAAAGTATGCAAAAAACAGCTCGTCAAAAACGCCTATTTCGTCCAGTATACTTTTCCTGTACAGGCTGGCACCGCCACATGCCGAAAAAATGCGCTGTTTTTTTGTATAGCGCTTCCAGTACATGCCATCGCCACGCTTGCACGCAAAGCCAAACACTGTTACATAGTCGCCGGCATCGTCGCATATGTCACGCTCATAATGGCGTATCATAAGGCTTTGAACGGCAAAAATGTTCTCGTCTTCCTCGGCGGCCCGAATTAAGTGTTCCAACCAGTCGGGCTCTGCAAAAGCATCGTTGTTAAACAGCACCGCAAATTCACCCTTTGCAAGGCGTATGCCAACGTTAACAGCGGCGCTAAACCCTGTGTTCTCGCTGTTTTCCACAAGTGTGTAATTTTCACGTTGTTTATAGCTTCGCGCTATTTCAAGGCTCTCATCTGTTGAGCCGTTATCTATAACAATAAGTTCAAAATCGCTAATCGTCTGGCTGTAAATACTCTCTATTGAATCTTTCAGCCACCCTGCGCCGTTCATGTTTGGGATAATAATACTGGCTTTCAAATTGCTCCCCCTTGTGGTATAATAATAAGGTTAAATATTTCCATGCTAGATGATGTTTGCGCTATATAAACAAAAGGTTGTGTTTTATTAAATGTACAGTATATTTTCAGTTCTCTGCGGGCTTATAATTGCCATTATGATAGTTATTAACGGTGAGCTTAGTGCAACATACGATGTTTTCATCGCCACTGCAATTATCCACATTGTCGGTGTTATGTTCTCTTTTGCCGTAATAAAAATTACAAAAAAAGAGCTAAAGTTTATTCGTGGCCTGCCGTTTTGGGCTTATCTTGGCGGCGCATTTGGTATATTAACAACAATTTTCAACAACTATGCCTTTGGAAAAATAAGCGTTACAAGCATAATGGCGCTTGGCCTTTTTGGCCAAATGGCTACATCTCTTGTAATTGACAGTTTTGGCCTTTTTGGCATGAAGAAGCACTTGTTCCAAAAGTCTGCTTTAATAGGCCTTGCCTTTTCGCTTTTAGGTGTTATTGTCATGCTGGACAACACCGTAAGCACAGGCCTTATATCTGTTATTTTTTCTTTTGGCGCAGGCATTACTGTTGTGCTTACAAGAACTGTTAACGGCACACTTTCAAAGCACACAGGCGCTTTGCAGGGCTCGTTCATAAACCACCTTGTAGGCTTACCAATTTCAATTGTTGTGGCACTTGCAGTAAGTGCAAACGCCATTTCCTCTTTCAGCTTTTCGCCGCACCTTTATATTTACCTCGGCGGCACACTCGGCGTAACCGTCGTTCTTTTGTCTAATTTAACAGTGCGCAAAATGCCGGCGTATAAGCTTACAACATTAATGTTTTGTGGGCAAATTTTCACAGGAATTGTAATAGATTTAATAATATCACGCGCCTATGATTTCACAAGTTTGTTGGGTGGGCTACTTGTAAGTGCCGGTTTTCTTGTGAATATCCGCAAAAAATAGAATTGCCTAGCCAAGTGCTTTTTTAACGTGGTCGAAGTCAATAACCCATGGCACGTATTTTTTGGTTGGCAATGCAAAAACAAAATAGCAAATTGCAATTGTCACAGCGCCTTGCATAAGCATTGTTGCCCCGCCTGCGTCGCTTACAGAAAGGCCAAACGCACTGAACAAAGGCGGCAACATTGTTTTGACAATTTGCTCAAACCCGCAAAACAATAGCGTGCACTGCCCTGCCTTATAAAGTGCCGGTACATTTTGCAAAAGCATGCTTATTGCCGCCACGCACCAGGTGCCTGTTATTATGTACAAAAATTGCTCTGCCGCCAGCATGTAAAAAGGCGGCTGTGTTATGCCCATTAAACTTGGCAAATAGCCAAGCCCATAGTAGAAGCCAAAGTACGAAATAACACCGCAAATTGCAGTTAAGCATAACATAAGTGCCTTTGCAATTTTGTTCCATGCCTCAAATGGATATTTAAAAAGCAAATGGTGGGCATAATCGCCAAGTGCATAGTAAATTACAAAGCGCCCTGCCATGTCTATCCCCCATGGCCACACAGGGTCTTCACGTATAAATTTAACACATGCGCTTACCGCAAAACAAACGGCCAACAGCAACAGCCTGTTTTTTATATATTTTTGCAGTATATGGTAAAAAACACTCAGAAAAAACAGGCACGGCAAAAACCAAAGCGCAGCAACCGGCACATTATTTCTTCCGCCGTGCAATGCGCCTTCTAGCCAATATATTATATCTGAAAGTGGCATTTGTATAAATATTATGCGCAAAACAAGGCTTAATGCACAAAACGTAATGTACGGCCAAACTATTCGTTTTGCCTTAAGAACTACAAACGGTAAAATGCCACTTGTGCTTTGGCGGTGCGCCGTAAAGCCCGAGCAAAAGAAAAAGCACGGCACCAAAAGTAAAAAAAAGTACAACCCATACCGCCCCATGCCCGAATAATGGACGACGTACACAAAATATATTGCAATTAATTTCATCACGTCAATCCAATTATAGTGCTTTGTATCTGTCATAGGTGCCCCCATTTTTTATATAACGCGTTGCATTATATAATTTTAATTTTATGGCTTTCGGCTTATGCCTTACGGCACAACCGCCGAAATATGCTAAGAGTGCTTGCCGACACCTTCAATTATATTACACCGTAAAATTATTGTCAATTTTACGCAAGCCCAAAATAACATTTTCACATATAATTGCTTTATTAGTCATAACTTTAATAATAGGCTAAAAATTGTTAATGTTATGGGGGCGTTGTTATGTTTTCTGCTATTTTGGCTTTTGTAGCGGGCCATATTTTATACTTTGCTTTGCATTTAGAGGCCGCCAGCTTCCCGAAGCCGCTTAACGCAGCACAAGAAAAGCAAGCTTTTACCGACTTTAAAGCGGGCGACACAAATGCACGCGATTTACTTATTAGGCATAACTTGCGCCTTGTGGCGCACGTTGTAAAAAAATACTACGCAAAAAATTGCGAGCACGATGACCTAATAAGCATAGGCACAATAGGGCTTATAAAATCTATTAACAGCTTTAACCCCGAAAAAGGCGCACGCTTTTCCACATACGCGGCGCGGTGTATTGAAAACGAAGTTTTAATGCACTTTAGGGGGCAAAAAAAAGATAAAAATGTTGTTTATATTTACGATTCGCTTGACAGCGAGGGCAACAAAAATGCACTGACGCTTAACGATGTTATGGCAGATACTTTTGACATGGAAGCCGATTGTGAAAATAAAGAGGACATAAAAAAACTTTATGCGTTTATTAAAACATTGGATTCACGCAGCCGTGAAATAGTTGTAATGCGTTATGGGCTATGCGGCAAAAAACCTATGACGCAGATGCAAGTTGCAAAACATCTTGACATAAGCAGAAGTTATGTCTCTCGCATTGAAAAAAAAGCAATAGAGAAAATTCGTGAAGATTTTTAGGCAGCCGTTCACCTGCGCCTAATGCACAGCTGCGCAAAAACACCGTGCACACCACAAGGCTATCCATACAAGGCCTTGTACTAAATAGGCAAGGTACACACACCACAAAGCTGTGTGTAAAGCGTGCTGTACTTGTCGCACAAAAAGTCTTTTACGTCTATTGTGTTTTTAATATCTTGCCATGTGCTTGCGGCGGCGTTTACATTCTGTACATGTTCGCCGCTTTTGTGTTTGTTCCAACTAAACATGTGTTCGCTGTGCAGCTGCCCTTCGCCCTTCATATTTTCTTTGTATAGTGGCAACACAAGTGTTACAGTCGTGCCTACTCCAAAGCGGCTTTCTGTAATAAGCTTGCCGCCAAATACGTCTGCGTACTTTTTAACTATTGCAAGCCCAAGCCCAAGCCCCGGTGGCAGTGCGCTTTCGTCGTACACGTCAAACGAAGCAAACGCCGAAAAAACCCTATGCACAACTTCGGGCTTTATGCCTTTTGATGTATCGTGCACTTTTATAATTGCACATGTGCCGCTTTTATAAATACAAATGTTTACGTTTGCCGTGTCTGCTGCGTAAAGCAGGCTGTTGCTAATTAAATTGCCAAGGCACACATAAAATGCTGATTCGTTTGCATTTACTAAAAGCGGCTTGCTTGTAATTTTTAGCTGAATATTCGCACACTTGCATACATGCTGTGCGGCGCACACAAAGCTGTTTGCGCCATTTGCAACGCAAAACGGCGCACTGCTTATGCCTGTACACAGCCGTGAATAAGCACTTAAATTTTGTGACGTGCGCAAAGTTTCATATGCACTTTTTGTCAATTCGTCTACACATGCACATTCAAGGCTTGTTTGCTGTGCGCTGTAACGCACTGCCGGCAAAAGCGCAAGCATGCTTGCGCTTTTTTCCCTCAATATCATGCTTATTTTTTCTGTATTTTCAAAATTCATCGGCAACGCAGTTCCTTTTCATATAATAAACAGTGTTCATACCATCCTAAGCAGCCTCTACACATTACCATGTTTTACACAATTAAACGGCGCCTGTTTTGTGTTATTGTATGAAGTTTTAATAAATGTATTCAAATTTATGTATTTTTCGTTAAAAATTTATCATAGCACTTGAACTTACAGCGTTTTTAAGGTACAATATTTCTATTGGACAGTAGCGCAAATAAATTGTCACTAGGCAGTTGTGTTGCGTAAAATTTATTTTGTCTTTAGGGAGGATAATAATATTATGGCAGTAAAAGTTGCAATTAATGGTTTTGGCCGCATTGGCCGCTTGGCTTTCCGCCAAATGTTCACAGCAGAGGGCTATGAAGTAGTAGCAATAAACGATTTAACAAGCCCTAAAATGCTTGCACACCTTTTGAAATATGACACGGCTCAAGGCCGCTATGACGGGCACACAGTTGAGAGTGATGACACATCTATAACTGTTGACGGCAAAAGAATTGAAATTTTGGCAGAAAAAGACCCTGCAAATTTACCTTGGGGCAAAATTGGCGTTGACGTTGTATTAGAATGCACAGGCTTCTTTACATCTAAAGCAAAATCTCAAGCACACATTGATGCAGGTGCACGCAAAGTTGTTATTTCTGCACCGGCTGGAAACGACTTACCAACAGTTGTTTTCGGTGTTAACGAAGATGTGCTTACAAGCGCTGATACAATTATATCTGCTGCTTCTTGCACAACTAACTGCCTTGCACCTATGGCTAAAGCTCTTAACGACAAATACCCTGTACAAAGCGGTATAATGACAACTGTTCACGCTTTCACAGGCGACCAAATGATTTTAGACGGCCCACACCGTGGTGGAGACCTTCGCCGTGCACGTGCCGGTGCTTCTAACATCGTTCCTAACTCAACAGGCGCTGCGAAGGCTATTGGCCTTGTAATACCTGACCTTAACGGCAAACTAATCGGCTCTGCACAACGTGTACCTGTACCAACAGGCTCTACAACAAT
>CAYJMH010000005.1:0-82902 GCA_964371535.1 uncultured Bacteroides sp.
AATATAAATAATCCTCAAATCCTACATGGATTATTTATAATTTATTTTATGGCGTGGGGCAAGGATGCCCCACATGCCAATTTAAGGTGTGCCGCAGGCCTAACACGGCAGAATGGAGCTTTATATGACGTACGAATTCACACCCGACCTTGCCACTAATAACAAAATTATTGACGAACAGCACAGAGATTTACTAGCGAAAATTAATGAGTTTACAGACGCGTGCATGAAGGGAAAAGGACGTTCAGAGGTAGAATCTGCGCTTAAGTTTATGCTTGATTATACCGACATGCATTTTAAAACAGAGGAAAATTTGCAAATAACAAATTTTTACCCCGGATATGACAGCCATAAAGCCGCACACCGCGCGCTAAAAGAAAGTTTCGGCATTTTTTTCAAGGAATTTAGCACTGAAAAAGCTTCTGTAAAAGATGTTGCAACTTTTAACACGCTTGCCTCACGTCTTATATCCCACATAAAAATAGAAGACAAAAAGCTGGCTAACTATCTGAATGAAAGAAATAGCTAATAAATTTTAAACTGTTATAACAGTGTTTAAAGTAGTTAAAACAAGCAGGTTTTTGCGATTTTAATTATGTATATTTAAAGCGCCATTACCACGTTATATACATTTAATATTATTAAAAGTGTCAGCACAACCATAAAGAATTTCTCTGTGATGTCGTCGTCCATTATAATGTCAATTTTACCGCCAATTATTGCACCCAGCACACCGCCGGCGCACATTAGCGCAAGTGCAGCCACCGTAAACTGCGGCACTGCGTTTGTGGCAACAGTTGTCATAAGGCTTGAAATTTGTGACAGCAGAATAATGAACAGAGAATTTTTAGCTGTTAGCTTTGGTGTCATTGAAAAGAAGTAATAAAGAACAGCAATGTTAATTGGCCCACCGCCTATGCCCAAAAACGACGATATACCCCCAAGCATAAAGCCAATTAAACAGCACAAGGCAGTGTTTTGAACGTTGAGGCTTTTTATTGACGATTTTTTTAATATGTAAACAAAAACGCCTATATTTATAATTAGAAGCATACCCGACTGAATTAGTGACAAGTTGCCCGTAAGCATTGAGAATACACTTTTCCCCACAATACCGCCTACGCTTGCGCCAATTGCCAGTGGTATGCTTCGCTTATAGTTTACTTTAATCTCGTTTTTAAGCCCCCTAATAAAGGAAGACACCGACATTGTTAAAACAGTACAGCCCGATAAAAAATTTATTGTTGCAATGTCAAGTCCACTGAAAGCATCCATTACTGGCTTAATAATTACACCGCCGCCTATGCCACTTATTGCGCCTATTGTTGATGCAACAAGTGCTATTATAAAAAATACAATTTCCAAAAAAACACCCCATAATTCTAATTTTATTTTTAACAACTAATTTTTCATTCGCTGCTATCTTGCTTTTCGTTTGCGTCACCCATTAATTCTGCGTTTTTTTTCGAGTATGGGTTTTTATTCTCGGCCTTCTTTTGTGGCGCAGAAGAGCCCATCAGCACCAAATTGAGGCCCAATGTAACAAAAAGCGGCCAAATAAACCAAATTGCAAGTGCACAAACCCACAAAAAGCCCGGCACATTAAGCCACACATGAAGTGCCCAAAGTATAAATGCAATTACGCCCCACTGTGCGTTAAACAAAAAGTTGAAAAAGTACGACAGCAAAAAACCGCCGCTGTTGTCTAGTTTTTTACGCATTATATGCCACCTGCCTTTTATTGGTTGTGTCTATTTTATGCCGCTTAGCCGTTAGGGCAAAGGCAGCTGTTTCGCAAAATTTTCTGCACCAATGTATTTTACAACATTTAATAAAAATTGTAAACACATTATACCACAAATTGAAATAATATACATACATATTCGGCTTTTTTGTTTGAATTTATGTTGACTGTATGTTATAATTAATAAATAAAATTGAAAGGAGCAAAATGCATGAGTAATGAACTATTTAATTATCAGTGCCCAAAATGCAACGGGGCATTGCAGTTTAACGTTGAAAAACAAGTTTTGAAATGTGAATTTTGCGACAGCGAGTTTCAAAAAGAGATTTTAGAGCAACAAAAAGAAGAGCCTGCTCAAGGTGCACAGCAAGGTGACCAACCTGCGCCACCACAAGAAACGACGAAAATTGACTGGCGCACACAAGATGTTATGAAAAACCACGAGGTTTTGGAAACAGGCCAAGGTTTTAACTGTACGTCTTGCGGTGCACAAATAGTCTCAGATGGCGTTACTGCGGCAACAGAGTGCATGTATTGTAGCAACCCTGTTGTTCTTACAGACAACATCAGCGGTATGGTAACGCCTGACTTTGTTGTGCCTTTCAAAATTAAAAAAGAACGTGCAATTGAGCTTCTAAAAGAATTCTACAATGGCAAACCACTTATGCCAAGCTCTTTTAAGAGCAACAACAAATTGTCAAAAATAACGGGTATGTACGTGCCGTTTTGGCTTTTCACATGCAATGGTGACGGCAACGCCACATATAGGGCAACAAAAGTAAGAACGTGGAGCGACAGCAATTACACGTACACTAAAACAAAAACTTATGAAGTAACGCGTGCCGGAAGCATGGCATTCGACTCAATACCTGTTGATGCCTCTGTTAAAATGGACGACCATTACATGGAAGGCGTTGAGCCGTACGATTACAAAGAAATGGTTGAATTTAGCCCAATGTACATGGCAGGTTACTTTGCTGATAAATTTGATGTGAGCGTTGACGACAGCGCACAGCGTGCAACAGACCGCGTTGTTTCGTCTGTTAAAGACTCGTTACAAAGCACTGTTACAGGTTATTCTTCTGTTACAAACACAAGCGCAAATATTAACATGCACGGTGAAGACATACGCTATGCGCTTTTGCCTGTGTGGATTTTGAACACAAAATATAACGGTAAATTGTACAAATTTATTATAAACGGGCAAACAGGCCGTGTCTCGGGCGAACTACCAATTGACAAAACAAAGTTATGGCTTTTCAGGCTAGGCATAACAATTGCGGCAACAATACCACTTTCAATAATTATACCAATGTTATTTGGCTAGCCATATTTGTATACAAAACACCATAAATAATATACTTATTATTTGCATTACATGCTGTATACATATTAATATTTTGAAAAAAATTTAGACATTTAAAATTAGAGAGGAGCCAAGCGTATGTATTTTATAATAGCGCTTATTATAGGCATAGTTATTGCGTTTTTGGTAACAGGCGCAATGGTTGCAAAAATGAACACTGCTGTAAAACAGCGTGCCGCCGCAAGCTATGTGCGGCAGGGCAGTTTCGTTTTAAACGAAAAAAACGATAGGTTTATGTATGAGAACACCACAAGAACAAGAAAGTCAAATTCAAACAACAGTCGCAAAAAGTAATGTGCTTTCTTTACGGTGGCACTGCATAAAGTGCAAAATGTTTATTTAAACAAATAAAACTACTGAAACCGGAATGCCCTGATTTCAGTAGTTTTTTTTGTTTTAAAGTTGTTGTACTATATTCCTATTTCATGTCAAAACAAACATATCTTCGTCAACATCAATGTTCAAATTTGAATCAATGCTTCCGTCAATTATTTTTTGTGCTATTTTGTCTTCAATTTCAGTGCGAATTACTTTGCGCAAATCTCGTGCGCCGTATTTTCCGCCCGATGCCTTTTTGCAAAGCATGTCAAGCACAGGCTGCGTCCATTCCAGACGAATGCCTTTATTCGCAAGCGGCGTTGTGTACTCTGAAAGCATTAGCCCTGCCACTTTTTTAAGTTCTTCTTTTCCAAGTGGCTCAAAAACTATTACTTCATCAACACGGCTTATAAATTCAGGGCGCAAAAACTCTTTAAGCGATTTCATCGCCTTATTCTTACTCATCTCACCCTCTGTTTTATTAAAGCCTGTCTCGCCAACTTTGTCTGAAGAACCCGCATTGCTTGTCATAGCAATAACAGTATTCTCAAAATTTACTGTTCTTCCCTGTGCATCGTTAATTTTGCCCTCGTCCAATATTTGTAAAAGCAAGTTCATTACATCGGGGTGTGCTTTTTCAATTTCGTCAAACAGCACAACACTGTAAGGTTTGCGGCGCACTTTTTCTGTCAATTGGCCTGCCTCGTCATAGCCCACATATCCCGGGGGCGAGCCTATAAGCCTTGACACTGCGTGCTTTTCCATAAACTCGCTCATGTCAAGCCTAATAAGTGGGTCTACCGTGTCAAAAAGTTGCATGGAAAGCTGCTTTACAAGCTCTGTTTTGCCAACGCCCGTAGGCCCAACAAATATAAAGCTGGCCGGGCGCCTTCTTGCTGCTATGTCTGCGCGGCTGCGCTTTATTGCATTTGCAACAAGTCGCACAGCCTCTGTTTGGCCAATAATAACTTCGTTCAAATTGTCCTCAAGTGTCAAAAGTTTTGTGTGCTCGCTCTCTTTAATTTTCGCTGCCGGTATGCCCGTCCACAGCTCAATCACTTTCGACACATCGTCCATTGTAACTTCTATATTTTCTACTGCTTTTTCAAGCGGTGGCAATTCTTCTTCCATGCGCAATATCTCACTGCGCACAATTGCAAGGCGCTCATAATCTATCTCTTCACCGTCTGCATCTTCGCTATCTGTCTCCAGCTCCTCCTGCTCTTTTTTCATTGCATCAAGGCGCTTTTTCAGCTGCACATAATCAGTTATTTCCTTATGGCGCAAACTACAACATGCACATGCCTCGTCTAACAAATCAATAGCTTTGTCAGGCAAAAACCTGTCTGTAATATATCTCTCCGAAAGCGTTACTGTGCTGTTTACTATTTTATCGCTAACTTTTACATGGTGGTGCGCTTCATAATACTTTTTAATGCCGCTTATAACTTCTACTGTGTCGCTTATTGTTGGCTCTTCAACCTTTACGGGCTGAAAACGCCTCTCCAGCGCTTGGTCTTTTTCAATATGCTTTCTGTACTCAGCAAATGTAGTTGCACCTATAACTTGTATTTCACCGCGTGAAAGTGAAGGCTTTAGTATATTCGCCGCATTCATTGAGCCCTCTGAATCGCCTGCGCCAGTAAGGTTGTGAATTTCGTCCACAAAAAGTATTATGTTCCCCGCAGCTTTAACCTCACTTACAAGGCCTTTTACCCTGCTTTCAAACTGACCCCTGAACTGCGTGCCTGCAACAAGGCTTGTCAAATCCAACAAATATATCTCTTTGTCTTTAAGGCCTGCCGGCACAGTTCCGTCAGCAATGTGCAGTGCAATACCCTCTGCAATTGCTGTTTTGCCAACGCCTGCCTCACCAATAAGGCACGGGTTGTTTTTTTGGCGGCGCGAAAGTATTTGTATTGTGCGGTAAATTTCTTTGTCACGCCCAATAATATTGTCAAGCTTTCCGTCTTTCGCCTTCTTTGTCAAGTTCTCGCAGTAATTGTCAAGAAACTTGCGCTGTGGCACTTTGTCTTTTCTGCCTTTTTTGTCTTTTTTCGCGTCTTTTCTGTTCGCGTCGTCTTCGCCTTTTCGTTTTGAATTGCTAAAAATTCCAAACGGAAACGTGCCTGCACCGCCCGGGGCAAAGTCTGTGTCTTCTTCGCCCTCTTCTATATTCTCTTCGCCTTGCGCGCCTAATTCTTGCGACATTGACACTTCTTGCATACTTTTCATCATTTCGCTCATATCCATGTCATTGTCTTGCATTACGCCCGTAAATCTCTCTTCCATCGCCTCTAAATCGGCTTCTGAAATGCCAAACTGCTTCATTATATCGTCAACGGGTTTTATCCCCAGCTCACGCGCACATGTAAGGCAGTAACCCTCAGATTTTTGTTCTTTCCCGGTTGCTGAGTCCATTTTCTGTATAAATACAATTGCAGGGCGTTTGTTACATTTTACACAAATCATCTATTATTTATCTACTCCTTAAAAAAATGGGTTATATTCCAAAAATAGCCTGTAAAAAAAGCTTCCGTTCAAATCTGCGTTTGAAAATGACGGCAAGTTGCCGCCTGTAATTGCAAGCGCAAACCAGAACAAGAATATTACAAGCACACAGTTCACTATTCCACCAAGAACGCCAAGTGCACCGCCAAGCCCTTTGTTTAGCCCACCAACTATAGGTATTCTGTTAACTGTTTTGCCAAACGTTTTTTCCAATAGAATTGCAATTAATTTGCACACTATAAACACTATAAGGAAAATTACTATGCTTATTACAGGCACAAACATAGGTGCTGCAACGCCATCCACAAAGCCCTCGGCGGCGCCTGCTGCCTGTGAATTAATTGCGCCCGAAAACGCACCTGTTACATTATTTACAAATGCGTCAGGGAAAACGCCGAGAACCCCCGACATAACATCTTCAACGCTTGCAGAACCGTAATTTTGAATTGCATTTTCGGTGTTCTCCAAAATTGCCGGTTTAAAAAACTTTTCGAATATAATAGGCGATAGTAAGTTTGAAACTATTATACCTAATAAAAGCGATGCAATTGTGCCCATTATATTTAATAAACTTGCAACAAAGCCGCGCTTTATGTAAGCAAAAATTGTTGCAACAAACACAACAACTATAATAGCATCCACTATTAAACCAAGTAGGGTATACATATTATTTCTCCGTTCCGGCAACTTAATATTATAATTGCCAATAAAATTAAAAATATTTTATATACTATTATTGTACCAAAGGCACATTAATGTCAAGGGGTAATATGGCTTTTTGCGTAATATAAAGCAGTTCATTCGCACTAACAACAGCGTACGGCTTATCTACGGTGTTCAATTGCCCTAAATAATTATTATCAAGGCCATACTTTTCAATGTAGTCATCATGCATTATATAAACATTGCCGTCTGCAAGTTTAATACTCTCGGCGCTAGCCGGCAATTTGTTTTCTGTAACAACTTCCATTTTATCGTTCAATACAACAAAATATGTAAGCCCGGGGTAATTTATGTTACCTATCAAAATTGCCGTATTCGCATTTTCATCTATGTGGCAACTTAGTATAGAGGGGTAATTATAAGTATATCTGTAAATCTCTTCGCCTGTTTTTGCATTGTATACTGCCGCATAAGTGTCAAAAACCACTGTAAGCTCGCCGGACTTATAAAGCATTTTAAGCGGCACACCCTCGGCCTTAATCTCGGCATTTATCTCGCCTGAATTCAAGTTAAAAAACATAATGTCACAATTCGCAAAACCATTTTCAGAATTTAGTGTGGCAAGCGCAAAATCTTTGTTATTTGTAGAAAACTCAAGTGCAAGCGGCACAATGTTATGTGTTTGCCACTGCCAAATGCTGTTGAAGTTATCGTCGAACACCTCAAGCTTTGACTTTGTTGCAACTGCAATATTATCTTTTCCGTTTAATTCTGCAATTAAAATAGGTGTTTCAAAATCTTTCGTGGCTATATGCTCTGCCCTGCTTTCCACTGTAATATTTGTGCCGCCCACAGTGTAAAGGCAAATGTTATCTTCGCCCGTGTTCATTACAGGGTTTATATATCCGTGTGGCAAAGTGCTAAGCACGTTACCTTTTGCAGAGTATATTTTAAGCTCGTCATTTAAAAGCACTGCAACGCCGCCGCCCAATTCAGCTGCATTCGAAAAATTTTGCATGTCTGCGTAAACAGGAAATCCCTCGCCCGGCTCCATTGATATTATTATATCACTGTAAAAATTTTGCGCAAGCTCCATTGGCACATTCAATGCGCCAAGCATGTATGCTGCAATAAGACTTGCAACAAAAATTACAGTTGAAAATATTTTCAGCCGCCGTCGCCTGCGCCTTTTTCGTATTTCTAAAACGCGCGAGGTTCCTTGTGCTTTGTTTTTATCTTCGCTTTGATGTAGTATAATACCCGGCACGTTTTACACTCCTTTTTGTCGTTTGTTTCTCATGCCTAAAATTATTAATATTTCAGGCTGTATTTGTTTTTTTATGTATGATATAAGCAACTGCTGTTAACTGTAATTAACTTTATATAAAAACAGCCCACATGCCGGCGCCGTATCGCCTGCAAAACTTCTGTCTTTCTTTTCCAAAATATGTTTCACATTCTCTGCGCTCATTCTTGCTGTGCCCACTTCAACAAGTGTGCCTGCAATTATGCGCACCATGTTATATAAAAAACCATCTGCACAAATGTGCAATGTAATTTCATCGCCGTTTCGTTCAACTTCCAAAAAATGCACGGTGCGCACATTTGTTTCAACTTCGCTTTTTATACTTGCAAACGATGTAAAGTCGTGCGTGCCACAAATATACTTTGCTGCAACTTTCATTTCATGTACATCAAGTGTTTTACAAACACGCCAACATAAATCTTTTTTAAAAACGTCGTGCACATGGCTGTTTTGTATTTTGTAAACGTATTCTTTACTTATTGCACTGTACCTTGCGTGGAAATCTTCATCAACTTCCCTTGCAGATATTACACGTATATCGTCGGGCAAAAAAGTATTAAGTGCAAGTGGCAATTTACAAGGCTTTATTGGCTTTGGCTGTGTATAACTTACACAATAACCAAGCGCATGCACGCCTGCATCTGTGCGTGAGCAGCCCTTTATGTCAAAGCGCGCGCCATAAAGTTTTTCCATTGCATTTTGCAAAACTTCGCACACTGTAACTGCATTTTTTTGCACTTGAAAACCATGATACGCTGTGCCCTTGTACTGTATTATTATGCATACTTTCACGCAAGTCTCCATTCTGTGCACGGCACAATAGCTTTGAAAATCTTCGTACATGGCTAAAACTTGGCATGTGCCGAATGTGTGAGCTTTTGGCAAATAAAAGTTTTTATCTTCGAAAATATTACGTACGAGTAATATAATAACGTAATTTTCGCGCTATTAATATCCTATTTTGTCAAACCATAAGCCTGAAAAGCCAATTAATGCAAAAACAAGCACACAAAATAAACTTAAAAATATGTCAGAGGGTTTAATGTGCAGTTGTTTCATGCGTGTTCGTCCTTCGCCGCCATGGTAACAGCGACACTCCATTGCCATTGCAAGCTCGTCTGCACGGCGAAATGCAGATATAAACAGCGGTATTAACACAGGCACAAGCGCCTGCACGCGCTGTTTCAAGCTGCCAAAATCCAGCTGTGCACCACGTGCTTTTTGTGCGTTCATTATTTTTTCAGTCTCTTCAATTAAAAGCGGAATAAACCGAAGTGCTATTGTCATTATCATCGCAAGCTCGTGCACAGGCAGGCGCAGTAACGCAAAAGGTTTTAAAAGGCGCTCAATGGCATCTGTAAGTGCAATTGGGCTTGTGGTGTAAGTTAAAAGGCTTGTGCCTGCAATAAGCAAAATAATACGCACTGCTATTAAAATTGCGTATTCAATACCTGCCCTATAAATGTTTATTATTCCATATGAGAACAACGGCTCGCTAGTGTCTGACATGAAGAACAAGTTTAATATACTTGTAAATAAAATTATAGGCACAATTGGTTTTAAGCTTTTTATTATTACCTTAACAGGTATTTTCGCCGCAGCGTACAGCAAAATTAAAAATATAAACGAAATTGCCAGTGCGCCAAAATTAGGTGCCACAAAAAGCATTACAACAAAAATTATTGTAAGAATTATTTTAAAGCGAGGGTCCATGTTATGAACGGCGGAATTGCCGGCAAAATGCTGGCCTATTGTAATATCTCTCAGCATTTAAACGCCCCCTTTTTCGCCGTTTTGCAGGGCATTTTTTGCTTCAAGAAGTGTTTTAACAGCATATTTCACAGTGTAAACGTCTGTTTTAATTGGCATACCCATACTTTTAAGGTGCAAAAATATTTTTGTAACTTCCGGAACCGAAAGCCCCATGTCCAAAAGCTCACTTGCCCTTGCAAACACGTTCTCTGTTTTGTCGTACATTGCAATTTCACCGCCGTTTAAAACAAGAACTTTGTCGGCATATTTCGCAATGTCCTCCATAGAATGGCTAACAAGTACTGTTGTTGTTTTCGCCTCGTCGTGGTATGCGCGTATTTGCCCTAAAATTTTATCGCGCCCTTCAGGGTCAAGGCCTGCCGCAGGCTCGTCAAGCACAAGAAGTTTTGGCCGCATTGCCAAAACACCGGCAATTGCCGCGCGCCTTTTCTGCCCGCCCGAAAGCTCAAACGGGCTGCTTTGCAGTTTTTCCTCGCTCAAGCCGCAAAATTCTGCCGCTTGTACTACACGCATGTGTACTTCTTCTTTGCTTAACCCCATATTTTTGGGGCCAAACGCTATGTCGCTGTAAACTGTCTCTTCAAAAAGTTGATATTCGGGGTATTGAAACACAAGCCCCACCATAAACCTAAATTTTAGTATTTGCTTCGGGTTTTGCCAAATGTCCTCGCCGTTTATAAAAATGTTGCCCTTCGTAGGTTTATTAAGCCCGTTAAAATGTGTTATAAGGGTAGACTTGCCGCAACCTGTGGGGCCTATTACGCCAACAAAATCGCCCTTGTTAATTGTAAAGCTAACATTTTTCAGTGCCATGGTCTCATCGGGCATTCCGCTGTTGTACACATAGCTTAAATTTTTTACTTTAACTATTTCACTCATGCGGCGCCTCCTTTCCCATAAGCGCTTTGAAAATGTATTGTGCACATTCTTTTGCTGTTGTAATATTGCTTGGCATATCAAAGCCTGCGTTTATTAATTGTGTGCTAAGCTCTGTGCACTGTGGCACGTCTATGCGGTACTGTTTCACAAGTTCGCTTTGGCTGAACACTTCTTTCGGCGTGCCTTGCATTACAATCTTCCCCTTGTTCATGACAATAATTTTGTCTGCAAGCGCCGCCTCTTCCATGTAGTGTGTAATGTGCACAACTGTAATGTTATACTCTTTGTTCAGCTTGCGCACTGTTTTCATAACTTTCTCACGGCCTATTGGGTCAAGCATTGCCGTTGCCTCGTCAAGCACAAGGCAGCTTGGGCGCATGGCTATTACACCGGCTATTGCAACACGCTGTTTTTGCCCACCCGAAAGCTTGTGCGGTGCTTTGCCCCTATGCTTATAAATTCCTGCCATGCTCATTGCCTCGTCCACACGCTCGCGCACCTGTTTTGGCTCAACGCCAAGGTTTTCAAGCGCAAAGGCAACGTCCTCTTCCACAATTGTTGCAACAATTTGGTTGTCAGGGTTTTGAAAAACCATGCCAACTTTTTGGCGTATTTCCAAAAGTCGGTGCTCTTCTTGCGTTGAAATATCTTCTACAAGCACCGTTCCCTTTTGCGGCAAAAGTATTGCGTTAAAGTGCTTTGCCAGTGTGCTTTTTCCGCAGCCGTTTGCACCAAGCACAGCTATAAACTCACCCTTGTCAACATTAAGGGTAAGTTCGTCCACAGCTTTTTTGCCGCCTGTATTATTTTGGTAAGAAAATGTTATGTCTTGTGCACTTAGCATTGTTTGCTTATTATCTTCCAATTCCGTAAATTCCCTTTCTATTGTCAAAACTATCTAAACATTTTCAATATGCTTCGTCTTTTCACGGCAAATTTGCACTTTCTGCAAGCCAAAATGCCGTTGCACCGCACGGAACAACGCCACCCGTACATGTAACTTTTAGGCCTATCTCGTCACAAGATGTTTTGCCACCATGTACGCTTTTTATGCGTGAGTGCAACATATAGTCCATTACACTGGGCGATAAACCTGCCGTATAGCTGTTAACCGCCACAAAAAGCGGCTCATCACTAAGCACTTCGACGCACATATTTATAAGCTCGTATATATTATCTTCTATTTTCCAAATTTCGCCGCCGGGGCCTCTGCCATAGCTTGGTGGGTCCATAATCAATGCGTCATACTTTTGCCCGCGTCGTATTTCACGCGCAACAAATTTTGCGCAGTCGTCAACAATCCAGCGTATAGGCTTGTTTTCAAAACTATTTTCTGCGGCGTTTTCACGCGCCCACGCAACCATGCCCTTGCTTGCGTCTACATGGCACACATGCGCACCTGCATTTGCAAGCGCAAGCGTTGCGCCGCCTGTATACCCAAATAAGTTAAGTGCACGCACAGGCTGTTTACGCCGCTCATTCTCTTTTTTTATCATTGCGGCATATGCATCCCAGTTCACTGCTTGCTCCGGGAAAACACCTGTGTGCTTAAATCCCGTTGGCGACACTATCATCTTTAGCCCGGCGTACTCTATTGTCCATTTTTCACGAATTTTTCGCCTGTGCTCCCACTGTCCGCCGCCCGTTTGTGCGCGTGTGTAAACAGCGTCGGCCTTATTCCACTTGTCGCTTTTTTTCTCACATTTCCACAGCACTTGTGGGTCCGGCCGAACAAGTATTACGTCGCCCCAGCGCTCAAGCCTATTTTTTTCTGTTGCATCAATAAGTTCATAGTCATGCCAGTTCAAGGTTACACGCATTTTTTGCACCTTTTTCTATTTTAAAATTCTCTCTGTTATTTTATCCGCTATTTTTTCGGCCGCCACAGATATAACATTCTCGTCTCTGCCCTCTACCATAACGCGAATTAGAGGCTCTGTACCGCTTGCACGCACAAGTACACGCCCTTGCCCCATAAGGCTTTGTTGTTGGCCTTCTATAAAGCCCTCAATGTACTCGTCGTTCTTATATTTTGCTTTTTGCTCTGTTGTTGCAGTTACATTAACTATAACTTGTGGGAACTTTTTATAAACATTGTTAAGTTCGCTCATTTTCCCACCTGATTCTGCAAGTGTTTTCAAAAGCATGCCTGCCGAAAGTTGGCCGTCACCTGTTGTAGAGTAATCCAGCAAAATAATATGTCCGCTTTGCTCGCCGCCAAGGTTGTAACCCTTTTCGCGCATTTCTTCAAGCACATACCTGTCGCCAACGGCTGTTGTCGCTGTTTGTATGCCATTTTCATGCATATATTCCATGAAGCCTAAGTTGCTCATAACAGTAACAACGGCTGTTTCTTCTTTTAAAGTTCCGTCTGCTTTCATTTTGTTTGCAAGTATAGCAATTATTTTGTCGCCGTCCATTTCAGCGCCCGTCTCATCAACAGCAAGGCATCTGTCGGCGTCGCCATCAAACGCTATGCCGCAATCAAATTTATTTTCTTTCACAAATTTTGCAAGCTTATCAAGATGTGTAGAGCCACACCCCTCGTTTATATTGCCGCCATTCGGGTCTACACCTATAAAAGTACATTTTGCCCCTAGCTGTGCAAATAACTTTTGTGCAACCTCAAATGCTGCGCCGTTTGCGCAGTCCAGCGCAATGTTAAGCGTGCTTAAGTCGGCGTTAATGGTCTCATACATATATTGTATATAATCTTCAAGTGCCGTGTGTACATATTTTACACGGCCAATTTGCACACCTTGGCTCAGTGTTAAATTTTCGCAATTTTCAAGCACGTGCTTTTCAATTTCGCTCTCAATATCATCGGGCAATTTATACCCCTCGCTGCCAAAAAGCTTTATGCCGTTAAATTCAACCGGGTTGTGTGAAGCCGATATTACAACGCCGGCATCTGCGCCGTACTTGCGTACAAGGTGCGCCACAGCCGGTGTTGGTATAACGCCAAGAAGTTCTACGTCTGCGCCCACACTGCAAAGCCCTGCTGCAAACGCACTTTCAAGCATGTCGCCTGAAACACGTGTATCTTTGCCAATTATAAAGCGTGGGCGATGCTTTGTTTCACCTGCAAGCACAAACGCTGCTGCCCTGCCCATGTTCATTGCAAGTTCAGTTGTCAGTTCATTGCCAACAACGCCTCTCACTCCATCAGTTCCAAAAAGTTTAGCCATTTTTGTTTCTCCAATCTTTATTAAATATCTAAAACGCTAAATTTAATCGTTTAAAAAGCTCTGTTGCTTTAAGTCGTCCTCATTTTTTTCTTTTTGTTTCATGCCCAAATGCTCATATGCAAATTTTGTCACACATCTGCCCCTGGGTGTTCTTGTTAAATAGCCAAGCTGCATTAAATAGGGCTCACATATATCCTCCAGCGTAACGGCTTCTTCGCCAAGTGCCGCGGCAAGCGTCTCAAGCCCAACGGGTCCTCCTGCATACATCTCAATAATCGCCCTCAGAAGGCTCCTGTCAAGCTCGTCAAGCCCTACTTTGTCAATATCCATTCTGGAAAGTGCATTTTGTGCAGTTTCCTCATCAATTACACCATTGCCAAGCACACATGCAAAGTCACGCACACGGCGCAACAGCCTGTTTGCCACCCTTGGTGTCCCGCGTGAGCACACTGCCATTTCCCCTGCGCCCTGCTGTGTGCACGGCACATTTAATATTGTTGCACTGCGTGTTATTATTTTTGCAAGTTCAGGCACTGTGTAAAGCTCTAGCTTCAAAATTACACCAAACCTATCACGAAGTGGGCTTGTTAACTGGCCTGCACGCGTTGTTGCGCCAACAAGTGTAAACTTTGGCAAATTAATGCGAATGCTCTGCGCGCTGGGGCCTTTGCCAATCATTATATCAAGTGCATAGTCCTCTAATGCAGGGTACAGCACCTCTTCAACTTGGCGTGAAAGGCGGTGTATTTCGTCAATAAACAGCACATCGCCCTCTTGTAAATTTGTCAACAGTGCCGCTAAATCTCCCGGTTTCTCAATTGCCGGGCCCGAGGTTATCCTTATTTGCACGCCCATTTCTTTTGCAACAATGCACGCAAGCGTTGTTTTGCCAAGCCCCGGTGGCCCGTACAACAGCAAATGGTCAAGTGGCTCTGCACGCAATTTTGCCGCCTGTAAATATATTTTTAGGTTCTCTTTCACCTTGTCTTGCCCTATGTATTCTTCAAGGCTTTGCGGCCTAAGTGTGCTTTCACTGTCAAGGTCTTCTTCTTTTTGCTGTGTGCTTATAATGCGCTCGTCGTCAGCGCTGTCGCTGTCGAAGCTTACAGATTCAATAGCCAACTTTTAACCCCCTTTGCCCAAACTTTGAAGTGCAAGGCGTATAATTTCAGATGTAGGCAGTGTTGTGTCAACAACTGCAAGTGCGGCTGCTGCCTGCGCGGCACTGTAACCCAGCCCGGTAAGTGCAGCCATTGCCTGCGCCGTGTTGCCCATTTCCCCAGCCTGCGGCACAGTGCCGCCTTGCACAGGCAATTGCGCAAATATTCCTTTGCTAACCTTATCCTTAAGCTCTAAAACAATCCTCTGTGCCAGTTTCGGCCCAACACCGTTTGCGGCCGTAAACGTCTTATAATCGCCCTGCGAAATTGACGAAATAATTTGTGTGCTTTTAAGCGTGCTTAAAATTGCAAGCCCAACTTTTGGGCCAACACCCGAAACGCCTGTTAAAAGGTTAAACATATCGCGGCTTTGCGTGTCTGAAAAGCCAAAAAGCGAAACGTCATTTTCTGTAACATGCATAACCGTGTATACTGTTACGGTTTCGCCAACTTCTTTAAGCGCACCGGCCGCCGTTGACGGTATTGAAACATAATACCCAACACCACCACAGCTTATAACTGCAAAATCAGCAGATTTATCAATAAGTTCACCTTTTAAACAGTAAATCATTAATTAAAAATCCTTTCAAGACAAAATAGTATTCACTACTAATTATCAGCTTCTAAAAATAACCTTGTTTTTGCCGTTTTGTTTGCGAAATACCATACTGCTTCGAGCCAAAACTGTAAGCGTGGCAAATTGCAAGCGCCAACGCGTCGGCTGCATCGTCCGGTTTCGGTATTTTTCCCATTTTCAGCAAAACGCGTGTCATTTCCTGTACTTGCTTTTTTGTCGCCTTTCCATAGCCCGTTACGCTTTGCTTCACCTGCATTGGTGTGTATTCAAACACGGGCACCTCGGCCTTTCTTGCCGCCAAAAGTATAACGCCCCTTGCTTGTGACACTGCCATAACAGTTTTTTGGTTGCTTGTAAAAAACAGTTGCTCTATTGCAACTGCGTGCGGTTTAACGCTATCCAAAACATCCGTCACATCGTTATAAATTTCCAAAAGCCTGTCCTCAAAAACAGTATGTGCCTTTGTTGTTACAGCGCCGTATGTTATGGGTGAAAATGTGTGGCCTTCATAGTTCAACGCACCAAAGCCCACAATTGCGTAGCCTGGGTCTATGCCTAAAATTCGCATTTTGCAAACAGCCCTTCGCATTTTATTGTTATTATTATGTACTCACTCGCCCTTTGTCACAAAATAGCCCATTCCCTTTAAGACATTAAGTGCATTGTCGTGCCCCTGTAACGTTGTTGCTGCGCACAACTCGCCCCTTATGGTTATTTTTGTGTTTAATAAGCCACTGTGCAGTAAAATTGCGTTACTTATTACGCAAATATCTGTCACAACGCCACATATTTCAATTTCGTCGGGCTCGCCGCCACAAAACTCTATTACTTTTTCACATATATCAGCACATCCAAATGTAAACTTTTCTAAAAAACATATGTTTTCGTTTTGGCACTGCTCATACTCGCTTAAAGCGCCGTATAAATTATGCCCATTTGTATTTTTAATGCAGTGCTCTATTGGCAGAAATTTGCCCTCGCGTGTTTGCAAGTAATCTTTTTCATGTGTGTCTTTAGTGAACATAACACGCCCACCGCTTTGCAACGTTTGCTCTACCACATTTTTTATGCCACTTTCAATTTTTATAGCTAAATCATTTCTAAGTGTGCCTGAGACAAAATCGTTTTGATAATCTATTACAACAAGCAATTTTTTTAAATTCTTCACTATTATTTTACTCCCCTAAATAATCAATAATTTCCACTTCTTTTCCATTTTCTACATACACTCTTGGTACCCGGTGGCCAATGCCTGTTAATATTTCATAGTTTATCGTGCCTGTAATGTCTGCAATTCTTGTGGCACTATCTGCAATTCCGTCACCATAAAGCGTCGCTACATCGCCAATTTTCACGCCGGGTATATCACTTACATCTGCCACCATTTGGTCCATACAAACGCGCCCTAAAATTTTGGCTTTTTTGCCGCAAATGCTAACAACGCCCCTGCCTGATAATAGCCGCGGATAGCCGTCTGCATAGCCGGCGCTAATTGTAGCAATGCGCATTGGCTGCTTGGCACAAAAAGTTCGGCCATAACTTACAAACTCTCCTTTTTGTATAACCTTCACTTGCGATATTATTGCTTTAAGTTGCATAGAAGGCTTTAATTGAGCCTGTTCTAAATCATGAGAAGGTTCTTCGCCATAAAGCACAATGCCCGCACGCACCATGTCCATGTGCAACGCCTTAGACATTAAAAGCCCGGCTGAATTGCAACAATGCACAGTTTTAAACGCTTTGCCGAAGCTTATCAATTCCCTTAATGTGCTTTGAAGTAATTTGTACTGGTATTTTGTATATTCTATGTCGTTTTCTTCACAACTGTCTGCAACTGCAAAATGTGTATAAATACCACTTACATTTAAATTGGCAAGCGAGCACATGCGTGCAATGTTTTGCGCTGCAGCTTTCGTGCTTTGCGCCACAGGAAATCCAAGTCTTCCCATTCCTGTATCTATTTTGGTGTGCACCGAAATAATTACATTTTCACGCACTGCCGTTTGTGACAGTTCCTCACCGTACTGAAGCGAATTCACTGTTTGGATAATATTATTTTCAGCAATGATTTTTGCGTATTCAGGTGCAGTATATCCCAAAATTAAAATGTTCTTATCAACGCCGCAGCGGCGAAGTTCCAGTGCTTCTTGCAAGCCGCTTACACCAAACCACGAAACGCCCATGCTTTGAAAAAGTAGTGCAACCCTTTTTGCGCCATGCCCATATGCATCTGCCTTTACAACAGCCATAACAGGCGTTGGGTGCACCATTTCACGTATAAACTGAAGATTATTCTTAAGCGCATCTAAATCTATTTGCGCCCAACAACGGCGTTCAAATTTCATAAGCATTATTACCCTTTCAATTAAACTTTATTAACCACATTTTATGCTATACTATCATAATTTATGAGTTTTAATTACATTATTATAATTTGACCAATATGAACATGCTTTTTTAATTTCAAAATAAGCCCACAAAACACAATTTTTTTCACCACGCTAAGTATTATTCCATAGACTTTAATTATAACACATTTTACGAAAAAATGATATGTAAAATTTTAATTTAATGTTAACATTTTGTTGTATTCTTGAATAAAATAAAATAAACTGTGCAAAATAAAAGTACATAAAACGCTGTGTAAATATTTACACACATGTAGATTGGAGAAAGTTATGAATGTAGTTTATAAAATTTGTCTTGTGCTGATTATTGTCGGCGGCTTAAACTGGGGTTTAATAGGCCTTTTTAATTTCGACCTTGTCGCATGGATTTTCGGCGGCGCCCAAACTTTGCTTGCACGCGCTGTTTACACTGTTGTTGGTGTAAGTGCCGTGTGCAGTATTCCTTCACTTTTCAAAACACCGGAAAGACAACAATAGCCAAAGTTTCAGCGCAAAAGAATGTCGGCTTGTAACAATTTACTTGTGGCGTAATATAATATGCTTTTTTTATATTAACGCTTCTCAATTGTGCGGGCCGGCTTTTTTTATTTTTTTGTGCTGTTCTCCTTATAATTTTTATAATAACCGCTTTGCAATAACAAGCAAATTTGTACTTTAAAATTTAATTAATTGTTCACCAAAATTACAGAAACCCTTGTTTTATACATGTTAAAATGGTATAGTATAATAGAACTGTTGACAAAGTCGACTTCACAAAAAGTGTCGGCTAAATCTTTATATGTCAACACTCCATAATGTGTGGTGGCGCATTATTTGCGGCAATATATTACACAAATTACAGCAAAAGAACATAGGGGAAACAATGCAGAATAATTATATGGTCAAACGTCGAATTTTTATTACATCAACCGGCAGAACAGCAACACAATTTTTTGCAAAGTACTTTAGCAAGATAATTGATAACTCTGTTGCGTTGCATGAACCCGGCACACCATGGGTTTTTAAAACTAAGCAGTTGCTTACACAAATACGTGATTTCGGTGTTTATCACCTAACAATAGGTCAGGGTAAAAACACGCACTCTATGTACAAATTAAGCCGCGACTATGTTGCAAATGACATTACGAAAGAGCAGGCCGTTAAAAACATCAAAAAAATTAACGGTGTTGTTGATAGCTTGCATGATTGTGATGTGTTTGTCTATTCTTCCGGCCACATATACGGCCTTCTTGACTTGCTTGACGAGACTTACCCTGATTCACGCTTTGTTTTTTTAGTTCGTGACCCAAGAGAGTGGATTGGCTCGGCACTTAAAAAGTTTTCATATACTCTTTATGGGCCTGTTGAATTGTTTTTTAGAAAAATCAGCTTGCAGCCAAATTGCTTTAAAGATGACCCATATATTCAAAATTGGGGTGCTTTGTCCAAATTTGAAAAGTACTGTTGGTTTTATTGCAAGTTGAACAATATAGTGCTTGACTCTATGATGGGCAAACAGAATTTTAAGGTTTTTAAGTACGAAGATTTATTTTTGAGTGAAGATAAAGATGTGCATTTTTATGGGCTTTTAGATTTTGCCACCAACTTCAATTCCGGCAAGGCACCTTTTAAAGATGCCAGTAAATTTATAACGAAACGCATTGATTCTCAACAAAAAAAAGAGCACTGCAACTGGGAAAATTGGACAACACAGCAGGCAGAAATCATGATGAAACATTGCGGTAAGCTTATGCAAGAATTCGGCTACGGCGATGAAAAATTATGGAAGGAAAAGCTAAAATATCAATGGATTTAAACTACATATTAATATTGCTTTTTGCCGGTTTGTTGGCAGGCATTATCACAGGCCTTGTATCTGCCTCGGCCTCTACAATTATGACACCTATTTTAACAATTGCCCTTAAAATGGATGTTTACACAGCCCTTGGTATTGCGCTTGCAACAGATGTTGTAGCCTCTTTGGTCACAACATATATTTACCAAAAACATAAATGTGTCGATTTTAAAAAGTCAACACTTTTAATTGTAATGGCAACAATATTTGCCATTATAGGTAGCTTCATAACTAAAGACACCGGCAACATCTTGCTTGGCACTCTTTCAGGAATAGGCATTTTCATTTTGTCATTACAGTTTTTAAACGGAGATTTTAGCAAACGTTTTGAAAAATTCAACAAGCAAGCACTAGTTAAGTTTTTACTTAAAACACCAAACTTATTTGTTTGCATTGCTGGTATTGCCATTGGCCTTAACACAGGCATCATGGGTGCCGGCGGTGGTGTTTTAATACTGTTTACCCTTATGCTTGGCTACAAACTTGACATGAAAACGGCTATTGGCACTTCTGCATTTATTATGTCTGCAATTGCGTTAAGCGGTGGTGCAATGCACTTCTATTTTGGAGATTTTTCAATGCTTGATATTGGCATTGCTGCTTTCGGTGGGCTTATAGGCGCAGTGCTTGGTTCTTATTTTGTGCATCGTGTAAGTGATAAGCTTGTTTACCGTTCGGCCGGGTTTGTTTTTTTAAGCATTAGCAATGTTATGATTATTAACCAGTTTATTGCAATATAATAGTTACAGCCTGCTGAATTTTAAATTGTTCAGAAGCCCTTGATTGTTTACAATAGTAAAGCGCATTAACGAATTTTTGCAGTTCGTCAATGCGCTTTTTTATTGCGAGTTTAAAATTTGTTCAACTATTATCAAAAACCTATACTGTCAGTGTCGGCTCTTCCATAGGGCTTGTAATATCTTTCCATGTGCGTTCACTCTCTTCAATGCACAAGAAGTAAATATTTGTAAGCATGTCTGTCGGTATTTTAAGCTCGCTTGCAAGCTCGTCAATTCTTTGCCAGTTCGCTTGTTCATAACACACAACAAGCTCAAACAGTTGGCCACCAATGCCCTTATACTCAAGCAACGCGTCTTTTATCTCTTGTGCAATCGGTATTTCTTCAAGCACCTCAATAAGAGGTAAATCTATTAAATAATTAAGTGTTGAAAGCATACCCATTAAATATGCGTCAGAACGTTTAATTTTAGCATGTGTCACGTTATCTACAAGCCTGCTGCAAAAACTTGCGCGCATAAACGACAGGCGTAGGAATTCTTGCGCTGCTTCGTCGTTTCCCATGTCTGCGTTTGTTGCGCTTAACAAATATACCCATTGTTTCATTTCGTTCAGGCCTATTGTCATAATTGCTTGGCGCACACTTGTTACCCGTTTACGCAAGGCAAAGTGCACCGAATTCACCATTTTTAATATGCTGTATGTCAGTGTTGCATCAACACTGATGATTTCTTCAATTTCTTCAATTATCGGCTCGTCTTTTGTAACTGCAACCATAAGCCTGAAAAAGTTTGTTTTTAAATACTCGCCGCTTTGTGCCTTAGTTGCTATTTGTTTTGCTACGTGTGTTCCTTTAAATGCATAAAAACTCATATTTTTTATGCTTTCATACAGCGCTTTTGTATTTACTTCACACGCAATGCATTTTTTATTCATGCTTTTTGCAGTTTCAAGTATATGCTCTATCGATTCGGCACTTGCGCTTTTTACATCTACGCAAATATAGTCAATGTCGTTAATTATAGACATATATCTTTGTGTGAATTCAAATTCATTAACGGCAATTTTATATCCGTTTTTCGAATATTGCCGCACCATATGCATTGCAAGCGGGTGTATTAAAACACTGTCGTTAATTTGAATAACAAGGTCGTCCGGGCTAAAAAGCAGTGGTGTTTTTTTCACAAGCAACGCCGAGGTAAATGTCATAAAATTCAATGAACCACTGAAATGCTTGCTTGTATTTTGCGTTAAAAAGCCGTAAATTGTGTCGGCAGCAACAAAATCACTTGGCGAAGTTAGCCCTTCGCTTGACCCATATGCATTGTTTTCGCCGTAATACTGTACCTCATAACCTACTGTTTTGCTGTGTGCATCTTTTATCGGTATTCTCACAATGTACTTACTGCTCATTATTTTACTCTCTTTCCACCTTGATTTTAATTAAAATTAGTATTTAAGTAGCCTGTCAATAATCCCCACAAGCTTCCCAATTTCAGGCTTGCTAAGTTGTCCATCTGCCCCTACTTCTTCGCCTCTCACCCACATTTGTTCAGATATTAACGAAGAGAAAATTACAACAGGAATATTTCTGTATTTAGGGCTCTCTTTAATAAGTTTTGTCAAGCGGTGCCCATCCATTTGTGGCATTTCAATATCTGTTATAACAATTTTTACACTGCTTGAAATTTCACTTTCAGGTAACTTATTTAAAGCTCTCCACAATTCTTCGCCGTTAGAAAACATTTTTAAATTTGTAAAGCGTGCTTTTGTAAGCGATGAATGTATTAATTGTGTCAAAAGCGGTGAATCTTCCGCCATCCACACAGGCGCTTTGTTTTCATCCCTCTCGCCAAGTACTTCTATTTCTTTCTCTTGAATTCCTGTTTCAGGCGCTATGTCCGAAACTATTTTTTCAAAATCAAGAATGCTTACTATTTCGCCCGCACATTCAGTTATACACGTTATCATTGAGTTCTCACTGCTACTTAAAGCACTGTTGGGCTTGTGCATATCCTGCCAAGAAATTCTGCTTATGCCCTCAACTGTATGCACCCTGAACGCAATTGACATTTTATTAAAGTTAGTTACAATAAACAAGTCTTTTTCTTGTGGTTCAACTTTTTTTTCATTTATATAAGAGGGCAAGTCAATAACGGTAATAACTGTGTCACGAGGTTTAAATATGCCCTCAACCGCAAAATGAGAATGCGGCATACTGCGCACAGGCTCTGTAAGCATTATTTCGCTTACTTTGTAAACGTTTATGCCGTACATATTACCGTCTATTGTAAAGCGCATAATTTCTATTTCGTTTGTGCCTGTCTCCAGTATGTTCACTTTATCTTGGCTCACGTTAATCACTCCTAAAATTATATGAAATTATAATGTCACATCAGGTATTCCGTAACTTTTTAATGTGCAAATTCCTGTTGCAACGTCTACTGTCATTGTTCTGGCTTTTGTGCCACCTACATCTTGCGCTAAAAGCTTTATGCCCTCACTTTTCAGTGTCATTCGCACACTCTCAATATTTCTTTGCCCCACGTTCATTGAATTTGTGTTAGCTGACCCCGGCGCCGGTGCAAACATGCATGCGCCGCCTGCAATTTTCGCATTAATAAAACTTCGTATACAGCCCTTTTGCTCCATTAATTTCACAGTTTCTTTAATGCCTGTATTTGCATATTTAAACGGCACATTGCGGCTTAGTTCCATATTAAGCGGCAATAAAATATGAACAAGCGCACATATTTTTTTTATAGGGTCGTGCAAACTAATTCCTATGCAAGACCCAAGCGCATATGTAATTAGCACACCCTCATTTTGCAGCATTTTCATGTCTGCAATGCCAATTGTTAATTTATCACTCATCCAATACTCCCAATTTTTTTAATAAAAAGTTAAGTGACGGTATGTCAGGTGAAAGAAGAAGCTTGCATGGCACTTCTTTACTCTCACAAATAAAATCTGCACTAATTGTCATTATATAGTCAGATTGGCCACCGAATTCTGCCATGGGTACGGCCAAAATTGCGCCTTGCATGTCAATTGTAAACGCAGGTACACTTAAGTTTATGTTTATATCTGCAAAAGAACTAAGCGAGTTAACAAATGTAGAAATCATTATATTACTCACTTCAACAAGTGCCGATGCATCAAGTTCATCAAGCTGTTCGTAATTATGTATTGTTTTGCCTAGCATGTTTGACAAAACAAGGTTTACAAACTCAATTTGTTGTACATTTAGCACAACACCGTTTATTTCGCCCGACATCCTAACAAGCGCGCCTGCTGTAATTTCCTCAGGCCCACCTATCCATTCTATTGCTTCATTATATTCCATTATTAACACTTGCGGCACCGTAATGCGTACTTCCTTACCAAGCATGCCTGAAAGTGAAGTTGCAGCATGGCTTGTTCCTATGCTGCCTATTTCTCTCAGTGTGTCAATTTCCAGCCCGTTAAGTTCTTCATATTTTTTCAAAATATGCTCCATTCTGCCACATATCCGACAATTTTTGTGTTGCAAATAATTTAATGTGCTTGCTGTTTTTTGCCATGCTACTAAAAGTTGCTTTTTATTTAACCTCTAAGGCTATTTATTGTTGTTTCTACTTCATCAGCTGTTTTCATCATAGAAATTGCGTAACTGTATGCCTTTTGTGTTTCAATTACCCTTGCCATTTCAGTTGCAAGGTCTGAGTTAGACTCTTCTAAAAAGCCCTGTTCAACTTGTGGCGATACCACGGCAGTTATCTCACCGTTCTTGTCAGGGTCGGCCAAAAACCTACCATTGTCAAGGTGTAACAACCCATCTTTGAATTGTATTTCAAAAACACCTACGGGCTGAACCTCGTTTTGGTTTGTTACAATAATAGGGTCATAGTTTTCATCAAGCACCAATCTTCCTGCCCCGTCCGACAAATAAAACTCTTGCCCTGTGCCTGTTTCATAGCTGGACAGCGTGAACGAGCCGTCACGCGTATATGATATTTCGCCTGTTTGGAAGTCAAGCAAAGCGAAAAAGCCCTCTTGGAAAATGGCGTAATCAAGTGGCCGTGCCGTTTGCACAAAGCCACCATTGTCAAAATTAGTGGCGGCCGACACCATTTGTGTGCCGCTGCCTTTTGGTACGTCGTTACCCTCCACACCTGTAATCATGCCATAAAGAAGTGTGCCAAAAGACGGGCTCTCTGCCTTGTATCCGTATGTGTTTGCGTTTGCCATGTTGTTTGCCTGCACAGTCATTCTCTTCATTTGCTGTTGTGCACCAACAGTTGCCGCATAAAATCCTTGTATCATAATTGTTCTCCCATCTTAGCTTGCGCAGTTAACTTGTTGCGCTTTTTTAAGTTTTGTACCTACTTTATAATGCGTTTAATGTTTAACTGTATTTTTATTATTTTATTGAAGTTTTCCTATTTCTGTTGTAGCTTTTGTAAGCAGTTGGTCGTAAATTTTAAGTATTTGAGATGAGCTTTGAAGTGCCCTTTGCGCAGTTAGCATCCTGCTCATCTCGCTAGCAAGGTCTACGTTGGCATTCTCAACGGCTTTCCACATAATTTGTGCATCGCCATTTTGCGGTGCCTGGCCGCCCACGCCGAAAAGACCTGACGGGTTTTTCTCAAGCAGCGTTTCATCTGCAAAAGTAAATACGCCTATTTGCCCCAATAAAGCGCCTGTTTCCTCGTTAAATATACGGCCCGTTGTGTCTGACGTGATTTGATCAGTATCAAGTTGTATTGGCTGCCCGTCTGTTCCAAGCACACGGCCATGTGTTGGTGCGTAAAGGTATCCTTCTTCGTCAAGCGAAAAACTACCGCCACGTGTGTACTCTGCGCCCTCTTGTGTTTGTATTCCAAAATACCCCTCACCCATAATGCCAAAGTCAAGGTTAAGGCCTGTTATGTCAAGGCCTGACGCCTCTAGGTCTATGTAAAGCCTATCTGTTGCAAGTATATAACTTTGAGAACCCAAAACCTCAGATTCACTTTTGTCGCTGTTTCCTATTCTGCTAACAAGAACATCTTCAAAAGTTGTGTCTGTATATGTCTCAGCCTTATATCCGGGTGTTGTTATATTTGTCATGTTATTGCCAATAACATCAAGCCTGCGTGTTTGCGAAAGTATGCCGGAAGTTAGATTATAAAACCCCTTTGTCATATTCTTCTCCGTTCTGCCGAATTGCTTATCGGCATTTTAATAATTTTATATTTAAGTAGAATTTAAAATATCTAGTTATACTCGTGGTCCATATAATATCGCAATTCATGAATTGCCTTTGCATGAATTTGTGATACACGCGGTGCACTTACGCCTAGAACGTGTGCTATTTCTTTCATTGTAAGCTCTTTTTCATAATAAAGTGACAATACAATTTGTTCGTTACCACGCAATTTTTTAATGCCTTTATGTAAATTGTTGAATAAATCTTTTTCCTCGTACATCTCCTCGGGTACGTCTTTTGTGTCTTGCGATGAAACTATTTTGCCTGAAGTATTACCATAAGTGTCTATAAGCACTTCAAGCGACATTAAATTTGTGACAGCCATGTCCTTAAACATTTCGTTATATTGGTCTTTGCTAAGCCCTAAATGGCTTGCTATTTGCTCTGTGCTTGGCATGTGCCCCAGCTTAGCCGAAAGCTCCTCTACCGCCTTGTTCATTTTAACAACACGTTGGCGCAAATGGCGTGGAAGCCAGTCATTTTTCCGTGCTAAGTCCACTATCATTCCACGAAGGCGCTTAGATACATATGTTTCAAATTTAACTTCTTTAGAAGGGTCGAACCTATCGACAGCACTTAAAAGGACAAGCACTCCTTCGTGAATAACGTCGTCCATTTGGGCAAAACCGCTGTAAAGCCCACATGTTTGCATTGCAATTCGCTTAATAAAATCGGTGAAACGAAGAACAAGTTTCCATTTAATATCGTTGTCATTCGTCTGCTTGTAAAGTGCAAGAAGTTCGTCGTTCGAGAGCGCGTCTATGTCAATGTTATCAATGCTTATATCTGTTTGCTTTGTAGCTGTATTTTCGCTCATAACGCACTCTCCTTTTTGCATTTTGTGTGCTATGCAGACTCTTCGGTGGCTGCTATTGTTATGTTACCAATTGCCTGTATTTGCACGTTGCTTGTAATTTCACTAAACGAAAGAACATAGACGTCGGGGTAAAAACCTGCAATAAGCCTGCTTAAATAAACACGAATAACTTGGCTTGTAAGCAAAACAGGTGTCTGAGACAAATCGTTGAACTTTTTGCGTATCTCGCCTATTTGTGCAATAATTTGTTGCATTATATCAGGGTTTAATGCAAGATAAATACCTTGTTCGTTCTTTGCCAGTGCGCCCAAAATACTCTTTTCTACGTTTGCGTCAAGCGTTGCAACGCGAAGTTGGCCGTTTTCACAGAATTTGCGCGTTATTGTGCGGCTTAAGGCTGCACGCACATTTTCTGTAACCATGTCTGTGTCTCTTGATGTTTGTGTAGTCTCTATTATAGACTCAAGTATTGTTGCAAGGTCTTTTATTGGTATGCCCTCTTTTAAAAGGTTGCGCAATATTTTTTCAAGCGTTGCATAAGTAACTGCGTTTGGTATTGCGTCTTCAATAAGCTCGGGCATGCTCAATTTTAAATTCTCTACAAGCTGCATTGTTTCTGTTCTGCCAAGCAGCTCGTATGCGTGTTGCTTAACTGTCTCGGTTAAATGTGTCAACATTACAGTAAGCGGTGTTATCACAGTATATCCGTAAATTTCAGCAAGCTCTTTTTTCTCCGGCAATATCCATCGCGCCGGTATTCCGTAAGCCGGCTCAATAGTCTCAATGCCGTCTATGTGGCCTGTTGCTGTTGAAGGCTCTAGCGCCAGATAATAATCTACAAGTATTTCGCCCCTTGCAACTTCCTCATCTCTAACTTTTATAATATATTGGTTTGTGCCAAGTGATGACCCGTCGTGCAGACGAATAGACGGTATAACGAAGCCCATTTCTTGTGCGTACTGCCTGCGGAATATGACAATTCTATTTATAAGCTTTCCGCCGCTGCTCTCGTCTACAAGTGGTATTAAACTATAACCGAACTCCATCTCAATGGGCTCTACATTAAGCAATGAGTACACATTGTTTATGTCTCTGAAGTAGTCTGCTTCGGCCGGTGTCTCCTTCGTTTCGCCCTCTTTTTGTTTCATTTCTTCAAGTATTTTTTCTTCTTGCTTTTTAATGTCAAGCCTTTGAGAGCTTACATATCCCGCCACGCTAAGCAATGAACCTACAAACAACAGCGGAACAGTAGGTGTGCCGGGCACTATGCCCATTAGAACAAGTATAATTCCAGTTGACATTATAGCCCGTGGCTGTGCCTTGAACTGCGACATAACGTCCATGTTCAAGCTGTCGTCTGAAACGCTTCTTGTAACTATCATACCCGTCGCTGTTGAAATCATCAGCGATGGAACTTGAGACACAAGGCCGTCACCTATTGTTGCAATAGAGTAAACGCTGAAAACCGTACCAATGTCTGCCCCGCCTTGAACCATGCCTATAATTACGCCACCTATAAAGTTAATAGCCGTAATTAATATAGACATAACGGCGTCGCCCTTAACAATTTTAGTGGCACCGTCCATTGCGCCGAAAAAGTCTGCCTCTTTTTGTATTACTTCACGGCGCTGTTTTGCCTCTTGCTCGCCTATAAGGCCACTGCTTAAATCAGCATCAATAGACATTTGTTTGCCGGGCATTGCATCAAGTGTAAAACGTGCGGCAACTTCCGAAACACGCTCGGCACCTTTAGTAATAACAATAAATTGAACTAAAACTATAATTAGAAATATAATAACACCAATAACTATGTTGCCCTGTGTTATAAGGTTACCAAAAGCCCTAATAACAACACCTGCGTCGCCGCCTTCGCCCAAAATCAGGCGTGTTGACGAAACATTTAAGCCAAGGCGAAATAGCGTTGTTATTAACAGCAGTGATGGAAAAATTGAAAACTCGAGCGTTTTCGATATTGTCATTGTTATCATCAATATCATTATAGAAAGAGATATGTTGATAACAAGCAAAATGTCCAGCAAAAACCTAGGTATTGGTAGTACAAGAAACAGCACTATCACAACAACAATCAGCGATATTGAATTGTCTAAAATTCGTTTCATATAAGCTGTTTTCCTACCTTTGGTTTATAGCGTATTCAAAATAAAATACTATTTTATTTTGCCTTTCAACTTGTAAATATATACTAAAACTTCTGCAACTGCATTATATAGGTCTTGTGGTATCTCTTTGTAAAGCACACCGGCTGCGTAAAGCGCCCGTGCAAGCGGCCTGTTTTCAACTACTTCAACATTGTTTTCGCCTGCCAGTCGAATTATGCGCTGTGCTATTTCATCAACACCCATTGCCAAAATAATCGGTGCATTGTCTTTATCTGCTTTATATCTAAGTGCCACAGCATAGTGCGTTGGGTTTCTAATAATAACGTCTGCCTTCGGCACCTGTTGCATCATGCGTGAAAGCGCCATTTGGCGCTGTTTTTGTTTAATTTTAGCTTTTATTTTCGGGTCGCCTTCTAGTTGTTTATGCTCATCTTTCACTTCTTGCTTTGTCATTTTTATGCTGTTTTCATAGTGCCACTTTTGGTATATTATATCAAGTGCGGCAAGTGCAATATATGCCATTGAAATTCTTATCACAAGTGCAAATATACAGCTTATTATATGCTGCATCGAGCTTCGAATATCTGTAAATAAGTAGCTGTCAAAAACGTCATAGATCGAGAGTAAATAGTCATAAATCAAAAACAGAAGAATTCCTATTTTCAAAAGCCCTTTTACCGCTTCCACAACGCTTTTCATTGAAAACAAGTTTTTAAACCCGCTTATTGGGTTTAATTTGCTGAACTTTGGTTTTATTATTTCCGGAGATACAAGCATTTTTGTTTGGTACATTGTAACAGATACACCTATTAGTACACAAGTTAAAAGCATTGGGGCTGCAGCTACAATAAATGTTACAATAAATTTTGTAAAAAGTTCCCTAAAGTTATGTGCTGTTTCACCCACACCTACATTTGCTGCAAGTGACATTGTGTAAACAATATATTCATAAATTGTAGTGACAATTGTACCACCTGTGAAGTAAAGCATTGCAATTCCTGCAACTAAAACGGCAATAGATGTGGCATCTTTACTCATGAAAATATTGCCTTTTCTTCGCTCGTCCCTTCGCCGCTTGCCTGTGGCTTTTTCGGTTTTACTTGGGTCTGCCATACAAAAGCCACCTCTATTTTCAGAATTTTATCCTGAAAGTATTGCGAGAACATTTTGTATGTCTTTCATCATTTGCACTTCAATGCTGAGAATGAACTCACTTATAGGTAGCATAAATACAAATAACAGCGACAAGCCCAGTAACACTTTCAAGTCTATATTTATTACAAACGCATTAATTTGCGGAATTGCCTTCATTAATATGCCCATGCCTATAACGCCCATAAGTTCTGCCGCCATAATTGGCAACGCTAACTTTACACTTAGCACAACATACGATAAAAATATTTGCACAATATATTCTGATATGGCAGGCGCAAATGTTGCAGTGCCATACGGCAGTATGTCGCTTGAAGTAACCATTATTCTTATGAGTGTATAGTGCCCGTTTTGTGCAAAAAATATCATTATAAACAGAACATTAAGCATAGTAGCGGTAACTGACATTTGCGATTGCGTGCTTGGGTCGTACACTTGTGCCATTGTAAAGCCCATTTGCGTATCAATCATGTGGCCACCAAGCTGAATTACCGCCACAAATAGGCGCATTACAAGGCCTATTGTAAAGCCAATGCAAAGTTCTATAAGCATAATAACCGTAAATTCAATTATACTTTGTGGCTGTGGTGGTACTACTGCCGGTATTGATGAAAAAACGAAAACAGTAAGCAATAACGAAAAACCGGCACGCACAGTAATGGGCACGTTAGTTCTGCCGAAAATCGGGCTTAGCTCTACAAACCCCGTCATTCGCATTAAAATCAGTTCAAACAAAAACAGTTGTGTAAAGTCCATTGTAGCCCGCCCTTACATAAGTGTGAAAAGCATTAAGCAATAGTCAATAAGGTTTTGCATCATCCAACTACCGCCAATTACAAGTGCGCCCACAACAACAAGTGCTTTCAAAATAAACGCAAGTGATTGCTCATGTATTTGTGTAACTGCTTGAAATATGGCAATAATAATACCCATTATCATGCTCAATACTAAAAGCGGCGCGGCTATTTTCAATACAACTACCATACCCTCGCGCAATACTTCGGAAACCTCCATTTTAACCTCCTAAAAAGTACAAGTTCTCACACATTCTCGGCGTTTTCTAAATTAAAACATGTGTAAATGTGTGTATTTACACCCAAATTATCAGTTAAACCCTTGTACAAGTGTTGAAAATAAAAGCTGCCAGCCGTCAAGTGTTATAAATAACAGCAATTTGAACGGCATTGAAATCATTACAGGAGGAAGCATGATCATACCCATTGACATAAGCGTAGATGCAACAATTACATCTATAAGTAAAAACGGAATGTAAAGATAAAATCCTATTTCAAAAGCTCGTTTAAGCTCGCTTGCCATAAAAGAAGGCACAACAGTTGTTAACGGTAAATCAACAGCTTCTGCTTCTGTTTCAGGATATTCCGCGCCCGATAAGTCACAAAACATTTCAAGCGAAGCAGGCTCTGTTTGCCTAAGCATAAACTCTTTCAGCGGCACTTGGGCTGTTTCAATAAACTCATCTTGGCTTATTTCACCCTCGGTATATGGCACATAACTTTCAGTTTGTATTGTACTTAAAACAGGTGCCATTGTAAAAAGTGTTAGAAAAAGTGCCATGCCCGTTAAAACCATGTTTGGCGGGTTAGTTTGTAAGCCCATTGCCGTGCGCAAAAAAGAAAAAGCAATTATATACCTCGTAAATGAGGTCATCATAATTAAAAGCGAGGGCAACAAAGTTAAAAGTGTAGTAATAAACAACACTTGTAAAGTGTCTATGCTTTCGCCATTAACGTTAATTATACTTTCCACTAGTCACGGCCCCCTTTTCCATTCAATTTTTCGGCGGCCTTTCGCAGAATATCGTTAAAATTCAGCTCCGGGTTCTGCTCAAGTTTTTGTGCATCTTCATCTTTCCACTTTTGGGCATTTTCCTGTGAAATATGCTCAATACATGTTATGTTTCCTTGTGCGGCGCCTATAAAATAAAGTTCGCTTCCCATTTGTACAATAAGCAGTTTTTGGTCTTTACCTATAACAAGCTGCTCCAGCACTTGCATGCGTTTGCTTCTAAAGTTATTTGCACCGCCAGTATAAAGCCTGCCTGCCACATGTTTTGTGAACAAATAGGCAAGTGCCAACACTGCAATTATTATTAAAAATGTGCTAGTAAGGCTAAATAAACTCTCCCACATAATAACAAACTATGGGTTGCCCAGAATTGATGTCACTGTTTTCATCAAACGGTCTTCTTTAAATGGCTTAACAACAAAGTCTTTTATACCTTGCTGAACAGCCTCTACAACCATTGCCTCTTGGCCCATGGCGCTGCACATAACAACGTTTGCACTTGTGTCTTTTCCTCTGATAATTTTCAGTGCTTCTAAGCCGTCCATAATTGGCATTGTAATATCAAGCAACACAAGGTCAGGTTTCAGCTCGAAGTATTTGTCAACTGCTTCTTGGCCATTTGTTGCCTCATGCAAATCTGTAAAACCGTTTCTTTCCAGTGTATCATGTATAACTTTTCTCATGAAAGCTGCGTCATCTACTATTAAAATTTTAGCCATATCTTTTTCATCCTTTTCTTAAAGTTTGTTTTCTTGTTTCTGTTACTATACCTAACAACTACTTTTTAGTTGCTGCTTCTAATATTTGGTTTTGTTTTAGCACTTCGGTAATTCTAACGCCAAAATTGTCGTTTATAACAACTACGTCACCGCGTGCAATGCAAAGCCCGTTTACAAACAAATCTACTTGGTCGCCTGCAAGTTTATCAAGCACAACAAGCGAACCTTTAGAGTATGTTAATATTTCTTCTACTTTTCTTCTTGTTCGCCCTATTTCAACCGAAACTTCAAGCGGCACCGACATTATTAAGTCGAGATTTTCCGCTTGTTGCTGAGGCAGCACTTCACTTGGGGCTAACATTGGCAATTCAGCCGGCGCTGCGTTAATAACTTTTGGGTCTGCTCCATACATAACTTGTCCCTGTGGCATTGCGCCATACATTCCCGGTTGTGGCATTGCGTACATTTGCTGGCCTTGCGGTGGCATTGCGTACATTGGTTGCTGTGGTGGTGCCCCATATTGCTGTTGTGGCGGCATGTCAGTGTATGCAACTTGTTGTGGCGCTGCAGGCTCAGCTTGCGGTGGTACAGGCGGTGGTGGTGCCTGTGGTGTGCTTACAGCCTCAGGTATAGGTGCGGCCGGTTGTTGTTGCGGCGCTACGTCATTTATTTCTTGCTCTTGCGGCTCCGGCAACTCTTGTGCAGCTTCATCTTCCACTGTTCTCACCTCACCCTTTTCGTCTTCAAATTTTTGTACAACATCAAAACCAAAACCACGAAGTAAATCATCAACAAGGTCAACAGGTATAATGTTTACAAATTCACTTTGCAGTTTGTCCTCAATTTTAAGCAAAAACTTAACAACTACAAGGGTACCCGATAAATTTTCTAAGTATGTTTTCTTAAATTGTTCAGGGTCTTCCATCAAAAACGGTTCCGGTGTTGAAATATTTACGGGCTTGCTTAAAAAGTCTGACAGTGCAGTGCTTGCAGCACCCATCATCTGGTTCATAACTTCACAAACGGCGCTTAAACTGAATTCATTAAGTTCGAATTCGTCCGGCTCCATTTCACTGCCCATCAAGATGTTAACAATTATGCGCACATCTTCTTTTTTAAGCATCATTATGTTGCTGCCTTTTAAACCTGAAACATACTTAATCTCAACAGCTACCGATGGGTTTAAATCTCCGGGGTTAAACTCATGTGCCGGCATTGCTGTTACCGTTGGGGTTGTTATATCTATACGGTGATTAAGCATATTAGAGACTGCAGTTGCAGAAGAACCTAAGCTTATGTTCATCACTTCGCCGATAGCGTCTAATTCAATAGGGTCGTAAATTCTATACTCCATATGCTTTTATCCCTCCTCACTTTCTTGTTCAATGTAGTTATGGTGTGTTTCCGCTATTTTTATTGCTATATTTTTATTTTGTGTTCCAATCATTCCACTGAACCATGTTTTGTTGCCTACGTAAAGGTTTACGGGCGATTCTACCGACTGGCTCAAATCAATAACATCGCCAACGTGTAGCGTGTTTAAATCTGATAGTTGAATCTCTGTTCGAGAAAGCTCTGCAATAATTTCAAGGTCTGAGGCCTTGATTATGTCAAGAATTTCCTCTGCATTATCCCCGCCATTGCCTTTACCTGATTTACTGTTTGCCGCAATAAACGTAAATATATTTGTAAGCATCATGCCGGGCAGGCAAATATTAACATGTCCCGTGCAATTTTCGAATTTAACATCGAGCCCAACAATAACAATTGTTTCATCTAGGCCTATTATTTGTACAAGTGTAGGGTTTGTTTCAACTTTTTCGAATTTAAAGTTGATATTCATATAGTTTTCCCAGCTAACACCCAAAACCTTTATGAAACTTTGCGCCAAACTCTCGTACAATTTAAGCTCTAGGTCAGTAAAAATATAGCCGTCAGTCAAAGAAGTGTCTTCGTCTCCTAAGCCCCCCATAAGTCTATCCATCATGCTAAGCATAAGCGGAGTTGAAAAATGCATTATTACAGGCGAGTCCTCAGGCTCTTTCATGTTTTCAGGCGTTGTTTCAATAAGCGTCAACACATCATTTTCACTTATTGCGTTTGAAAACTCATAATAGCGCTGTTCTTCAACAGTCTCTACCGTTATTTCACACGAAGTATGAAGTATGCCGTTTATTCGTGAATTTATAATTCTAGAATAATTTTCAAAAACACTGCTTATTATTCTCAGCCTGTCTTTGGTGAATTTTCTAGGACTGTAAAAGTCATACTTTCTGTACTTTTGTTCATGCTGTGTAACTTTAGTATCAACATCTGCTTGTGCGCTTTGTGAAGGAGTCGGAGTCGGCTCTTCTTCTTTCTTGTTGGCGGCATTTAACAATGCATCAATTTGACTTTGGGATAATACTTCCGCCATATATACCTCACCTCTCCTTTTTCGTAAATTTCGTTTTTACTCTGCATCTTCTTGTGCTTCTTCGTCTGTTGTCTCTTCGTCTACCGTCTCTTCAGCTTGCTGTGCACTTTCATCACTACTTTGTGTTTCTTCTTGCACAGTTTCACTTTCCTCGTCGGCGCCTTGGCTTTCTTCACTTTGGTCTGCACTGTCTGTTGTTTCTTGCGGTGCATTTAAATCCACTTCATCAACAGGCGTTGCGTCTATAAGCATGTTATAGTAATCGTCTATGTCATCATTATTTATGCTGTCTTCGGTAAAGCCACTGACAACAAGCTCAACACGCCTGTTTGTTGCCTGCTCTTCTGCTATGCTGTTATCACCCATCGGACGCCATTCACCGTATCCTAAACTTACAAGCCTAGATGGGTCAATAAAGCCCTGCTGTTGCAAAAACACAGTAACGGCCGTTGCCCTGTTAGATGCCAAAAACCTGTCAGTGCTAATTATATTCGCCTCATCTGAGTCAGCGCGGGCCGTGTGCCCTAACACTTCTATTATGTTTACAGAATTGCTGACTTCGCCAATGGTCTCGCCCACTCTTTCAAGTATTAGCATACCATTTTCACTTATTGTATAGCTGTTACCGGCAAAAAACAGCGCATCGTGGAAAGATATGAAAACATACCCTGAACCCTTACTTATGCTTACGTTTGAGCCCATTTCCTCATCTATGAAAAAGTCCACAAGGTCTTCGTACATTTGCTCCATATCTTGTGCAGCCTCTTCAACCGTCGGTGCTTCTTCAGGCTCTACGGTATCATCCGGTTCCTCAGGGTCAGTGCCAAAATAGCTTTCTTTTGCGTCGGGGTTAAAAGATTCTGCCAACGCCGCATACTTCTCTTGGTCTACCGATGACATTGAATACATCAATATGAAAAAACACATAAGTAGTGTAACCATATCTCCGTAGGTATCCATCCAGTTAGCGCCGCCGCCACCGCCGGAGTCTCTTTTTTTCTTCATTCGCAAATTCTCCTTGCAGATACTACAATTATTTTATGTTGCTGTCTGCATTTTCAAATACGCCCTATACTTAATTATAGTTGTATTGTAACACAAAAACAAGTTTATATTATGTATATAGTTTAAATTTTAGCCGTCTCCACCGTCGCCTTTTTTACCTTTTTTGCCTTTTTTGCCGCCGTCTTGCCCTTGCTCACGCAATTTTTGGTTCATAAACACAAGCAAGAACTCGCGCAGGAATTTCGGGTTTTCACCGGCTTGTATTGCCATTATGCCCTCTACAATAATTTGTCTGCAAAGGTACTCTTCCTCATCCCTAGCTTTAAGGTTTGTTGCAATAGGTGTAAAGAAAACGTGCGCAAGCAACGAGCCGTAAAGCGTTGTAATCATAGCAGTTGACATGTTCGGGCCAAGCGAAGACATATCGCCGCCGTCAAGGTTCCGAAGCATGTTAATAAGGCCTATAAGCGTACCTACCATGCCAAGTGCCGGCGCAGTTGCCGAGCCTTTTTCGTACATTGCAATAACCCTGTGATGCCTTTCACTTGCCTGTTCCATGTCGTTTTCAAGTACACTTCTAACACGGGCCGGGTCGTTCGCATCTACTATTAAAGTAATTGCTTGTTTAAAAAACGCGTCTTTTTCTGCGTTTGCTTTTTCTTCAAGCGCAAGTAGGCCGTTTTTACGTGCCACTTGTGCAAGGTCAATCAATTTATCTACATATTCATTGGGGTCATGGCTGTTCGATTTAAACATAATGGCAAAGTGCTTTATCAACGCCTTTATTGTTTTTGGGTAACATGCAATAACAACACCGAACGTGCCGCCTATAACTATAAGTACGCTGGAAGCGTCAAAAAAGTTGCCAAGCCTGTCGGGTAAAAATGCAAAGCCCGCCGACATATCAACCATAATTCCGAATAAAACGAAAATTATGGTTAAAATCATACCAATTAGATATACTATGTTCATTACTTCTTAACTCCTTAATACGAGAGTTCAATCCCAATAAATTTTATATTCATTATTAACATTGTAACATATTTTGCGTTTGATGTGTGCCTTTTTTATTATCTGTTGTCTTTAATCACAAGTTCTCTTCTAATGTCCATTACTTTTGAGTTGTAGTTTTGTATTTTGTTTATTATGTCATTCGCCTTGTCGCGAACAAGATAGTAGCTGTGGTTCATCATAACCACTTTACAGTCAGGTATTAGCTCAATGCATTCTATTTGCTCATGGTTTAAAAGAAATTCTTCGCCGTTCATTTTAGTTAGTGAGATCATTGACGTACTCCGTTCTTTTTTGTTTAGCAATGCCGAAACAAATGTTGCCGCTTTTGCCATTAATTTATGCTTATTCACTTGCCGCCGCAAGTAACACACAGGCGGCAAGTGAATAAATAACTGAATTTAATTATCGCTTAATGTTTACAAGCTCTTCAAGCATAGAGTCTGTAACAGAAACGATACGTGTATTTGCTTGGTATCCACGTTGATATATTATCATATTTGCAAACTCTGTTGCAAGGTCTGTGCCCGATTGCTCTAAGAAGCTTGGCATTAAAGTTGTGCCTGTTAAGTCAAGTGCCTCTGTTGTGCCACCAAGGCCATTGTTAAGTGTGCCTGTAACGCCGGCGCCCGGCACTGCAAGCGAAATGCCGCCTGTGTTGCCAAGTGCTTTGTAATATGGGCCTTCTGTGTGTGTAAGTGCCGCCGGGTTTGTAACAAAGCCAAGCGCAATGTAGCCTATAAGCACAGGCTCGCCAGTTGCGCGGTTAACGCATGTTATTTTGCCCGTTTGGTCAATGCTTACGCTCTCTGTTTCAATTGCGTCAAGTGTACCTGTTGCCGGTGCGGCCGCAACGTTTTGGCCTGATGTACCGTCAACACCCGGGTAAATTGCATCGCCCGCTACTACACCTGCGGTGCCCGGATAAGCTGCCGTTGCCTCTAGCGGAAGCCTTATTGGCACAAGTTGTGTGCTTATTGCAAAGCCATTTGCACCTGCTGTACCGCCAAAGGTAGGCGGTGTTACGCCTGCTGCGGTTGTTGTATTCGCCGCAACAAAGCCGTAAACAATGTTACCGCCGCCGTCTACAAGGTATCCGTCTGCATCAAACTCAAGGTTACCAACCCTTGTTAAATCAAGTGTCTCCAGTGCGTCAAGTGCAACGCCTGCTTTGTCGCCCACTAGGAAGAAACCGTCGCCTTGAATCATAAGGTCAAGTGCCCTGCCTGTTGCCTCTAAGCCTTGTGTTGACATATCAAGGTCAACAGTGCCTATGCTACAACCATAGCCTGTTTGAATTGCGTTTGTACCGCCAACAAGCTCTGTGCCGTCTGCCGCTGCTTGTTGTGTGCTGTAAACGCTTTCTGCGAATGTTACACGGCCTGCCTTGTAGCCGTAAGTGTTTACGTTGGCAACGTTGTTACCAACTACATTAAGGGCAGTCATGTGGGTTTTAAGTCCCGCTATGCCTGCACTCATAGAACCTGCTAATGCCATAAGTTTTCTCCTTTGATGTTATTCAAACACCAAACGCCGTAATTTAATTGCCGCTTTTAAGCTTTAAATATAATATGTTAGTTTTTTTCCTTATTATAAGTAACTTGCTCAATTATTCGGCAAATAATACCAAAGCATATCATTCACACATGCTTTAAAGCACCCTTTACGGTCCTGCTTTTTTTAATATTATAATATTACTGCGCCGTCAATGTTTGTAAAAATATTTTCTTTCATCTCTGCGCCGCTCATAGTTGTAATAACTTTGTTGTTCGGCACATTAATAATAAATGCACGCCCTGCGTCAAGTGCCAAAATATTTGTTGCACCCTTTGCATCGGCTTTTTGTACTGAGTCTTGAAGACGTGTGAGCAATGTCTCGTCCACATTAATGCCTCGCTCTTCTGCCCTCATCATTGCGTGTTTTGAAAAAGCTATTTTCCCCGAGCCCTGTGCTGTTTCCAGCTCTTGTTGCAGTATGTCGCCAAAACTTTTTGTGTTTACCGCGTTTGCATTTGTGTTTAAGTTTGTTTGGCTGTGTAACTGCGCCGCGGGTGTGGGGCCTGTAACAGACAACGCTTTATTTAAAATAGCTGCTTGTGTAATGTCTACCATTACAATTGCCCCCTTATAATTATTTGTTTCGAAGCTTATTATTTTTTTGCCTATGCGGTGTTAGGGCTGTTGTGTTTCGCCGGTTTCGCCGTCATTTGTGTCAGAGCCATCGTTCGAATCATCAGGTGTCTCTGTTTCCGGTATCGGTGGCAATGTGCCTACTGCCATAATGTCGCTTAAGGCATACATTTCATCGTCCACAAAAATAACAGGTGTGTCTTGATAAGTGCCTGTGCCCGTTACTGTGCCAACAATTTCTTGCATGTTGCCATCTTCGTCAAGCGAACCGACTGTTACAGTTTTGCCCACAAGTGAAGCCGCATATGTAAGTGTGCTTGCCTGTGTTAAAGCATTAACGCTATCTACAAGCGAGCTCATCATTTGCACACTGGACATTTGCACAAGCTGGTTTAGCATGGCCGATGAGTCCATTGTGTTGTCAATAGTTTGGCTTTGAAGTTGCATAACCATAAGGTTCATATAGTCTTCAAATTGCAGCTCATCAGCCTCACCCGGTTGGTTCACCGATATATCGTTATCTTCGATGTAATCCCAGAAAGAGCTGTCTAGCGCCGATGTTGATTTATTTACGTTTTGGTAGTCGTTGAACAAATCAAATGAAGACTGTATAGATAAATCACTCATGTATTTTCTCCTTTGCGAATTTGTAAAGCTATGCCGATTGATAATCTGATATAACAAGGCCAAGCCGCAGTTTATTTAAAAAATCGTTCGACTCTTCCTGCTTGTCTTGTTCTTGTTGCTGTTTGTTATTGCTTTGCGAATCGCTTGCATCTCTGTTTGAATCTTGCCACATTTTATCTGGATGCTCGGCTTGCTCCACTTGTATTTTCGCTTCGTTTCCGTTCGAGGCAAGTAAGCTTGCAAGGTTGCTTGAATGCTCGCTTAGCAGTTTTGCCGCAGCCTCTGTTTCAGGGCGCAGAATAATGCTAATCTCGCCTGTGGGTGAGCGCTGGATATCAATAACAAGGTTGCCTAAATTCTCGGGCGCTAGCTTAATAGTAACGCTGTCAAGTCCGTTTGCATCTGCCGTAATAATTGCATTTGCAAGTGCTTGCTGTGGCTGTTGCGTTTGCTGTGGTGCAGCTGTTTGTGCTGTTTGCCCTACCTTAACAGGTATTACGTCTGTTTTGGTAAACAATGTGTTTTCTGTACCGGCTTGCAGTTCTGTGCCGCTATTTTTTGTCTGTGTTTCTTCGTTGCTGTTTGAAAACACATCTGTGCTTGACGTTTGCGCGTTGCCGCTTTGGGTTTGTGTTTCTGCTTGCTGTCCCTCGGCGCTTTGCTGTGGCGCTGTAACTGCCTGCTGTGTTTCAGTGTTGCTTTGAAGTAAATTCTCTTGCCCCGCACTTGCAGTGCCTTGTGCGTTTTGCTGTGCCGTGCCCTGCAATGCATTTAGTTGCAACAAGTTCATGTTTTGTGTATTTGCCGCAACTTCGCTTACATTTGCACCCATAAGCACCGATAAGTCAATCATCTGAATGCTTGCACCACTTAGTGCAGCTTGTGTTTCATAGTCGGGGTTCTGCACTTCTTGCTCACTGCTCGGCTTCTGCTGTGCACTGTCGCCCTGTGTGCGTTCAGTTTCTGTGTTGCTGTCGGTTGGCTTTTGTGTCACTTGCTCGCCGGTGTCTTTTGTTTCGTATGCACTCTCACTTTTTTGCACAAGCATGTCTTTAAAAGTGTTGTCGCTATCAACTGATGAATTTGTATTTGCAAAATCATAGTTGTTTTGTGCAAAATTATCGGCCGCATTGAAAATCATTTGCAACATAGTTTGTGTTGTGTCCAATTTTTTCACCTCCTTAATTTTAATTTACACCATAAAAAGCATTTTGCCTTTAATGGCAATTTATATATACTGCTGTGCAGGATATACCTTTATTGCTGTTTTGCTACCACACCACTTAGTGAAACAAGTTCGTCTATAAGCAGTTCCTGTGTTTTCAATTCTTGCTTTTTATAATCTTCAAAGTTTTTTTCTTTCAGTTTTTCAAGTTTCATCGTCTCTTTGCGTGACTCTACAAGTTCCAGCCTTTTTTCTTCTGCCTTTGCTTCAAATAATTCAAGTTGCTTTTGCTCTTGTTTTATTTTATACTCAAGCACCCTAAGGCCGGATTCATAACCCATTGCCTCGGCAATTGTCATGCCCTCTATTTCGGCCTGCCTAAAACGTCTGTTTAATTCGTTATACTCATCAATAGTTTGCTTTAACTTTTTTTGTTGCTTTCGCACAAGTTCTAGCGCCTGCGCATACTCGTTTTTTTTGTTGTCTAAAAGCTGTGTATTAAAATCAAGCACTGTTTCAAGGCTGAATTTAAATTTTTTCATGCCGCTGAACTTTCCTTTCGGTTCTGCCTGTTGTATTCTCTTCTATTATTAATTCGCTAATGTTTCACTGCAAAATTTGCTTCATTATTTTCATATCATCTTCATACGAAAAGCTCTCGTTAATTCCTTGCTTTAAAAAATTGTTTATTGCATCAAGTTTGCTTAATGCATAATCAAGCTGTGGGTTAGAGCCTGCTTTATACGCCCCAATTGTAACAAGGTCTGCGTTTTTTTCGTATATGCTTAATATATCGCGTATTTTTGCAGAGATTTTTGTGTGCTCGTCGTCTACCACATCAATCATCAAACGCGAAATACTGGGGCTTACGTCAATTGCGGGAAAGTGATTTGCCGCGGCAAGTTTTCTGGATAAAATTATGTGTCCGTCAAGTATACCGCGCACTGTGTCCGATATTGGCTCGTTCGTGTCGTCGCCCTCTACTAAAACGGTGTAAACGCCTGTTATTGAGCCGCGTTCAAAATTGCCCGAGCGCTCAAGTAATTTTGGCAGTTCCGAATAAATAGACGGTGTATAGCCCCTGGCTACCGGCGGTTCTCCAACTGCAAGGCCAATTTCCCTTTGCGCCATTGCAAAACGCGTAAGCGAGTCCATCATCAAAAGCACGTCCATGCCCTGGTCTCTGAAAAATTCCGCTATGCCCGTTGCAACAGACGGGCATTGTTTTCTAAGCATTGCCGGCTGGTCAGACGTTGCAACAACAAGAACACTTCTACTCATACCCTCGGGCCCCAGGTCTTTTTCAATAAACTCCATAACCTCGCGCCCACGCTCGCCAACAAGTGCTATAACATTTATGTCTGCCTTAACATTTTTTGCTATCATGCCCATAAGCGTGCTTTTACCAACGCCCGAGCCTGAAAAAATTCCTATACGCTGGCCTTTGCCTATTGTTAGCATTCCATCTATTGCCTTTATGCCAAATTGCATCTTTTTGCGTATTGGCGGCCTAGACATTGGGTTTATATAGTTGTTTTGTTCAACACAAAATGGTATGCCGCCCTCGAAATCGCCCTTGCCGTCAATTGGCTCTCCCAATGCGTTTATAACCCTGCCTTTTAAAAAAGAACCCATTTTTAAGCTAAGCCTACGGTTTGTGTTTCGCACAAAGTTTCCCGGCTGTATGCCCTCCATGCCCGTATACGGCATTAAAAGCATTTTCTCATTTTTAAAGCCCACAACCTCCGCCATAACCTCGCCGCCTGTTTGCCTGTTAAATATATGGCAAATATCGCCCTTTGCACCTCTGCCGCCGGACGCTTCAATAGACATGCCGACAAGATTTTCAATTTTGCCTATATAGCTTATTGTTTGCGCATTGTTTATGTTTTTTATCATTGAATTTATCATTGCCGACACCCCCTTTTTAGTTGTTAGTTTTTATTTACTAATTAATGCTAACCATTGCCGTTTAACCTTAAAAATATTTGCTGCTACTTACCGGTTTTCCGTAATCAGTTTTCACTTATTTAAACCTGGTTTATTGTTGCCCTTATGTTTTGCATTTGTGTTTTAACGCTTGCATCAATAATTTCGTCGGGCATCTCAATTATGCACGTACCCTCTTCGCTGTCTGTAAGCGGCACAATTTTTACATTGTCGCTTAGGCCCGCAAGTGCCGCTGTAAGCTCGGGCGTGCTCTCTATAATTCCTTGCGCGTCGTTTTCACAAACATAAATGCGCACCCACTCGCGCCTTTTCAGCTTCTCGGTAGAAACTTGAATCATTCTGGCTACAACTTCACTGCTGCTTTTAAGGCTTATTTGAATGATTTTTTCCGCAATTGCCAGTGCAAGCTCGCACATTTCAGCCTGTGACTTTTTCAGTATCTCGTCTTTTTCACGCACAGCACTAACAAGAAAATCGTTCACTTGTGATTCCATTTTAGCCGCAACATTAACACGTGCTTCTACAAGCCCCTCGGCATATCCCTCGTCATACGCTTCTTTGCGTGCTTTCTTTATTTCGCTTTCTGCACTGAAGCGCAAAAGCTTTGCACCTGTTGCTGCCTCGCTAACAATTGCTTCGGCGCGCCTTCTTGCATCTTCAACAATTTCATCTGCCTCAACTTTGGCAAGCTCTAAAGAAAAAGACTTATTTTTTCCTTCAAAGTGCAAAATGTTATTAAACTCTTCGCCTTCTTGTCCAAATTCGCTCTCGCTGTCATACTCCTCGCCGCTCTCGTCAAGCTCTGCACTGCTAAGTTGCTCTTCTTCCTCTTCCACTTCTTCCACAACTAAGCCAACGTCTATGTCTTCAACGTCTTGGAAAATATAGCTATCTGTGTCTGAGGATAAGGCGTTCTTAAATATATTAGGCAATTATATCTTCCTTTCCTCCCTTGAGGATTATGAGCTCGTTGCGCTCTTCGAGACTTCTAATTACGCCAACAACGCGCTGTTGTGCTTCTTCTGCATCACGCATACGTACGTTAGTTGTAACTTCAAGGTCATCTTTAATGCTTTGTGCCATACGGCTTGACATATTAGCAAAGATTTTGTTTGCAACTTCACTGCCGCTACCTTTAAGCGCAAGCACAAGGTCTTTCGGGTCGCAATCGCGCACAAAGCGTTGTACGCTTCTGTCGTCCATTGTTCCAATGTCTTCGAAAGTAAACATTCTCTTGCGAATTTCTTCTGCAAGTGTTTCGTTTGTTTTTCCAAGGTGGTCGAAAATACTCTTCTCGCTTGCCCTGTCTAGGTTGTTCATAATGTCTGCTACGTAATCTACGCCGCCCAAATCCACTTCGCCCGTACGCACAAGTGCGCTGAAATTCTTCTCAAGCTCGTTCTCAATAATTTTAATGGCGGTTGGCGATGCGCTTTCCATGTTAGCTATCGATTCAATTACCTTAACTTGTTTTTTTGCATCAAGCTGTTCTATAACAGACGCCGCTTTGCCCGAAGGCGCATACGAAAGTATAAGTGCAATGGTCTGCGGCCGCTCATGCTGCAAGGCAGATAACAGCGATTTTTCGTCAACTTTTCCCAAAAAGTCAAAGTCTTTGCTCATCAAAGCATTCGTAACTTTTTCAAGTAAGCTTTCGGCCGCTTGTGCACCGAAAGCGTTTTCTAACACGCTTCGTGCATAGTCATATCCGCCCTCTGTAACAGCCTTGTTTGTAAGGCACATCTGATAAAACTCGTTCAATACGCTCTCTGTTGTAGATGAGTCTATAAACCCGAGTTTTGCAACTTCAATTGTGAGGTTTTCAAGTTCATCTGCGCCTAAGTGCTGGTACAGTGTAGAAGCTTTTTCCGTTCCGAGTGAAACAATAACTGCAGCGGCTTTTTGCTTCTTTGATAAGTTTATCTGTGGTATATCAAGTGACACAGGGGGTGCGCTTTTTGCTACTTCCGGCTCAAGAGACGGTATTTCAGGGGCATTGTCTTCTGCTTTTTTTCCTTTTTTTGCCGCTTTATCAGCCATTGCCGTCATCCCCTTCCTTCAACCAGTTTTTAACCATTTGTGCTGCAATTTCGGGGTTTTGTTGTGCAAACTCACGCACTGTTTTTCTAAGTTCTACGCTTCTGTCTGAGCGTATGTCCATAATATCCACAATTTGATCGTTTATGTCTGCAGATGTAATTCCGGCAATTGCCGCCGCATTGCCCCCTGGCGTCTGCGCACCTGCTTGTTTTAGCGCCTCTTTTACTGCCGCTTCTTGTTTTTTGCGTTTCTTGCGGCGACCTGCGCTAAGAATTATCATCAATATTATTAATATAATTACAAAAGCACCAAGGCCCATAAGTATGTAAATCAAGTAATCAGGCAATTGTGATACACCCGGTATTGCAGAAATTCCGTCATCATAGAAAGGCGCAATCATAATATCAATTTTGTCTTGTTGTACTTCTGTGTCTATGCCGGCCGCACGTGCAACTAAATCGTACAGCTCCATCTCATTCATGCCGCCTGTTGCACTAGAGTTAAGCGTAATTGATACCATTACATCTGTAACTGTGCCACCCAAACTTTCTGACTGTGTGCTTTCAGTGTCTACAAGGAAATCTTCCTCGCCATAATTTACAAGATGTTCCAAATTCTCGTCTGTTGTGGCTTCCTCAACGTATGTGTTAATGTCGGCATTAGTTGTTGTGCCTGCTGCACCGCCCTGTGCATTTTCTGTGTCGCGCAAAATTTCTTGGTCAAATACTCTGCTGCCAATTATTCCCTCGCCACCCGTTGAGCCGTCTTGCGCCCAATCCTCAAGCGTGTAGTTTACACTCTCTGTAATGCTACGTTCAACATCAACAGTGCTGTTTACGCTTATGCGTATATTGTCTGCACCGAAAAGCGGCTCCAATACAAATAATATGTTGCTTCTTAATGTATTATTAACTTCGCGCTCAAGCTCTAATTTAAGTGTTGCGGCATCTTGTGTGCCACTTATTCCGTTTGTGCTTGTTGAATAGCTGTTTCCCGATGTATCTGTAATGCTTATATTATCAATATTAAGGCCTTGAACTGCACGGCTTACAAGGTTGCTAATCGCCATAACTTGGTCTTCGCTTAGCATTTGCCCGCCAGACATTGTAACCATAACAGACGCACTCGCCTCAATTACGTTGCCGCTGTCAAGAACATACGCATTATCCTCGCCCGGGTTTATTAAAACTTGTGCATCTTCAACAAAGTCAAAGCAGCGAATAACTGCCTCCATTTCGTCTTGTAGGCCATATAGTTTTAATGTGTTGCGCTCAGATTCTGTTGTTAAAGCGCTAACATTGTCAAGATACGTCGAATAACCGAAGCCTGAAGAAGGGTAACCTTGCATCAGTAAATCGGCTTTTAATTGTGCAACTTGTGCGCTTCTAACAAGAACCGTGTCATTGCCTTCTATTCTGTAATCTGTAACACCGTTGTCGTTTAAATATGTAACAACGTTTGTCATATCTGTTTGGCTTAAGCCAGTAAACAGTGTTGAGTAAGGGGCAAGCATGTTGAAAACTAAAATAACAGCCGCAACTATAAGCGCGCCTACAAGCCCAACTGTAAGCCACTTTTTAACTGTTTTTGACGTGCCCTGCCACGCTTTTTTTGCTTTGCTCCAAAAATTTTTAAGCTGTTCTTGCACTATTGTACCTCCAAAAGCAGCTTCACATATACGTTACAAATGCAATAAATAATACTGCATTCACTAAGCTACCGATTAAATGTTAGAATTACATACCCATTCGCATTATTTCAGAATAAGCATCAAGTGCTTTATTCCTAAGTTGCACAAGCAAATCTACCGACAAAGCCGCCTCTGTTGCAGCAATAGTAAGTTCTGCGGGGTTATCCAGTTGCCCTGTTGCAAGCTGATATTCCAAATCGTTTTTAACAGCGTCTGTTTCTTTAACGCTCTCTATTGTAGATTCAAATATGCTTGCAAACATGTTATCTGTAACGCCGTTTTGTGCTTGTAAATTTGAATTTTCGTTTTCAACAAAAGGCGAGTTTATTTTTTCAATTGGTGTAAATTGCATTTCACTTCTCCTTTACCATTTATGTTCAGGCCTTACATAAAGCAAATTTATTTGCCTATTTGCAGCCCTGCTTGTGTAACTTGTTTCAGTACACTAAACGCCGTTGCATTCGCCGAAAACGCTTGGCTTGCAGCCATTGCATCTGCAGTTTCTTTAATTAAGTCAATGTTTGGCAGTTCAACATACCCGGCCTCATTTGCGTCAGGATGTGTTGGGTCGTACATCATTTTCAAGTCTGACTCGTCTTCTATAATTTCCGCCACTTTTACACCGCCTTGTGTTTGTGTGGTGTTTTGGCGTGAGGCACGGTTCATTGCAGATGAAAAAGAATTCTCCTCTGATTCAAGCACGACGATTTTGCGCACATATGCGCCACCTTCTTCTGTTCTTGTCGTGTTAATATTTGTGATATTTTCACTGATAACATCAAGCCGCTGCTGCTGTGCAGTCAGCCCTGAACCCACTATGCTCATTGAATTTAAAAAAGCCATAATACTCCTCCGTTATTGCGTTACGTGTAATTATTGCCCTTTAATGGCAGCCCTCAACATTGTAAAGTCTTGCGTAATTGCATTCATAACATATTGAATTTGATAAGCGTTTCTTGCAAGCTCTACAGATTGTTCTGTTATGTTAACACCGTTGTCGTCCATACGTGTGCTCTCATTTTCGGCCGTCAATATTTCTATTTCTGCACCCTCAATAGCCCTTCGTGCATTTCGTGATATATTGTCCGTTTCACTTGTAGACAAAATTGCATTGTTAAGTGCATCTTCAAATGTTGCATATTTTGCCTTGTATCCGGGTGTTTCAACATTCGAGATATTGTCTAAAATGCATGTTTGATTTTGCCACAAATAATCAAGCGACTTTTGCATCATTAACATAGAATTGCTGTTCAGAACTTCCATATTGCGCACGCCTACCTTTCAAAAAATCAAATATCCAAAAAAATTGTTTTCAAATCGTAATGAAACACACTTTGCGCGATTCGTTTATTCCAATTTTCAAACAGCTTCGCACAATATGCTTGTGCGTATAATTATTCCTTATTATATTATAACACAATAATTTTTTATTTCTATACTTTTTTACAAAAATATTACAAAATAAATGTGAATTATTTCATATTTTAGGCGAAACATGTCACAAGGCGTTGAAAATACGAGGTTTGCGCGCTCTAACTATAAAAAAAATTAATTTATTAATATTTTTATTATAAATAATTAGCTTAAAATTTGCAACCAAAATACATTTTTTTACATTTTTGCATAAAAATTTTACGTTTTACGGAGCAAAATAAATATTTTTTTGTTTGGCTTGTTAAAAAACACGCGTTGAAAAAAGTTGCGTCTTCTGCAGAAAGCACCTCAGGGCTCTGCCCTGAGAACTCTAATTTTTTTGATATTTACCACATTGACGAAATGCTATATATTTTTTAACGCACCGGAACAAAAAAATGTCAAAGCAACCATAAATATAGCAAAAAAGCCGATAAAAAGTTCCGAGTGTGCAAACACCCAAAACCCAATATCGGCAAATAAATTATTAAGCTGTATTCCTTAATTTTAAGGCGTAAGTAGTAGAAAGTGCAGACACTGTTCAGGCTATAACTGCTGAATTACATCTCCCAACAAGCAATACTTATTCCGGCACATATTTCAGTTGCAATTTAAACACAGTTTCACGCACCATCATCTCTTCTTCGTGTAACATGTCATGAAATTCCGCCGCATAAAGTTTTCTTCCGTCGGGCAATATTTTTGTGCGCAATACCTTAAGCTTCAAAATAAGCGGCCTTGATGTTATTGGCAAAACAACTTCCACAACATCATCTTCCTCAAAACTTCTTGAGCAAAAAAACGCAAAACCACCACAGCTTAAATCGTTGCTGTTAATTTCAGCCCTGCCCTCCCACTCTTTTTCAATAGGGTACACATAAGTGGTAAATTTCACGGGAATGCGTAAATTTTCACGTACTTTGACGCCTTTAATCGTTACTATATTTCCCTCGCGCGAAAGCACTTTGCCCTCAATTAGATCTTTTTCACTTTCCATGCCAATTTTAACGTCATCTACATTTTCAAGCTTTTTTAAGTCGCCTTGCGCTAAAATAACCCTCCAAACAGGGCTTGTCGGTGGGTCGTCTGAAAATGTTTGGCAAATAAGTGCACCTTTTTCAGTGTAAATTGTATATTTATGCGCCATTATTCTTCTCCTTCTTCCTGCACTTCATCTTGTGTTTCTATATTTTGCTCTTGTTCGTTAATACCCTGTACTTCCCCACGCCTTTTCGCTCTTTCACGCCTGTATTTTTCAGGGTCTTGCGGGTCAAAATTCAAAAAGTAAATATATATTTCAACTATTGCACTGTAAAGTTCTTCGGGTATCTCTTTTCCAAGTTCCATTTGCGAAAGCACAGTGGCAAGAGAGTTGTCTTCATACACAGGCACACCGTTTTCACACGCAACTTCAACAATTTTTTCCGCCATGTGCCCCATGCCCGACGCCACTATAACAGGCGCCGCGTACATGTCGTCGTAAGACAACGCAACAGCTCTTTTTCTGCGCGTGTTTGTCTCGGGCTTCTTGCTGTCAGATTTTAACATTTACGTTGTGCCCTCCTTTAAACAAATCAGGAAAAACCTCTGTTATTGCAAGAGGTTTTTTAAGCTCTTTTACGTTTACACCCTTTTTATTAAAACCATAGTCCGCAAGAATGTTAGACACGTCTTCCGAAATCACTTCACTGTTCTCGGCTATTTCATTCGGCCCCATTACATCAAGATACACGTTGTCCTTATTGGCAGCAAGTGTTATTTCAACATAGCCCAGCGTTTCTATGTCAAGTTTAAATAAAAACCTAACCGTTCCCTCTTCATCTTTTCCAAATGGCTCGTTGCCTTTGTTATTTTTTCCGTTCGGGTCTACCCACATCTCGGAGTACATCATTTTACCGTTATAGCTCATCGGTATCATTGTGTGGTTTAGCGTCATATAAACACTCTCGTTAAGCAACATTGCGCGCGTAATCTCTGTAAAAATTTCACGCATTTCGGTGCCTAAGGCGCCGTTCATTGCTTGCTGCGCAATTGACGCAAACTTGCCGGAGTATGTATCGTCACGCACTGCTTGCTGAAAATTTGTCGAGTTGAATAGTTGCATTAATGCCGTATTATCAAACCTGTTCAGCTCAGCAAGTGCGGGGCTTATATTTGAAAGTTGCCTGAAAGCTTGAATAAGTGCGTCTGTGTCACCGCTTTCATACCTAGCAATGTTAAGCATAAGCATGCTTAACAGCGTTCTGGACTGGCCCATGTCGTTTGTGCGCTCAACGTAACTGGAAAGATACGCAAGCACTTCATTTTTAAGAACATCAAGTGTCGCCGCCCTGTCTCCCCCGTCTATGCCGGCCTGCATTTTAGCCGCTAGTTCGTCCATTTTTTGGTGCAAGCTGGACGGTAAGTAATCTTTTATCTGCGACATAAGTCTTGCCAAGTCGCTTTCTATATGCTTGGAAGATGAAAAATCGCTAAACCTTTTGGCAAAATTTAAAATGTTGTTTTGTACCGTTTCACTTGTGTTAGATGCAAGTAAATTCCTCAACATGTCAAACAGCGGGCCGCCAAACCTGTTGCCTGTTTTCATTTGCGACAAAAAATAATCGCGAAATTGTTTGTCGTCCATTTGCGCCATTTTCAAAAAAACTTCAAGTTCTTGCGTAATTCCCTGTGCCATACCCGGTGTAGACACAACGTTTTGCATTTGAGTCATCATTTTCGCAAGCTCTTTTGCAAGGTCGGGCGATTTCGTAAGTTGTTCTATAAAACTTTGCAAATTAGAATTATATTTAAGCGCCATTGACTGCATTTCGCTTGCAGTTTTCTGGTCAGTTCGCGCATCGGTGCGAACAACACGCGTTGGGTCTACAATATTTTGTACCCGCGTATCATTTGGTTTTATGTGAGCTTGTTCTTGCCTGTTATTTGCCGTTGAATCATACGCCGGTACAGGGTTTGTTATTCCCATTAAATTTGCCATTTTTGTTTGTCACCTTCCAAATAAAATAAAGGAGTATGCTTATTTTTTGTTTTTTTTAGCCGATATATATTTTATATAGAGTATTTTTTCAAGAAAGGGTCAATTTATGAGTAATGGTAACGACAGCATTTTAGGTGCTTTTCTTTATGAAACAAACACGCTGCTTGAACAGCTTGATAGCATTGTTTTAAGCGCAGAACAAGCAGACACTTTCTCTGAGGACGATGTTAACACAATTTTTCGCATAATGCACACAGTAAAAGGCGCAAGTGCAATGATGGAGTTTAATTCTCTAATGAAAATTGCACATCGCGCCGAAGATATGTTTGCCATAGTGCGTGAAAAGTCAATTGATATAATTCCCGAAGCAATGCGCCCCGAGCTTTTTGACTTGCTTTTTAAAACAATAGATTTTTTCAGAGAAGAAATAGATAATATCGAAAATTCAAGACCCCTTACAGAGAATATCGACAGTTTGCTGGAAAAAGTTAATAGCTTTATCGTACAAATTGAGTCCGGAAACAAGGCGCCTGCACCACAAGTTGCACAAACAGCGGCACCTGTTGTTGAAGCGCAGGGCACAGTAAGTTTTTCAAAAGGCTTCCCGTATGGGCTTGTTGTATTTTTTGATGAAGGTTGCGGCATGGAAAATTTACGCGCAGGCATGGTAGTTACTTCTGTCAGCGACATTTGTGACCCCGTAGATTTTTGCACTGTCCCGCAAGATACATCAAACGCCTCAGCCGGCGATGAAATAATTAAAAACGGCTTTTTAATTTGTTTTAAAACACAAGAGTTGCGCGACGCCAGTATTTCCAATGTTTCTTCTGCGCCAAGTGTTGCAAGCTATGAAAAGAAAGATGACGTTGAGCAAATAAACAAAGCCACACAAGAAGAAACAACGCAGCCGGCTCAATCGCAAGTAGTAAGCACGCCTACAAAGAAAGCCGCGCCTGCCAAACAAAAGGCAGACCCGCCGCAACAGCATATTAAAGAGAGCCTTATCAGCGTGAACTTGAGCAAGCTTGACCAGCTGTCTGCCGTTGTGGGTGAAATTGTAATTACAGAGTCTATGGTTACATCGTCGCCTGAGCTTAAACACATGAAGCTTGACGCGTTCACAAAGTCTGCGCGCCAATTGCGAAAACTTACAGACGAGCTGCAGGACGTATCAATGTCATTGCGAATGATACCTGTATCAGGCACATTCCAAAAAATGAACCGAATTGTACGCGACATGTGCAAAAAACTTGACAAACAAGTAAAACTTACACTTATAGGCGAAGACACAGAAGTTGACAAGACAATTGTTGATACTATTAGCGACCCTATAATGCATATTGTGCGAAACAGCATGGACCATGGCATTGAAAAAACCGCACAAGACCGTATAAATGCAGGCAAAAAAGAAATGGGCGAGATAACGCTTTCTGCCACACACACCGGCAGTGAAGTTATAATAGAAATAAAAGACGACGGCAAAGGAGTTGATTGCGAAGCGGTTTTGGCTAAAGCTCTTCGTAACGGCATAGCGCAAGAAGGTGTTGACTATTCCGAAAGAGAAATACTTCAGTTTTTGCTTGCACCGGGTTTTTCAACAAACCAGCAAGTTACTGAGTTTTCCGGGCGTGGTGTTGGCATGGACGTTGCAAAGCAAAATGTTGAGAGCGTTGGCGGCAATGTTACAATTAAAAGCGAAAAAGGCAAAGGCATGAGCACAATACTTAAAATACCTCTTACTATGGCTATTATGGACGGCATGGAGGTATCTGTTGGTGGCTGTATTTTTACTATACCAATTCACTCTATACGCCAGTCGTTCAAAATTACAAGTAATGATGTTGTTAAAGATGCTTCAGGCGGTGAGATGTATCGTTGTTTAGGTACATTTTACCCAATCATCCGCATGAAAGACATATACTGTATTGAAAACGGCTACACTGAGATCGACGACGGTATACTTGTTTGGCTTGACACCGGCGACACGTCATATTGTTTATTTGTAGATGAATTAATAGGCGAACAACAAGTTGTTGTAAAGCCTTTGCCTTCTTACTTGAAAGCGTTTAATATTGTTGGCAGCGGAATTGCGGGCTGTACAATTTTAGGTGACGGAAATATCAGCCTTATACTAGACGCTGCGAATATTTATTCGCCTAAAAAATAACACGCAAAATGTCCGGTACGGCTATTGTTATATTAGCGCGCACTTTCTTTTATTATATTGCCGTTTAGCGGCGGAACGGAGTTTTACTGATGCAAAGAGAAGAATTGTTTTCAAAATTTGAAGATGATAACGAAACAACAGCCGAAATTATTGTTGATACTGAAAAATATTTACTGTTTTGTTCAGGCGGTTTGCTTTTTGGCGTTAAGGCAGAGCATGTAGTTGAAATTATTACTACTTTTTCTATACGTGAGGTGCCGCTTGTGCCGGGCTTTATATCAGGAATAATAAATTTGCGCGGTCAAATTTTACCTGTTATTGATGTAAGAAAATATTTAAACCAGCCAACCGGCGAGAACAGCTGCGTTATTATATTAAACCTAGAGGACACTACAATAGGTGCTATTGTAGATGGTGTTGAAAAAATGATTGACATGAAAATCGGCACCATTCAAAGTATGCCTGCAGGCAAGCACCAAGATTTAGCAAGCGGTATGTGCAGCCTTGCAGACGGCAAAACGATGATTGAGTTCGATGCGACTCAACTGTTGCAGAAAACTTGAACCGCAGTTTAAGTTGTGGGGGGGTAAAAAAGTGGAAACCGAAGCAGTTTACGGAATTACTATTACAGACAACGAGTTTGAAAAAATGGCTAATTTTGTTTTAAAAGCATATGGTATAGATTTATCTAAGAAAAAACAGCTTATTTCCAGCAGACTTTCTTATACAATCAAGTCAATGGGGTTTAAAACTTTCAGTGAATTTATTGATAAGTCAATACATGAGAACGACGACAAGTTGTTGCAAATTATTTTGAATAAGCTTACTACAAATTACACTTTTTTTATGCGTGAAAAAGAGCATTTCAGTTATTTATCAAATGTAATTTGCCCCGAACTTGCAAGAAAACATTCCGGGGGTAAATCTCTTGGTATATGGAGCGCCGGATGCTCTAGCGGCGAAGAGCCATACACTATGTCTATTTGCCTTAAAGAGCATTTTGATAAACTTCCGGGCAACTGGGACGCACGTGTTCTTGCAACAGACATTTCTCAGCAGGCACTTTTCAAGGCAAAAAAGGGCGAGTATCAGTTGCCTGCCGACATGCCAAAAGAGTGGATTGACAAATATTTTACACATAATGTTGCAACAGGCCTTTACACAGTTATTCCACAGTTGCGAAATAATATAATATTTAAGTCATTCAATTTAATGGACCAAATTACATTTAAAAAGAAGTTTGACGTTATTTTTTGCCGAAACGTTATGATTTACTTCCAGCAGGACACCAGAAACGCACTGGTAGAGCGATTTTGTGATGCTCTTAACCCGGGTGGTTATTTATTCACAAGCCACTCAGAGCCGTTGCGGCAACCGAAATTGTTCGACACTGTTGCCTCAGCTGTTTACAAAAAGAAGTAAATTTCAAAGCGTAGCTGTTGACAAACAAAGACTTTGCAAAAACTAAAGCAAAATTTTTGCCAGATGAGACAAAAAACGCAGGCAATACCTTGTGTATTAACGAGTATTTTTGTGAAATATTACGGAAATTTTGCCGACGCTTTTTGTGAAGGTGATTTTGCCAACAGCCCCAAAACCTTATTCATTTTTGAAAGCAGAGCATATTCTGTTTTCATTAGGGCTGGTTGCTAATAATGGCTTTATATATATTGCCTTTATTTGGCACAACTTACAAGAGGTGTTTTTTTGGCGAAAATTATTAATGTATTAGTAGTAGACGACTCAGCGCTTGCACGCAATTTCATAACACTTGGCCTTGCACAGTACAGCGATATAATTAAAGTAATCGGCACCGCTGTTGATGCACAAGACGCTGAAAATAAAATTATAGCACTAAAACCCGACGTTGTTACACTTGATGTAGAAATGCCAAAATTAAGCGGTATAGATTTTGTCAAAGCTTTTTTGCCAAAACACCCTATACCGTTTGTTTTAGTTTCGTCTTTAAATATCCGCATATTTGAGGCATTGAGCGCCGGAGCTGTAGATTTTGTAAAAAAGCCTGATGGTGTGCAAAGCAAAGAAATATTTATAAAGAACTTAACAGAAAAAATAGTAGTGGCGTCTTGCGCAAATGTGAAGCGCCGCATAGAAGCGAAAATACAATCAAGCACTTCTTCTACACTGCAAAAAACAGACACTGTACAAAAAATTACCGAACAGCAAACGGTGCTACCTACACTTCCAAGAATAAACGCTAGTGCAGACCTTGATAACGTGCTAATTGCAATAGGCGCTTCCGCCGGCGGAACTGAAGCCACAACACGTATTTTAAACAGGTTGCCGTCTGTTATGCCACCTATTGTTGTTGTCCAGCACATGCCCGCAGGTTTCACAAAGATGTACGCCGATTCACTTAACCGCACATGCACACTTAATGTGTGCGAGGCAGAAAACGGCATGGCGTTAAAGGCCGGTTATGTTTATGTTGCACCTGCAGAACTTCAGACTCGCATTAAAAATATTGGCGGTAAGTATTTTTTCAATTGTGAATACGGCGAGAAGGTAAGCGGGCACAGGCCCAGTGTAGACGCGTTTTTTTTAAGCGTTGCGCAAAACGTAAAATGCAATACAATTGGTGTAATTTTAACCGGCATGGGCAGCGACGGCGCAAAAGGTCTTTTGGAGATGAGAAACAAAGGTGCATATACTATTGGACAAAACGAGGACACTTGCGTTGTTTATGGTATGCCTAAAGTTGCATACAACATTGGTGCCGTTAAGTACCAGGTTGCAAAAGATGATGTAGCAAAAATGCTGATAACAGGCATAAATTCTTACTTTTAAGTTGATTTTTTGGCATGTATACAAAATAACAGAATAATTTTGTTTTATTTTCACAAGTTGTATAATACTTTTATATATGATATAATAATACATATGAGCGTATTGTTTTAATGAAACAATACACAAGGGGTGAAATGTTTGCATGCAGACGGCGCTTACATTATAATGATTGCCGGGGCAAAAGGCGGTGTTGGCAAAAGTGTTGTTTCTTCGCTTTTAGGGCTTGCACTTGCAAAAAGGGGGCTTAAAGTTCTGCTGGCAGAACTTAGTACCAGTGCGCGCAGTGTTGATTATCCTTGTGGCGTACACGGCAAAGTTATTTACGATTTAGGCGATGTTTTTGCAGGGCGCTGTAATGTGTTAAAGGCAATTACACATAACCCTGTTTATGCAAATTTTCATATTTTGTGCGCACAACGCGGGTGCGGGTTTGTAAAGCCACAGCTGTTTTATAACCTTATAGAGAGCGTACAGAAAGATTACAGTGTTATTATTCTTGATGTTGAAAGTGGTTTCGGTGTTCCGTTCAGGTCTGCTTGTGCAGTCTCAAACGGTGCAATGATAGTTACAACGCCCGATATTGTAGCACTTAATGCCAACAGGGCACTTGCAGATGAGTTGTTCACTCATTCGCACATTTCAACTAAACTTTTTATAAACCGTGTACCTGAAAACCTACAACTTTGCGGTATACGTGATTTAGACGAGTGCATTGACACGGTTGGTGCACAGCTTATAGGTGTATTACCGCAAAGCGATAATATTACATCAGTAGCTTGTAACGGCATTCCGCTCAATGAATCCTCACCGGAAGCACATATTTTTAATGCAATAGCCGCAAGAATTTGTGGAATACACGCGCCGCTTGTTTTTAAATAAACGCGGTTTTCAGCACACATGCCATTTTTGTTTAGCTTGGCACGCAGGGAAAGGAAATAATATGAATATAGCATTAATCGCGCACGATTCTAAAAAAGAACTTATGGTACAATTTTGCATAGCCTATTGCCGGATATTATCACATCACTCGCTTGTTGCCACCGGCACAACAGGCAAACTGGTGTCTGAGGCAACAGGCTTAACTATACAGCGTTTTATGTCCGGCACACACGGTGGAAGCCAGCAAATTGCCGCTTGTATTGCTTGCAATGAAATTGATTTGCTATTATTTTTCCGTGACCCTATTAGCGCAAAGCCACATGAGCCAAACGAGATGAACTTGCTTAGACTATGTGATGTTCACAGCATACCTGTGGCAACAAACATTGCAACTGCCGAAGTATTGATTCACGGGCTTGAAAGAGGCGATTTAGACTGGAGAAATATTGTTAACCCCGTAAAATAATTGTGTGCGCTTTATTTCGGGCACCCGTAAGCAGAGTGCATTATATATATTTTGTAATGTATTTATGCCTACTTATTTATTCAGGGCTTAATAATTTCAAAATAAATACTAAGTTGGGCTTTGTAAGTTGTTAAAAACAAAAGTGCGGTTAAGTTTTTTTAACAGTTTATTTAAGCCTTTTTGTTTTTATGTATTCTTCAATATGTATATTAAATTTGTGAATTGCTAAGGTTTAATTTTCAAGCTTTTCCATATAAGGTTTTAAAATACATTTTGTTTCAGTAATTATAATAAAAGCGAGGGACATTATTTGAAAAAATTGTACATTAAAATGGCATCACTTAGAGTTACAGAAAAATTAGCAGCACTTTTATTGATAATTTTACTTGCTTTCTGTGTAGTGTCTTTAGTTGCGGCAGGAATGTACGTATTGCCGCAAGCAGATGACTATGGGCTTTCTGTGCAAACGCACCAAGTGTACACCGAAACAGGTAGTATAGCCCAGACAGTTTTGGAAGCGATAGATGTTACAAAACATATTTATTATACATGGCAAGGCTCGTATTTCGCATGCTTTTTAATGACATTGCAACCCGGCCTTTTCGGGCTTGAATTTTACAAGCTTGTAGCTCCGTTTTTGCTAGGCACTTTTGTACTTTCGACATTTTTGTTTTTTGGCGCTTTAAGACGAACATTTTTTAAAAATATTTCTAAGACGGGCATGTTTATAATAACTGCAACTGCTTTGCTTTTGCAGTTGTTTTACGTGCCATACCCTGACCAAAGTTTTTATTGGTTTAACGGCAGCATTTATTACACGTTTTTTTATTCGCTTAGCCTTATTTTTTACACCATCACTATATACTCCATTAATGCAAAGTTTAACATTATATCTTACATTTCATTGGCAGTTTTAAGTATACTTATTGGTGGCGGTACGTTTAGTATGTGCCTTGTAATATTTTTGGTTAATGCAGTTTTAATATTTATTGCATACATTAAAAAATATAACGGCAGGCACTTAATTGTTTTTTCAACCGTTATTCTTTTTATAGGTTTTCTATTTAATGTTCTTGCACCCGGCAACTCGCTTAGGCAAGAAGTCTTTCACAACCAGCCCGGTGCCTTAAAAAGCATTTATTTAAGTATTCTTGCAGGCTTAAATTTTATTGTCCGGTGGTCAAACCTCGGTGTGATACTTGCAATTTTGCTTATAAGCCCTATTTTGTACAGGCTTGCAAAAAACACTTCGTTCAACTTTAAATGCCCTTTAATCGCTATTTGTTTCACATTTGGCGTTTTCAGCTCTATTTTTTGCCCGCCAATTTTTGCCATGAACCATACAGGCCCCGGCAGATTGATAAATATTGCTTATTTTGTATATATACTCATGCTAATGTTCTGGGTTTACTATTTATGTGGTTATGCGCAAAACCATATTGAAAAATTTGATGTTGTAGCAAATGTTGCGAAAAAATTGCTAAAAAAATACAGCGCACTTTTATGCGCATTTTGTATCGTTTTCTATGGTGCTATTTTCACTGTTGGCATTTATTTTGAAAACGCACCGTACCAAGCTGCTAAAATAGTATTAAATGGCCAAGCCCAAGCTTTTTATAACGAACTTATTCAAAGAGTTGATGTTTATGAAAACCCCGACATCAAAGATGTTGTCGTTCCGGCACTTGAAACAACCCCGTTCCCTATTTTCCACAACGACTTAAGCGATGACTTTATGTATTTTGCAAATATTAACATTGCTACTTACTATGGCAAAGACTCTGTCCGGGTTGAGTTCCCTGCTGATTATGTTGGCTAATAAAGCAATAAAACACCCTCGCTTTTGCCACTTGGCGCAAAGTGAGGGTGAAATTATTTTATAATAAATGTGTAATTAATTATCGTCAATTGTTCTCTAAATCATCAAGCTTAAACGGCGTAGACTGATAAACGTAGTAATTTAACCAGTTCGAAAAAATAAGCTGTGCATGTGCACGCCAGCGAAATATAATTTCGTTCTCAGGGTTATCGCCATAAAAATAATTTTTCGGCACACCAATATTAACGCCTTTGGCAACGTCTCTTTCATACTCAAGGCCTAGTGTTTCTTTATCGTACTCCATATGCCCAAACACAAAAATTTGACGCCCTGAGTCAGTTGCTGCAATATGCAAACCTGCTTCTTCGCTTTGTGCAAGTATGCGCAAATTTTCGCACTGTTCTATCTTTACGTTGTCAACGCTTGTGTAGCGTGAGTGCGGCACGTAAAAAACTTCGTCAAACCCACGCATCAGTGGGCTTTTTTTGCGTACAACTTTGTGTTCAAACACACCAAACATCTTTTCACTCAGCTCATATTTATCAATGCCAAAGTGGTAATAAACACCTGCCTGTGCACCCCAACAAATATGCATTGTGCTATACACATTGTTTTTAGAAAACTCCATTATTTCGCACAACTCTTGCCAATAGTCCACTTGTTCAAACGCCATTTTTTCAACAGGCGCGCCTGTTATTATCATGCCATCGAACTTCTCTGTTCTTATCTGCTTAAAGGTTTTATAAAACGCCTGTAAATGTGTTTCGGGCACGTTTTTGCTTTCATGGCTGCCCATGTGCAAAAGGCTAAGTTCCACTTGTAGTGGGCTGTTTGCTAAAACACGCGCCAATTGTATTTCCGTCGCAATTTTCGTCGGCATCAAATTAACAAGCACTATTCGCAGCGGGCGGATGTCTTGTGCAACTGCACGCGCTTGTTTCATCACAAATATATTCTCTTTTTCAAGTGCCGAAAAAGCCGGCAAACCTTGCGGTATTATAAGTGGCATTTCAACTCTCACTTTCCATTAAATTTGCCTTTATATTATATCATTTTTATATGTATTTTACAACATTGCATAATAGTGGTTTACAAAACGCTGAAAACGTGGTAATGTAAGATGTAAAAATATTTTTACACCAACAAACGGCGCTATGCTTACTTTTCGCCGTTTATTGTTTTGCACAGAAAAAATATTTTAACGCTAAAAATTAAAGCTGTAAAAGCACTTTCAGGAAGAGGTAAAATAATTTGTTAAATGTAACTGATGTTAGCTTGCAATTTGCAGGCAGTACGCTTTATAAACATGTGGATTTAAATTTCCAAACAGGCAATTGCTATGGTATTATAGGCGCAAACGGCGCGGGTAAATCTACTTTACTTCGCATATTATCGCGAGAAATTGAACCCACAACGGGCAGTGTAACACTGGACAAAACAGACAGAATGAGCGTTTTGGAGCAAGACCACTTCAAATACGATGAACACACTGTTATGGAAACTGTTTTAATGGGTAACCCACGTCTTTATGAAATAATGAAGCAAAAAGATGCACTTTATGCAAAAGAAGACTTTTCAGAGGCTGACGGTGAGCTTGCCGCACAACTGGAGGGCGAGTTTGCGGAAATGGACGGCTGGGAAGCCGAAACAGAGGCAGACAGACTTTTGAACGGCCTTGGTGTGCCAATGGATTTGCACACTGCACAAATGGACACGCTTGAAGCCCGATACAAAGTTAAAGTATTACTTGCAAAAGCGCTTTTTGGTATGCCCACAATTATTTTGTTGGACGAGCCAACAAACGGACTTGATATAGATGCTGTTGACTGGCTTGAAGAGTTTATAATAGAGTATCCTTACACTGTTATTGTTGTAAGCCATGACCGCCACTTTTTAAACAGCGTTTGCACACATATTGTAGACATAGACTACAATAAAGTACAAATGTACGTTGGAAATTATGACTTTTGGTACGAATCGAGCAAGCTAATACAGCAACTTATTAAAAATCAAAACAAGAAAAAAGAAGAGAAAATTCGTGAGCTCCAAGCATTTATTCAGCGGTTTTCTGCTAATAAAAGCAAAAGCAAGCAGGCAACAAGCCGCAAAAAAACACTTGACAGCATCCAAATTGAACAAATGCCCGCTAGTAGTAGGAAATACCCGTTTGTTGGGTTTGAGCCCGAGCGCGAAGCAGGCAAAGACATACTTTTTGTGGAAGGCATTACTAAAACAATTGACGGCGTGAAAGTTCTTGACAACGTGACATTTGTTGCCGGCAAAAATGATAAAATTGCGTTTGTTGGCGAAAATGAGGCAGGCAACACTGCGCTGTTTAAAATTTTAATGGGCGAGCTTGAAGCCGACAGCGGCACATTTAAGTGGGGCGTTTCAACAAGCCAAAGCTATTTCCCACACGATAACAGTGAGTTTTTTGATGACTGTGATTACAGCGTAATTGACTGGCTTCGCCAATATAGCGAGGACACTACCGAGACATATTTGCGCGGCTTCTTAGGCAGAATGCTTTTTAGTGGCGACGACGTGTACAAACCGGCCAAGGTGCTGAGCGGTGGCGAAAAAGTTCGTTGTATGCTTAGCCGCATGATGATGACACATGCCAATGTGCTTGTGCTTGACCAGCCTACAAACCACCTTGACCTTGAGAGTATTCAAGCTCTTGATGAAGGGCTTAGCGCGTACCCCGGCAACTTGCTTTTTGCCTCGCATGACCATCAATTTATTGACGACATCGCAAACCGTATTATAGAAATTCGCACCGGCATACCCGGCTGCCTTGACAGGGAAGGAACGTTTGAAGAATTTCTTGACTGGAAGCATTCAAAGCAAGAATAATTTTATATAAACGACGGGAGATTATATTTATTGCGTTTAAAACGAAGTAGATAATATTATTATGAACAATAATTATAAAAAGCTAAAATACGCATGTTACATGGCAACAATGTGCATGTCAATAGTCTCTATGTTGTCGCCAATTTTATTTATAACATTGCGCAACATGTATGGGATTTCTTATTCTTTGTTAGGTTTACTTGTGCTTATAAACTTTTGCACACAACTTATAATTGACATCATTTTCTCGCTTTTTTCGCATAAATTTAATATGGAAAAAGCCGTTAAGGCAATTCCCGCCATAACGACAGTGGGGCTTTTTGTTTACGCGGTTTTCCCACTTGTATTGCCAAATTTTGCATATGTCGGGCTTGTTATCGGCACTGTCATTTTCTCGGCTTCCAGCGGCTTTGCAGAAGTTCTTGCAAGCCCTGTTATTGCGTCTATTCCAAGCGATAACACTCAGCGTGATTTAAGCAACTTACATTCTATTTTCGCTTGGGGCACTGTTATAATTGCCATTTTCAGCACACTTTTTTTCCTGTTATTCGGCACTGAAAACTGGTTTGTTTTAGTGTTTATTTTAATGATAATACCTTTCATTTCCATGTACCTTTTTCACGGTACAAGCTTACCGAAAATGGAAACTCACGACAAGATGTCAGGTACTTTCAAGTTGTTAAAAGACAAGACAATGCTTTTTTGTATGCTGTGCATTTTCCTTGCCGGTGCAAGCGAGACAAGTATGTCGCAATGGAGTGCGGGATATATCGAACAATCACTTGGGCTGTCGAAATTTTTCAGTGACATTTTAGGCATTGCGTTTTTTGCTTTTATGCTGGGGCTTGGGCGCACATTGTTCGCACGCTTTGGCAAAAACGTTTACCGCTTTATGTTTTATGGTGCAATTGGTGCAACGTCCTGCTATGCTGTTGCAGTTTTCATCAGCGTGCCATTTTTAAGTGCGGCAGCATGTGGTTTAACCGGCTTTTGCGTTGCAATGATGTGGCCGGGCAGCCTTATTGTTGTAAACGAGCGCATGCCAAAAGGTGGTGTTGCAGTATTTGCACTTATGGCAGCAGGCGGTGACCTTGGTGCGTCACTTGGGCCACAACTTGTGGGCATTGCAACAGACATTGCGCTCACAAATAATTATGTCAACACCATTTCATCGCAAATGGGCTTAGCACCTGAGCAAGTGGCAATAAAAGTAGGTTTCCTGTTGGCGCTAATTTTCCCCGCTGTCGCCATTTTTGTTTACGGCTATTTGTATAAAAAAGCAAAAGCACACAAGTAATATAGCCAAGCCATGCTATAAAAAAGCTGTATAATAAATGCTAGGGTAAGTAATTGGAAGCGCCGGCAAGCAAAGTCTTTGCAAAAGCCAGGGCAGAATTTTTTCAGATGAACAAAAAAGTGCAAGCAATGCTGCATGTAATAATGAGCATTTTTGTAAAATATGGCTGAATTTTGCCGACACTTTTTGTGTAGGCTAATTTGCCAACACCTCATAATTAAAAACTATTAATAAGACATAAAATAAAGCATAATTTGCAAAAAAACCGATTAAATGGCAGTTATAATGCCATTTAATCGGTTTTTACTTTTATAAATATTATTTGCGCCCAACTATACTATATTTTTCGCAGTGGTTTAATGTACTTTGTTTTATATTCAGTATACGCCACTTTAAACTCTGCTGTTTCGCTAAGTTTCACCTTGTACTCGTGCCTGTCCACAAGTTTGTCTGTGTTGTAAGAAAGTATAGATTCTGCAATGTTACTGCACAAATCGCCAATTCTTTCTATGTTGCGCAATATTTCGTTGAATGGGAATGCACTGTCTACACTACATTTACCTTTGCGCAGCCTGTCAAGATGCTTTTCACGCAGTTGCTCTTCCATAACATCTATAACTGCTTCAAGTGGCATAATTTTCATTGCGGCACTAATGTCAACTTCTTTAACGGCAATCGTCGCATAGTCAATAACTTCTAAATTTGCAGCCGCAAAAAGTTTTAGCTCTTCTTGTGCTTTTTTGCTGAATGTAACTTTCGATTCCCTTATTTTTTCAATGCTCTCAAGCATATTAACCGCATGGTCGGCAATGCGCTCAAACTCACCGCCAATATGAATTAGCTTTGAAATTTTCCTGCTGTCACTGTCGCTAAGCTCATACTCAGAAAGCTCTATCAGATAGTTCTCGGTCTTGTCTTGCAGCTTGTCTGCCTCGTTTTCTTTTTCTCTTATTTTCTCGGCAATTTTTTTGTCGTACTTTTCAAACAAATCAACAGAGGCCGCCAAATTTTGCTTTGCTATTTCAGCAATTTGTAAAATCGCCTCTCTGCTGTGGTCAATAGCTATTGCAGGTGATTTATAAAGCAGTTTGTCAAGAACAACAATGTCTCTTTCCGCCTCAATGCCTTTATCGGTGCGCACAACAAAGTTTGCTGCCTTTTCCAAAAGCCCGGCAAACGGAATGAATAACACTGTTACAAGCACATTAAAAACTGTGTGGAAATTAGCTATTGTTCCCATGTCAACTGTGTCGTAGAAAAATGGGAACGGCATAATAAAGTAGTGAATAATATAAAAGCCACTTAGGAAAATAAGTGTGCCCAGTATATTAAAAATAACGTGTACTGCCGCTGATTTTTTAGCATTTTTTGAAGCGCCTATTGACGCCAGCACAGGTGTAATTGTTGTGCCTATGTTTTGGCCCATAATAATTGGAAACGCCATTGCAAACGAAATAACACCTGTTGTTGAAAGCGCCTGCAATATACCGACAGAAGCAGAAGACGACTGCAATACAGCAGTTACAACGCTACCTGTTAAAACGCCAAGCACCGGTGTTTCTTCGAACATTTCAAATGCCCTTAAAAATACTTCAGATTCCGCTAGCGGACGCACGGCACCGCTCATTGTTAACATGCCGGTGAAAAGTATACCGAAACCGAGAAGCACAACGCCTAAATCGCGTTTTTTGCCCCGTGAGTTCAAAATTACGAAAGCCGCACCAATAATACATGCAAGCGGTGCAAGCGTAGATGTCTCAAGGAAGCTTAAAAAAATGTTTGTAGTTTCTATATCAGACAAACGCAAGATGTGCGCCGTTATCGTTGTGCCTATATTTGCACCCATTATTACGCCTATTGCGTTTCGCAGTTTCAAAACTTTCGCGTTTACAAGGCCTACAACAATAACGGTTGTTGCCGACGACGACTGCACTGCGGCCGTTGCCACAATGCCAAGTAAAACGCCTTTAATAACTGTATTTGTCAGTGTTTCAAGTGTTTTCTCAAGCTTGCCACCTGAAACACGCTCTAACCCGGAACTTAAAAGTACCATGCCGTATAAAAACAGTGCAAGGCCCCCAAAAAATTCAATTGCGCCAAAAATATCCACTGTAATTACCTATCCTTTCGCAATAAAAAGTTTACGCTTATAAAAAGTACTTATTGTTTTGCAGGCGCATAATACCAAAGTAAAACATACTAACTTATATGTAGCCCAACACAAATATTTTACATTTGTAACACGCCTATAAAATTATTATAACAGATATTTTTATAGTTGTATATTGTAAAAACATGTAAAATAAACGCATTTTATAAATATTTGTTGTGCGTTATTACATTTTGTTACACAAATTATCGATACTTCGCACATTATAAAAAACACAACTTTATAAATTTTTTATTTAATTTCATACATTTGCTGTGCCATATCAATGTATTTGTCACAAAGCAAATCTGTCACGCGCCCATAACTTTTTATTCCGTCCTCTTGGCCATAACTTTGCAAAAAGCCGTCGTACATCGTGTCTGCCACATCGGCGGCAGGGCTTTCAAATTGCGCCCAATAACGTGAATTTTCAGCAAGGTCGGCCTTAACGCCGTCGTTAAGCGTGGCATAAATGCTTCGTGCATAATCTGCGTCTGCTGTGTAAAGCGCATTCGACAAATGTATGTACGCAAGCAGCCTGCCCGAGTATTTATATACATCGTTTCCGCTTTCCTCGCACGCAAGAACAGCTATGAAGTTGCAATCATCCTCGGGTGCAACGCCGCGCACATGTGCAAGCTCGTGCGCTATTGTAGAGGGCAAAAGGCAAAGTGGCTGGTCTTTATTAATGTTAGCCTCACCCGTAAGCGGAAAAAATATTCCTGTATAATTTGTTTCGCTCATAAAGCGTGAAAACGCCATTTTTTTCGGCATTACTTCTGCACCTTGTAAATATGAATATTTTAGCTCCAGCGGTGCATACAAAGTCAGGCTGTCATCATAAATTTGTTGTCTGTCTACGTCCAAAAGTCCATTTTCATCACGTGGCACATTTTGTGCGGCATCGTTTAGCATGTCTGCAAAAAGTGTTGTAACAAGCTGCAAATCTTCCACTTTTATTGGCTTTGCCGAATATCCCATTTCTTCAACAGCACTATGCGCGTAATAATTTATTCCCCAAAAAAATGTAAGTGCGGTTGAAACACTAAGCGCTATAACTAAACACCCAAGTACTTTAGAAAACACAAACGCAACACGTGCACCTTTTGCCTTAATTGTGCCCAAAACAGCACTTACTGTATAGTATATACAAAAAACAACAAATGCTGCAATAACAACTTCTGCAACAGAAAAAGGAAATAAGTTCGTAATATTTCCCATCACATATTTATACCTGTCTGTTATGTGATGGGACACCCACTCCATTACGGCTGTATTGTCTTGAAAAATTAAATATAGCGCATTTAGAACACCGAAACAAAATATGGCAATATACTTATTCTTATTTGCTTTTACGTTGAATATTGTTTTAACTGACATATATGTTTATGTTCCTTCCTTGCTAAGCCAAACCGATGCAATACGAACCCGTTCGGATTACATCGGCTTGGCTAGGCGCCCAAAATTTTGAAACCATTGACAAACATAGACTTTGCGAAAAACAGATAGTGCAGACAATAGTTTTCAGCCGGCCGATTTTGGCGATTTTTCCGGTCTACGGCGTCGCCAAAATTCACATTCCATAAAGCAAAAATATAAACTTACACACTTAATTGCTGTACTTTTCACAAATCTCAATAATTTGCCTCTCAAGTTTTTCAAGTTCATTTTCATTCATATGGCCGCTTCTGTTCACTACATTTTCAAGGCGGCGCAAGGCATTTGCAACTTTAAGCGTAGCCGCATTTCCGTTTTGCGGTGCTTTTTGCTGTTTTGCATACTCTTTCCTTTTCACAAGCTCCCTGTCGCCTTGCTCTGTCTGTTTATCTAAAAGCAAATCCCACTCATCGCCATTATAAGGCGCAACCGCAACAAGTCCCAGCTCATTTTTCAGGCGCTCTGTCATTGTGTTTGCCGCATCGTCGTCGCCATGGTTCACAAATATGCGCTGCGGCTTTGTTTTAAATTCGCTTGCCCATCTTATTAGGCCTTTGTCGTCGGCATGGCCGCTGACGCCGTTAAAATTGCGTATTTCCGCATTAACCTCAATGCTCTCGCCAAAAAGTTTAACAGTTTTTGCGCCCTCAAGAATTTGGCGCCCCAATGTGCCGCTGGACTGGTACCCAACAAAAAGAATTGTCGCTTCTCTGCGCCATAAATTGTGCTTTAAGTGGTGGCGTATACGCCCTGCTTCGCACATGCCGCTTGCCGAAAGAATAACTTTCGGCTCTGTGTTAAAGTTCAGTGCTTTCGACTCTTCAGTTGTCACGCTTAAGTTAAGCTGGTCAAACCTAAGTGGGTTAATGCCCTTTCTCAACAGCTCACTTGTGTCGCTGTCACAACAATCCGCAACATTCTCATGGAAGATTTTTGTCGCTTCGCTTGCAAGCGGGCTGTCAACAAAAACAGGGAAGCTCTCGTGCCCTTTTACAAGTTTTTTCTCTAAAATTATGCGCAAAAAATAAAGAAATTCCTGTGTTCTTCCAACGGCAAACGCCGGTATTACAACAGTTCCGCCCCTGTCAAAAGTTGTTTTTAATATATGTGTAAGTTCTTTTATAAAATCAGGCGCTTGTCCATGGCTTCTGTCGCCGTACGTGCTCTCCATAACAACAAAGTCTGCACTGTCCACATAATGTGGGTCGCATAATATTGGCCTATTTGTGTTGCCTATGTCGCCTGAAAAAACAAGCTTTTTTGTCTGAGAATTCTCAGTTGCCCACACCTCAATGCTGGCGCTTCCAAGCAAATGGCCTGCGTCTTGAAAGCGTGCCTTAACACCTTCTGCTACCTCAAATTCCACACCGTATGGTGCGTGCTTTATAAGTTTCAGCGTATTCATCGCATCGTTCATATCGTAAACAGGTTCAATATTCTTTGCGCCCGAGCGCTTCGCTTTCCTATTTTTCCACTCTGCTTCCATTTCTTGTATGTGCGCAGAATCTTTAAGCATGATGTTGCACAAATCCGCAGTAGGGTCTGTGCACCAAATTGTACCATTAAAGCCATTTTTAACAAGCCATGGCAGCATCCCGGCATGGTCAATATGCGCATGTGTAAGCAAAACACAGTCAATGTCTGCCGGTTTTACGGCAAGCTCTTCGTTTACATAAACATCACGCCCTTGTTCCATGCCATAGTCTACAAGTATATTTTTGCCGCACGTGCTCAAAAGTGTCCTTGAGCCTGTAACTTCGCGTGCTGCGCCTAAAAATGTGAGTTTCAATTATAAAACCCCTTTCAATTTTCAAATATTATTTACTTATTATAATGTATTGTTGGCAAAAATAAAAGCAAAATTACATATTTTTTATTAATACATAGTGTCGGCAACAATAGAAATTATAAATTGCTGTGGCTAAATAACAAATTCCACAGCAATTTTTGTTACAATATTAAAAATATGTGTGAAGCTAACAGCACCCAATTTCTAAAGCAGTATATTTCAAGCAAATAATCAAAATAATTGCACAATTTTATTTGAAAAATTAATAAAAATATGGTAAAATTATAAGCACTAGTACAAAAAGTAATGTTTTGTACTAATTTACTGATAATTCCACAACGAACTTATAAACAGAGTAAAGCGAAAGGTGCTTTAATATGGGGACTAATATTCATATGAGTAATAAAACTATTGATACTGCCGGCAGCATGGGGCACCATATTGACATGACTTTTATCTCTGCAATATTTGATGTATTGCAAGAGCAAAGTAACAACGATGTGGCAATTGAAAAAGCACTTTGCCATATTGCAAAAGAGTTCCATGCAAGCAGATGCTTTATAGTAGAGTCTTTTGATGAGGGAAAAACATATAACTTTACGCACGAGTGGTGCAGCAGTATGCTTTCACAAGCTCCTTTTGCTAAATCGCCGTCCCTTGACTACCATAAGGTTGAGGCCCTTTTTAACAACAGCAATGAAATGGGTGTTTTTGCCTGCGGAGACGTGAACACCTGTGCGTTAGGCAGCGAGATGAGAACATTATTGAAAGAAAGAGGCACAAAATCTTTTTTGCACACGCAAATTGAAAGAAATGGCTTTGTTGCATTTTGTTTAGGAATTGCAGATTGTTGTGAAACAAGAGTGTGGACCGAAGTGCAACTCAATACTATGCACTATTTATCAAGGATATTCTCAATTGTCTTGCACGGAAAGCACTTGAACGAAGAGATGGGCAAGTTAAGTGACCACAGTAAAATCTCCGCGTTTATTGGCGACAATACGAACAATTTTATATATATTGTAGACCCTGAAAATTACGAAATGATACACATGAATAAGACAGCACTTGAAATGTATTCAAACCCGGAAGAGAGCGTATGGAGAAACAAAAAGTGCTATGAAATATTACACGACAAAACGCAGCCATGCGAATTTTGCACTAACAAATATGTGACAGAAGATGATTTTTATGAGTGGACTTATTATCACCCCAAGTTTGACAAGACTTATTTGTTCAAAGATAAACTTATACACCTGAACGGAAAACTTGTAAAATTACAAGTTGCAACAAACATTACAAAACTTGTAATGCTTGAAACAGAACTTAAAAATAGCCTTGAAGAGCAAACTTTACTTTTAAACTGTATAAAAATGCTTCATGCAGGCGAAACGCCTGATGCAAACATAGAAAAAATACTTAATAATGTGTGTGAATTTTTTGGCTCGGACAGTGGCTTGATTATTCAAATAGATGACAATGGCTTTACGACCAGCAACACACATGAATGGACACGATATGCCGAGTTATCTCGCAAAAACCAGCTTCAATATATGCCTTTAAGTAGTTTGCAAAACTTTTTTGACAATTTCAGCCAGAAACTCGCATCATACACAGACGATATATCAAAAGCGTTTTCAAAAGACGATGATTTTTATGCTATGCTTAAAAAAGCAGGCATAAAAAGTTTTATTTGTGCGCCTATTTCCGACGCAAATGGCAAATTTGTAGGCATGATAGGTATTGAAAACCCGACAAAAAACACAGAAAAACATTGGATACTAGCATCTATTTCTGTGTTTGTGGCTGACTTCCTTGAAAAAAACAAGCTTATTATCTCACTTAATAACTTAAGCTATTACGACGCGTTGACCGGCGTAAAAAACAGGGTTAGCTACATGAGGGAGCTTCAAAAAATTGATGAGGGCCAAGTGCACTCACTTGGCGTTGCCTACATAGACATAAAAGCACTTTCAAGGATAAACGAGGAAAAAGGCGCGAGATACGGCGATGAGATACTTCGAAAAATTACACAAATTTTGTCTGATATTTTCAACGACAACGTCTACCGCGTTGGTGGTGACGAGTTTGTTGTGCTTATAAAAAACATAGGTGAGATTGAGTTTGAAGATGAAATTAATCTTCTAAAAAGTGTAATTTTTGAAGAGAGCGAATTAAGAGTGTCGATTGGTTATACATGGAACACCCATATTGCAGACAATAAAGCATATGATTTTGAAAAGCACAACACTGTATGGAACAATTCTAACTATACTGCAATTTTGGGCAAAAACCTTGATGAAGAAATAGCAAGGGGCAAGTACCCCATTTACTTGCAACCGCAAATAAACCTAAAAACCATGAAGCTAAGCGGCGCAGAAGCGCTTATTCGAAGGCTTGATGCAAACGGAAACGTTCAGTCGCCTGTTTCATTCGTTCCATTCTACGAGAAAGAGGGTATGATTTCCAAAATTGACCTTCATGTTTTCGAGTCTGTATGTATTCTGCTTTCAAATTGGCACAAGCGCGGCATTGACATTAATTTGAAATTTTCTGTTAACTTTTCACGTTCTACAATTATGGAAAAACAAATTGTCGGTAAGCTTTGTGATATTTGTGAAAAATACAAGCTTGAAAAGTCGTTGTTCGTCATAGAAATTACCGAGACCATTAACCATACTGACGACAATGTTTTCTCGCATATTATTTCTTCTTTCAAAAATGTAGGTTTTTGTGTCTCGCTAGATGATTTCGGCAGCGGTCTTTCTAATTTATCCGCACTTAAGATATCAGATTTTGACGAGATAAAAATTGACATGGGCCTCGTCCGTGATTTGCATATTGACGAGCGATCTAAAATACTGGCAAAAGTGGCGCTTACTTTATGCAATGAGTTTGGCGGCATGATTAGCGTTGCCGAGGGCATTGAGAACGAAGCGCAATGCAAAATATTGACAGAATTAAACTGCGACGTTGGGCAAGGTTATCTTTTTAGTAAACCTCTTGAAGTTGAAGTTTTTGAAAAACAGTACATGAATGAAAAGCACTTGAAATTAAAGGGGGAAAAATGAACAACGACAACAGAGCAATAGTTAATTTTAAGCCTGACCATTTTTATGCAATTCTTGACAATGTGCCGCTTTGCATAAGTGTTTTAGACGAAAAGGGGCAGTGCCTGTATTGCAATGCGTTTACCACAAGGCTTTACAAAGTAAAAAACCAAGGCGAGTTTATAGATAAATTTTACGAGCTTACACCTGAAACCCAGCCGGACGGAAAAAACACAAAACTATTTTACTGCGAATATATTTTACAAACAATAGAAAAAGGTGAAATGCATTTCAGCTGGCTTGATTTTGACGCAAACGGCGAGGAACTGCCACTTTACATAAGCATGTACCGCCTTGGCGCTAAAGATGAGCACGGCAATGAGCTTGTTGTAAGCACAATGCAAGATTTGCGCCCGTACCTTGCAGGCAGTGGCGAAAACGCCCAATTTGATGAATACTATTTCAACAGGATTACGTACAAAGACTTATTTAACACAGTGGCTGAGCTTACGGAAGAATGGTTTTGGATTTACGACGTCACAATGAAGACTATTCAATTTTTCGGCAAAGGCAGGGAGATATTAGGCCTTGTTGCCGAAAGATGCCCGTTCCCCAGCTATGTTGTTGACAGCGGCATGGTTTATGAAGAGGACTTAAAGGCATTCATGCACTTTGACAGCAATTTAAAAAGCGGCATCGAAGAAGATACAGAAGTTAGGTTTATTCAGCCAAACGGTATAATGCGCTATTACAGAATTACTTATAAAACAATTTATAATAAAGACGGTGCGCCATTGTTTTCCATTGGCAAAACCTATGACATTGATAAGCAGAAAAAACTAGAGGTGCTCTCTAAAACAGATGCGCTTACAAATTGTTTGAACAAAATTGCAACAGAAAACGCAGTTAAAGACATACTGTCTAGCCAAGAGCCATCTTGCCACGCAATTTTCCTAATAGATGTAGACGACTTTAAATCTGTTAACGATGAGCTGGGACACTATTTTGGCGACATTACGCTTAGCGAAATTGGCAAAAACTTGCACGCCAATTTTAGAGGTGCAGACATTATCGGGCGCATAGGCGGCGATGAATTCCTTGTATTCGTAAAAAATTTATCTGACCCAGCTATTATTAAAGAAAAGGCTGCCGCAATTGCGAACGCGTTTAAGAACACGTATACAGGCGAAAAGGGCGATTATAAAATATCGGGAAGTATAGGCGTTGCACTTTACCCAAAACACGCAACCACATACGAAGGGCTTTATAAATGTGCCGACAAAGCGCTTTACAGTGCAAAAATGTCAGGCAAGGATAGGTTTACTATTTATTCTGACGAAATTTCTGATGCGCAAACAAAAAAATTGACGGCTGTCGAAAACGAAAACAAACCGTCGCCAAACTTTTTTGATTCAAATATTTCAACACTTGTTTTTGATTTGCTTTACCAAGCACAAGATGTAAAAAAATCTATGGACATGGTTTTAAAACTGGTAGGCAAACACATGAATGCCCAAAGGTGCTATATATCGCAAACTTTTGACAAAGGAAAAAGCTATTCTATAACACATGAATGGGTTGCAAATGGGGAAACTGCCAGAAAAAATGCTTTCCAAGACGTAAAGCTTAAAGAACTGCGCGAGTTTTTCAGTGCTCTTGAAAAAAACGGCATTATGTTTAACAGCGGCCCAAGCAGTGAAACTATACGTGAAAAGAAATTTCTTGATTTTGACATCAAAGGCTCTTATTTGCTAATACAAACAAAAGGCAAGGGTTATACGCGCCTTGTATTTGGAATTGAAGATTCTGTTGAACATCGTGTTTGGAGCGAAAAGGAAATTTACACCATACAGTATGTTGTAAAAATGATATCTATATTTATTGCATCACAAAACTTATAAATTACTTAATAAAATAGCTTTTGCCTTGCCGTTTGTACAGCAAGGCAAAAGCCATTTTACTATTAATTTAGCTGCGCAGCCTAAAAGTTTTTGGCGCTAGTTTATACGCCACAAAAAGTGCAATTAAAATATAGCCTATGCAAAAAAATGTTATAATTAGGCTAAAAGTGTAAAGCGGCATTTGCCTGCCCATGGCAACAATACAAACAAAATATGTTGCCGAATTAACTATTGTAAAAGTAGGGCTTTTAAGTTCCATCTTTGCGTTGTACGGCTGTAATAAATAGTAAAGCACCATGCTGTGCACGCTGAAAAACACAGACATAGCTATTACACATGCGAAAGATAGAAAATAGTTAATATTTTTATCTGCACCACCGGAAGCAAATAAAATGACAGGCAAACCAACCGATAAAACCATACCCGGCACCAAATTTATTTTTATCACAGACAAAAGGCGATGTGTAAAATTTTTCAACAGAGATTTTGGCTTTCTGTAAAAGCCATAATGCAGCATTGCACTGTCGCAATTTGCAAACATTGTAAGCGTTGCGCGGTTACCGCAGTTTATAAAATACATCAAAAATAAAAGGTATGGCATAAATTCCACAGCCATTATATTAGCCTTTATGCTAAATTTTTGGTCTAGTAAACAATAAACAGTAATTGCAATGCATAGAACAAACAAAATTATTGCAGTTATTAATGCATTCCTAATTAATATTTTTCGGTGGCGCTTTACAAAAATGTCGTTAAAATACGCAAACCCTTTTTTACTGCTGTTAATTTTTGTGCTGTTAGTAATATGCTTAGTATACGTATTGTGCACCAAATTTTGCCTTGTTTTTGAAGAGCCCGGTGCAATTAACTGTATATCTGTTACAAAAAGCTTGCGATAAAAATTTTTAAAATGCTTGTATTTCAAAATATAAGCAAGCGCAACCGCACCACTTACAATGAAAACAAATGTTGACACAACAAGTATATTTTCCGACAGCCTAAAACCTAAAGCACCCGTCCCAATTCCAAGCGCTGCCAACATCAATGCCACAAACGCCAGCAAGTAATTCCTTCCCAGCGCCTTGCTGTACCGTTTGCTATAATTTATCATAAGTGGCATAAACGTAAGCTTAAACGCCGTAACATAAAACGGTATTGCAACCATTTCGGCAACGCTAAGCCCGACAAAAAGCCCCCCAATTAACGAGAAAAACGCAAAGCCAACAAACGTTTTAAATAAAAAGTAACTCATTTCGGCAAGCGCGTATTTTTTTGCCGGCACTTTCAATAAAAATATTGCGTAATAGCTGTCTCTTGTTGCGTTGTCGAAGCGGTTGTTGCCTGCAACACCTGCTGCTGTAAAAAACATAAAAACGTGCAAGAAATCTAGGTTTAGGCCAAATGAAATGTAGATATAATCTATTAAAAAAAACAGAACACCGAAGTAAATTAATTTTGTCAGAAAAATATTTAGCACTTCAAAAACTGCGGCAATTGTGCCCGCAATTATTTTTATGCCCCTATTTTTGAAAAGAGTAACCGGCAAAATGCGCTTTGCATATGGCAAAGCGCGCAAGGTAAATATAATACTGTTTGCCCGATAATAATTTCTAAGTGTAAGTATGAAAAAGAGTGTTTTAAGCATCGTTCTCTTCACCTTTTAAAGCATTTATAATTTTCGCTTTAAACCCCTCGTCGTCAAGTTCATCTTTATTCACTTGCTCAAGTTTTCCGTCGTGTAAAATTACAATCTCATCGCACAAGTCAAGCGCCAATTCCAGTATATGTGTTGACAAAATTGTTATATGCTGCTCTCTGCTGTGTCGAAAAAGCTTTTTCATCTCTTCTGCAGCAACAACGTCAAGCGACGTAAGAGGCTCGTCTAATAGCATTATAGTAGGGTTCGCAATAAAATTAACAAGCATTTGTATTTTGTTTTTCATTCCATGCGAAAAATCTTTCAACAGCTTATTGCGGTCGTCTTTGTCTATTCCTATAAAGTCAAGGTGCTCATCAGGTGTTTTAAGCGTATCACCAACATTATTTTGCACCTCTAAAATAAACTTAATAAATTCTTTCGCAGTTAGAAATTCCGGCACAATCGGCTCTGAAAGAACAAAGCCAACATCGTCTGTGTTTACACTTTTTTTCTCGCCATCCTCAAAAATAAAAATTTCACCGCTGTTTGGCTTCATATCCTCACTTATACAACTGAATAACGTGGTTTTTCCCGCGCCGTTTCTTCCAATAAGCCCATAAATTTTGCCTTTGCCAAACGTAAAATTGGCACTTTTCAAAACTTGTTTTTTGTCAAAACTCTTAACAAGGTCTTTAATTACAAGGTTCATTTTCTCTCTCCCTTTTCTGCGGCTTGCGCCTTTTGCAAAGCTAATATTTACAAACAAGCACGCAGCAACTGTGTGATGTTTCTGCCTGCTAAAAAGCGTATATTTTGTGTTTCTGCAAGCTACACAAAAAACTTTCTTGGTGTTCATAAAATAATAACTGTGCTATGTATGTGTGTGAAATCAGCTAAATTACATTATGGTTCTATTTTCATTATACCACTTTTAAGCATAATATCAACAATATTCTTTTTACGGTTCGATAAAAACATAAGGGTAAGCCTGTGTGGCAAATTTAATTTGCACTGTGCACAAGTTTACCCTTATATTAGTCTGTACTGAAAAGCAAAGCGCCTGCAAAATTACAAACTAAGCAGCAACAACTATATTTTGAAAGATACACCAAAAATTTGTTGTTGCAACTATTGCTGATATTTTGCAATAGCCTTTCTGATTACTCTTGTGTTTCGCTTTGTGCTTCGTCCTCATACGGTGCCCACAAGTCGCTGTATAAATCATCGTCAAAATCCAGGCTGTCCTGGGTATTTTCACTTGAATTATACTTGTTTTCATCATAATCGTACATAACTGTCTCCATTCTGCCGCCCCGCATATAAGTAGCCTGCTCTCAGCATTATTAAAAGCTACTGTAACCGGCATAAATATAATTAGTTTTAATATTAGTACGGGGTAAAACCGCGATAATGTGTTAATTTTTTCAAAAAACTAAATATATAACACACATTTATTTTGCTTAAACCGCAGCCTTTAGAAGTTATTTTGTACAATTACTTTTTAATTATTCATTATTATTTATTTTTGTTTAAAAACCGACAACGAATCTTCAATTCGTGCAAGTTTTTCCGTTGCCGTGCTATGTTTTGCCTTAATTTCATCCACAACTTTTTGTGGCGCCTTTGAAATAAAGCCTTCGTTGGCAAGTTTTCCCGCTAGCATATTTATGTCTTTTTCACATGCAATTTTTTCCTTTTCAAGGCGTGCAATTTCTTTTTCGGCGTCTAAAAGCTCTAGCATTGGTATAAAGGCGCGTGCGCAAGATGTTACCACTTGCACCATGCCGTCAGTGCTGTTGTTATATTCTTCCACAATTTCAACGTCCGTTGCAAATGCAAACTTTGCTATATAAGTTTCGCCTGCTTTAAATGGTGCGCCGTTTGCCGTTTGTATTATTAAAGAAGTGCGTTTTGTTGGGTGCGCACCCATTTGTGCACGCACTGCTCTCACTTCTTTTATAAGCTCCATAACTTCGCCGAAATCTCTCTCATCGTCCTCAAAATTCAGCTCTTGCGTATATTCAGGCCACTTTTCAAGCATAACAGTTTCGCCCGTTCCCGGCAGTGCACTGTAAATTTCTTCTGTAATAAACGGCATAAACGGGTGCAATAGTTTCAGCGTTTGCACCAAAACGCTTACAAGTATTTGCCTTGCGCTGTCTTTTTCTTCAGCATCATCGCTGTTAAGGCGCAATTTTGCAATTTCTATATACCAGTCGCAATAAACATCCCATATAAAATCTTGCACTTTTTGTGCGGCAAGGCCAAGTTCAAACTTTTCAAGGTTGTCTGTCGCATTTTTAACAAGCGTATTCAGTTTCGACAAAACCCACCTGTCCGCCATAGTCAGCGACGACGGCACCCCTACTTCAAAATCTTCAGGCAAGTTCATCATAACAAACCTTGCGGCATTCCACAACTTGTTTGCAAAGTTGCGGCTAGATAGAACTTTCTCATCGCTAAAGCGCGTGTCGTTGCCGGGTGTTGCGCCAACTACAAGCGTTAAACGCAGTGCGTCTGCGCCATATTTGTCAATAATTTCAAGTGGGTCTATGCCGTTGCCCAGCGACTTTGACATTTTTCGGCCCTGAGCATCACGCACAAGCCCATGAATAAGCACTTTGTTGAACGGTGCCTTATCTGTATAAGTAAGGCCTGAGAAAATCATTCGGCTAACCCAAAATGTAATGATGTCATAGCCTGTTACAAGTGTGTTTGTAGGGTAAAAATATTTGAAGTCTTCGCTGTCTTCATCTGGCCAGCCAAGTGTTGAAAACGGCCAAAGTGCGCTTGAAAACCATGTGTCCAGTGTGTCTTCATCGCGTCGTAATTTTCCTGCGCATTTTTCACATGTTTCAATTTCATCTTCGCTTACAACTATTTCACCGCAATTGTCACAATAATAGGCCGGTATACGGTGCCCCCACCACAACTGGCGGCTAATACACCAGTCTCGCGTGTTTTCCATCCAAAAGAAATAGTTTTTCTCGAAGCGCTCGGGCACAAATTTTATTTCGCCGTCTCGCACCGCTTTAATTGCAGGCTCTGCAAGTGGCACCATTTTTACAAACCACTGCTTACTTACCGTCGGCTCTACAACTGTGTCACAGCGGTAGCATGCGCCAACATTGTGGCTGTGCGGCTCAATAACCCCCAAAAAGCCGCCATCATTTAAATCGTCAACAATCACTTTACGTGCGGCATACCTGTCAAGCCCTGCGTACTTTCCACAATCGCTTGTCATCTTCGCTTCGTCTGTCATTATCTTCACAATAGGCAAATTATGTCGTGTTCCAACCTCAAAGTCGTTCGGGTCATGTGCAGGCGTAATTTTAACAACGCCCGTGCCAAAATCCATGTCTACATACTCATCGCAAACAATAGGTATTTCTTTATTTACAAGCGGCAACATAACTTTTTTGCCGTGCAAGTGTTTATAGCGCTCATCATCCGGGTGCACGGCAACTGCTGTGTCGCCCAGCATTGTTTCAGGGCGTGTTGTTGCAAGTTCTAAGCTCTCATCGCTTCCAACAACAGGGTATTTAATGTGCCAGAAAAACCCTTCTTTTTCGCTGTGCTCAACCTCTGCGTCTGAAATAGAAGTTTTGCAGTGTGGGCACCAGTTAATAATCCTCTCGCCCCTGTAAATAAGGCCTTTGTCATACAAGGTTTTGAACACTTTAAGCACAGCCGCACTGCACCCTTCGTCTAGCGTAAAGCGCTCTCTTTGCCAGTCACAGCTGCAACCTATTTTCTTCAATTGGTCTACAATTCTTCCACCATATGTATTTTTCCACTGCCACGCACGCTCCATAAAACCGTCACGGCCAAGGTCAATTTTTGTCACGCCGTCTTCGCGCATTTTCTCAACAATCTTTGCCTCTGTTGCAATAGATGCATGGTCTGTGCCCGGCACCCAAAGTGCCGCATAGCCCTGCATACGTTTAAACCTAATTAAAATATCTTGCCATGTATTGTCCATTGCATGCCCCATGTGAAGTTGACCTGTTATGTTTGGCGGCGGCATAACAATTGTATATGGTTTTTTATTTACATCACGCTTTGTGTTAAAATAGCCGTTTTCAATCCAGTTTTTATATGTCTTATCTTCTACAAGGCTTGGCTCGTACGTTTTGTTTAGCTCTGTCATAGTTAAAATCTCCATTCTGTGCACAGCACAAATAATATTAAAAAACCTCCGAAAAGAATGGAGATTTTTTGGCATGTGCCGTCTATGACGGCACGCCTTATTTTAATCTAGTAGCGTGATTTATCACATTTACTATCCCAAAGAAATGCCCATGCGCCTTGCAACAGTAAGCATATCACAAGTTTCAGGCACAAGTTTTGTTTTACCCGCAACTTCACTAAGTGGGTTTTCAGTTACAATGTTGTTTTTCATTGCAACTGCCACGCCGTAATGTTCTGCCTCAATAAGCTTTGCGGCATACGTGCCAAAACGTGTTGCCAACACCCTGTCGTACGCAGACGGGCTACCACCACGCTGCATATGCCCGGGCACACACACCCTTGTTTCAAAACCTGTCATTGCTTCAATTTGCTTTGCAATTCTGCTTGTGGCTGTCGTTTCGCCGGCTTCTGCCCTTTTCTCAGCACGTTGCTTCTTTTTCAGTGTTGCCTCTTGTAAATCATAAACACCCTCTGCCACTGCAAGTATCGAGAACGTCTTGCCTTGATCGTTACGACGAATAATTGCATCGCACACATTTTCAATATTATATGGCATCTCAGGAATTAAAATAATATCTGCACCGCCTGCAATGCCCGCATAAAGCGTAAGCCATCCGGCCTTGTTGCCCATAAGCTCAATTACCATGCACCTGCGGTGGCTACTTGCCGTTGTGTGTATTCGGTCTATAACCTCTGTTGCAATGTCAACGGCCGTGTGGAAACCGAACGTCACATCTGTGCCCCAAATGTCATTGTCAATGGTTTTTGGCAAGCCTATAATGTTAAGCCCCTCATTGCTCAAAAGTTCTGCGGTTTTATGCGTGCCATTTCCGCCAAGACACAGAAGGCAATCTAGGCCTGCTTCTTCATATGTCTTCTTCATAGCCTTAACTTTGTCAACTTTATCGTCGCCAACAACTTTCATAAGCTTGAACGGCGTTCGCTTTGTTCCAAGAATTGTTCCCCCACGTGTCAGTATTCCTGAAAAATCATGCGAATTCATGACAGAATAGTCGCCACGAATTAGCCCGTCGTAACCGTTGCGTATACCTAAAATTTCAACATCGTCGCCAAACCTGTAGTAAAGGGCCTTTGCCGCGCCCCTAATTGTTGCGTTTAAGCCCGGGCAGTCGCCGCCGGAAGTCAATATGCCAATTCTTTTCTTGTTCATAACTGTATCCGTTCCTTTCATAATTTCCACATGTTGTATGTTTTCTTGTTTATTAGCGTTTATTTTTATTTGTATATATAATTATTTGCCCTTTTAGCAAATATATAAGTAAAATTAATAAGCTTATAAAACTTATTATCAAGCCCGCAGTAAGTCCTTTTGGATAATAACTCACCTCTACCGAATTATCCCCTTCTTTTACAGGCACACCTATAAAGCCGTTATTCACTCGTTCAATTTCAACGTGTTCTCCGTTCACACGTGCTGTAAAACCCTCATCGTACGGCACACTTATAAAGCAAATTGTTTGCCTGTTCGAATAAACATTAAACGTATATACCCCCTTGCTGTACGCAAAATCTTTCACGGCGTTCTCGCCCAGCTTTTCAGTAAAATCATCAAAATCAGCTTCTGTTAAATTGCTCAAATCTTCTTTTAAAAGAATGTCGTATTCGTAATAATTCTCATTTATAACTCTGTCTTCAAGAACAATTGCCCCAAGGTTTGCAATATGCTTGTCCTCATGCTTAACTTGTGCATATTGCGTCTCGCTTATTGCATAGTCGTACAAAAAGCCCATGCCTGCAAAATTTTCGTTCTCAACAAAAGCAACTTCCTCGTTCTCATAAATCAGTTCATATTTGCTACCCAAAAGAGTGTTGAAGCCATAACTCTCTTCTTCTGTTACGCTGTAAACAAAACGCGGAATGCCATTTGCAGTATAAAATTCAAAAACAGACGGGTTTATTGCACTTGCAAATGAATTTACAGACGGTGTGCCGGTAATTAAGCCGGCGTTCATCCAAGAATTCTGTGTTTCAATTCGGTAGTATTCATCATCGTTTGGGAAAGTTGTAATACTGTTTAAGTTGAAAAAGTTTTCGGCCGAGTGGTTCGGAAATTTTGTGTTCCAAAAATCGTGCATATAATAAGTATTAAGCGCAAAAGCAACAGTTACATTTACAAATATTGAAAGCACCAGAAAATGCATAGTGTATTTTCTATGTACTAAAATGCATACAATTAATGTTACTGCAAGGCCTACCGCGCTTATGCCAAGTAATATAAATGCAAGCAGCCTGTTCGGCATAAATTCTATTAAAATAATATGATGCCAGCGCCAGCGAAGATAATAGAAGAACGCAAACAAAACGCCCACAAAAATAAAACCTGGCAAAAATTTTTTCTTTTCCTCCAGTGCCTTTGCAGATGCAAGCGCAAAAAGAAGAAGCGGCATATAAAACCAGCGCGCGTAATAAAGCTCATTAAAAAGTGAAAAGGCACTATTTAAAACAGGGACAAACATAATAACTATGCATGAAACGGAAAGCGATGTTATCCAGCTTTTTTTGTTGTGCCAAAAATACGTACCCGCAAGAACAAGCCCGACAACCGGCAAGTATGCCTCACTTGCATTTGCGTCAGATGTTGTTATAAAACCTCTGTTCATTATGCATTCAGACGGAAGCAAAAATGCATGTAATAAATTTGGCAGCTCGTAATAATTCAAGCGCAATAAATCCCGTAACTCTTCGCCGAAAATATAGCTTGTAGCACGTGGGTTTCCTGTTACAAACAAAACGCTGGGAATTAAAATAGCGCATGCAAGGCCCACACCTATTGCGCTTTCAAGTGCAAGTTTCAAAAAAAGTTGCATTGTTATTTTGTACTGCTTATGTATGCATTTAGCAGCAAAATATAACACTAGAAATACAGCGACACCAAAGAAAAAAACAAAATTTGTTAAAGCTATAATTCCAACCATCACGGCGAAAACGCCTTTTTTGTTTTCAATGCATGTTTTATCTAACGCAAGCAGTAAAAAGGGGAAAAGCGCGACCAAGTCCATAAAGTGATAATAGTTCAAATTCGCAAGCTGATATGACGAGAATGTATACAACAAGCTTGCAACATATGCATACTTATTATTCGTAATGTACTGCTTTGCATACAAAAAAGAACTAACGCCGCAAACGCCGGCTTTTATTGCTATCATTAACGGAAGCAAGTACTGATAAAGCGCAGGCGGAAAAAGTATAGTAAATAGCACAAACGGGCTTGCCAAGTTATAAAAACTAAAAGCGCCTATGAAATTTGCACCGATGTCATACGTCGACGACCATAATACATCACCGCTTTTTACTGCATTGTGCATACTTGTGTGAAATGCAATTTGTTGTAAGTTGTAGTCCTCGCCAAGGTAAAAAGTTCCGCCGCCAAGGATAAAACCTGTTGTAACAATACACATGCCAAGGCAGAAACTAAGGCAAAACGCAATTATAACACTTTTTTTTGTATTCATTTTTTCAACAAAGTTATGCATCAAAATATCCCCTTAACGTATATGTCAAAATTATATCATATTTTATGTGTAAAAACAATTGTTTGTGCTGCCTTGTTTATTGTTTATAAAATGTAACATTGACAAATGTGCCGTTTATGCTGTATAATTTTTTACAGTAAACTTCACGCTGTTATAGCTCAGTCGGCAGAGCACTTCCTTGGTAAGGAAGAGGTCGTGCGTTCGAATCGCATTAACAGCTCCAC
>CAYJMH010000006.1:0-43062 GCA_964371535.1 uncultured Bacteroides sp.
TTGGCGATACTTGTGCACGCCGTGCAACATCTTTAATTGTAGAATTCAAAATAAGTCACCTCTTTTTAAAGTTAATGGTCGTATTAATTTTATAAGGAAAAAATGGTTTTTTTTTAATAAAAATTATTAAAGACTAAAGAACAAACTTTATGGTAAATATTAGTGCAAAATGGCAACGTTTTCATCAATCTATTTAAAATCATACTAACATTTTAGTTTGTAAAAAGCAATAGAAAGTTTCATATTCATGGAAACAATTATTGCGCTGACTGTCAAAAAACCTATGCACTAAAAAAGTTTACTCTTTGCCAATAAATTGTCAAATTTACCTTCAAAAATGCTCTTTTAAGGCAAGACTTGCATTTTCTGCGGAAAACGCCTTAGGGCGCTGCCCTAAGAACCTGAAATTTTTGAAGAAATTTAGTAAAACTTTTAATATTTGTCATAATGATGAAACGCTGTACTTTTTTTGACATACTGAATTATTATTTTAGTCCGGTTTTTCTCAAATACTGAAATCGTTGTCACAATTAAAAACAAGATTTAATACAACTTAAGTTGCAAACTTGGAATTTATAATTTTAAAAATTCTTGCATCAGGGCGAACAAAAAGGTTTTTTTGCTGCTTCATTAACATGCTTTTTACTTGTGCAACAGTCATTGATTAACTACTTCTTTTTTAACTTCGTTATATCTGTTGCACTCTTTGTTGCATCATAAATGGTTTTTCTGTACTTTGTTGGGGTTATGCCAAATGTATTTTTAAAATATCTTGAAAAATATGCAACGGATGTAAAACCTAGCATATCTGCAATATCATTAATATTTACTGAAGTTGAGCGCAGTAAATCTTTTGCAGCAACGGCCTTTAATGCATTAAAGTACTCTATTACGCCACAACCAAATTCGTTGTTAAATAGTTGTTGTAAACGTGACCTACCTATGCCAATTTCCTGGCATATTTGTGAAATTTTCAGCTTGTTTGGTATATTGTTATTTAAATATACCAAGGTGTCAGTAATATACAAATTATTGCATTGAGGCAACATAAAACTAAGGTCAGTACCATGTTCAAACTCTTCTTTTTCAATTTGGGCTTCTCGATAAATGTCTATTAAAAATAGTTCAAGATATAGTTTTATAAGCTGCTCACTTATTGCAGAGGCGTTTTCACGCCTTATCATACATATATCGTAACTTGGCTGGTGTAAAATATTTTTGAACGCAAGACGTGTCTCGTGTAACACTTTATGCAGTAACATTTTTTGCTGTGCAGTTGCCTTATTATGATAATTGTTAAAAAACTGCATATGGTTTCCGTGTGCAATAAAGGAAATAATTATTAGGTTTGGGTTTGTTTTGTTGTGTGCCGCTATGGTGTGAAACTCGTTAGGCTTATGGAAAATCACCTCTCCGCTTTGCACTATATATTGTTTGTTGTCTGCGAATATTTCCACACAACCATTATCCACGTAAACAAACTCCCAAAAATCATGTTTTTCCCCTGCGAATTTTATTTCGCTCGAATATTCAAAGTAGTGCACTAAGACAAGCTCATCTATTGTTAAAAAGTTTTGCAATGATACACTTTTATATTGCATAGCAACTCCTTTAATTTTTCTTAGATAGTGTCGACACTATCTAACTATTATTGTAATTAATAATGGACAAAAATACAATATCTTCGGACAAGTAATACTGTTTTTACAAACTTTTCTTTATTATAATAATGACACTGTATGCCAAAACAGGTGATAAATTAAATAATTAGGAGTGTTTTTATTTTGAACAGTAAATTTAGAATTGCTTTTATTGGGCTTGGGAACAGGGGCAAAGATGTATATATACCGGAATTTTTAAATTTTAAAAACGAAGTTGAAATTGTAGCTATATCAGATATCAACAAAGAAAAGCTTTGCAATGTTGCAAAATTATTGAAGCTTGACGACAAAATGTGCTTTTCAAGCGGAGAGGAGCTGTTAGCACAGCCTAAACTTGCCGATGCTGTGTGTATCTCTACAATGGATAGGCAACATGTTAGCCAGGCAATTGCCGCATTAAGGCTTGGGTACCATATTCTGCTTGAAAAACCTGTGTCACCTAACCTTGATGAGTGCAGAGAGATTAGCCGTGTTGCAAAAGAAACAGGGTTAAAAGTTGTTGTGTGCCATGTTTTAAGGTACACAAGCTTTTTTAAAAAAGTAAAAGAGATTATGAATAGTGGAACAATTGGCGAAGTTGTTGCCATACAAGCAATTGAGAATGTAGGATATTGGCACCAAGCGCATAGTTTTGTTAGGGGGAATTTCAGTGTAACTGAAAAGGCAAGCCCTATGATACTTCAAAAGTGTTGCCATGACATGGATTTGTACTTATGGCTTACAAATAAAAAAAGTAAAAATGTCAGTTCTTTTGGCGGAATAAAATTTTTCAAGGCAGAAAATGCACCAAATGGAAGCACAGAAATGTGCTTAGGTGGGTGCGCTGTTAAAGAAAATTGCCCATACGACGCCGAAAAAATATATATAGACGACCCAAAATATGGCATTAAAAATGGTAATACGGGCTGGCCCAATGTGGTTTTATCATTAAACCCAACTGTTGAAAGTATCTACAACGAAATAAAAACCGGGCGATATGGTAGATGTGTTTTTAAGTGTGATAATGATGTGGTTGACCACCAAGTAGTCAACATTGATATGACTGACGGAAGTTCAATGAGCTTTACCATGTGCGGCAATACAATATTTAATAGCAGGCAAGCGAAGTTTATGGGCACACTTGGCGAGTTAGTGTTAGACATGCACACAGAGGAAATTACTGTATATCCATTTGGAAAAGAGAAGCAAGTATATAAAATAACTAACGACAATTTGACAGGCCATGGTGGCGGTGATGGCGGAATAGTTTCTGAGTTTGTATCACTAATGTTAGGCAAACCCACTACCGATTCACTTACAAGCCTTGATGTATCACTTGAGAGCCATTTTGTGGCCCTTGCCGCCGAGCAATCTCGCTTAGAAAACGGAAAGGTAATAGAAACACAGACACTTCGTGAAGGCTAAGCACCTAAATTAGGCAGAGTTTATAAAGTTTGTAAGCAGCCTCATTGCGTTAATGCAAGGCGAATTTTGATTTCAAGAAATAGCTTTAAAATAATTTTTAGCCGCCCTAACTTGGGCGGCTAAAAATTATTTTAATGTTAATAAGTTTTCACAGGCTCTTGTTTACAGACATTTGGTATTTTATTTCTGCAAGCTTCCAATCTGTTTCGTTGTCTATATCCTGCACTTCCAGCTCATCTACTATTATCGGTGTTGTTTTGCTTAAAACAAGTCCTTTTTCATGCAAAAAATCTGTGGTCTTTAAAAAGTAAAATTGTCCGGCATCATGATATTGTTTCTCCAAATCTTGACTTCTTGCAAATTCATATTCTTTGTTTATAAATTGCATGTAACCGTTTTGGTCTATTATTACACCTCTTTGCGGCGGGAAAGAAAACGGTGTTATTGGAAATACACTGTTGGCATCTGAATTTTCGAGAATGCTTTTAGCTTTTAGTAAGATATCTTTAGTTACAAAAGGCGCTGTTGGGTATATGCAACAAACTAAATCAAATTCTTTTCCTAACGCCTTCATTTGCGCAATAACTTCTAAAATTACATCAGTAGTTGTGGCAAAATCATCTGCATTTTTTTCGCTTCGCATAAATGGAACATCAGCACCATAATTTTTTGCTATTTTTGCAATGTTGTCAGAGTCAGTAGAAACTATAATGTCATCAAAAATTCCGCTGTTTTTAGCGGCATTTATAGAGTATGATATAATTGGGTTGTTTAAAAAAAGCTTTGTGTTCTTGTTCTTTATTCTTTTACTTCCGCCTCTTGCAGGAATTATTGCCAGCGTTTTCATAGTTGATCCTTTTTATCAAAATATTCTCTTGCCAGTATTGACATCATCCTTGAATTATGAAACTTACCTTTGTGAAAATAATTTTCACGCAGAAGGCCATCTTGCACCATTCCCATTTTTGTGTACAAATCATATTTAGGTGTGTCAAACTCATAAATTTCCGTCCATAATTTGTTAAGGCAAAGTTCACCAAAGCCGTAATCAAACAACATTGAAGTAGCTTCGTTTGCATAGCCGTTGCTATCAATGTAGCTGTCATTATCACCTATGTATAAGCTTAAATCAGCATTTCTGTTAACCCAATTTATATAACAAAGGCCCGCACAACCTATTGGTGTTTTATCTTTGTCATTTTTTATTATCATAAACATCAAGGTGTCGTTTCTTTTTAAAACATATTCGTTAAACCAAAATTCTTGGTTGTCTTTATTCAATTCTCGATATTCTCTAAAATATTTTCTAAAATCTTCATTGTTGCGCCATTCTTTTAACATGGGCAAATCTTCTCGTTCGACTGCCCTAAAAGAAATTAGATTTCCTTTTATCATTTATAATACGTCCTCTCTTTTGAGCATTGCACCATTTTCAAGGGCTTTGTTTATTGTTTTTCCAATTAAGGAATGAATTTCATAAGGTTCAAAACCTTCGTCATTTCTTGGCCTAAGTGGCTCTAAGTCCTCTTTTGTAATTACATCGCCTGCGTTAAGTGCTTTTGTTAAATATAAGCCCCTTTTTTGAACGATACTCGGTTGCTGTTCATTATCTTCAATTTTTTTAACACCATTCCCGAGTGAAAGCCATAAATCATTTGACTTATCAACCATTTCTTCCCATTCTTTTGGTGTTGTGCTAAATTTATGGTCGGGTCCGTTTCTATCTTTATCGTCTGTAAAATGTTTTTCAATAACAGTTGCACCCAGCGCAATTGCACCTAAAACCGTAGTATATCCTAAAGTATGGTCAGATAAACCGAGTATTAAATCAGGATATAGTTTATTAAATGTTTTTAAAACATTTAAGTTTATGTATTTGTAGTTTTCTTTGTTTGCAGTATAGTTTGTGTTACATTGCATTAAAATTAATTCTTTGTTCAGTTTTAATATTTTCTTTACAGCCATATCAACTTCATGTGCGCTTGCTGCGCCTGTGGCTAAAAGAACAGGCTTGTTTTTATTTGCTATATATTCAAGCATTTCATGCCAAGAAATATCGCCGGAGCCTATTTTATATGCATTTAAATAATTATCGGCTAAATCTACCGATTCAAAATCATAAGGGCTTGTCATATATTCTATTCCGACTTCATTGCACTTTTCTTTTAACAACGGGGTCCAATCATCGCTTAAACTCGCATCATTGTAAACTTCAAAAACTGATTTGCTCCAATTTTTTTGGTGCGATACTTGCCCGTTCATATTTTTAAAGCCTAAATCGCTTACTATTTTTGAAGCCTTGAAATTTTGAAATTTTGCAACGTCAGCGCCTGACTGCTTTGCAAGTTCAATTAACTTATATGCCCGGTTAATGTCTCCGTCATGATTTGCGGCAATATCTGCAATAAAATATGGTTTAGAAAATCGACTGATAACAGTTGACCCTATTTTTATTGTAGCACTCATTTTATTCTCCTAATTTCAATTTCTGTGGGTATCTTTCGTCTGCAAGCAATTTGTATTCTAACAAATCTTGGTCTACCGTATTTAGCACTATGTTCAAATCTCTTTCAATTTTGCTGCAATCCAACCCCATGTTTTTTGTTCTTGGTGCCGTGAAGTTGAAATTGCTCACAGTTATTGAATTGATTACACCATGCAAATTAAAAACATCTTTAATTTTCAAGCCAATTGAGTACTTATCTATTCTGTTCTTGCTACCAATATTGTAAATGCCCTTTAAATTTTTGTTTATTGCAAGCTCAATTATTTTTACTAAGTTATTGACAAGAATAGGTGAGAAGTAAACATCGTTAAACATATTAAGAGTTTCGTCTGAATTTAAAGCTTGAACAACCCATTCGCTAAATGAATTTTTATCTCTATAATTAAAACCATACATGTTTGTACGGATGATTAATGCATCTTCATCTTCCAACACTTTTTCTTCCGCCATTAGCTTGGTTTTTGCATATACATTAATTGGCGCAATCTCATCGGTTTCTTTGTTTAGCACAACATGTTCACCTTTATACACTGCGTCTGTTGAAATGAACACAAATTTAGTGTTGTGCTTTTTGCATATTTTACGCAAATTATCTACCATTTGATAATTCACTATTTCGGCATAATCAGGCTTTTTTTCGCATAAATCAACATTTACCAGTGCGGCACAATGAATAAAAACATCTATTTTGTTAGTTACAATAATATTTTCCACTGTCAAATTGTCTAGTGCGGAGCCATGCTCACAATTAATATTTTTGATATTAACAGTGTTTTTATCAATTCCATAGATATTGTATTTGTCTCGTAATAAAAATGCTAAATTTGAACCTAGCATGCCTGCTATTCCCGTTATAAAAATATTTTTCATAGTGCTTTTTTTTGCCTCACTTATTTTATGATGGATATTCATTATACTTCAATTGCTTCTTAAAAAATGCTCAATAAAAAAATTACAAATAATAAAAAATTGTTCATTTTACTCTATAATTATAACGTTATTTTAAATAAAAAACAATGCTAAATACAAAATTGTACGTTAATGGCTAAGTAATATTTATGTTTATTGCGTTAAAATTCACAGCATGATATAATTAAAGCCTACGGAACAACTTATTGTTCGGAAGGCATAAATTAAATGTTAAAATATTATAAAGAGAGAAAATATATGGATTTGTCAATAATTATTCCTGTTTACAACACAGAAATGTATTTAGAAGAATGTGTGAATTCTGTTTTAGAGCAAATTGAATTTGATTTAACCGGGCAAAAAGTAGAAATAATTTTTGTGAACGATGGGTCAAAAGACAATAGTTTAAAAATATTACAAAATTATAAAGAGACACAAAATAACATAGTTATTATTGACAAAGAAAATGCAGGGCTTGCAGCAGCCAGAAATAGCGGAATTGAAGTAGCAAGTGGCGAGTTCATTTTATTTTTAGACAGTGATGATTATTTGTTTAAACATATTAAAAGCGACAATGAAATTGACTATAAAGGCAGTTGCATTAAGGTTTTGCTAGAAACTGCCAGAAATAAATGTTTAGACATATTATGTTACAATTATACAAGAAAAAAGGATAACACCCCGGAGCGAAGAGCAAAAAATGGGGCTATATTTGACACCGATTTTTTAGTCCAAAATAATATATACACGTCTAGCGCATGCACAAAGCTAATTAAAAAAAGCATACTGATAGATAATTCTATTTATTTTAAAAATGGGACGCTGTCGGAAGATATTTTGTTTTGCGCCAAACTGCTGGAAGTTGACAATGTGAAAATTGGATTTTTAAACGAGGTTATATATTTTTACAGGCAAAGAGAGGGCTCTATAACTAATTCAATAAATTTAAAGCATATAGACGATATATTATTTATAATAAAAACATTAAAACAATCTAAAAATAATAACGTGTTGTGCTATGCTGCTTTTCAGTATGCAACACTACTTATAAATATTAATCTTTCTGACAAAGAAATCAGTGAAGCAAATTGGGCGCAAATTTATGAGTTGTCTTATTTGTTGAAGTATAATAAATCATTGATAATACGGGCTATTAAATTTGTTGCTTCCCTAGTTGGTATTAAGAATACATCGAAAATTATGGCTGTTGCATTCAAAATGAAAAGGCGGTTAAACAAATGAAAAAACTTCTTTTACTAGTGCCGTGCATTTCTTTTGGTGGCCTGGAAAATGTTGCAATTACAACTGCCGATGCGTTGAAAGACAAGTATGAAGTGCATTTGGTGTATTTTTATAAATCTGATACAGAACAAAGTGTGCCTGCCGATATTAATTGTGTTTGCTTAAACACCCCATACAAAAAAAACATGTTAAAGCAAGCAGTAACTTTTTTAAAAAGAAATTATCTAATTAAAAAATATAAACACCAAAACAAAATAAATTATAGTATTTCAATAGGAAAAACTGCAAGTTATACAAATTTAGCAACAAAAACCAAGGAAAAGTGCATAACATCATTACATGGGTATACAGATATTCCGATAAATATGATATTGAAATTTGTTGATAAGTTGGTATTCAGTAATTCGGATAAAATAGTTTGTGTATGCAAAGCGCTTGAGTTTGAATTTAGAAAAGCCACGAGTATAAATGCAAATAAAATAACAACAATTTACAACCCGTTTGATATTAAGAATATAGTAAGCAAAAGCAAGGAAGAAACAGAAAACATAATTGGTGACCCGAAATTGATAATGTATGGCAGAATTGTAAAAGGTAAGAATTATGAACTGGGCCTATTAGCACTTAAAAAATTGCTTGAAGTTTATCCAAATGCTATGCTTTATATTTTAGGTGACGGCGAGCATAAAGATGCTTTGAAAAATAAGGTGGCTTTATTGGACATAGTGCAAAATGTGCGATTTTTGAAGGCCGATAGCAACCCCTTTAAGTATGTTTCAAAAGCAGACATTTACATTACAACATCATTTAACGAGGGATTTAGCTATACTATTGTGGAGACAATGGCATGTAAAACGCCAATTATTGCAACAGACTGCAAAACCGGCTTTAGAGAGAGCCTTGCACCGGGCACTGAATTAAGCTTTGCTGCGCAAGGAATTGAAGTGGGGGAATATGGAATTTTATTACCGCCGTGCTATGAAAGCGACACGGAATTTAAGCAGCTGAACAAGGCCGAATTGCTTGCAAATGCAGTGAAAATGCTTTATAATGATAAAGCCCGTATGCAAAGATATAAGGATAACGGATTTGAAAAAGCGCAGTATTATGATGTTGAAAATTATAAAAAAAATATAATAAATTTACTAGAGGCCTTGCGTGAAAAATGACGCTAATAATTAACATAAAAGTGTGCTGTTATAAAGTTGTTTGAAATAAAGAAATTGCAAAAGTAGTGCAAAATTTTGCCGTATCCCTTATCATAAATAAACAAAATGCCGGGGAATACTGTGTGTACTAATGAGCGTTTTTGTGTTATATGACAGAAATTTTGCCGCAGTTTTTTGTGAAGGATACTTTTTGGACAGTTTTGTCAAAAGACAGCTATGCAAAAATCTCCATTGTGTAAGGAGATTTTGAATATTATTTGTGCTGTGCACAGAATGGAGGTTAGTATGCCAACCCTGTCTATAATTGTGCCTTGCTATAATGCCCAAAAATACTTGAATGAGTGCATAGACTCTATATTAAAACAGACCTTTAGAGACTTTGAATTGATTTTTATTAATGATGGCAGCTGTGATAATACACTGGATATATTAAATGAGTACAAACAAAAAGACAACAGAATTGTAATTTTAAACCAAGATAACCAAGGCCCGGGCCCTGCCGTTATTAATGGTATTAAATTAGCTAAAGGTGAATATGTAGGGTTTGTTGATAGCGACGACTGGGTTAAAGAAACAATGTTTGAGACTTTGATTGCAAACATAAAAGCCCATGATGCTGATTTAGTGCAGTGTGGTTGTTTGATAAACGGAACCTCAATAAACAGAGATTTAACAAGCGATAAAAAATGCATTTTCAATGATATTAAAATTGAGCTTTTGAAGCCGTTTTTTGAAGAGAGTGCCAGTTTATATCCTGTTACAAATGCAAGATGGAATAAGCTGTATAAAAAAGTGCTGGTTGACAAAATAATAAATATTGTTTTTAAAGATGTGCTAATTGGTGAAGATTTGCTTTTTAATATATATTATCTGAATATATGTAATAAAGTTGTAGTGCTGAAAGATGAAAATAATTATAATTACAGAACAAATTTAAATTCTATAAGTAATAAGCACACATTTAAAAAGCAAGCAGAACAGCTTAAGTTGTTTGATAAGTTAAAAGAGTACGCAAAAAATGCAAAGTATGAATTTTCTGCAATAGATTTTTTAAAAAAAGATACGATATGTTCTTTAATGCTTGACACATTATTATCTAATTTTTCAAAAGAAGAAAAATTAGAAAACATTAAATTTTTATGTGATATTTTGAACGATGATAAGCACATTAAACTGTATGCTAAACAAAGGCCGTTTGTTGCAAAGATAGTGTTGTTTTTTATTTTACACAAAAAATATAAGTTGTTGATAAATATACTTGGATTGATTCGCAAAAATAATTGTTTTTGACTATAAAATTATAAATAAAAATATTGGAAAGGTTACAATGAATAAGTATTCTGTTTTAGTTTCGTCATGTGACGCATATAAAGACTTGTGGGACCCCTTTTTTTATTTTCTTAATAACAATTGGCCGGAATTAAAAGATAAAGAAATTGTTTTAAATACCGAAAAAGAAAAATATACGTACAAAAACTTGAAAATATTAACTTTTTCGTTTGACGTGAGCAAAGAAGAGTACACGTGGTCGAAGAGGTTGAAACTTCATCTTGAAAAAATTGAGAAAGAATATGTTTTACTTCTATTAGATGATTTTTTTGTAGAGAGCGAGGTTTTAGATGAAAAAATTAATTTTTGCGTTAATGAAATGGAAAAAGATAAAAATATAGTACACTTTGGGTTTGTTCCAACACTTTGGGAAAATATTGATGATAATAGATATTGTGATTTTGAATTAAGAAAAAGAAATTCACCATTTAGGGTTAACACACAGGCAGGTCTTTGGAGAAGATCAGAGATTATTGCACTTATCAGAGAGCATGAATCCCCGTGGGATTTTGAGGTGTTTGCAAGCATACGCTCTAGGCTGCGCAAGGGCAAATATTACGTAGCAAAAAGCGGTGAAAAACAAGTTTTTAATTATGATTGGTTTAACGGTGGGGCAGTGCATAGGGGGAAATGGACTGAAAGTGCTGTAAAACTATTAAATAAGCACAACATTAATATTGACCTTGAAAAAAGAGGATTTGATGACTTGGAAGTTTTGAAACCTGAAGACATTCCGCTAAAACCACTGGAAAAAAATATTTTTGGGCGGACAATAATCAGGCTTAAAGTTCTTTTGAAAAATTGGAAGTCATTAATTTAATTTTGACTTTATATTGAGATTTGAAAATAAAACAAACACTTAAGAAGTTTTTTCATGCATAAAATAAGGAGCTAAAAATGAAAATTTTATGGGTTGTGAATATAATGTTGCCCCCAGCTGCTAAAAAAATAGGAATTGAGAAATCAAATATAGGTGGTTGGCTTTATGCATATCTTAAGCTACTTTCGCAAACAGAAAACAACTTTATAGTTGTATGCCCTTGTGAAACTGTTTTAGAAGCAACAATGGTGGAAGATGAAAATGTGCTTTACTATATTTTGCCCAAAGAGAAAATGGTGAAGCCTGAGTTTGAAAAGATAATAAGTAAACATAAACCGGATGTTATACACATACACGGAACAGAGCTAGAGCATTCGTTTCAAATGGCGCTTGCAGCAGGTAATACTCCTTGTGTAGCATCTGTTCAAGGGTTAATTAGCAGATGTCATGTTCATTTTATGGACGGAATACCTTCAAAATATAATAATTTTGTTTTTTTAAAAAAAGTAGCCACTAGGCTTTTTAATGTTGTTAAGCTGTACCCATTTTACATGATACTTGAAAAACAAAAATTTGAAAAAGCGGCTGTTTTGGAAAATAAGACGCTGCTCTTAATAAACAATGTAATAGGCAGAACACACTGGGATGAAAAACATACAAAGCTTTTGAATGAAAAAGTGAACTATTTTAAAGTAAATGAAATTTTGAGAGACGAGTTTTATACTGACGAAAAATGGATGTTTGAAAATTGCGAAAAGCACAGCATTTTTATAACTCAAGCAAGCTATCCTATAAAGGGTTTTCATCAGTTGCTTAAAATTTTGCCAAAATTGGTTGAAGCATATCCAAACATAAAAGTTTATATTGCCGGAAAAGAGCCAATTACAACTAATAACAAAATTTTAGATGTTGTTTTAGATTTGTTTTTTGATTATCAAGCATATCTAAAGAAGTTAATTAAAAAAGGAAAACTGGAGGAGTATATTTTTTACGTTGGGCCATTAACAGCCTTACAAATGAAAGAAAAGTTCTTGAAGTCAAACATATTTTTGTCGTGTTCTACAATTGAAAATAGCCCGAATTCAGTAGGTGAGGCGATGATGCTAAGTGTGCCTGTTGTAGCAAGCAATGTTGGTGGTACTGCAACAATGCTTACAGACAAAAAAGATGGATTGCTTTATGACTTTTATGATGAAGAGCAAATGTTTGAAAATATTTGTGCACTTTTTGATGATGAAAAACTTGCAAAAGAATTAGGCGCCAGTGCAAAGAACCACGCCACAATTACACATGATAAGCATAAAAACTCAAAAGATTTAATAGCAGTATATGAGGAGTTGTTGACAAAGAAATGAAAGTTACTTTTTTTTCGAATTTTCTCGTTCCGCATCAATTGCAATTTTGCGAAGAAATGGTTAAGCTTGTGGGCGATGGCTTTACTTTCGTTGCAACAATGCCCTTTTACAGTGAAAATGTAACAGAAGGGTTTAATGATTTAAATTCAGAGTATAAGTTTTGCCTAAGATCTTATGAGAGTGCACTAAGTTACAATAAAGCAAAAAAGCTTGCAAAAACAAGCGATATTATGATACTTGGTGCTGCACCCGAAAAATACGCAAGAATGAGAGTACTTACAGGTAAAATTTTGTTTAAATATAGCGAAAGAGAATTTAAGCCAATTAATAAAATTAAGCAAAGCCCAAGTAGGTATTTAAAGCTTTTATTGCATAATACCATATATGCAAAGAGTAATGTTTTTATGCTTTGCGCAAGTGCATATGCTGCAAAAGATTATGAAAGCATACATGCATACAAAGATAAGACGTATAAATGGGGCTACTTTCCAAAAGGCAGCGGCAAAAATATTGACCAACTATTGTCACTTAAAAATGAGAATAGTTGTGTGTTTATTTTATGGGCGGCAAGGATGATAGGTTGGAAACACGGGGAGATTGCCATTGAACTTGCGAAGTATTTAAAAGATGAAAAACTTGCTTTCAAAATGACACTGCTTGGCACGGGCGAAAAAAAAGAACAATGGGAACAACTTTGCTCAAAATATGATTTAGAAGATTGCGTTACATTCTCCGGCAGTTTACCGAATAAAAAAACAATTGAGCTTATGGAGAAAGCAGACATATTTCTTGCAACCAGCGATTCAAATGAAGGCTGGGGCGCAGTTGTTAACGAGGCCATGTCTTGTGCATGTGCAGTAGTTGGTTGCGAGAGCATGGGAAGCGTTCCTTTTTTAATTGAGAATGGAAAAAGCGGTGTAACTTATAAAGAGAATGATATTGAATATTTGAAAAGTGAAGTGGAAAAATTAGTTATTAACAAGCAAAAGCGCCAAAGTTTAGCAAGATGTGCAAAACAGAGGATTAATGAAATTTGGTGTGCAAAAGTTGCTGCTGAAAACATTATTAGTCTTAATGAGTATTTGCTGAGAGATGAAAAAACGGAGAGATATGAAATAATAGAAGGCCCATGCAGCAAAACTTGAAAACGGAGAAGTTATGAAATTTTCTATAATTATACCAATATTTAATGCGCAAAAATATATTGAAAGCTGCGTTAATTTAATATTGCAGCAGACATATAATGATTTTGAAATTGTTTTAGTTAATGACGGTAGCACTGATGAAAGTGCGCAAATTTGTGACGAACTTGAATTGAAAGACACACGAATAAAAGTAATACATAAAAGCAATGGTGGTGTATCATCGGCAAGAAACATTGGAATGGAATTTGCAAAAGGTGAATACATTTTATTTGTTGATGCAGATGATACACTTGAAAATAATGTACTTAGCATTGCAAATGGTATAGTTGCAAACAATAAAACAGACATTATTAGCTTTGGTATTAATATTATTAGAAACGAAAAATGCACAGATGTTTGGTCAATGCAAAACTTTGAAACAGCCAACCTTAAAGACCTGAAAAAATATATGCATGAATATATAAAATATGTTTTTGCATCTACATGCAATAAAGTATATAAAAATGATATAATTAAAATGTATGACCTTAAATTTGACGAGGAAATGACAATATCAGAGGATGTGTGCTTTAATATAAATTATTATTCTAATATAAGTATAATAGTTAACCTACAGCAAGCATTTTATAATTACCATCTTGACGACAATGATTCGGTTTCGAGAAAAGGCAGAAAAGATATTATAGATGCATGTAATGCACGTATTAATATGTTTGAGCAGTTTTTTGTGAAAATTGGATACGAAATAATTGAAAGCAAATTATATTTGAATGAAGAACTTTCAAGGGCTGTGGTTAATCAATTTTTTCAAGCTTACTTAACTTCAACTAAGTTTAGTAGAAAAGAGCGATATATTATTATTAGAAACATCTGTGAAAATATTACACATAAAAAAATGCTTTGTAAGCATTTGAAAAGTGATTACCCTGCGCTTGAGTATAAAATTGTTTTGGCTTTGTTGAAAAGCAATTTGTATACACCTATTGTATTAATTGTTCAATTAAAATCAGTTATAAAAAAAATATTGAAAATGAAGAAATAGTTAAATTGCTCAAGTATTTTTATTGAACAATTGTTAATTATTAGCCGTTGCAAATACACTGTTTTAAGCATTGAGTAACTTGACTGTAAAATTAATGCATGATATAATAACTTGATTATAAATGTAGGTGATGAAGAATATGACTGAAAATACCACACAGAAATTTGATACTGAAATCTATTCAGATGATAAAATAATTTATCTTGGGTTACAAGAGCTTTGGAATTATAAAGATTTGGTGAAGATGTTTATTAAACGAAACTTTACAGCTTTATACAAGCAAACTATTTTGGGGCCGATATGGATTGTTCTAAACCCTTTAATTACCTCGGTAGTATTTACTTTTATTTTTGGGGAACTTGCCGGTATTTCAACTGATGGTGCACCACAACTTCTGTTTTATATGTCGGGTAATATATTATGGACGTTTTTTTCAACAACAACAAATAATGTGGCAGGTACTTTTTTCTCTAATATGGGTATGTATAGCAAAGTTTATTTTGCAAGGCTTACTGTTCCGATAGCCACTACATTTACAGGTCTTATTAGCTTTTTATTACAGTTTGTTTTTTATTTTATATTCTTTGCATTTTATATTATAACAGGCTCGAATGTCAGCATTTCACCAACAATTGTGTTAGTGCCGCTGGTAATTTTACAAATTATGCTTATTTCTATGGGAGTAGGTTTAACAATAACTTCAATCACGGCAAAATACAGAGATTTAGTGTTTGTGTTCCCTTTTCTTATTCAAATATTAATGTACCTCACCCCCGTTGTTTATCCGTCTTCAACATTAAGTGGCTTTACAAAGGTAATTGTGCTTTTAAACCCTGTTTCAACAGCAGTTGAAGTGTTTAGGTACTCGCTGCTTAATGTGGGTGTAGTGAACTGGGGTTACTGGTACTTCTCATGGTTTACAACAATTGTTTTGTTTTTTGTTGGTGTAATAACGTTTCGTAAAAGAGAAAAAAGTTTTGTGGATGTAATTTAAATGAATAATGAATTAATTATAAAAGTTGAAAATCTGGGCAAGAAATATATCATTGGTCAAATTGGTAGAGGTACTTTGACTGAAGATGTACAAGCTTGGTGGGCAAAGATAAGAAAGAAAGAGGACCCGACACATATAATTGGGCGAAAAAAATACACAGCAAATGAGAAGTTTTGGGCTGTTAAAAACTTGTCTTTTGAATGTTACGAAGGCGAAAAACTTGGAATAATCGGACATAACGGGGCAGGCAAAAGTACACTGCTAAAATTGCTGTGCAGAATTACTTCGCCAAGCGAAGGAAGCATAAAGCACAACGGTAAAATTTCCAGTATGTTGGAAGTAGGCACCGGTTTCAATTTAGAATTAACAGGGCGGGAAAACATATATCTTAACGGCACAATTTTAGGTATGACAGTTACTGAAATTGATGACAGGATAGATGAAATTATTGACTTTAGCGAGTGCCGTGAATTCATAGATACGCCTGTTAAGAGATATTCAAGCGGAATGTTTGTAAAACTTGCTTTTTCCGTTGCTTCACACCTTAATAATAAAATAGTTATAATGGATGAAGTTTTAGCTGTTGGAGATGCACAGTTTCAGCAAAAGTGTATTGCGAAGATGACACAAATTGCACAGGAAGACGGCAAATGCGTTTTATTTGTTAGCCACAACATGCAATTTATTAAGCAATTTTGCAGCAGATGCCTAGTTATGGAAAAAGGCAAAAAAATTTTTGATGGCGATGTTGATGAGGCCATTGAGCTTTATCTTGATAAACAAAACAGCGAGAGCTTAGTTTACGATTTTAAAAATACACCAAGAGATAGAAACTACGCATTTTGTAAAATAAACAGCTTAGAGTTTATTGATAAAGTTAATGTTGTTTATGATGAAGATGAAAAAATGAAAATTATGATAAAGTATGTTATGAACGAGCATGTAGAAAACGCATATGTATCGCTTTTAATAAAATATGTAGATGAAACAGCAGTTGGTGCGGTTAATGGCAAACATATTAAAGATTATATTATTGGTGAAGAAGTTGCAGAAAGTTATGAATTTGATTTAAGTAATTTGCCAGCGGGGAAATATTATTTTCTTGTTAGAATTATGAAAAATAACGAACATGACCAGCCTTTAATATTCGATAAACCTGAGCAAAATATTTTGTTTACAAAGCAAACAAGCGCCGGAGATAGAAACTGGCCAAGGACACTAATGGGGTATGCACAGCTTGGAGAATTAACTAAGATATAACAAGAGCTTAGTATGCATATAAAAAACAAATTATAAATATTCAATTTGGTGAAAAAGTATTAGTTTCACCAAATTGTGCTTTTAAAACAAGTTAGATGTTTTATTGCATTGATATAAATACAATGTATTGATGAAAATTCCAAGAAGTTTGTTGTTTGTTGAATTTGTTTCAGAGAAGTGAAGAAGTTAGTAGTGGGAGAAATTATGATAAGAGATTTTTTGATTTGGTTTCTTACAAAAATTTATCAAGCCATTGATGTTAGAATGATTAAACCATTAATGCGAAGTAAGTATTCATATAAGAATGCAACTAAAAATTTAAGTAACGATAGTGTGAAAAATGAAATAATAAGCAAAAACAAAAAATTCAAAGATATTCATAAAGGCAAGAGATGTTTTATTGTTGGGAATGCACCATCTTTAAAAACTCAAGATTTATCACTGTTGAAAGATGAAATTGTTTTTACGGTTAATTATATATATAAGAGCGACCAGTATGAAAGCCTTAACTCTAATTATCATTTTTTTACAGACTCATTTTGCTTTGATTTGGAAAGAACAAACACTGATACTTTTTTAAGTATTGAAAAAAATGGTGTAAAGCCAGCTTTGTTTGTACCGTATGAGATGGCATATGAATATGTTAAAAAAACTAAAATTGATGAAAAGCTGGATATTAATTTTATCTCTGTGCAAGTGCCAATGGAATTAGAAATGACATTGACAGAGTTAGATGCGCCTATATCAGGTTATTGGACAGTAATTCACACTGCAATTGTTAGTGCAATTTACATGGGTGTAAGTGAAATATATTTACTGGGATGTGACTGCACAGGCATTGTAACAGATGTTGAAACCTTACAGGGAAAAGAAGATGTAAGTGGATATAATTACAAGTTTGATGAAAAACAAAAAGAGAAATTATTATATGAATATGGAAATAACATAAAATTTCAAGACACTCTTAGAAGTTGGGCGTATGTTTTTGACGCATATGATGTATTAAATAAGCACTGCGAAAAAATTGGCGTGAAATTATATAATGCAACAAATGGTGGTATACTGAGAACAATTGAACGCAAAAAATTTGAAGATTTATTTGAAAGAGGTTGTTGATGAATATTATAGCTTTAAGTTTAGGCGATCATTACGCTCAAAGAGCTATGCAGAAAACTCTTGAAGAATTGGGTACAAAAAAATTATTTTCTATAACAGGCGATTTAGATAATGATATTTTAATGAAGCTTGACTGTCATGTTGAGAGCTATGATATAACAATTGAAAATAGACTAACATTTTGCAAAGGCAAAATACTTGACAACGACAGAATTCCAATAGATAATGATTTAATGGAAAAATTTAGCAAATATTTTTCGAACGCAACAAATATTTACAATAGGCTTTCTAATGGGAACAATGAGTACAAATATCTAAACGCTGTTGAAGATACGCTGAATGCAATTTCGTACTGGAATACAATTATTGTAAAATATAATATCAACATGTTTTTGTCTCACGATGTTCCGCATTGTGCGTATGATTATGTTATTTATGGCCTTTGTAAAATTTATAACATACCTGTATATTTTATGTATCCTACTCCTGTATATGGATATAGCATAATAAGCACCGATGTAGAAACTTTTTGCGGCGACATTAGAACATGCTATGAGAAAAAAATGCTTGATTACAAAGACAAAGATATTTCTGAAATTTCATTGCCGGAAGATTTTGAAAAAGAATATGAAAAGTTCACCACTTTTGAAAATAAAGACCTAACACCGCACTATATGCAGACATTTTATAAGCAGGAAAATGAACTTCAGAAAAAAAAGAAAAATGTAATTGTAAGGCTTTTTGAGTTTGCAATAATATGTTTTAAAACAGGTATTAGAAAAAATATATTAAGCTGGTTTCAGTATAATTATTCAGGGGTTAAACATGAAGCGGAACGCATAAATGATTATTATGCTAAATGGGAGTCTGTTTGCAAAAAGCCTGATTTTAATAATAAATACATTTATTTACCATTGCATTATCAGCCCGAAGCAACCTCTTGCCCAATAGGCGGTATTTATAAAAACCAAGAGTTGGTTGCCGGTATGTTGTCTAAATACGTGCCCGATGATGTGTATATTTATGTAAAAGAAAACCCTAAGCAAATAGCTTGGCATAGAACGCACGAATTTGTGGACACATTAGCAAATTTAAGAAATGTGATATTAGTGCCGAAAGATTGTGATACGTATAAACTTATAGATAACTGTATAGCCGTTGCAAGTTTGACAGGAACGGCTATGTGGGAGGGTATTTGGAAGAATAAACCCGGTTTAATGTTTGGATATTTTGTCACACAACATGCACCAGGTATTTATACTATAAGAAGTACAAAAGATTGTGAAAAAGCTATTACTGATATTCTTGACCCTAATATTGACACAAATATACCTTTGAAAAATTTGAAGATTTTCTTGTTAGCACTCAGCGAAACATCATTTAAAGGCGGCATAAACAGGCATACAGTTTTAGGTAAAGAACATATCGAGCAAGAACGTGTAGATGCAATTTCAAATGCTTTTTTGAAAGAAATAAGTAAAGGTTAAAAGTTGATTTTTATTTTAAAAAAAAGGAAATTAGAGTTATGATTTTATTTAATGTTCCACCTACTGTGGGTGAAGAACTTCAATTTATTGAAAAAGCCATTAAAAGCAACAAAATTTGCGGCGACGGCGAATTTACTAAGTTATGCAATAAGTGGCTGGAAGCTAATACAGGATGTAAAAAAGCATTGCTTACAACAAGCTGTACACATGCAATTGAAATGGCCGCAATTCTGTGTGATATTAAGCCCGGCGATGAAGTAATAATGCCTTCATACACTTTTGTGTCAACTGCAAATGCTTTTGTATTGCGAGGGGCAAAAATTGTTTTTGTTGATATAAGGCCGGACACCATGAATATAGACGAAAACTTGATTGAAAGAGCAATTACCGATAGAACAAAGGTAATTGTTCCTGTCCATTATGCAGGTGTTGCATGTGAAATGGATACAATTATGGAAATAGCAAAGCGGTACAATTTATTTGTTGTTGAAGACGCAGCACAAGCAGTTATGTCTTCGTATAAAGGACGCGCGCTAGGCTCTATAGGCCACTTTGGTTGTTTTTCATTTCACGAAACAAAAAATTATTCTATGGGCGAGGGCGGCGCTTTATTAATTAATGATGAATCGTTTATTGAAAAAGCTGAAATAATAAGAGAAAAGGGCACTAATCGCAGTAAATTTTGGCGTGGAGAGATTGATAAGTACACATGGGTTGATATGGGCTCTTCTTATTTACCAAGTGATATTAACGCGGCATTTTTGTATGCACAATTATTAAAAGCTGATATAATAAATAATAATAGGCTTAATTCGTGGAATACATATTTTGAAAATTTAAGTGTATTTGCTAAGGAAACAAATAACATTGAAGTACAATATATTCCGAAAGATTGCAAACATAACGCGCACATGTTTTATATAAAATTAAAATCACTTGAAGACAGGACGAAATTTATAGAATACTCAAAGGAAAATAATATTTTAAGTGTTTTTCATTATGTGCCTTTGCATACATCACCTTTCGGTGAAAAATGCAGCGTGTTTTCAGGTGAGGACAAGTATACAACAACAGAGAGTAATAAGCTTTTGCGGTTGCCGTTGTACTACAATTTAAACAAATTAGACGTACAACAAGTAGTAAATTTAATAACAAACTATAAGTTTTAAATGTTTTTAGGTGAATTTATTTGTAATTAGGAGAGAATTATGATATCTTTTGTAATACCTTGTTATGGGTCACAGCACACAATTAAAAATGTTGTGATTGAAATTAACAATATAATGGAGCTTAAAAAAAGTAGTGACTATGAAATTATACTTGTGAATGATAACTCGCCTGATGGAGTCTATGATGAAATAAAAAGTCTGACATCAAACAAATATATTAAAGCTGTAAATCTTGCGAAAAACTTTGGGCAACATTCTGCATTGATGGCAGGTTATAAATTTGCAAGTGGAGATATAATTGTTTCGGTAGATGATGATGGACAAATACCTATTGAAAATACGTTTGAACTTGTTGACAAAATACAAGAGGGGTTTGACGTTGTATATGCCAATTACCCGGATAGTGAGCGAGGCGTATTCAGGAATATAGGCAGCAAAATAAATGATATTATGGCCTATTACTTATTATCAAAGCCGAAAAATTTGCAAATAACAAGTTTTTTTGCAATGAAAAAATTTATTGCAAAAGAATTTTTAAAGTACAATAACCCATACCCTTATTTGGGTGGGCTGGTTTTTAGGGCAACTAATAAAGTTGCAAACATTCCTGTGTTACTTCGCCCAAGAACAATTGGTAATTCGGGATACACTTTTAAAAAATTATTATCATTGTGGTTAAATGGCTTTACTGCATTTTCAGTTAAGCCGCTTAGGATTGCTACAATTATAGGTGTTATTGTTGCTTTTTTTGGTGCTGTTTTTGGAGTTTACACAGTAATTAATAGATTTGTTAACCCGGAAGTGCCGATGGGTTATAGCTCTACAATGGCGGCGCTGCTTTTTATAGGTGGCATAATAATGTTAATGCTTGGCTTAATTGGGGAATATGTGGGAAGAATTTATATGAGTATTAACAATTCCCCACAGTATGTAATTAAAGAAACAATTAATTTGAATGAAGAAAGCGAGATATAATAATTGTTGAAAAAAAAGTTTAGTAATTATTTCCTTTTATATTTTAATTTTATTATATATTCATTAAGCTCGCTTTTTTTGAAGTTAGCATCAGGATATGCGTTTGGAAGCATAAATTATTTTGTTTATTATTTGTGCGCAGTTATAGCATTGTTTATATATGCAATTTTATGGCAACAAGTTTTAAAATATTTCTCTTTGTCATTTGCCTATGGAAACAGGGCAATAGTCATTCCAATTGGAATGTTTTGGAGTTATGTTGTTTTCTCAGAGATAATTACACCTACTATGATATTAGGCGCTGTTGTAATTTTGGTTGGGGTTATACTTATTGCAGGAGATACAAATGAATAATACTATTTTTTTTACATCACTTTTTGTTTTTAGCGTAATGATAGCTTCATTTTCGCAGGTATTATTAAAATTATCAGCAAAAAAAACATATAAGAATAAAATAAGTGAATACTTGAACCCACATGTTATTATTGCATACGCGTTGTTTTTTTCAACTACATTAATTACGGTTACCTGCTTTAATTTTATTGATCTTTCAACCGGTGTTATAATCGAATCAACAGGTTATATTTTTGTGGGTTTTTTAAGTTATGTTTTTTTAAAAGAAAAGTATTCCAAGCGAAAATTAATAGGAACATTACTTATTTTTGTAGGTGTTTTTATTTTTTCGCTATAACACTTTTTAATGCAATAATGCATCAGTTTTAATTGTTGTGTAAGCGTTAAAGAATAAATTAAACACGAAGGATAAAATATGGAGTCGATAAAAGAGCTATATAGAATAGGAAGAGGCCCATCCAGTTCGCACACTATGGGGCCTGAATTTGCGTGCAAATATTTTGTTGAAAAATACAGCGATGCTAAAAGGTATCATGTTAGTTTATATGGTTCGCTTTGTAAAACGGGCAAAGGGCACATGACAGATGAAGTTATTTTGAACACTTTGGGAAGAGATATAACCACAATAATGTGGGATGGCAGCGTTAATGATTTAGAACACCCTAATACTATGGTAATAAAAGCATTTGACGAGAATGGAGAGCTGTTGGGGCAAAGTAAAATTTTTAGTGTTGGTGGGGGTAAAATAGTAATTGATGGGCAGAATGCCGGTGTGGCGCAAGATGTTTACCCACACACAAGTTTTGAGCAGATAAAATTATTTTGTGAACAAGAGGGTATAAGGCTTTGGGAATATGTAAAAAAAGTTGAAGGAGAAGAACTTTTTTTATACCTTGAAAAAATATGGGAACAGATGAAAACATCTGTGAGAAACGGGCTTAAAAATGAGGGTGAGCTTGCAGGTGGCCTTAAAGTGCAAAGAAAAGCAAAATATTTGTTCGAACAGCGCCATATAGATGAAAGCCCTGAGACTAAAGAGCATAGGCTTGTTTGCTCGTATGCTTTTGCAGTAAGCGAAGAGAATGCCGCCGCCGGGATGATTGTTACAGCGCCAACTTGTGGGGCCTGCGGTGTTTTGCCTGCTGTAATGTACTATATGCAAAAAAAAAGGGGCTTCTCAGACGTTGAAATAGTAAAGGCACTTGCTGTTGCGGGGCTTATAGGCAATTTAATAAAAACAAATGCTTCTATTAGTGGGGCAGAGTGCGGATGTCAAGCCGAGATTGGCAGTGCATGCTCTATGGCGGCAGCCGGCCTTGCGGAACTTTTTATGATGGATTTAAATCAAATTGAATATGCGGCTGAAGTTGCGATGGAACATCATTTGGGCCTTACGTGTGACCCAATAAACGGGCTTGTGCAAATACCATGCATTGAAAGAAACGCAGTAGCGGCAATGCGCGCTATTAATGCACTCAGCTTTGCCAATTTTTTAACTCATACACGTAAAATTTCTTTTGATGTGGTAATAAAAACAATGTATGAAACAGGCCTTGACTTGTTTTGCAAGTATAAAGAGACTAGCGAAGGCGGCCTTGCGAAGGTGTATCACGAATAAAAGAGTAGAAGGATTTTTTTGATAAGCAGGGGAGAAACATACGTGAAATGTCTGTTGCCGATGGTGGCAAGTATATATGTGCAACGGTTTGCGGGAATTAGAAAATTATTTTAAAAATATTGAAAAGAGACTTATTAAGCGGAACTTTAATGGAGCCGTTTCATATAAGTCTCTTTTCAATTTAAATTATTTTACTTTACTGTGTGACTTTTGAAGTAATTAAAGCCTACTGAGTAAGTTGTAATTAAAAACAACGTTTAATTTCTTTGGGTATATTCAAGTTTCAGCCAACCTATTGAAGTCCTACCCCATTCGTTGTCTTTGCTAAGCTCTAATATTGTGTATAAATATTTAGGCACTGCCAGGCCGCCTGTTTTAGAATAAGCTATGCTTGGGCCTGTCCTAAAGTTTACATTTACAAGCGGCCGCACATTGTATTTGTTAAAGACAGTAGATGTGGCTGTTTCTTCAGTTGCAGGTGTGCTTATTACTTCTTTTTCAAGTGTTTCATTTGCATTTTTCCAAACATGGCCTCTGCCGTCTAAAACCTTGCAGTCCGCAGGAATGAACAATGCATCATAAATATGCACTTGGTTTGCCGTTACAAATGTTCCATAAGCGTTTTTGCTTTGCATTGATGCTGACTTTCCTCTTGAAACTTCTATGTGACAATGGTTTGCAAATGTGCCGGGGCGCCCTCTTCCAAAACCGCCTTCGTCGTAAAAATATTCACCTTGTTGCACAGTAGCGCCCTCGTAAACGTTACTGTTAATTATATTATCGTGCATAAATGTAAAAGACATATAATCAACGGTGCCGTCTGCCCATAATACAGGCGCTACTGACTCTGCATATGTTTCTTGTGAACTTTCGTTTTCTCTAATCCTTGTAAATGTCATGTCACACGGTGCATATAATTTTTGAATGTTTCCGTTTTCATCACCTGAATCCATTGCAAGAGAGCCTGTGTGTGAATATGTAGACAACTCATCTTGCGTTATCCTTAGAAACTTGCCGGGCCATAAAGCTTTTTGTACAGATTCAGTTGTCGGGTTTTCGTTTGAATTTATAACAATGCACCTGTCTTCCAAAATTACAACAAAGTACTCTTGCTCGTCCTTTTCAATTACACCCCAGTCAAAGCCGCTGTGCTTTTCGGTTGTAACCGAAAGCAAATTGTATTTCAGGCCTGGAACGAGTTTTCCCTCTATGTCGTTAATGTTTAAAGAATTAAAGTACTCGCAATTATTTGCAGTAATAAACAATTGTTTGCCAGTAACTTCGTGCATATAAACACCAGAAGGCTCTGTTTTTTCAGGCTGTAAGTTATTATAATTGCCATTTAAAATAATAGTAGCATAATCTTTATATGTGTAGTTTAAATCTACGTTACCTGTAATTCCGTTTACAATGCCTTTGCTTGTATATTGCCACATGCCATAGTCGCCTTTATAGCCGCACTCGTTGGAATAGTGCGCTATCCAAAAATCAAAATCTTTTAACTTTTCAATATCAAGGTAGTGGTTGGCAAAGTTTAAGTAAGAATATACGCCTGTATAATAATTTTTTTGTTTGAAAAAGTTGCAAAATGTTTTTGCTAATTCAGTGTTATGGCTTCTTGTGAAAAATGTGTGTGTTTTGTCTTCAATGTCATAATAAACCCCAAGCTCAAGTTTGTAAGGTGCAATTAAATCATACAGCTTTTGTGCCGCAATTTTTACCGCTTCCGTTGTTTTATCGTAAGCATATAAATATACCCCAACAGGCATTTTTGCTTTTATGGCAGACTCAATGTTTTCTTTAAACCTCTCATCTAAAGTTAAACCGCCAAGATACCATGAATAGCCGGCGCGAATAATAGCACCCGTATATTTACTAGCTTTTACCTTTTCCCAGTCTATTTCGCCTTGCCATTTTGAAACGTCTATAAAATCGCTTAATTTATTCATTTTGTTCCTTTCTTGTTTTAACATGTATTATTAAATTGTTACTAAAAAGCCAAAAACGCATTAGTAAGTTATAAAAAATCGTCCTTGACTTGTCGAAATGTAGGATTATTTATATTAGCTTCGCTAATATATTCTTTATTTTATGGCTTTTGGCTCGCCGCTTACGCAGCAACCGCCAAAAAATGCCAATAAATAATCCTACGGATTATTTATATTGTGCGAGGTACGAGAACAATATAAATTGGCATGTGGCTATGCCACGCCATAAAATTAGTAATAAATAATCCGTACAGGATTTGAGGATTATTTATATTGTGCGAGGTACGAGAACAATATAAATTGGCATGTGGCTATGCCACGCCATAAAATTAGTAATAAATAATCCGTACAGGATTTGAGGATTATTTATATTGTACTTGCAAATTATTCTAACCATATTGATTTGAACACAATATAATTGTTGCTTTCGTAAATCCATATGCCTACACCTATATAGTATTCTCCGCTTACATTACTAATGTCCAACTCATAAATTCCTGTGGGTTGGCCGGTCAATAAAACTCTTTTTATAGAAACTATGTCATCTACCGGATTGTTAGATATGCCGAATGCTACTGTGCGACTATTTGTGTAAGAGCCAACATAATCAATTTTAAGCGTTGTATAGTTTGTCAAATCAACAAGCTCTTTTGTTCGATAGAAACCCCGTGATGAACCATTAGGTGTAATTCGCACTTGGTTATTAGAGTACGAAATAACAGGTGCGACCGTGATTGCCCCAAATGTCATCTGTGTTGCAATTTCACCGTTCAAAATAATATATACAATGCCATCATGCCACTCGCCACCGGCATATGTTTCAAACGATAGTACATTCCATTTGTTAGAAGCTGCATTCCATTTATGCCCTTGAGATAGTGATACTTCAACTGTTTGTTTGTTATTAACATGTACATATGCGTTTTTTTCATTGCTGATAACAAAAAATAAATCTCCGTCATTAGGGTTTGTTGGGTAATTGTAACCAATATTATACACGGCCTTATTATTTTCATAATAGCTGTCTTTTACCCAAATTGTATTTTCTTTTGGTGATGTTGGTCGCTCTGTTCCGCCAACTATTTTAATAGATAAACCTCCACCACCTGACTTAAAATTTATAGTGTCACCAACAATAATAAATGAATACAAGGCATCGGATTCTAAATCAATTCCAATGCTAGCACCTTGCTTTGCAATATATTCAATGCCATTAATTGTTATTGTTTCAACCGTGCCACTAAATGTAGCCGTAAAATAACCATTTGCACCTAAGCCGGACAATTCACCCAGGGCTATGTGAGTATATTCTTGGTTTGTAATATCAATGCCTTTTAATTCAGGGTCATATACCTCATTCAGCAGTACGCCCGCGTTGTTAGAGACATCAACCAACGCTTGCCTTAAACCGTCAAGTAATTCTGTGGCGCTGTCATGTATAACATCGGTGTCAACCCCCGTAAGTGAGTTTTTCATTACTCCGCACAGGCTTTCATCAAGCCTAGTGTCTGTTATGTCGGCCGAACTAAAACTGCTTGAACCTGCTTTTTGCAACACATATGCTAAAATTATTTCATCATAATATTCATCTCTTACAGGCAGTGGTCCAGTACCTTCAAAATCTGAGTACTTAAGCAATAAATAGCTGTTGTTTGCAGATTTATCAAGGCGTAGTGTTACAGCAATTGTTCTTGAAAGCTGGCCGTGACCAACTTCCGCAGTCAGTATTTCGCTATCCTCGTTTAATACACTTACACCCCAATATTCGCTTTTTTTAAGCCAAGCAAGCCCTTTGGAAACCTGTAAGTTCAGCCCTCCTATACTGCTTACAGAAAAGTCATTGCTTTTGTTAAAAACCCCCCTTGTGTTGCATGCGCAAAATGCACCTATTGCGGCCGCTGTGTATTGTGTGTTATCTAGTGGCCATGTTACCATAATGCTTTCCTCCTAAAAATATTGTTTGTTCATATTGATGAACAAAAAGGTTAATGTTTTATATTATAGTTCGTAACAGTGAACTTGTCAACACTTTTTTGTTTGTACACTCAAACTAATAGCCAATTGAGCATAAAAAAAGCACCTGATGCCAATAGTATTGGCATCAGGTGCATGATATTGCTGTGTTAAAAAACACGCAAATTGTAATTAGAATTATAATATAAAATTATTGATTAAATTGTTTGCTATATAAGAATGCAAAACAGTTAATTTTTTTTGCTTAGGCATAAGTCGTATATTTTGCAGCAATCTATTGTTGTTTTTGCCGGCATTATGCTGCTTTGCTGTTTGTTTTGGTTTATACAATTTACAACTTCTTGTATTTCATAAATGAAGCCATTAACGTTTTCGGGTAGTGTTGCCTTTTCAACTTCGTTGCCGTCATTATCATATAAGGTGCACTCATTGAACCGCACAAAATGTGATATTTCAACGTACCCATTTGTGCCATAAATGTAGCAAGTTTTAACAGTATTTGCACTTATAGTGCATTGTAAGTTTGCAATACAATCGCCTATTCTCAGTGTTATATTGTTGACTTTATCAACACCCTCAGATGTACAAGAAATCATGTGTGTAATTTCTTTTATTTCAGAGCCCAACAAATACATTGTGTTTTCAATAGCATAAACACCGATGTCAAAAAGTGCGCCACCACCAAGTTTATCACTGTAAAATCGAGAGCTCATATCATTTTCGGCACAAAAACCTATTACTATATTTGCCATTTGAGGTATGCCGATTTTGCCGCTTTCTATCCATAATTTCGCTTTATTTGCCGTGGGTAAAAACCTGCTCCACATAGCTTCCATAATAAACAAATTTTTATCGGCGGCAGCTTTGAACACATGTTTTGCGTCTTTTTCGCTCATAACCATGCTTTTTTCGCATAATACATGTTTGTTATGGGTAATACATTGCATTATATTCTCAAAATGAAAATTATTGGTGGTTGCTATGTAAACAACATCTATATCGCTGCTTTTTAACATTTCTTCATAGTCGCTGTATGCAAAAGCAATGTTGTTTTTTTTTGCAAATTCATTTGCTCTTTGCTCACTTTTGCTTGATATGGCTGTTACGGTGGCGTATTCTGTTTCTTTAGCAGCGTCGCAAAACTTTTTGGCTATTTTTCCTGCACCCATTATTCCAAACTTAATTTCTTTCAAAATAATTCTCCAATCTAACAACTTATTATTTATAACCATAATATCATAATATTTCATTATAGTAAATCTTTTAGCAAGTAATTGTAAAAAAATCCACTGCATTAAAACAGTGGATTTAAATTTTTCGTTAGTGCCTTTTTTTATAGTATGCATTTCAATTGCTACTGCAAAAAAAGTTATGCCTTGCCGTCAGAACCAAAAAGTTTAATTTTTTCTTTAACTGTATCAACAATAGCTGCTGTGCCCGGTGCAAGCAGTTTGCGTGGGTCAAAACCTTTGCCCTGCTTGTCTTTGCCGGCTTCAATGTAAAGCCTTGTTGCAGCAGCAAAAGTAAGTTGGCATTCAGTGTTCACGTTAATTTTGCTAACGCCAAGGCTAATTGCCTTTTTGATCATATCTTCGGGTATGCCTGTGCCGCCATGTAAAACAAGCGGTGTTGTTTTTGTAGATGCGTTAATTTTTTCAAGTGCATCAAATGCAAGTCCGCTCCAATTTTCAGGGTATACACCATGTATATTGCCAATACCTGCTGCCAAAAAGTCAACGCCAAGCTCAGCAATTTGTGCACATTCAGCTGCGTCTGCAATTTCACCTGTGCCAACAACACCGTCTTCTTCGCCGCCAATGCTACCAACTTCGGCTTCAATTGAAATACCTTTATCATGTGCAATTTTAACAAGTTCTGTTGTTTTCTTTATGTTCTCATCAATTGAGTAGTGGCTTCCATCAAACATAACAGAGCTAAACCCCGCATCAATACATGCAAGCGTACCCTCATAACTGCCGTGGTCTAAATGAAGTGCAACAGGCACTGTAATGCCAAGTGAGTCTACCATTGCGTTAACCATTGCCGCAACAGTTTTGTAGCCTGTCATATATTTGCCGGCACCCTCTGATACGCCCAAAATAACAGGGCTGTTAAGCTCTTGTGCGGCAGTAAGTACGGCCTTTGTCCATTCCAAGTTATTTATGTTGAACTGGCCTACCGCGTATTTTCCCTCGTGTGCTTTTTGTAACATTTGTGTTGCATTAACAAGCATATTTGTACCTCCAAAATTGTAATTTACTGTATTTATAAGTATACACTAAATAAAAACTAAAATCAAATGTTTTAGTTAAAATTTTAACAATAGTTTCTTGCTACAAAGTCGAAAATTCGAATTAAAAAAAACAAATAAAATCGTATTAAAAAACTAATAAATTTGAAAAAGAAAACCTCGCATTTTTAGAATATACTATATTTTTCTTCTTTTTACAAATACAATAAATGCAACAATGTTTAAAACAACGGCAATAATTATGCCTGCCACATAAATTTGAACAAATTCAATTACCCACGAAGTAGCGTCAAAGTTTTCGGCAACGTCTAATGACGTAAGCGATGAGTTAAAATATAACGCCGATAAACATGCACCTAGATAGTGAGAAAGAGAAAAGACATAAATAAGTGATTTTCTGAAAAAGAAAAGTAGCGTAGTTATTATTATAAAAGCATTTAAGAAAATAATAATTAATGAGAGTATGCTAAAAGTCGGGCCTATAACAGGCAGGAAAGCAACGTCTAGAATTTCAATATTTACAGCGGTGTAAAATGCAAAGCTGAAAACAAGAAAATACGTTAAAAAGCAAATAGAATTAAAAAGTATTAGGATAGAGTTTGTTTTTTTCAGTGGCTCTATTTGTGTTTTTATTTTGTGAGAATATACAATTTTTTTGAGAACGTCGTCAATTTGCAATTCTGACATTGACTTGCGATTTGTTGACTTTTCGCCCAGCAAAAGTTCAGTGCTCGTAACATCAAGTGCATCACAAAGGGGCATAATAAGCAACATATCGGGCAGGCTTAACCCGCGTTCCCATTTGCTAATAGTCTTGTCGCTAACATGCAGCTGCTTTGCTAAATCTTTTTGTGTAAGCGCCTTTTCTTTTCGCATTTCGGCAATAAATTCGCCTATAATTTCGCTATCTGTTTTTATTATGTTCGCCCCCTTTTCGCTTTTTAAATTTGCATATAATAGCAAAATGCATAGAAATTGCAATTTTGAAAAACATGCCTATGTATAGTAAACCATTTATTAACAGTCGTTGTCAATCTACAAAATGTAGAATAGTTGATTTTTATGTTATAAGGAAAAAAGTGCTAAATAAAAATATTATTTAGCACTTATAAAAATGGCGTGTAATTTAAATAACGTTTAGCATAATATATTACTGCGTAAGAAAATGTTATTTTATGAAGTGAATAATGACAAACAACTTATTTCTTGTTTATCTCAACTTTTACACTTTCAATCCTTTGCTCGTCCATTTCATTAACTGTAACAGTCAAATTTTTATATATAAAAATGTCGCCTATTTTCGGTATCATTTCAAATTCTTCAAGTGCCCAGCCGGCAACAGTAGTTGCCTCGCACTCAAAGTTTTTGTCAATGAAATCAATTTCTTCAAACAAGTCGTCTATATGCGTGTCGCCCATAACAAGCCAACGTGAGGCGTCGATGCGCCTTATTGAAACTTCTGCAGTGTCTGTTTCGTCCCAAATTTCGCCGACAAGCTCTTCCAGAATGTCCTCCATAGTAACAAGGCCAAGTGTGCCGCCATGCTCGTCTGTAACAATAGCCATATGTTGTTTTTTGTGGCGCAATTCAGCAAGCAAATCGTTAATGCGTTTTGTTTTATACACAAACATAACATCACGCTTCATTTTTCGCGGCTGTATTTCTCTGTTTTGCGACAGCGCGTAAAGAAGGTCTTTTGCATACAGAACACCAATAATGTTGTCTATGCTGCTGTCGTAAACAGGTATGCGGCTAAAGCCCTTGTGCACACAAATAGAGATTATCTCTTTTGTTGGGGCGTGAACATCAACGGCAGAAATGTCAACGCGTGGCACAAGTATGTCTTGTACTGTAATGCTGTTAAACTCTATGGCGCTTTGGATAATATCTGTCTCTCTGCTGTTTAAAACGCCTTCTTCTTCTACTGTATCTATTATGGTTTTCAGCTCATCTTCTGTAACACTAGGAAGCACATTAAGCTCGTTTGAGAGTGCACCGGTGAATATTCGTTTGATTTGCACAAATACCCAAATAACAGGGCGCAATACTGATTTTATCCATTGCAATGGTGCCGAAATTGTAGCACTAACTTTTTCTGCATTGTCTTTTGCAAAGCTTTTTGGAAGTATTTCACCAAAAATTAATACAACAATAGTAACAACAATCGTAGCAATAGCGGCACCACTTTCACCAAATAGGGCAGTGGCTACCAGTGTTGCAAGCGACGCTGAAGCTATGTTAACAATGTTGTTGCCTATTAAAATTGCGCTCAAAGTCCTGTCGAAGTCCTCAATTAAGTTAAGCGCTGTTCTTGCGGTTTTTTTTCCATTTTCGCTGCTTGTTTTAAGCCGTATTTTATTCGCAGATGATAACGCTGTTTCACTAGCAGAGAAAAATGCCGAAAGCAAAATAAGAATAATAAATATAATATACGTACCGGACGCGGGGGTTTCCAAAACATCACACTCCTGAAAATTATTTTTTATAATATATAAAAATTTAGGCCTAGATAGTGTTAACACTATCTAATTTATGCGAACTTTAAATAATAATAAAGTCTAAATTTTATGTGTCCAATTTTTACCATCTTCAATGCGGCCATATTGTATGCCTGTAAGCGTGTTATATAGCTTTTGTGTAAGCTCGCCTATGTTTTCGCCAACAAAAGCTGTTTCATCGCCGTACACAAGTTCTTTAACAGGGCAAACAACTGCAGCAGTACCTGTGCCAAAAACTTCTTCAAGCGTGCCGTCTTTTGCAGCTTGCATTACGGTGTCAATTGATATTTTACCCTCTATAACCTCGAAGCCCCAGTCGGTAAACAGCTCTATACAACTTCGCCTTGTAACACCGGGTAAAACAGTGCCGGAGCATTCGGCTGTATATATTTTGCCGCCAATTTTGAAAAATATGTTCATGCTGCCGACTTCTTCAATATATTTACGCTCAACGCCGTCAAGCCATAAAACTTGCGCGAACCCTTTTTGTGCGGCAATATGTGCAGATTTGATACTGGCTGCATAGTTCCCGCCGCATTTTACACTTCCGGTTAGGCCGGGCGCTGTTCTAATATACTCGCTTTCAACATAAATGCGCACAGGGTTAATGCCCTCTTTATAATACGCACCCGACGGGGCACAAATAACAATGAAATAATACTTTCCGGAGGCATGAACGCCGAGTCCTATGTCAGTTGCAAAAATAAATGGGCGAATGTATAAATTTGACCCTTTTGCGCGTGGAACCCAGTCTTTATCTATGCGAATAAGCTCCTCAATTGCTTGTATGAAATCATTTTCAGGTATGTTTGGCATGCAAAGCCTATCGCACGTGTCGTTCATCCTGTTTGCATTGCAATCAGGGCGAAATAGAAGTATTTCATCGTTATCATTGCGGTATGCTTTTAAACCCTCAAAAGCTTCTTGTGCATAATGAAAGACTACACTGGCAGGGTCAAGGCTAATATTTTGATATGGTACTATGCGTTCATTGTGCCAGCCTTTGCCTTCTTCATAGTCCATAATAAACATGTGGTCAGTAAAATGTTTGCCAAAACCTAAATTGTTTTCATCGGGCTTTTGTTTTGGTTTTTCGGTTTTTGTAACAGAAATATTTAGCATAGAAACACCCCATAAAATAAAAAACTGAGTTTAATAAATATAACCTATATTATAAACTGAAATTAATTTTTTTGCAAGTGCGGCGATAATTTTAAATATTTATTGATATTAATGTAAAAAAATATAAAAAAGATATATAAATTTCTTGTGTTTTATGATAAAATAATTTTGTATGAAAAAAATGTAAGACAGCACAAAATGTGCGCTTAATCAACGTTTTTAATGAAAGGCAGTAACAACATGAAATATAAGGCAATTTTATTAGACATGGACGGGTTGATGTTTGACACAGAAAAGTTAAGCAATGATTTGTGGTTGGAAGTTAGTAAAGAAGAGAAATGCGCTTTGTTGCCGCAAGATTTAGGAATGCTGCGTGGCAAAAACAAAGAAGGTGGCAAGCAAGCATTTTTACAGCGCTTTGGCGATGATTTTCCTTATGATAAATTATGTGACACAGTAAACGGGAGAATTGAAGCTGCACTTAAAAAGCAAGTGCCAATAAAGCCGGGGCTTATTGAGTTTTTAGAAGCTGCAAAAGAAAAAAATATTCCTGTTGCAGTTGCAAGCAGTTCGGCCAGAAGCCTTGTTGAGCAAAACTTAGAAGTTGCAGGTGTAAAGCAATTCATCAGCGCAATTGCCGCAGGCGACGAGGTGGAGAACTCAAAACCCGAGCCCGATGTTTTTTTGCTTGCTGCAAAAAGGCTTGGCGTAAGTGCACACGAGTGTATAGCATTTGAAGACAGCCCAAGTGGTGTGCGTGCGGCAAATGCGGCAGGTTGCAGCACTGTTATGGTGCCGGACTGTGACAAACCAACACAAGAGTTAAAGCGCCTTACGTCGTTTGTGGTTGAGAATTTGAACGATGCAATTGCTTTAATATAAAAAACCAGTCAGGATAAAATTAATTGCGAAATTGCACTTTTAATATAGGCGCTGCCTAAGTATACATAAAATAATAGCTGTTGACAAACAAAGATTTTGCAAAAACTAAAGCAAGATTTTTGTGAAATATGTCGAAAATTTTGCCGACTCACTTTGTGAAGGCGGCTTTGTCAACAGCTCCAAACAGGGGGGGCACACATTGTGTTAAAGCTAATAACCGGCATTTCGGGTACAGGTAAAACACATTGTGTGCTTTCTTGTATTAAACAACACGCGCAAAAAAAACAAAATTGCCTTTACATTGTGCCCGAGCAGTTTTCAGCCACGGCTGAAATGCTTATGCATAGGCAAATGGGTGATGTACTTAGCGCATATGTAAATGTAAAAAGTTTTACATCTTTTGCGGAAAGTGTGTTGAAAATATACGGTGGCACTGCTGTTAATACAATTTCAGACGCAGGGCGAATTGTGGCAGTGCGCAGGGCTTGTGAACAGCTTATCGGTGAACTTGAAAACTATAAAGCGCATATAAAAAATACTAATTTTTGCTCAATGTGTGCTGATGTTATACGTGAGCTTAAAACGGCAGGTGCAAGCCCTGAGCATATTGCACAAATAAGCAAAAGTTCAGGCGAAAGCGGCAAAAAACTAATGGAAATAAGCCTGATTTGGAAGACATACGAAGTTCTTTTAAGCGGTGTTGCACTAGACACACAAGACAGAATTAACATTGCGGCACAAAAGATAGAAAGTGATTTTCTTGAAGATACGTATGTGTTTATTGATAATTTTGATGGTTTTACACCGCCGCAATACAGTTTGATTGAAAAGCTTATAACAGCGAAAGAATGCACTGTTGCACTGTGCTGTGACATGCAAATGGACGAGGACGACGCATCAAACTTGTTTGCACCTGTAAAAAATACTGCAATGCGGCTTATACGAATGGCGCAAAAACAAGAAGTAACTGTGCAAATGCCACAAAGGCAAACTGTGAATTTCAGACATATTAACTGCGAGCGGCTAAAAATTGCAAACGATATTTTATGTGGTGCATACAGCGGGGTAAATGATGATTTAGGCGCAATACAAAGTGAAAAAAACGAGCAAATAAATTGCGGCATTACGCTTTCACTTTGCGACAATGTGTACGAGCAATGTAAGCTTGTTGCAGCACAAATTACAAAGCTTGTAGGCAGCGGTGAAAAATATAATGACATTGCTGTTATATGCCGCGAGGCTGATGTTTATGAACAAGCACTGAAATATGAGTTTGAACTATTTGATATACCGTACTTCACAGATGCTGTTAGCACACTTGAGTATACGGCACACTCGTGCTTTTTACGCACTGCATTATTACTGTGCACAAAGGGCATAAACAGCGAAGGGATTTTGCGCCTGTTAAAAACAGGGCTGTGCGGGTATGATGCAAGCGAAATTGCAGCGCTTGAAAATTATGCGTATACATGGCAACTCTCGGCAAAAGACTGGCAAACACCATTTGAAAAGTCGCCCTCAGGCTTTGGTGAGCAATCAGCGCTAAGCGAGGAAGACGAGCAAATTTTAAATATAGCAGAGAAATTGCGCTGTGAAGTAGTGCCAATTATCAATAGTTTTGTTCAAAAGCTGAAATATAGTAATACAAACGAAGATGAAAGCTTGAAATATAAGTGCACAGCAGTGCAAATTTCAAAGGCACTTTATGACTTGCTTCAAAGTTTTAATGCAGAGCAAAATACGTTAGATATGGCTGAGGCACTTGAAATTGAAGGTGTTCAAAACATGCAAGACGAACCACGCCGAACATGGAATATTGTTATGTCACTTTTTGATGAGATGAACGCGTTGCTTCTTGATGATATTGTACAGCCACTGGAATATGACGAGCTTTTTGCACTTTTATTGCGTGCTTATGACGTTGGTCATGTGCCGCTTACGCAAGATGTTGTTGTTTTTACAACAGCAGACAGGATGCGCCTTGAAAACCCAAAACATTGTTTCGTACTTGGTTGTGCTGAGGGAGAGTTCCCAAAAATAGCAGGGTACAGTGGGCTTTTAACACACGAGGATAGAGACAACCTTGTGAAAAACGGAATAGAAATGCCTGGCAGTTTTGAAAATAGAACAATGCTTGAGCAAATGTTTTTTTACCGTGCATTAACTGCGCCATCAAAAAGTTTGCATTTAAGCGCCATAAAAGAAGAAAAGGGCGGTGCGCCGCTGTGCTTCGAGCTTTCAGGTGTTGTTCAGCATTTAAACCCACAGCCGCCGCAACTTACCATAGAGGACTTTGCGCAAACGCCAAACGCCGCACTTGATGTTTTAAGCATGAATTATCGTGAAGACAACTGCGAAACTGCGGCGTTTGTGTCGGCGCTTTCAAGTGTTGGCAGTGCGGTAAAAAGCCTTGGGGCCATGCGTTCTGCATGCGTGCCCACACAATTTTTTGCGCAAAACCTAACGGCAATTCAAAAGCTGGTTGGCGATAGTTTAACAGTATCGCCGACAAAAATAGAGAGTTATCATAAGTGTAAATTCAGCTATTTTTTACAATATGTGTTGCGCATTCGTGCAAGGAAGAAAGCAGAGCTGTCTCCGCTTGAAACAGGAAGCCTTGTACACTATATTTTAGAGCATACATTGCGTAAAACAGGGCAAAGCTTTTTAAGCCTTACGCAAGAAGAGCTTAAAGTAGTAGCGTACGAAATTACACAGCAGTACGTTGAAAAAAATATGCCGCAAAACACGAAACGGTTTGAGTATTTAATTCAAAGGCTGAAAGACGGAGTGTTAAATTTGCTTTTATTTTTGCAAAAAGAACAAAGGCAAAGTAGCTTTAAGCCCATTGCGTTTGAACAACAAATAGGAACAGGCGACAATGATGCCATAAAGCCGCTTACACTGAAGACACCAAGTGGGAAAACTGTAAGGGTTGTTGGGAAAATAGACCGCGTAGACGTGATGCAAAGTGGCGAAAGAAATTATATTAGGGTAGTGGATTATAAAACAGGTGATAAGATGTTTAGCCTAGATCAAGTATATTGTGGGCTAAACATACAAATGCTATTTTATCTTTTTATGCTTTGTAAAAAAACTTATATGCAGTATGAAAACCCAATTGCGGCAGGTGTGCTGTATATACAGGGCGACCCTGCGACAAAACCCGTGAAAAGAAATGATGCGCAGTTGCCGCATACATATATGGTGGACGGCCTTGTTTTAAACGACGAGATAGTGCTTAAAGGAATGGACAAAGAGGCAACAGGATATTATGTGCCTGTAACTTTTGGTAAAAATGGCACAGTACGTGCAAGCAAAAAGCTTGCAACACTAGAACAACTAGGCAACATTGAAAAGCATATTGAAAGCACCGTTATAGAAATGGCAAAGGGTATATATCAGGGCGAAATTGAAGCAGTACCACTTTGCACAAACAGCACAGACAGGCCGTGCAATTTTTGTGATTACAAAGACGTTTGCCGCCATGAAGACGGCGTTAACGAGAGGAAAGTACCCTCGCAGGGCAGTTTGTTTGAAAGTTAGGTGAGGCTTTATTATGACAGGTGAAAATAAAAAATCAAATGCGCCGCAATGGACACAGCAACAACACAGTGCCATTTATGACGAGGGCGGAACATTGCTTGTTTCGGCGGCGGCAGGAAGCGGAAAAACGGCTGTTTTGGTAGAACGCGCTGTTAATTTGATGTTGAAACAACAAGACCCTGTGCCGGCAGACAAACTATTGATAGTAACTTTTACAAGGGCGGCCGCACAAGAGCTGCGTGGCAGAATTAATGTACGGCTTGCCGAGAAAGCACTTGAACAGCCTCGAAATTCTCACATTCGCAGGCAAAAAATGTTGCTTGGGCGTGCAAATATTTGTACTATACACGCTTTTTGCATGCAACTGTTACAGCGCTTTTTTGCACAACTGTCAATTGCGCCAAACTTTGGAATTGCAGATGAAGCACAAATTTATGAGCTGAAAAATACAGCAATGCAAATTACGCTTGAGAAAATGTATGAGGACGAGCATTTTTGTGCACTGTCTTCAATGTACGGGCGCGCGAAAAATGACAACAGCATTTCTGCAGCTGTGGCCGGGCTTTACGATTTTGCAAAAAGTACCGTAAACCCAAATAAAACACTTGCAGATATTGTTAATATGTATAAAGATGAACAGCCATTTGAAAATACAGGGTGGGGAAGTGTGCTGATAAGAAAAGCACTTAGTGCCGCGCAAAACGCACTTAAACTGACAAAGGCAGCACGTCTTATTGTAAGTGAAGAGCCGCTACTTGCAAATTATGATATAGCGCTTAGCGAAGACGAGTCTTTTTACAGTGCACTGTGTGAACTATTGCGCCAAAATAGGTGGGACGATGCACTTGTTTATACAAGCGAGTTTAAAAACCCATCGTTTAAGGCTGTAAAAGGATATACGGGCGAAAAAGCAGACACTGTAAAAGCTTTGCGCAAAAGTGCGAAAAAAATTACAGATGAGTTGAAACTTAGCGTTTTTATATGTACGAAAAATGAATTTGTGATTGACAAAGAAACTGCGTTGCCAATGCTTATAGCGTTGACTAGCGCTGTAAAAACATTTGAACAAACATTTTTTAGTTTAAAAATGGCTGAAAATGTGCTAGAGTACAGTGATTTTGAGCATCTTGCAATAAAATTGATGTGTGATGAAGCAGGTGAGAAAACGCCAATTGGCAGAAGTATTGCAGCAGGTTTTGACGCAGTAATGGTGGACGAGTATCAGGATACAAACGAAATTCAAAGCAAAATATATTCCTTGCTTGCAAACGAAGACGAGTCGAATTTATTCTTTGTTGGAGACGTAAAACAGAGTATTTATAGGTTTCGGCTTGCTAACCCTGAAATATTCATAAAAAAACGCAATGAATTTGCACCTTATGACGGCGGAAAAAGCCACCCAGCAACTATAATTTTGGGGCATAATTTTAGAAGTGCACAAAATATTGTTGACCAAATTAATGATGTGTTCACTTGTTTAATGAGTGATAAAATAGGCGATGTGAATTATACAAGCGCAGAAGAGTTGAAAGCCGGCGCACAGTATAATTATAACGGCACTGCTATGAGTATAAAGTTTGTGGACACAGGCGAAGAAGAAGTGCAAAACACAGATGCAGGCGTTGTGGCCGCAACAATTGCGCACATGGTAAACAACAAGTTTTTAGTGCGTGAAAAAAACAGCACGCGTGCATGTAATTATGGCGATTTTTGCATTCTATTAAGGACACGCAGTAATTTTAAAAACTATGAAGCGGCATTAACAAAGTCAAAAATACCGTTTTATGCAGATACAGCGGAAAGTTTCTTGACATCAAAAGAGATTACACCAATTATTTCACTGCTTAAAGTTATAGACAACCCGGGGCGAGACATAGAAATGGCTGCTGCGCTTATGTCGCCTATTTATGGGTTTACCGCCGATGATTTGCTTGAAATAAGAAGCGAGAATAAAAATGGGCGCCTATACAGTGCACTGCTTAACAGCAAAATGCAAAAGGCGGTGATTTTTTGCAAAGAGCTTCAATTTTACCGTACATTGGCTGCAAATGTGCCGGCAAGCGAATTGTGCGCACAAATATTTTCAAAATCGCATTATTTTACAGCAGTGGGCGCCATGGAAAACGGCGCAGAGAAGCGCGATAATTTGCGCCTGTTCACACAATTTGTGAAGGGTTGCATGTCGGGTGGGCTTAGTGCGCTTTTAAGACGGATAGACAGTGCTATTTTAACAGGCGGTGCACAAGCGGGCGCGGCAAATGCAGTAAAAGGTGTTGTGTCAATCATGACAGTTCACCGCTCGAAAGGGCTGGAGTTTCCTGTGTGCATTTTAGCGGACTCAGAGCATCGCTTTAATATGAGGGATATTAGTTCACCATTTTTGTTTCACCCAAAATTTGGTGCAGGGCTTAAGTTAAGGCAAAAAAATTCAGGTGGGCTGTACCAAAGTGCGCAACATGCTGCAATTGCATCTGTGCAAAAAGGCGAGGCGCTAAGCGAAGAAATGCGTGTGCTTTACGTTGCTTTAACGCGCGCAAAAGATAAGCTTATTGTTACGATGCCGATGAAAGACCCAATTAAAACGCTTACAAATTTAACAGTTGAACTGCTTGGTACAGGTGGTGCAAGTGATTTTATACTGTCACGACAAAACAGCTTTGGTGCATGGTTAAGCATTTTTGCGTTATTGCACCCCAATTGTGATGATTTAAGAAAGTTTACCGGCGGTGCATTGTTGCCACTTATTGATGTAAGGGGAAAGCTAGACGCAGACATAGTGCCTGCGGACGTATTGCAAGAGGACAATGCGCCAACACAATTTGTGCATACGGCATTGCCCGATGAAAAGCTTTTGAATAGTTTGTTGAACATATTCGATGCATATAAAATGCGCGACTATACAATGGCGAAATTGCCTGTGAAAATGAGCGTGTCAAGTTTAAGCCATAAAGGGCAAGAGCAAACTTTGTCAAGGCCGGCGTTCTTATATAGCGGCGGGCTTACTGCCGCAGAAAAAGGCACAGCGCAACATACATTTTTGCAGTTTGCGAATTTTGAAAATGCAAAGCAGAACTTAGAAAAAGAAATCGAGCGTCTTGTTGAACAAGACTTTTTGGACGCACAGCTTGCTAATAAATTGCCGAGAGACGCTATTACAGCTTTTTTGAATGCAGATATTTTGAGGCGAATTAGCATGGCCGATGTAGTGAAGAGAGAGTATGATTTTTTGACAACTGTGCCTGCGAGCCTTGCGTTTGATGAGCTGAAAAAAGAGCACGAAAACGAAAATATCTATGTACAAGGAATAGCGGACATTGTTTTGATAAATGGTGATACGTGCGAAATTATTGATTATAAAACGGATAAAAACAAGACAAAAGAAGATTTTGTAAACACATATTCGCAGCAACTGAAGCTTTATAAATTGGCCATTGAAAAGCGCCTTAATTTGAGTGTAACAGCATGTACAATTTATTCTTTTGCAAACAGGCAAGAAATTTCTGTGCCTATTTACACTAACCCCGAATAAAAAATGCAGCCGGCAATGTAACAATTTTATAATAATTAAAGACTGCTGAAAAAAGCCGCTTAGTTTTAGCAATAATGCTAAAACTAAGCGGCTAAAGTGTGTCAAAAAAGGTATAGAGTTTCGTCTTAATGACAAATATAAAATGTTTTGCTAATTTTTTTAAAATTTCGAGTTCTTATGGCAGGGCCCTGAGGTGTTTTTCGCGAAAAAAACGTAATTTCAACCTCGAATTCCTGCCCGTTTGTGCAACTTTTTGACGCATGCATTTTTTACAGACAGAAGCCGTTTTGCTTTCCATAAAAAGACAAATCCAATTACTTGTCAAACTTCTCTTTCAAACTTTTGAAAAATCCTTTTCGTTGTTCGTAATTGTCGTCTTTCATAAGCTCTTCAAACTTTTTAAGTGCCTCACGCTGTGCCTTTGTCAGTTTCTTTGGCGTCTCAAGGAAAACATGCACGTATTGGTCGCCTCTTCCACGGCCGTTTACATAGTGTATGCCCTTGCCACGCAAGCGGAAAGTAGAGCCACTTTGTGTTCCTTCAGGCACATTATATTCAACTTTACCGTCAATTGTTGGCACAATTACACTTGCACCCAACACAAATTGGCTGTAAGTAAGCGGCACTTTAACGTGTACATCATACCCATCACGCTCAAACATAGTGTCAGGCCGCACAGTAACTATAACTATTAAATCGCCAGCAGGGCCACCGTTTAGCCCTGAGTCACCCATAGACGAAAGGCGCAAGCTTTGGTCGTCGTCAATGCCTTCAGGCACGTTAATTTCAACAGTTTTCTTTGTGGCAACCCTGCCGCTGCCATGGCACTTTTGGCATGGTGTTTTAATTGTTTTGCCCTTGCCGCCGCAGTGCTGGCATGGCTGGCTTGATTGCATAACGCCAAAAGGTGTTCTTTGCTGAACAGTAACATAGCCTGTGCCCCGACATTGAGAACAAGTTTCAGGCTGTGTGCCCTTTGCGGCACCGGTGCCACTACAAGTGTCGCACGTGTCTTGCTTTGTTATTTTAACAGTTTTCGTGCAACCGTGTACAGCTTCCATAAAACTTAAAACAAGGCTGACTCGCACGTCAGCGCCTCGTTTTGGCGCGTTGGGGTTTGCGCCACGCCTTTGAGAGCCGAACCCGCCGCCAAAACCGCCGAATAAATCGCCGAACAAGTCGCCCAAGTCAACGCCGCCGAAACCACCACCAAAGCCGCCGCCACCTGCGCCGTAATTCGGGTCAACACCGGCATGGCCAAACTGGTCATAGCGCCCACGCTTTTGTGAGTCACTTAATATTTCATACGCCTCGTTAATTTCCTTGAACTTCTCTTCCGCAACTTTATCGTCCGGGTTTAAGTCCGGGTGGTATTTTTTTGCAAGCTTCCTGTATGCTTTTTTTATTTCATCGTCGCCGGCAGATTTTGCAATGCCCAGCGTCTCATAATAATCTCGTTTTTCTGCCATTTTTTCACCACTTATTCTTAATGCTTTGTGCACGGGCAATTACGCCGTGCAAATTTACAACTTGTTAGTTTTTACATTATAAAACTGCCTAAAGGGCGGCGAAACGCCGCCCTTATATTTTATTTTACACTTCTTTGAAGTCTGCGTCAACAACATTGTCGTCAGACGGTGCTTCGCCTTGCGGTGCACCTTGTGCTTCTGCGCCTGCGGCCTGGTACATTTTTTCGCTAACTGCATAAAATGCTTTT
>CAYJMH010000006.1:43072-73448 GCA_964371535.1 uncultured Bacteroides sp.
GCAATTCTTCTTGTTTTGCGCTAATAGCGGCAATGTCCTCGCCTTTTAATGCCTCTTTCAAAGCATCAATTTTTGCTGTTATATCGGTTTTTTCGCTTTCGCTTATTTTGTCGCCCATTTCAGTCAAAGCTTTTTCTGTTTGGAACACCATTTGGTCTGCACCGTTGCGTGTGTCAACATCTTCACGGCGTTTTTTGTCTTCTGCAGCATATTGCTCTGCTTCTTTTATCGCTTTGTCAACGTCGTCTTTGTTCATGTTTGTTGTAGATGTTATTGTAATGTGCTGTTCTTTGCCCGTTCCTTTGTCTTTTGCGCTAACGTTAACAATGCCGTTTGCATCGATGTCAAAAGTAACTTCAATTTGTGGCACACCGCGAGGTGCAGGTGCAATGCCGTCTAAATGGAAAACACCAAGTTCTTTGTTATCGCGTGAGAATTCTCTCTCGCCTTGAAGAACCTTAACTTCAACAGATGGTTGATTGTCTGCCGCAGTTGAGAATACCTGGCTTTTTTTAGTTGGAACTGTTGTGTTGCGATCAATAATTTTTGTTGAAATACCGCCCATTGTTTCAATGCCAAGGCTAAGTGGTGTAACATCAAGCAAAAGAATGTCTTTCACATCACCGCTTAAAACACCGCCCTGAATGCCGGCGCCAACTGCAACACATTCGTCGGGGTTAATGCCTTTGTTTGGGTCTATTTTCATAAAGTTTTTAACTGCGTCTTGTACTGCCGGTATACGTGTTGAACCGCCAACCAAAAGTACTTTTTCAAGGTCGCTTGGCTCAAGCCCTGCGTCTTTCAGCGCTTTGCGTGTAGGTTCCATTGTGCGCTCTACAAGGTCTGCTGTAAGCTCGTTAAACTTTGCGCGTGTAAGTGTTGTGTCAAGGTGTTTTGGCCCGTTTGCGTCTGCTGTAATAAACGGCAAGTTAATTGCTGTGCTTGCAACGCCCGAAAGCTCTATTTTTGCTTTTTCAGCTGCTTCTTTTAAACGTTGTGCCGCCATTTTATCGTTGCGCAAATCAACACCATTTTCTTTTTTAAACTCGTCGGCAAGCCAATCAATAATTTTAATGTCGAAGTCATCACCGCCAAGCATTGTGTCGCCGGCAGTTGCTTTAACTTCAGTTACACCTTCGCCCATTTCAATAATTGAAACGTCGAATGTGCCGCCGCTAAGGTCATAAACCATGATTTTTTGCTCTGCCAATTTGTCAACACCATATGCAAGTGCGGCAGCTGTTGGCTCGTTGATAATACGTTTTACATCAAGGCCGGCTATTGCGCCTGCGTCTTTTGTAGCTTGGCGTTGGCTGTCGTTAAAATAAGCGGGTACTGTAATAACAGCTTCTGTTATTTTTTCGCCAAGATAAGCTTCTGCGTCTGCTTTTAGTTTTTGAAGTATCATAGCGCTTATTTCTTGTGGTGTGTATTTTTTGCCGTCAATATCCACTTTATGGTCTGTGCCCATGTGGCGTTTAATAGACGAAATTGTTCTGTCCGGGTTTGTGATAGCTTGGCGTTTTGCAACTTGGCCTACAAGCCTTTCGCCATTTTTTGCAAAGCCCACAACAGATGGTGTAGTTCTTGCTCCCTCTGCATTTGCTATAACAACGGGTTCTCCGCCTTCCATAACAGCAACGCAGCTGTTTGTTGTACCAAGGTCAATACCTATAATTTTTCCCATAATAAAATTCTCCTTTTAATAAATAAACTTATAATAGTGTAATATTTTTGTTTTTTACCGGCACTTTTAATGTAACGGTAAAATATTTATATTAAAAACAGTGGTATAACTAATAATAGTTGCACTGTTTATTAATAATGTAATTTTTAGTTAGCCTTTTTATTCTGCAACCATTACAGTTGCGTGGCGTATTACTTTTTCGCCTAAAATATAACCTGTTTGCAATATAGCAAGTACCGTTCCGCTCTCTTTGCCTTCCGGCGCAGGTTGCTGTGCAACTGCTGCATGCATGTTTGGGTCAAACGGCTTGTCAAGTGCATCAATCTCTTTAACGCCCAATGCCTCAAAAGCTTTTTTGCACTGCTCCAGTGTCATTTCAACGCCTTTTTTATAACTTGCGTCATCTGTTTCGGCGTTTATAGCAAGCGTAAGCGTGTCTATTACAGGTAAAAGTTTTTCAACAGCATGTGATAAGCCACCTGAAAATGCTGCATCTTTTTCACGTGCTGAGCGCTTTCTGAAATTATCATATTCCGCAGCAGTGCGAAGCAAGGTGCTGTTTGTTTCGTCAAGTTTTTTTGCAAGTTTTTCGCATTCGGCTTTTGCCGCTGCAAGCGCTGCCGCAGGCTTTGCACCGCCTTGCTTGGGCGATTTTTTTGAAGCATTGCTTTCCTGCTCGGCTTTCTGTGTGCTTTTCACGTCATCTACATGCTTTTCACTTTCTTGTTGTTGTGCTTTGTTCGCTTCAACACTTTCATTAATGTCTGCATTGTTAGCTTGATGTTCGTTGTTCATATTTTAAACAATCCTTTCCCATTTATGTTTCTTGCCCGTAGTTTCCCGACATGCACATGCTTAATGTATGTGCAAAAAAATCAAGTCGTCTCATCATGTACGTAAAATTCATTCGAGATGGACCTATAATAGCGATAGAGCCTGTTCTGCCGCCGCCGGCTACATACTGTTTGCCCATTATGCAAAAGCCCGGCATTGGGTAATCTTCAATGTCTTCGCCCAAAATTACGCCGCCTTGTGACGCAATGTATCCCAAATATTTGCATAACGTTGCACTGTCGCTGAAAAGTGCCAGTGAATTGCGCAGAGCAATGTCATTGATGCCATGGTGCAACAAGTTTTCTTGCCCTTCAATATACACTGCCTGCCTTGTGCAAGCAGAAACAAGCTTGTATGCCGCCATTATACCTGACATTAGGTTTGTGCTTTTTGTGCTTAAATTAGCACTTACAGCTTCAATGTGCTCAACATCTAAATCAGTTGGGTTAATAAAGGTAAAATGCTCATTAAGCGCCGCTTCAAGTAATTTCAAATCTTCAGTTTCGAATGTGGTTTCAAACTTTGCCGTCCTTGTGCTTACACTGCCTGCGCTTGAAACCGCCAGTACAACTGCCGTGTAAAGTCCTACTCGAATAATTTCAAAGTGCGCAATGCAAACATCTTTGCTTTCGGGCGTAGTAGTTGCTGACGCAAAGCCTGTGTAGCTTGCGAGAGCTTTTGCCGTGTTTGCAGTAATTCTCTGTGGGTCAAAATCCATATCCTTAAAAAGGTCGCTAATGTTACTGCGTTGAAAAGGTGTTAAAGGTTTGTCGGACTCTAGCAAATTATCAATATAATATCTGTAACCTTTAGCACTTGGAATTCGCCCTGCACTTGTGTGCGGTTGCTCAAGTAAACCAAGTTTTGTAAGTGCTGCCATTTCACTTCGAAGTGTTGCACTCGAAATGCTCATACTAAAGTGTCGCGCTAAAAGTGTGCTTCCAACGGGCTCTCCTTCAATACTGTAAAGCTTTACAACAGTTTTAAGCACCTGGTTTTTTCTGTTATCCATATCGCTTTTAATCACCTGCTTTGATATAGATTTTAGCACTCTATGTGTCTGAGTGCTAATTTTATTTTACACAACTTTTTGCGAATGTCAAGAGATAATGAAAAAAATTAACAACTTTAACATTTTTGACATATTTTAATAATTCATGAACAACTACTGTAATAAGTTAATATAGGTGAGTAGTAGGCTGTGATAAGCTAATAAAACATAACTTGGCTTTTATGTTTAAGTTATCTTTTTTAGGCAAAAAAATACATGTGATTAAAATCACATGACAGTTTTTTTATGTACACAGTTGTTCGCATTTTAGGCGGGTTCGGATTACATCAGCTTGGCTAGGGCTCTGCCCTAAGAACTCGAAATTTTTTGAAAAAAACTTAGTAAACTTTTAATATTCGTCATAATTAAAAAATGATGTATTTTTTAAAAGTTCGAAACTGCAATACGTTTTTTATAAGTTAATGTTTTTAAAAAGCATATGTATATTAATGTGTATAATTTCCCACAATTTGTAAATAATATAACAAACAATTAAATTAATTTGCCGTTATATTATTGCGGCGGAACGGAGAAAAAATGAAAGCAACAGGAATTGTAAGGCGCATTGATGATTTGGGCAGAGTTGTAATACCAAAAGAAATAAGGCGCACACAGTTAATACGTGTGGGCGACCCTCTTGAAATATATGTATCTGATAACAACGAGGTTATATTTAAAAAATATTCGCAAATTGGCGAAATGGTGGTGCTGGCCCAAGCATTTTGCGATGTTTTAGCAAAGACTGCAGGTGTTTTTGCAGTTGTGGCAGACAGAGATTGCATAGTAGCTGCACCCCCAATGTTGCGCGAATTGTTGGAAAGCCGCATTACAAAGGGCTATGAAAATATTGTCGAGCTTAGAAAAACAACACTTACAAATACAAACCCCATTATAATAGGTGAGGACACCGCACATACCGCAAAAGCTGTTGCACCTGTCATTTGCCACGGCGACATAATTGGAAGCGTGGCGTTTGTTGATATAGCAAGCGAAGAACAAAGCGTGACATTTGCGGCAAACGCACATTGTGCAATGGCGCATATTCAAGTTGTAGCAAGTGTTTTGGGAAGGCAAATGGAGGATTAGACGAAATTTTATTAAGTGCTAGTAAGCACAAACTTAAAAATTGCTTTGCAAAAGTTCGGGCAATAAAACGTTATACTTTTTGTTACAAAAGTGGCAAACTACCTCGGCATCGTCTTTTTCTTTTATCATGTTTTTAATTTCTTCTTGCCCAAGCGATAATACAATTTTTTCAACTTTTTCGTAGCTGCACTTACAATTGTAGCTTATAAGTTGCTCGTCAAGCACCTCGGGGGAAAACCCTTTCAGTGCCAGGTGCATTATGTCTGTGGGCGTTTTGCCCTCTTGCAATAAATTTGTAACACTGCTAAGTTCTGCAATGTTATTTTCAAGCATAGTAATTTCTTCTTCTGTTGCGCCGGGTAAAACTTGAATTAAAAACCCACCCGCACTTTTTATGCTTAAATCTTCACTTACAAGAACGCCAAGGCCGCAAACGGTTGGCATTTGCTCACTTTTTGCATAATAAGATGTTATATCGTCGCCTATTTCGCCGCTTACAATTGGCACTTTTCCAACATAAGGCTCTTTAAGGCCCAAGTCTTTAACTACCGTTAAAACACCGTCTGTGCCAACTGCCGTGCCAACGTCAAGCTTTCCATTTTGTTTAAGCGGCAGTTCAACAATGTTGTTTGTGGCATAGCCTTTTGTCTCGCCCCTGCCGTTTGAAACTGCAAGAAGTGTGCCTGCTGCGCCGCCGCCATTTATTCGAAGTGTAACACTATCGTCAACGTGCTTTAGCATGGCACCCATTATACCGGCCCCAATTAAAAGGCGCCCAAGTGCCGCCGAGACAACAGCAGATGTTTTGTGTATTTCTTCCATATCACGAACCATTTGAGTTGCGTCCACGCCACAAAATGCTATGCCGCCGTTTTCAGATATGCCGCGTATACAATTTTTTTCAGACATTTAAACCCACCGTTTCAAATAAATAATGTATTTATGTGCGCACAGCAGTTATGAAATACCTCTCGCTGTCGTGCTTAATATCGCCGAAATTTTCACCGTCTACAACGCTCGTTATTTTAAGGCCGGCACCCTCACAAACTTTTGTTATCTCGTCTAGCGAGTATGCATACTCGTAGAAGCTGTCATTAAACAAAATAATATCATCTTCTGTTCCAGTTAAATTTATTTTTGTGCGCAAAAGCTTTTTGTCGTACTCACAAGTCCACAGGCATGAAATTTTGCCGGAGCTTGACGAAAAAGTGTTGTTTGAAAGCACATTTTCGTGTTTATGCAGTGTGTTCATGTCAAAAATTAAAGGGCAACCAACTTCCAAAAAAAGTGCCGCACGTTCTATTGCTTTTTTAAATTTATTAAGTGGCCCCGTGTGGTTGAAAGTGTCAAAAGTACAAACGGCACCCTTAATTGTCCCGTATAAATCAAGCTTTGTCAAATCTTGGTTCAAAAAAAGCACTCCGCCTATTTCATTTTCGTACATTTTGTCACGTGCAACACATAGCATATCTTCTGACACGTCAACAGAAATCATGTCGTAGCCACTTTTTGCAAGACGCAGTGTCATTTCACCAGTGCCACAGCCAAGGTCTGCAATAATTCCGCTTTTAATGTCGCATAACAGCAATTGTTTTTGAATACAAGCAAACAAGGCGTCGTAATCGGCGTCTTTGTTTAATTCGTCATAGTAGTATGCAAAATCACTGTATGCCATATCTATAAGTCGTTGATTATTAAATCTTCGTAGCTCTCACGTCTTATTGCAAGCTTATCTGCACCGTCTTTTACAAAAACAACAGGCGCACGTGTAACCCTGTTATAATTAGAAGCCATTGAGTAATTATAGGCACCCGTTGAAAGCACTGCCATAATGTCGCCCACGGCAGGTTTTTGCATAGGTGCATTTTCTTGAATTAAGTCTCCGCTCTCACAGCAGCGTCCTGCCACTGTTGCGACAAAATCTTTTTGCGCCGTTGCTTTGTTCGCAATTATTACCTCGTAAGATGATTTATACAAAGCATAGCGTGGGTTATCAGTCATTCCGCCGTCAATTGAAACATATGTGCGGTGGCCGGGTATTGTTTTAACACTGCCAACTGTATAAAGTGTTATGCCTGTGTCGCCTACAACGCACCTGCCCGGCTCTATGCACACATACGGCACAGGGAAACTTTTTTTCTCGCAAAAAGCGTATACAGTTTCGGCAACTGCTTTCATATAGCTGCCAAGAGATTTCGGGTCGTCTTGTGGGACATATTTTATGCCAAAGCCCCCGCCTAAATTTAGCTGTTCGATTGTGTGGCCGCACTCGCTTCGCACGTCACTTGCAAATTGAAGCATAACTTCGGCCGCATGGCAAAACGGGTCAATGTCGAAAATTTGTGAGCCTATATGGCAATGTATACCTACAACATGTATGGCATCTGTGTCAAGCGCTTTCTTAACCGCTTGCATAGCTTCGCCTGTTTCAAGTGCGAAGCCAAATTTTGAGTCTATTTGTCCTGTTCTTATAAAATCGTGCGTATGTGCGTCAATTCCCGGTTTAATCCTGAACAAAACATTAACTGTTTTGCCGTTTGCTTTTGCAATGCTGCTAAGCATTTCAAGTTCTGTTAAATTATCAAGAACAATAAAACCAACATTGTTTTCAAGTGCCATTGTAATTTCGGCCGCGGTTTTATTGTTGCCGTGGTAATATATTTTTTCTGCGGGGAAACCTGCCTGCAAAGCTGTAAAAAGTTCGCCGCCGGAAACAACATCAGTGCCAAGGCCTTCTTCGTTCATAATGCGGTAAATTTGCTTGCAACTAAAAGCCTTGCTTGCATACAAAACCATGCCGTTTTTGTTATAGTGCTCGTCTAAAGATTTTTTCAAAATTCGGCAATTTTCGCGTATTGCGTTTTCGTCCATTACATAAAGTGGTGTGCCGTACTTTGCCGCAAGTGCAACTGTATCAAGCCCACCAATTGTTAAATTGCCTGCGCTGTTTGTTGATGTAACATTTCCCATTATATTTTACCCCTCTTGTTTTTTTACTCGGCTGCAACGCCGTCTAAAATGCTTTTTAATTCGTCAATTCCAAAGCCCGAGTCTGCACTTGTAAGTACAACTTTTATACAGCCGAATTGCCCGCAAATGGCTGAAAATTCGTCTATTTTTTCGGTGAGCTCGCGTTTTTTAAGCTTGTCTGCCTTTGTAAGCGCTGCAATGAACGGAATGCCGTAATGCTGCAAATAATGCAACATTTGCATGTCGTCTGCAGATGGTTTGTGGCGGCAATCAAGCAATTGCACAAGCAAAACATTTTGCCTATTTGCTGTAAAGTACGCATTAATCAGCTCGTCCCATCGCTGGCGTTCACCCTTGCCCACTTTGGCATAGCCGTATCCCGGCAAGTCTACAAAGTAAACATTGTCTATACTATAAAAGTTAATTGTGGCTGTTTTGCCGGGCGTTGCGCTAACACGTGCTAAATTTTTTCTGTTGCACAGTTTATTTATCAGCGACGATTTGCCAACGTTTGACCTGCCTGAGAAAACAATTTCTGCTCGGTCGCTATCTGGCAATTGAGATGAAAGCCCGTAAGAAGATTTAAATTCTGCCAAAGCATAGTTCATTATTTTTTTCCGTTTCTGTTAGTTGCATTTTTTGTTGCATTTTCCGAAGCCTTTTTGGTTATTACGCCCTTTTTGGGCAATAGCACAAAATCTAACACTTCGGCTAATGTCTCAACAGGCCTAAATTCTACGGTTTCTTTTACCTGCTCGTCAACATGGTACAAATCAGGTGTGTTTGCCTTAGGTATTAATATGGTTTTCATGCCCTCTCTGTACGCTGCCATGCTTTTTTCTTTAAGCCCACCAATTGGTAAAACTTGCCCATGCAATGCAATTTCGCCTGTCATTGCAACGTCTGCACGCACAGGCCTTTTAGATAGGCAAGAGATGAGTGCTGTTGTAAGTGTAATGCCGGCCGACGGCCCGTCTTTAGGTATGGCTCCTTCAGGTGCATGAATATGAATGTCGACTTCTTTAAAAATAGTTCCATCAAAGCCATAAAGCTCGCTGTTAAGTTTGGCATAAGTTATTGCAAGTCGTGCGCTCTCCTTCATCACATCGCCAAGAGAGCCCGTAAGCTCAAGCTTACCTGAACCGTTTTGGATAAGTTCAACTTCAATTGGCAATATTTCGCCACCGACACTTGTCCAGGCAAGGCCGTTTGCAACTCCAATAGAGTCTTTTCTGCTGCAAAAAGTGGGTTTTACCCTCTTAGGCCCTAAAAGCTCTTCAAGTGATGCATCGGTTATACTAATTTTGTCAATTTCACCTGTGGCAACACGTTTTGCACATTTGCGCAAAACCTCGTTAATTGTACGCTCTAAACTCCTAACGCCGGACTCTTGCGTGTAGCCGTCAATGATGCCGTAAATTGAAGCGGTGTTAAATTTCACATAGTTTTTAAGCCCTGTTGCTTTAAGCTGTTTTGGCACAAGGTGTTTTTTTGCTATGTTCATTTTCTCAATTCTTGTATAGCTTGAAAGCTCTATAACGTCCATACGGTCAAGAAGAGGGCGGGGGATAGTGTCTAGTGTATTGGCAGTTGTAATAAACAAAACATCGCTTAAATCAAATGGTATATCAAGATAATGGTCTTTGAAAGTTTTATTTTGTTCAGGGTCAAGCGCCTCCAGCAATGCGGCGGCAGGGTCGCCCCTGAAATCACTTGCAAGTTTGTCGACTTCATCTAAAAGCAATAGTGGGTTTTTGCTTTTTGCCGTTAAAATTGCGCTTACAATTTTGCCCGGCATAGCACCAATATAAGTGCGGCGATGCCCGCGTATTTCGGCTTCATCCCTTACGCCGCCAAGAGACATGCGCACATATTTACGCCCAAGGCACTGCGCCACAGAGTTTGCAATTGAAGTTTTTCCGACACCCGGGGGGCCAACTAGGCATATTATTTGTGCCTTTGCTTCTGGCGCAAGTTTACGCACCGCTAAAATTTCAAGTATACGCTCTTTCACTTTTTTCATTCCAAAGTGCTCTTTGTCAAGCACAATTGTTGCTTTTTTTATGTCAAGCTTGTCTTTCGTCTCGGTGTTCCACGGCAAATCAAGGCATGTGTCAAGATAAGTGCGTATAACAGTCGCTTCTTGTGAGCTTCCGGGCATTTTTGAAAGCCTGTCGGCCTCTTTTAGCAGTTTTTCGTTTGCCTCTTCAGGCAAGTTTAACGCTAAAATTTTGTCCTTATAAGATTCTGTGTCCTCTTTACTTTCGTCACCGTCGTCAAGCTCATCTGAGATAACGCGCATTTGCTCTCTCAAGTAATAATCGCGCTGATTTTTGTCAATTTGCTCGCTAACCTTGTGTTGAATATCTTTTTCAATTCGCACAATTTTTGTCTCTTTGCGAATAAATTCAAGTATTTTTTCAAGTCGGTTTAAAACAGTATTTTCGTTTAAAATTTCTTGTTTTTCCGAGTATTTAAACAAAAAATTTGCCGGTATATAGTCACAAAGCATGGCAGGGTCGTCTTGCGTTAGTATGGTATAAATAACATCTTTTGGAAAACGACGGTTCATTGTAAAGTATTCTTCAAACACGTCACGAATGCTGCGCACAAGTGCTTCAATTCTTACAGTGTCGCTGTTTTTTATGCCACGCATTGGTGCTGCTTTTGTTGAAGCAAGTAAAAACTTACCCGTTGAGTCAACAGTTAAAAGCTTAGCACGGTATTTGCCCTCGACAAGTACTTTTACCAAATCGTCTGATACACGTAAAACTTGTTTAATTTCTGCCACAGCACCAAAAGAGTATAAATCTTTGAAAGTAGGGTCGTCAACTTCAAGGTCTCTTTGTGCAACAAGGAAAACGGCATTGTTGTTATTCATTGCCCAATCAATGGCGTCAATTGACTTCTGTCGCCCCACCTCAAAGTGAATTATATTGCCGGGGAATACAACAAGCCCCCTTAGTGCTATTGCAGGTAGTCGTAAAATATCTGCATTTTTATCAAGTATTATTTTAACTTTTTCAGGCATATTTCCCTCCGAAAGGTTCCTAAATTGTTTTGTTTATTATTAAGCATATATAAAGTATATTATACACTAAAAATTATAATACTTCAACAGTGTAAATTGTTAATATTATTTTAATAATATTTAAATTTATGTTTAAATTTAGTGCATTAATAAAAACAAAATAAATATTGTTTTTGAAAAATATTGTGTTATCGTAAAAAAAATTACTTTACTTTTTGGCAAATATAGGATATAATGTTAAAAAATATAGATAGGTGGTAATAAAAAATGGCATTTGGTTTTAAATACAAAAAGGTAAAATTACAAAATGAGTACACACTTGAAGAATTGTTTGAAAAAATTAAAGACACTGAGTTTGCAGCAGGCAAGCCCGAATATGTGAAACATGGTCTTGCATATGTAATAGCTTTCCCTGCACTGGACTCACAAAATCAAGTACAAATTTTGCCAGGTTCAATGAAAAAGCAAGGCGATACTTTCCAAGTTTTGAAAATGGAAGAAGCCGGTGTAGGAAACATGGCATCTAACATGGTTTTGGGCAAATTGACTGATGGTTTGTTTGGGCTGAAAAGTGTAATGGGCAAAAATGCAAAAGAAATTGTTGTACTAGTTGAAAAAACAGCAGAGCAACTTGGGAATATGGGACTATAAGTTACACACATACTTAAATGAAAAAAAGAGGGTACCTTTGATTATACAAAGGAGCCCTCTATTATTTTGCCAAAATTGCGCAATTTATTACTATTATTCAGAACTTTCGAAAAAAAGCTTTTCAAATTCGTTTACAGGCATAGGTTTTGCAAAGTAATAACCTTGTGCCGAATTGCACTTTATCTTCTTCAAAAATTCTACTTGCTCATCTTCCTCAATACCTTCTGCAACTGTGTACATGCCAAGGTTGTTTGCAAGCTCGACAATGCTCTCTACAACTAAGTCTCCTCTTCGGTGCTCTTCTTCGTCTTCAAGTTCAATGAAGAAGCTTCTGTCTAGCTTTAATGTGTCTACCTTGAAGTTTTTAAGCATGCCTAGCGACGAATAGCCCGAGCCAAAATCGTCAATAGAGATAAGGAAGCCTTCGTGATGAAGCTGTTTAAGAAGAACTTTAAGTTCTTTCTCGTTTTCCATAACAGTGCTCTCAGTAAGCTCTATTTCTATATGCTTTGGCTCTACGCCATAAGACGAAACTATGTGTTTAACTTCTTGCACAAAGTTTTTGTTGTTGATATGGAGCCTGGAAAAGTTTACAGATATACTCAAACATTTTTGCCCTTTATCTTTCCACGACTTAAGCGTTCGGCAAACACAATGAAGCATAAATTTGTCAAGCTCGACAATAAAACCATTTTGCTCAAAAAGTGGAATGAACTCATTCGGATATATGAAATTTCCGCTTGGTTCTATCCAACGAACAAGCGCTTCAGCACCCGTGATTTTTCTGTTATTTACATCATATTTTGGTTGCAAATATACTTTGAATTCTTCGTTTGCAATAGCCTTTTGTTTCTTGTTTGAAATTTCTGTATCACGCAATACTTTTTTAGTGAAAGCCGCGTCGTAGTCCCAAATATTATTTCTGCCGTCTGACTTCGCAAAAGAGTGTGCGATGTTAGCTTTATTTACAATGTCGTTTACATCAGTTTCACCGGGGGTCAAATAATATCTGCCATACCTAAAAATAAAGTGGTGTTCATACATGTCAGGCACAAGTTTTTTAAATTGTTTTTCATAATTTGACGCGGAAATTTCAAGGTTTTCAAAAAGCTCGCTTTTCGCGAAAAACATGAATTCTTCAGCCGATACCCTAGCTTGGAAAAAACTTTTATCAGGCACATTTTTGCCGGTGTTTGCAATAGCACATATTACTTTGTTTCCCGATTCAAACCCAAACATTTCGTTAATGGCTTTAAAATTTACTAAATCCATTTTTACGGCAATATATTTATTTTCAGGGTGCTTTTTTAGCTCATCGGCCATTAGCAATTTGAATTTCAGTAAATTTGGCAGTCCTGTTAATTCATCATAGTAGGCGGCTTGCTCTAAAACTTTTGCTGCGTTGTTTTTGGAAATAATAAAATATGCCAGTGCAGCAAAGGCAAAAAGCATTATGATAACGCTAATCATAACCATGCCTTGCGATATATTCTGTGCGCTTGTAGCCATGGTCTGTTCAGACATTTCAAAAAACAGCATCCAATCATTAATTACGATAGGCCTGTATTCACCAAATTTCCGCTCGCCGTTCAATGTGTAAGAAATACTTCCTGACTTCCTTTGTTGAAAATCTTCAATGATACTTTCAAAAGAAACATTATCTTCAAACTCAGCGTTTTTAAATGCATCAAAGCTAATAACATGAGCATTCGTGCTAAGTATTATGTTGCTGTTTTCGTCAACAATTAAATTAAGGCCGCGCGCGTCTGTAAACGTTGTAAGAAGTGTGTCTAAATAACTGGTGCAATATTCGGCCGCAAGTACACCGTCAATTTTTCCATCAACATATATTGGCACAGAAACTACAATAACCTCTTTGTCAACATATTGTGAAACATATGGGTCAGAAGCAAAATCGCTACCTGCAATGGAAGTTTTAAAAAACTCCTCTTGTGATACATCGGAGAGCTTTCCGGTAGACAAAAAGGCCATTCCATTGACGTCTACAATAAAAACAGTTTGATAGTTAAGCGCTTCTTGCTTTGTTTGGACATAACTTAAAATATTTGTTTCATTTACACCAATAATGGGCAATGTTTCCGCAATATATTTAATGTTATAAATCATACTTTCAAGTTGGCGGTTTAGTGCAAGCTGTTGCTGGTCAGCCATGTCGTACAGCGTACTGCGAACAGACTGCTCAAGCTCATAGTTAACTGTGCGGTTAAACGTAAACATGCTGTACATTAAACCAACAAAGAACAATAAGCCTATTAATATAGTAATAATTAGTTTTTTGCTTTTCATTTTCATAAAAGACGCTCTACCTTATATAGTAAGTTGTAGGTGAATGTTATTTTTTATATAATGCACAATAAGTGTTGCAACTAAAAAGTGAGAAAATAAGCAATACTAAAACATGTAAAAAGCCTACTTTCAGAACTTTTTGTGAATTGTTTTATATACATTATATTCTACCAGTTACATTTGATAATGTCAATGTTGCATTTTATAATATAATAGGCACTTCCTAGTATATTTCCATTTCACAAGTAAATAGAATTATGCAAAATTACTTTTCAAAAATGTAAAACAAATTTTAGCTGTTAGTCATTTTAAATGATATTTTTCAAGAAATTGAATAATAATTAACCAATAGTGAAAAAATATCAAATAGGATTGACATAATGCAATACACATGTTAAAATTTTAACAATGGTTGTTAAAAAATTAACATATAATAATTTGGAGGGAAAATAATGGGAAAAACAGAAAACAACCCCTATGCAACGGTGGCTACTGTTGAAGAGCTAAAAGCGAAAATTGAATCAATTAGAAATGCACAAAAAGAGTTTGCGCTTTTTTCGCAAAGCCAAGTAGACGCAATATTCAAAGCTGCGGCAATTGCCGCAAATAAAAGCCGTATACCGCTTGCAAAAATGGCTGTTAGTGAAACAGGCATGGGTATAGTGGAAGATAAAGTTATTAAAAACCATTATGCGGCAGAGTATATATATAATAAATACAAAGATGCTAAAACATGTGGCGTTATTTCAAGAGACGATGCAATGGGCACAAGGGTAATTGCAGAGCCAATTGGTGTTATTGCTGCTGTTATACCTACAACTAACCCTACATCAACTGCTATTTTTAAGGCGTTAATAGCACTTAAAACACGCAATGGTATTATTTTCAGCCCACACCCAAGGGCAAAAAACTGTACAATTGAGGCGGCAAAAATAGTGTTGGAAGCCGCAGTAAAAGCCGGTGCGCCCGCCGGTATTATTGGCTGGATTGACACACCGTCGCTTGAACTTACAAATGAAGTAATGAAAACGACTGATATTATACTTGCAACAGGTGGCCCGGGAATGGTGCGCAGTGCTTATTCAAGCGGAAAACCGGCAATTGGCGTTGGTGCAGGTAACGTTCCGGCACTTTTCCACAAAACATGTGATGTGAAAAATGCAGTATCATCTGTTATATTATCGAAGACATTTGACAACGGCGTAATATGTGCAAGTGAGCAATCTGTTATTGTACACAGCGATATTTACAACGAAGTTAGAGATGAGTTTAAACTTCGTGGTTGCCATATTCTGAGCGCCTCAGAGATTAAAAAAGTGCGCAGTACTATATTGATAAACGGCGCGCTTAACGCAAAAATAGTAGGACAATCGGCATTTAAAATTGCACAGCTTTCAGGTGTTGAAGTGCCAGAGAGCACAAAAGTTTTGATAGGCGAGGTTACAAGTGTAGAACTGAGCGAAGAATTTGCACATGAAAAGTTATCACCTGTTTTAGCAATGTACAAATATACAAAATATGATGATGCAATTGAAAAGGCTGATAGGCTTGTAAAAGATGGCGGTTATGGACATACGGCGTCAATTTTTATTGACACCGCAGTAGCTGCAAAAGACCTTGAGATTTTTGAAAACACAATGAAAGCTTGCCGAATTGTTGTTAATACACCGGCGGCACATGGTGGTATTGGTGATTTATACAACTTTGCGCTTGCCCCGTCTTTAACACTTGGTTGCGGCAGTTATGGCGGCAACTCTGTTTCGGAAAATGTAGGTGTAAAACACCTAATTAACACAAAAACAGTGGCCGAGAGGAGAGAGAATATGCTGTGGCTGAGAACACCAGAGAAAGTTTATTTTAAAACAGGCTGTTTGCCAATTGCAATTGCAGAACTTAAAGAAGTATATAATAAGAAAAAAGTGTTTATAGTTACAGATGAGTTTTTATACAAAAACGGATATTCAAAACGTGTTACAGATTTACTTGACGACATGGGCATTATGCACACAACATTTTTCGATGTTGAGCCTGACCCAACACTTGCTTGTGCAAAACTAGGTGCAAAGGCAATGGAATTATTCGAGCCTGATTGTATCGTTGCTTTGGGCGGTGGCTCTGCTATGGACGCGGCGAAAATTATGTGGACACTTTATGAGCACCCTGATGTTGATTTTGAAGACATTGCAATGCGCTTTATGGATATAAGAAAAAGGGTTTACGGCTTCCCGAAACTTGGCATTAAAGCTAATTTTATTGCAATACCAACAACTGCCGGTACAGGCAGTGAAGTTACACCGTTTGCCGTTATAACAGACGAAAAAACAGGCCAAAAATACCCTCTTGCAGATTATGAACTTTTGCCTAACGTTGCAATTGTAGATGCAGACTTAATGATGAACATGCCAAAATCGTTGACAGCGGCATCGGGTATTGACGCACTTACACACGCACTAGAGGCGTATGTTTCAATGCTTGCCAGCGATTATACAGACGGACTTGCACTTAAAGCGATAAAAATTATTTTCGAGTACTTGCCACTTGCATACAAAAACGGCGCAAACGACCCAATTGCAAGAGAGAAAATGGCAGATGCCTCTACACTTGCAGGCATGGCTTTTGCAAATGCATTTTTAGGTGTTTGCCACTCAATGGCACATAAACTTGGCGCTATGCACCACTTGCCTCACGGTGTTGCAAATGCAATGCTTATAAACGAAGTAATTCGTTTTAATATGTCAGAAGTGCCAACTAAGATGGGTGCGTTCTCACAATATAAATACCCGCACGCAAAACAAAGATATGCCGAGATTGCCGCTTTTGTGGGCATACGAGGTGCAAGCGATGAAGAGATGACTGAAAAATTAATTAAGAAAATAGAAGAGTTAAAAAGTACACTTGACATTAAACCTAAAATAAGTGATTATGGTGTTAATGAAGACGACTTCAACAGCACACTTGATGAGATGGTTGAAAATGCTTTTGACGACCAATGCACCGGCGCAAACCCAAGATACCCACTTATGAGCGAAATTAAACAAATGTATTTGAATATTTTTTAATGAAAGGGTGATACAAAATGGAAAAAATAATTGCACAGCGCAAAAACAAAACAATTTACCTCAAAGATAATTGTGTTTATAAAACATTTGATGAGAGCTTCAAAACATCGCAAATATTAAACGAGGCGTTAAACCAAGCGCGTGTACAAGAAGCAGGGCTAAATGTGCCGCAGATGATAGAAGTTAAAAAAATAGAAGACGGTAAATGGGCAATTGTAAGTACTTTTATTGAGGGAAAAACCCTTGCGCAAATAATGGACGAGAGCCCTGAAAAAATTGATGAGCATCTTGAACTTTATGTTAAAATTCAAATGGAAATACACGCTACAACAACACCTCACCTAAACAAATTGCGTGATAAAATGAGCATGAAAATTTCACAAACAAGCCTTGATGCTACAACACGCTATGAGCTTATGACACGCCTTGAGGGTATGCCAAGGCATAAAAAAACATGCCACGGAGACTTTAGCCCGGGCAACATTATCATTACACCAAAAGGCGAATATTATGTTATTGACTGGGCACATGTAACACAGGGAAGCGCCTCTGCAGACGTGGCACGTTCATACCTATTGTTTATGCTAAAGGGCAAAAAAGACATTGCAGAGAAATATATTAAATTGTTTTGCCAAAAAAGTGATACGGCACGCCAATACGTTGAAAAATGGATACCAATTGTAGCGGCGTCTCAACTTGTAAAAGGCAAAGAAGAGGAAAGAGAATTTTTAACACAGCTTGCCGATGTTGTTGAGTACGAATAGAGTACTTGAATAGGCAGTATAAGTATAATAAATGTGATGGAATATTTAAGATAAAAACACCTTGTGCGCGTCAAATTTACAACTGTAAGTTTTGATGCGCGCAAAGTGTTTGTTTTGTATATTAACTAGTTAAGCAGATAAATTGCAAAATTTAAATAGCCTGCAAATGTTACCCAAATCAAATATGGCACAAGCAAATATGCAGCGCTTTTGGATATTTTGTATGCACTACTTATTAGAAATAATATTAAGAGCCAAAGAAGTATAAGCCACACGAAAGCCCCTAAGAACATTTCAAGTCTAAAGAAAATAATACTCCAGAAAAAGTTGACAAAAAGCTGGAATGCATACAATTTTAATGGTTTTTCCTTTTTAGCTTTTTCGGCGTTCGACGTAAAAATTAAATACGAACTTAAACCCATTAAGAAATAGAGGATAGGCCAAACAATGCCGAATAGTTGGGGTGGCGGTGAAAGTGGTGGTTGGATAAGCTGTGTAAAAATATTTGAGGAAGTACTGGTTAAAAAGCCTGAAAGTCCGCCTACTAGAAGCGGCAAAGCTATTGATATTGCTAGTGGTTTGAACTTAATTTTCATAAATATCTCCATTCTGCCGCTTACATGTAGTCAATTCAAATAAAATTAAGCGGCCGTAATATATACTATTCATAAATATTATATAAAATAACATCAGTTAATCAGGGGAATTCAAATTTAATAATTATTTGGATAGTAATTTGTTATATTTATATTATACTCGTACCTCGCTTGCACGCTTTTAAATATTTTGAATTGATTTTTGCGAGAAAAAAGTGTAAAATAAAATTAGATATGTAATAAATTTGAAATGGTGAATGGTGAGATAGGAGAAAAAGATGATATATAGCATGACTGGCTATGGCAAATTTGAAAAAACAATAAGTGGTAAAATTATTTGTGTGGAAATAAAGAGCGTGAATTCACGTTATTTTGAGTATACGTCAAGGTTGCCACGCGGATATGCTTTTATTGACGATAAAATGAAAAAATACTTAAACGAGTACATCACTCGTGGCAAAACAGAGGCTGTTTTGACTGTACAAAGCCTTGAAGAAAGTGAAATTGAAATATCTGCAAATATTCCACTTGCAAAAGGCTATTTGGAAGCGTTCAATAATATCTCACAAGAATTAGGCGTTGAAAATAATGTTACAGTGCAAACTTTAGCACGATTTAATGACGTTTTTAGTGTGAAGAAAGCGCAACAAGACGAAGAGCAAATTTGGAATGCTGTGAGAGAAGTTCAAAAAGGTGCAATTGAAAATTTTGTTGACATGAGAAAAACAGAGGGCTTAAAACTGAAAGAAAATATTTTACAAAAGCTTAATTTTATTGAGAAAGCTGTTGCAACAGTGGAAGAAACAAGTGTGCAAAGGGTTGAAAAATATACACAAAAGCTGTTTGCAAGGCTTACAGAAGTGCTTGAAAACACAAATATAGACGAGGCAAGAATTTTGACTGAGGCGGCAATATTTGCAGATAAAACGTGCGTTGATGAAGAGACAGTGCGTTTAAAAAGCCACCTGATGCAGTTTAAAGATGTGTTGGCAAACGGTGGTGCTGTGGGCCGAAAGCTAGACTTTTTAACGCAAGAAGTAAACAGGGAAATAAACACAATAGGTAGCAAATGCAATGAACTTGCAATAACACAACTTGTTGTAGACATGAAAGCAGAACTTGAAAAAATAAGAGAACAAATACAAAATATTGAGTAGCGGTAAGAAAGGGATATAACATGAAACTTATAAATATTGGATTTGGAAACATGGTGAATGCCACAAGGTTAATTGCAATTGTCAGCCCTGAATCTGCCCCTATTAAGCGAATTGTGCAAGAGGCGCGTGATAAAAGTATGCTTATAGATGCAACATACGGCAGGCGCACACGTGCTGTACTTATTACAGACTCAGACCATGTGGTGCTTAGCGCCTTACAACCTGAAACTGTTGCAAATAGGTTTGCCGAGAACAACGATGAACAAGAGGAGGTTTTGCCCGATGATTAATGAAAAGTATTTGTTTGTTGTGTCGGGCCCTTCGGGTGCAGGTAAAGACACTGTTGTTGCTGCGCTTAGGGAAATGCACCCTGAAATCACTCTTTCCGTATCGGCCACAACGCGCCCAATGCGTGACGGTGAAATTGAAGACGTGCACTATTATTTTTTGACAGTCGAAGAATTTGAAGAAAAAATAGAAAAAGATGAAATGCTTGAGTACACAAAATACTGCGAAAATTATTACGGCACGCCAAAATATTCTGTTGATAAATGCCTTGAAAACAAAACAGTTATAATACTGGTTATTGAAGTTAAAGGTGCTGCGAACATAAAAAGAATATACCCAAACAGCACTACTATTTTTGTTTATCCGCCAAGTATGGAAGAACTTGAAAACCGCCTGAGAAAAAGGGGAACGGAAACGGACGACAATATAGACAAAAGAATGCTAAGGGCAAACGAGGAAGTTAAGCTTGCAGGTGAATATGATTTTGCGGTTAAAAACATTGATGTGCAGGAATGTGCAAACGAAATATACAATATAATAATAAACACTGTAAACACATGAGTGCGAGAATTTTATATTTAGCTTAGACATACTTGCATAAACTTATGCAAACAAATAAAATTTTTGTGTTGTTTAAAATAAATATTTTTTCGCATGAAATGTTGAATTTTGAAAACCGATAAGGAGAAGAAGTATGCAAAATACGGCACAAATTGCCGTAAGCAGTGCTACGTACAGCTTTGACAAACTTTACACATATAAAATACCCGCCCATTTGCACGGCCTTGTGCATTTGGGTAGCATGGTGCTTGTCCCGTTTGGGCGTGGAAATGGCAAGGCGCGCATGGGTGTTGTATTAGGCACAAATGAAAATAACGATATAGCTCAAAATAAAATTAAAGCGATTTATGATGTCGCACCCGAAACGGCGCGGCTTTCGCACGAACTTTTACAAATTGTTCACAGTTTAAAACAAACAACATTTTGCACATATTATGATGCGGTGAAGGCTGTTATCCCATATGGGGCACAGTATAAAAGCATTAGCACTGACGCAGGATTTAAGTTGCAAAAGCAAATTGTGCGTCACACCGAAAACTACTATAAAAGGCTGAAAAGCAATGAAAAATTTACTGAAAAGCAAAAAAATGTATGGTTAGAAATTGGTGAAAAAGAAATATCGCAAAGTGAGCTTGAGCAAAAAGGCATAACAAAAAATGTACTTGACAGAATGTGCGATAAAGGCTACTTGCAGCGTGTGTTGCACCAAAAAAGTGCTGATGTTTATGAAAATTATACTGTGAAAAATGAAGAAATAGTTTTGAGTGATTTGCAGGAAAAGGCATTTTATGAACTTGAAAATATGCGCAAAGAAAACAAGCCGTGCGTTGCACTTTTGCACGGTGTAACATCAAGCGGCAAAACAATGGTTTTTTTAAAGCTTGTTCAGCAAACGTTAAAAAGTGGCGAAAGTGCGCTAATTTTGGTGCCGGAAATTTCACTTACACCACAAATGATTTATAAACTTAAATCGCATTTTGGTGAAAAAGTGGCGGTGCAACATTCGGCACTTAGCAACACAGAAAGGCTGTTGCAGTGGCAGCAAATACAAAATGGCCAGGCAAATGTTGTAGTGGGAACACGAAGTGCCGTTTTTGCACCTTTGTCTGATGTAGGTCTAATAATTATAGACGAAGAGCAAGAGCACACATATCACTCAGAGTCATCGCCGCGGTTTAGTGCACATGACATTGCAAAAAGGCGTTGTGTTTACCACAATGCGCTGCTGGTGGTTGCCAGTGCTACGCCCTCTGTTTCAAGTTACTACTCGGCTGAAATTGGACTATATAAGCTTGTTGAACTTAGTGCACGATACAATAATATGCCGCTGCCTGCCGTTGAGTTTGCAGATATGCGCACAGAACTTGCAAGTGGGAACGCTGGGGCAATTAGCATACAACTGCAAAAAGAACTTTTAGATGTAATACAAAATAAGAAACAAGCAATACTTTTGTTAAACAGGCGTGGATATAAAACAGTGGGTATGTGCACAAAGTGCGCAAAGGCCATAAAATGTGATTTTTGTAGCGTGCCAATGGTGTACCACAAAGCAAACGATAAACTTTTGTGCCATTATTGTGGCAAAAGTATTAACCCTGTGCCAACGTGCTGCCCGGAATGCGGTGAAAAAATAAAGTATACAGGCTTTGGCACACAGCGTGTTGAAGAAGAACTATATGAAAAATTGCCTGGTGTGCGTATCTTAAGAATGGACGCCGACAGCACATCGAAAAAGAATTCTCATGAAAAAATGCTTGCAAGTTTTGCGAAAGGCAGGTATGATATAATGCTGGGTACGCAAATGGTTGCAAAAGGGCTTGACTTCGAAAATGTTACGCTTGTAGGTGTTTTAGGAATTGACAAATTGCTTTTTGCACAAGGCTATAAGGCATTTGAGAATGTGTTCTCGCTTATAACACAGGTTGTGGGGCGAAGTGGGCGAAGTGCACAAGCAGGAAAGGCTATTATACAAACTGTTGACCCAATGCACCCTGTTTTAAAACTTGCCGCAAAGCAAGATTATGGCGCGTTTTACAGCCAAGAAATACGGTTCAGAAAGCTGAATTTGTACCCGCCTTATTGCGCCGTGTGTATTGTGGGCTTTAGCGGCGAAGATGAAAAAAATGTGCTGGAAGCAGCGAAAAAGTTTTCTGACATTATGCAAGTTAAGGCAAGTGCAAATCAAAATTTGCCCATAAGAATACTTGGCCCTGCGCCTATGAATATTATTATGGTGAAAAATAAATTTAGATTTAAATTAACGGTGAAATGCCGCAACGACAAGCACTTTAAAAGCATGCTTAGCGAAGTTTTGAATGAGTTTGCACAAACTAAATTTTGTGACAAGGTACCGGTGTTTGTTGATTTTAACAGCGATGCAGATATTTAATTTTTGATTTTGAGAGGAAAAATATATGGCACTTAGAAATATTGTGAAAGACGGAGACAATTTACTTAAAAAAGTATCACGCCCTGTTACGAATTTTGATGACAGGCTAGCAACTTTGCTTGACGATATGCGTGAAACACTTGATGATGCGCAGGGATACGGGCTTGCCGGTGTGCAAGTGGGCGTTTTGCGCCGCCTTTTTATAAGTGTTGACGAAAGAGATTTGCCACCAAGGGACGAGAATGGCGATTTACCGGAAGATTATGAAACAGAGTATCTTGAATTTATAAACCCTAAAATTGTTTCTGAGGATGGTGAAGTTACTCAATATGAGGGCTGTTTGTCTTTTCCGGGAAGAACCGGATATATAACACGCCCACAAAAGGTTAAGGTGCGCGCCTTTGACAGAAACGGAAAAGCGTTTGAACTTGAAGCAGAAGATATGTTGGCACGCTGCATTTGCCATGAAATAGGCCATTTAGATGGTTTGTCTATTTTAGATTTAGCAGACCATTTTTACGAGGATGTTGAGCATGACGATGATGAAGATTGATGTGTAATAATTGCCGCGCTTAATTTAGACGTATTGACTTTCTGTGCTAATTATTATTTGCTTGGTGGCAACAGAGGTTGATAAAGGCGGAATTTAAATTTGACACATTAGCTAGAATGGAGACATGTTTTTGAAAATTTTATTTATGGGTACACCTGACATAGCTGCGGCTTGTTTGCAAGAGCTTATTGATGAAAAGCGCCATGAAATTTGCGCCGTTTTTACACGAGAAGACAAGCCTGTTGGAAGAAAAAAGATAATGACTGCACCGCCTGTGAAGACAATTGCACTTGAAAACAAGATAAAAGTGTACCAGCCTAAAACTTTGCGTGAAGAAAATGTGCAAGAAGAAATACGGGCAATTAACCCTGATATAATTGTTGTAGTTGCATATGGCAGAATTTTGCCAAAAGAGGTGCTTGATATACCTCGCCTAGGTGTAATAAATTTACATGTTTCATTGTTGCCAAAATACAGGGGTGCTGCGCCAATTCAGTGGGCTGTTATTAACGGCGAAACACAAACAGGCGTTACAATTATGCAGCTTAACGAAGGACTTGACACAGGCGATATTATTGAGTGTACATCCGTAGAAATTGATGGAAATGAGACTGCGGGGGAGTTGCTTTTAAAAGTTACATCAATTGGAAGTGAACGATTGTGCAGAACACTTGAAAATATTGAAAGCGGAAAATACAGCTTGACACCGCAAGATAATAGTAAAATGAGCCTTGCGCCGCCGCTTGAAAAGCACATGGCCGAAATAGAATTTGCGAAAAGTGCCTGCACTGTGCACAACCTTGTTCGTGGAATGAACCCTTGGCCGCTGTCGTATTTTGTACTTGGCGACAAAAAGGTTAAAGTTGTAAAAACAAGCGTGGATGGCGACGTTAACACACGCAGAGAGTATGCACCTAAAACAGTAATAAAAATTAAACCTTTTACAGTTGCGTGTGGAGAGCATGCAATAATATTACATGAAATTGTGCCCGAGGGCAAAAAGCCGATGTCAGGAGAACAATGGGCACTGGGAAGACGTCTTTCTAGCGGCGATATTTTAGACAAGATATAATAAATTTACAGTGGGCACCTTATGAAAGGGAAAGAATGGCAGATGTAAGGCGTGCGGTTGTTTCCGCACTGATAAAGCAAGAAAAAGACGGATATTCCAATTTAATATTAAAAAGTGCACTGCAAAACTTCAGCGGCACAAAAGAAGAATGCGCATTTTTTACCGCTGTTTTTTACGGAACAATAGAGCGTTGCATTACAATTGACTACATTTTACAGAAATTTTTGACAAAACCTATTAATAAACTTGACGCACAAGTGCGCTGTATTATGCGAAGTGCACTTTATCAAGCTTTGTACATGCAAAGTGTGCCAACATTTGCTGCAATAAATGAAGCTGTGACGCTTACACGAAAAATGGGTAAAAGCAGTGCAGCAGGCATGGTGAACGCTGTTTTGAGAAAGGCAAGTGCTTATCAATTAAGTGAAGAAAAGTTCAAAAATGAAGCAGAGCGCGTAAGTGTTATGTATAGCGTGTCGCTTGAAATTGCACAAATATTTATTGATAAATTGAGAGATAATTACGAATTGATTTTACAAAAAAGCTTTGAAAAAGCAAATATTTGTTTAAGGGTTAATTCGCTTAGAACTACAATTGAAGATGTAGAAAAATTTTTTGCGGAAATTAACGTTGATACAAAAAGAGGGTTTGTGCAAAACTGCCTTTATGTTGATTTTAAGGGCGATATAACACAGTCGAAGCTTTTTGCGGAAGGGTTAATTCATGTCCAGGGTGAGGCGTCACAACTTGTATGTGCGGTACTTGATGTGAAATGTGGGCAAAAAACAGCAGATGTTTGCGCAGCGCCGGGTGGCAAAAGTGTAACTTTGGCACAGTACATGGGCGATAATGGTACACTTTTTAGCTGTGACAATGCACAAAATAGATTGCCGCTTATAGAAAAAGCCATGGAGCGTATGGGTGTAAAGTGTGCTACCGTGCTTCACGCAGATGCAAGATTGCACAACAAATTGCTTGATAACTGCGATAATGTTTTGTGTGATGTGCCATGTTCGGGCCTTGGAATTATGGCGAAAAAGCCTGACATACGCATGAAAAATTTGCGTGACATTGATGAATTGACAAAAATACAATTTGAAATTTTAAACACAAGCGCAAAATATATTAAAAACGGCGGCAAAATTATGTACTCAACGTGCACATTAAACCCTGCTGAAAATGAAGAAATTGTGCTGAAATTTTTAAATGAAAACAAAAATTTTTCGCTGTGTAAAATAGATAAATTGCCTGAAAACAGTAAATGCATAGACGGATGTGTAACGCTGTATCCACACGGAAACATGTCCGATGGTTTTTTTATGGCACTGATGACTAAGCACAATTAATAACAATTTTAAATTGAAAAGCATTGATAATAGAAGGTAAATGAAAATTGTTAATAATGCAAAAATGAATTGTGAAAAAAGTAATAAATACTAGCACTTGAAGAGAGTTTGTGATATAATGGGAAATATATGTATTTCATCGCTTGAACTAATTGAGCTTGAAGATATGCTTGTGCAAACAGGCGAGGCTAAATTCCGCGGAAAGCAAATTTATGAATGGCTGCACAGGCACCATGCCCAAAGTTTTGCGCAAATGTCAAACTTGCCTAAAAAGCTTATTGATAGTTTAGACGAAAAATATGTAATCAGCACTGTTTCAATTGAAAAGAAGCAAATTTCAAAAGATGGAACAATAAAATATCTTTTTAAATTATGCGATGGGAATTTCATTGAAGCGGTGATTTTGAACAGCAATTCAGGAACGACAATTTGTGTTTCTACACAAGTGGGTTGTAAAATGGGTTGCAAATTTTGCGCAACGGCACAAGGTGGGCTTGTTCGAAATTTAACAGCGGGCGAAATGGCGGCACAAATATATGCTGCAAAAAAAGACATAGGCACCAGAATTACTAATATAGTTTTAATGGGAATGGGCGAGCCACTTGACAATTTTGAAAATACTATACGGTTTTTGCGTATAATATCATCAAATGAGGGCGAAAATATTGGTATGAGAAATATTAGCCTTTCAACGTGTGGGCTTGTGCCTAAAATTGAAGAACTTGCAAAATTGCGCCTTGGTATTACGTTGAGCATATCGTTGCATGCACCGTTTGATGACATGCGAAGCAAAATGATGCCTGTAAACAATGCTTATCCGATAAACAAGCTTATAGACGCTTGCCGAAAATATCAAAAAGATACAGGCAGGCGCGTAACGTTTGAGTATTCTATGGTGAAAAATGTGAATGACGGTGAAAAAGAAGCGAAAGCGCTTGCAAACCTGCTGAAAGGAATGGGCGCACACGTGAATTTGATACCAATTAATAGCGTTGATGGTTCGCCGTATACAGCTTCAGACGCATTAAACGTAAATAGGTTTAAAATAATGCTTGAAAAACTTGGCGTTAACGCTACAATAAGGCGCCGTTTGGGCGAAGATATAAGTGCTGCATGCGGACAGCTTAGGGCGAAGCAGTAGTGGAAACATGCATTTACATATAAGGAGGACTATCGCAGTGAGAATTGTCGCTAAAACCGACATAGGCAACCAGCGCAGTGAAAATCAAGACAATTATCGTGCAGGCCGCCAAAATGATGGTACGGTCTGGGCGCTTGTTTGCGACGGAATGGGTGGAACACAAGGCGGCAAAATAGCAAGTGGGCTTGCTTGTGAATATATGGAACGAGCATTTAGCGAAAACATAGACATGCTTTCAAACCCCGTTGAAATAAAGGAATTCCTTTTTGATGTGACAAAAATTGCGAATGGCGCAATTTATAAAAAAAGCGAGAAAGACGAGGGAATGCAGGGCATGGGCACAACGCTTGTCTGTGCTGTGGTTCGTGGAAATTTGGCACAGTTTGTGCATGTGGGGGACTCACGGGCATACCTTTACACTAACGGTTATTTAATGCAACTTACAAAAGATCACTCTATGGTGCAAGAATTACTTGCCCAAGGGCGTATTACTGTTGAAGAGGCAAATACACACCCAAATAAAAACTTGATAACACGTGCTCTGGGCGTTTCAAGCGAAGTAGATATAGAGTACGGCGAATGTGCTGTTAAAACAGGCGATATAATTTTGCTCTGCACAGACGGGCTTACAAATTTTGTTGAAGATGATGAGATAACAAAAATATTGTCTAAAGCAAAATTTGAAGAAACCGCAGACAAACTTATAAGGCGAACACTTGAGAGTGAAGGGCTCGACAATGTAACTGTTTTGCTTGTTGCAGCACAATCTTTGGAGGATTGACAATGGATAAACTTATAGGCAAAATACTCGATGATAGATATTTAATTCAAGCAGTAGTAGGCAACGGCGGAATGGCTGTTGTTTATAAAGCTATAGATAAAAAAACAGGCAATGTTGTGGCTGTGAAAGTTTTGCGTGAAGAGTGCATGCAAAACGAAGAACTTGTGCGCAGGTTTAAAAATGAGTCTAAAGCCATTTCAGTGCTTGACCATCCAAATATTGTTAAGGTTTTCGATGTAAGTGTCTCACAAAAATTGCAGTATATTGCAATGGAATATGTTGATGGCATTACATTGAAAGATTATATGAAGCATAAAAACAATGCGCTGTCTTACAAAGAGATAATGCATTTTACTATACAAACTTTAAAAGCCTTGCAGCACGCCCATTCTCAGGGTATTGTGCACAGGGACATAAAACCGCACAATATTATGATGCTGTCGAACGGCACAATTAAAGTTATGGATTTTGGCATTGCACGTTTTGCAAGAAGTGAAAACCAGACTATGACAGACAAGGCTATCGGTTCGGTTCATTACATAAGCCCTGAACAAGCAAAAGGTGATGTGACTGACCACAAGGCCGACATTTACTCTGTGGGTGTTATGTTATATGAAATGCTTGCAGGCAAGTTGCCGTTTGATTCAGATAGCCCTGTGGGTGTTGCCTTGAAACAAATATCTGATGTTGCAACACCACTTAGGGAAATTAAACCTACTATACCACAAGCGCTTGAGGATATAACGCAAAAGGCAATGGCAAAAGAGCCGCATGAGAGATATCAATCGGCAACTGCTATGTTAACGGATATAGGTGCGTTTGTTAAAAACCCAAGCATTAAGTTTGACTATAAATATGTTACAGATTCAAGCCCTACAAGGTTTGTAGACAAAGCGGCAATTAACCCGGGCGGCAAAAAAAGCGGTTCTGGGCAGTTCTTGTCAAACGTAGTTGGCGGAGGTGCAATGAAAAAACAGCCTTCAAGAAGGAAAAAAAGCAGAACATTTAAAAACAAGTGGATTTGGCCTGCAATGGCAGGCGGTACACTTGCATTTTTGCTTGTATCGGCACTTGCGTGCTTTATAATTTTGCAAGACACTATCCTGTTTTCAGAAGCAAATGACGCAGAACTTCCCAACTTTGTAGGCCTTATGAGGTCACAAGTTGATGGTAATAATGAATATTCTGAGTTTTCAAACATATCATTTGAAGAGGTGTATGACACAGAAAACCCTGCGGGCATGATTGTGTCACAAAACCCAAAACCTCCAAAAATGATTAAAACTACAACTGAGATAACTTTACGTGTTTCATCAGGCGTTGTGCAAGCGCCATTGCCGGATGTTGTTGGAGCTGAAGAAGCTGCTGCAATGCAAGCAATGAAAGATGCAGGGTTTAGCCCGATGCTTAGATACAGGCAAGTAGAGAGTGAAGCAGACCCTTACGGATATGTTTTAGAGATGACATTGCCGGACGGAACACCCGTTGGTGCCGGCCAATTGTTGGACACAGGCACTGTTGTGCAAATTCATGTTAGCAGTGCGTTTCGCGACAATACAGTAAAGGTGCCGAATTTAGTTAACCTTATAAGCATAGAAGAGGCGCAAAATGCACTGTACACAAATAGGCTTGGCGTTGGCACAGTAACTGTTGAAGATAGTTTGTTGCCGGTTGGCAGTGTAATAAGGCAAAACCCTGAGTATGTTGAAGACATTGAGGACGGGTTTGTTGCACAAGGCACACTTGTAGATATAGTTTTATCCGGAGGGCATACACATACGTTTGTTGAAACGTCAAGAGTAGAGCCAAGTAACTGTACAATAAATGGTGTTATTACGTATGCATGCTCTGTATGCGGTGAGGCGAAAGAAGAAGTTATTCCTGCACCTGGACACATTTGGGGCCCGTGGGAACCGGTTGACCCAGGTGATGGCTCGCCACCTGTATACGAACAACGAGTGTGCACGGTTAACCCTGCGCACGTGTCAGAGCTAAGGCTTCTTGGCGGTTCATCAGGAAACACAGGTACAAGCTCAGAAACAGAGTCAAGCTCAGATACAAGTTCAAGCGAAAGCTCGGATGCCGGTACAGGAACAGGATAAGTTAAATACCGTAAATTAATTTTAGCTTTGTAATGCCTGTTTAATTCGGGTAATGCAGTTTCAAGAAAAATAGATAACTTAGCACTTTTAAAAATTCGAACTATAAAATATGGATGGCAAGGGAAAATATGGAAAAAGACAACAAGTTAAACGAAATAAATGATAACGAGGGCACACTGGCAAGTAGTGAAGATAATTTTGAAGCCATAACTGAGCAATCTGAGCTTGATGTATCAAAAGAAGGAATAGTTGAGAGTTCAAGTGAAAGTGTGGCAAATGAACTTAAAAGCGAACAACAAAGTTATAGCTATGAGTCTGGCGAAGAGTTTTTTGATGACATTAACACTATTAATGAGAACGTATATGAGCATCTGTCTAATGACATTGATGTTGAAAAACAGCAGAATTTTTTTGAAAACACTGCTGTTTTGAACAACGAAGCTGAATATGCCGAAAGTGAAATGTCAGGAGATGAACTTGCAAACCCTGGAAATGAAGAAGTATACGGTTATACCCAAATTGCTACGTTTGAAAATAGTGCAGAAGTTGAAGAAATAAAAGTTGAAGAAAATGCAGTAAGTGCAGCAGACGATTTTGAAAGTAATGTAGAAGTTGAAGAAAATGTAACAGATGACTTAGAAGTTAATGCAAAAGCTGAAGAAAACAAAGAGACGAATGCTGATGATAATATTAGTGCGCCTAAAACAGGAATTAATAAGGCTGTTAGTGCAATAAGAGGTTTGTTTGCAAAGATAATAGGTGGCGCAGAAAGTGAAAAAATGCCAGCACCTGACAATGAAAGTGAAGAACTTATAGACGTAGCACAAAACGAAACAGAGCAGCTGAATGAGTTTGATTTAATTGAAAATGTTGAACAAAGCGAAGAGAGTGAAAATGTTGAAGTAGCTGAAACGACAGAAGAAACTGAAAACGATGAAGAGCTTGAAACT
>CAYJMH010000007.1:0-19910 GCA_964371535.1 uncultured Bacteroides sp.
TTTGGATAGCAAATTAATATTTTTTCTCGCGTTTTACATAGCTTGTATGCAAAATGTGGTGTGCTTTGTGTGAGCCCGGTTTGCCTTCAAGATAATCGTCATAGATTTTCTTAACAAGTGGGTTTTCATGGCTCTTACGCAAAACTTTTGCCTCGTCTTCACTGTAAAGTGCACTTGCCCTAAGTGTTTTAAGGTCTGTAAAGTTCATAACATCAGCCGGTTGTGTTGGCTGTCCGCCGCCGTTTACACAGCCGCCCGGGCAAGCCATAAACTCAATAAAGTCATAGCTTCTCTCGCCACTTTGAACGCCGTCAAGCACTTTTGCGCAGTTTGAAAGGCCGCTTGCAACACAAACACGAAGTGTTAAGTCGCCAAGTTTGTATGTTGCCTCTTTAATGCCTTGTGTTCCGCGAACTTCAGGGAACTCTACTTTTTCAAGTGGTTTGCCTGTAACAACTTCAGCAGCTGTACGAAGTGCAGCTTCCATAACGCCGCCTGTTGCGCCGAAAATTGTTGAAGCGCCTGTGCTCTCGCCCAATGCCGGGTCGAAATCTTCGTCGGGTAGCTCGGCAAAATTTATACCGGCTTTCATAATCATACGGCTAAGCTCACGCGTTGTTATTGAGATGTCGTTATCGGGAATGTCATTGCCTGCGGCGCTCATGTCATCACGGCCAATTTCAAATTTCTTTGCAGTACACGGCATAACAGAAACAACAACTATATCTTTAGGGTCAAGGCCCATTTTCTCGGCATAATATGTTTTTGTAAGCGCGCCAAACATGCCTTGAGGCGATTTGCAGCTAGACAAATTCGGGATGAAACTTGGGTAATATGTCTCACAGAATTTAATCCAACCTGGGCTACAACTTGTTATCATTGGCATTACGCCGCCGTTTGTTACACGGCCAATAAACTCTGTCGCCTCTTCCATAATTGTAAAGTCAGCTGCTGTGTCTGTGTCAAACACGCCGTCAAAGCCAAGGCGGCGTAGTGCTGCTGCCATTTTGCCTTCTACGTTCGTTCCAATCGGCATACCAAATGGCTCGCCCAACGTTGCGCGAACGCTTGGTGCTGTGTGCACAACAACATGCTTTGTCTCGTCTGCTAGTGCTTCCCAAACTTTGCCTGTGTCATCTTTTTCGCTAAGTGCGCCTGTTGGGCACACTACAATGCACTGGCCACAAGAGATACATGGGCTCTCTGCGAGGTTTGCTTCGAACGCACAGCCTATGTGTGTGCTAAAGCCCCTCTCTTGCGCGCCAATAACGCCAACTTGTTGGTTCATTTTACATGCAGATACACATCTGCGGCAAAGTATACATTTTGAATTATCGCGATACATGTGCGGTGCAGTGTCATCAATTGCATAGCGCTCAACAGCACCTGCAAACCTTGCGCTGTTTACTCCATAGTCGCGACATAGCTTTTGCAGTTCGCAGTCTGTGCTGCGCACGCAAGATAAGCAATTTTGGTTGTGTGTAGACAAAACAAGCTCTAGGTTTGTTTTTCTTGAGTCTTGCACATATTTTGTGTTTGTTTTAATTTCCATGTTGGCACTTACAGGGTGCACGCAAGCGGTTACAAGGCTACGTGCGCCAACCACTTCAACAACGCACATTCTACATGCGCCAATTTCATTAATTTCTTTTAAGTAACATAGTGTGGGGATGTCGATGCCCACGCTACGTGCAGCCTCTAAAATAGTACTGCCGGCGGCAACATCGTATGCCACTCCGTTAATTTTAATATTTACTGTATCCATTGTGTGGCTATCCTCCTTAAACCTTGATTATTGCGTCAAATTTGCATTTTTCAATACATGCGCCGCATTTAATACATTTTTCCGTGTCAATAACGTGCGGTGCTCTCGCCTCGCCTGCAATTGCGCCAACAGGGCAAATTCTTGAACAAAGTGTACAGCCCTTACATTTATCTGCAACAATAACGTAGTTTAACAGTGCCTTACATACGCCAGCCGGGCAACGCTTTTCTTTAATGTGTGCCTCGTACTCGTCGCGGAAGTAGTGCATTGTTGAAAGTACTGGGTTTGGCGCTGTTTGGCCAAGGCCGCAAAGGCTGTTAGATTTAATAAACGCAGACAAAGTCTCGATTTTCTCAAGGTCTTCCATTGTGCCTTTGCCGTTTGTAATTTTGTCTAAAAGCTCAAGTAAGCGCTTTGTGCCAACACGACATGGTGTACATTTGCCGCAGCTCTCTTCAACTGTAAAGTCAAGGAAGAACTTCGCAATGTCAACCATACATGTTTCTTCGTCCATAACAATAAGGCCGCCCGAACCCATCATGCTGCCAATTGCAATTAAGTTGTCATAGTCAATTTCTGTATCAATTAAAGACGCAGGTATACAGCCGCCCGACGGGCCTCCTGTTTGTGCGGCTTTAAATTTCTTGCCATCAGGTATGCCGCCGCCAATTTCTTCAACAATAGTGCGCAATGTTGTTCCCATTGGAATTTCAACAAGGCCTGTGTTGTTTATTTTGCCGCCAAGTGCAAAAACTTTTGTGCCTTTGCTCTTCTCTGTGCCCATGCTTGCAAACCACTCTGCACCGTTCATAATAATGCGCGGTACGTTTGCGTATGTCTCAACGTTGTTAAGAATTGTGGGCTTGCCAAACAAACCTTTAACAGCAGGGAACGGTGGGCGTGGGCGTGGCTCTCCACGGTTGCCCTCAATCGATTCAAGAAGTGCTGTCTCTTCGCCGCAAACGAAAGCGCCTGCGCCAAGTTTAATCTCTAAATCAAAATTAAAGCCCGTGCTGAAAATGTCTTCGCCAAGTAGTCCGTACTCTCTAGCGTCTATAATAGCTTTTTGTAAGCGCTCAACGGCAATTGGGTACTCGGCCCTAACGTAAACGTAACCCATATTTGCACCAATTGCATAAGCGGCAATTGCCATAGCTTCAATTAGCACGTGTGGGTCGCCCTCTAGAACACTTCTGTCCATAAATGCGCCCGGGTCACCTTCGTCGGCGTTACAACATACGTATTTTTGGTCGCCCTGTGCGCCTGCGGCAAATTTCCACTTTAAACCTGTGGGGAATCCGCCGCCGCCTCTTCCGCGAAGGCCTGAATCTGTAATGCATTTAACAACATCTTCGGGTTTCATCTCTGTTAAAACTTTACCCAAAGCTTGGTAGCCGTCAAAGCCAATGTATTCATCAATACTTTCAGGGTTAATAACACCGCAGTTGCGAAGTGCTATACGCACTTGTTTTTTATAAAAAGCAGTTTCATCAAGGCTTTTAATTGTGTTGTCGTCGTTAACTGTCTCATCGTAAAGAAGGCGTTTAACAGGGCGGCCTTTCAAAAGGTGCTCTGTAACAATTTCCTCTACATCGTCAACATTAACGTTACTGTAAAAACTTGCCTCGGGGTAAACCACAACAATGGGGCCAAGTGCACATAGGCCAAAACAGCCTGTGCGAACAACTTTAACTTCTTCCTCTAAATGTGAAGATTTAATTTCACTCTCGAACTTTTGAATAATCTTCTCACTGCCGGAGGAAGCGCAGCCTGTGCCGCCGCAAACCATAACATGACTTCTAAACATTTGCTATCTCCTCCTTAATTTTTAATGGCGCCAATTGTAAACTCAACTACCGGTTGGCCACCTTTAAGGTGCTCGTCCACTATTTGTTTTACTCTGTCGGCTGTCATTTTAACATATGTTACTTTTTCTTTGCCTGTTTCATATACTTCAACAACTGGCTCGTACTGGCAAATACCAATACAACCTGTTTGTGTTACTACCACCGGCAATTCTGCCTTTGCAACTTGCTGTGTAAACTCGTTCAAAACAGGGCGTGCGCCTGCGGCTATGCCGCATGTTGCCATGCCCACAACAACACGTGTTGTGCTTTCGGTAGCCTCACGAGTATTAACTGTTTGTTTCATCTTGTCGCGTAATGCGGCAAGCTCTTGTAAGCTTTTCATATTGCGTTACTCCTTTTTAATATTGGCTGTGTGTTTTCATGCAAAAATTCTTTAAGCCACAGTGCTATTTCAGGGCTCTCTACGGATACACCGTCTAGCACCTGTTTTATCTCGCGCGTGTCGGCACAAAAACTCTCGCCGTCACATGTTACGGTGTACACAAAGTCCATGTGCGGGTTACACTGTATAAGCGTTGCAACAGTGCTTGCCATGTCGCCAAGCGGCGCAAGGTCAATGTGCCCCGTTGTAAATTCTGCTTGTACTTTTGTCCCTTTGCCCACTTCACTTTGTATATCCATGCTGCCACCTGTCATCTCTGCCGCCATTTTCAAAAATGGAAGCCCAAGGCCTACTTTTCTTGTAGTGCGTGAGGTAACAAACGGGTCTGTGATATTCTTTAGCATTTCGGGCGGTATGCCTTTGCCGTCATCTTCAATTTTAAGCATAAGTTTGCTTTTTTCAACATCAAAATCAAGCGTAATGTGCACTAAACCGGCACCCGCTGCAACTGAATTTTGCGCTATATCAAGTACATTCATAGATAATTCTTGCATGTTAACACCTATTTGTATTTTGCAAGCATTTCGTCAATTTCATCGCCCGTTAAACGGCCGTAAACATCTTCGTTAATTGTAAGTACAGGTGCCAGGCCACATGCACCTATACATCGACATGCATCAAGGCTGAAATTGCCGTCTTGCGTACATTCGCCGCCTTTAATTTTCAGTTTTGTTTCGAGTCTCTCAAAAATTTTGCCGCTACCTTTAACGTAGCAAGCTGTGCCAAGACATACGTTAATTTTGTACTTGCCTTTCGGTGTTAAGCTGAACTGAGAGTAGAACGTAGCTATGCCGTAAATTTCTGCAAGTGGTTTGTCAATAGCATCTGCAATCATTCGTTGCACCTCTATTGGCAAATAACCGTAAATATCTTGTGCTTGTTGCAATGCAGACATTGCAACACCGGGCATATCTTTATTTGCTTTTAGCCAGTTGCGCAATTTTGCCTCTTGCTCTTTTGTGCCTGCAAATGGCACAGTAGAAAAACGCCTCATACTATTACTGCCTCCTGTTTTGTATATGCGCCACTTTTAAAAGGGCGCTGTTATTCATTATAACAGGTTTTTATTAATTTTTCGATAAATTTTTAACAATAAAATCAAAAACTTTGTAGAAAAAATAACAAAAAAATTGTGCAAAATTCCAAATTTAATACATCAATTTATGGCAAAACATAAAAAAATACGGTAGTTCGCTTTATATGTTTTATATATAAGTGAAAAGGTATTGCCCTTTTAAACTTATTGCTTTATAATTTATTAAACACAGTTAATCGAAAGGGACCTTTAACATTATGACAATTAAAGAAATTTGCGACATTTTAGATGCAAAAGTATTAACAGAGGGCACAGATTTGAACAAGGAAATACACGGTGCATGCGGTAGCGACATGATGAGCGATGTGCTGGCTTACGTGAAAGACCAAGGCGTGCTTATTACAGGTTTAAACAATCCACAAGTTGTGCGCACGGCAGACATGATGGACATACTGTGCATTTTGTTTGTGCGCGGAAAAGTGCCGGACGAAAACATTTTAAACCTTGCAGAAGACAGGGATATTGCCGTTATTTGCACAGAGCACACAATGTTCTCTGCATGCGGGCTTTTATATGTGCAGGGTTTGCGTGGGGGAGAGAGAGCATAATGGAAAGTATAAACTTAAATTACAACGTGCCCGGCGACGATTTCACGCGTGCGGGCGAGGCAAGTGCCGACTTAAAAAAGCGCCTAAAAAAACTGGGCATACCTGCCGATGCAATACGCAAAGTGGCAATTGCACTATACGAGGGCGAAATTAACCTTGTAATACATGCAAACGGCGGCGACATTGACGTGTGCATAAACGAAGCAAATATTGACATGGTTATAAAAGACGATGGGCCGGGAATTGAGGATATATCACTTGCAATGAGCGAGGGATATTCAACAGCGCCCGATGAAGTGCGAAGCCTTGGTTTTGGCGCAGGCATGGGCTTGCCGAACATGAAAAAATATTCCGATGAGTTTGACATTCAAAGTGAAGTAGGCGTTGGAACGACAGTTAAAATGACCGTTAATTTTTAAGTTATGCATGTTTTAAGTTACGCATATTGAAACTGCCTTAAAGTGAAATGTGCAAAATATCGGTATACTTTTTATAGCTTAAAATATATTTAGCACATTTTTTTGCTGTTTAATATTACAAAGTGAATCTCCGAAGCTTTAAACACCATTTTAAAATTGCTGTAATTTTTCTAAAACAGAAAGGGAACACTAATATATGAAAAGCATAAAACCGGGCAGAGGCCCATCGGGAATGAAGGCAATAAGCGCAGTTGTAGGAATAGTATTCGGGGTTTTTTGGACAATTGCGGCGGCATCAATGGGTGCACCTCCTTTTTTCCCTCTTTTCGGCGTTGTGTTTATAATAATGGGCTGTGCCAATTTTTATTATAATTACAAAAACGCAACGGGGGAAAATAGGTTTTCGGAATTTGACATTGTGGATAAAAGTGACGAGGTTGACCCTCTTGAAAAACATTTTGGCTATGATAAGACGCATGGCACAAACACAGCCCCGAATAGTAATTCTTCCGATATTAGCGCAATGAACAAAAATGATTTTCAGTTTTGCCCGTACTGTGGGACAAAACTTGACAGCGAATATAAATTTTGCCCAAAATGCGGCAAAGAGATATAAAAGGAGGCATAATATTGCCTGAAAAATACGTGCACTCCGTTGCACTTAATGAAGACCTGTGCAAAGGCTGTATTAACTGCATTAAACGTTGCCCAACCGAGGCAATACGTGTTAGAAACGGCAAGGCTAAAATATCGCCCGAGCGGTGCATTGATTGCGGCGAGTGTATTAGAATTTGCCCACACCACGCAAAGCAGCCACTTTATGACACTTACGATGTAACGCAGAATTACAAATATAAAATTGCCCTTCCACCGCCAAGCCTTTATGCACAGTTTAACAACATTGAAGACACTGAAATAATACTTAGGGCGTTTTTAAGTATAGGCTTCGATGAAGTTTTTGAAGTTGCCAAAGCAGCGGAAATTGTAAGCGACGCCACAAGGCGCCTTGTGAAAGTAGACAGTGTTAAGAAGCCTGTTATAAGCAGTGCATGTCCTGCAGTAACAAGGCTTATTTGTGTGCGTTTCCCACAGCTTATAGACAACGTTTTACCCATAATGGCGCCAATGGAGGCCGCCGCACGCATGGCCAAAGAGGCCGCAGTGAAGAAAACAGGCCTAAAACGCAGTGAAATAGGCTGCTTTTTTATAACGCCATGTCCTGCAAAAGTTACGGCAATGCGCACACCAATCGGCAACAAAAAAAGCGATGTTGACGGGGCGCTGGCAGTTAAGGAAATGTACCCCATAATATTAAATGCGATGAGCCACAAAAAAACAGACGATGCAGTTAAAAGCACACCGGAAGTTGCCGGCACTGCAGGGCGCATAGGCATTGGCTGGGCAGAAAGCGGCGGCGAAAGTGCCGCGCTTGTTTCCACAGACAGCTACCTTGCTGCCGACGGCATTGAAAATGTAATACGCGTTTTGGAAGACCTTGAGGACGAAAAATATCCGGAGCTTGATTTTGTAGAGCTTAACGCGTGTGCCGGTGGCTGTGTTGGCGGTGTTTTACAAGTTGAAAACCCATACATTGCTAAAGCGAAGCTTAAAAAATTGCGCCGCTATTTGCCTGTCAGCCAAAACCATTTGGATAGCTCTGTGCCTAAAGAGCTTCTTTGGGACTGCGATTTAACGTATAACCCTGTAATGGAGCTTGGCAAAACAAGGCAAGAGCGTTTTGAACGATATGCAAAAATGGAAGAGATACTTGCAATATTGCCGGGGCTTGACTGTGGCAGCTGTGGCGCACCCGATTGTGCCGCACTTGCCGAGGATATTGTGCGCGGCAAAGCAAGCCAAGACGACTGCACCGTTTTATTGCGTGAAAAAATGGAGGCCGTCTTAAAAGCCTTGGGGAAAGTATAGTTTTTCCACAAGCCATAAAATACAAAATGTTTATTCCTATAAAACAAAGGGGATTATAAAAATGGTTACAACGTCACAATTAGCAGAAAAATGTGGGTTTGAAGTTTTAAACGAGGGCGATGACAGAGAAGTGAAAAGCGTTTTTTGCGGAGACTTGCTTTCTTGGGCAATGGGCCGCGCCCAAGAGGGCGATGCTTGGTGCACTGTTATGGGCAATGTTAACACAATTGCTGTGTGCACGCTTGCAGATTGTGCCTGCGTTGTCCTTTGTCACGGCTCAGCCGCCGACGAAAGCTTTTTGCAAAAAGCAAAACTTCAAGACGTGTGCGTTTTTACTACACCACTGTCAGAATTTGAGGCATGTATTGCGCTTGCAAACACTCTTGGAATACGCTAAGAAATTAAAAGTGCCACATCTTACCGAAAGGGCAAGATTATGAAATATGATTTGCACATACACTCATGCCTTTCGCCCTGTGCGGAAAATGATATGACACCTGCAACAATTGCCGGAATGGCAAAGCTGGGCGGTGCAGATATAATGGCCGTAACCGACCATAACAGCGCCTTAAATTTGCCATATGTACAACTAGCTTGCAATGCTTATGGCATAAAACTTTTACCGGGCATTGAAGTTACAACAGCTGAAGAAATTCATGTTCTTTGTTATTTTAAAAGTGTTGAAAAAGCGCTGCAATTCGGTGAAATGTTGTATAATTTATTGCCGGATATCCCATGTGACGAGAAAATATGGGGCAGCCAGCTTGTATGTGATGAAAACGACAGCGTTATAAATAAAGTGCCTAAGCTTTTGACAAGTGCAACAACTATTGATATTTATGGTATTAAAGATGTTTGCAAAGAGTATGGCGCAATAGCAGTGCCTGCGCACATTGAGAAAGACAGCACCAGCCTAATGTCTGTACTTGGTTTTATGCCTGACGACTTGGACTTCGATTTGTACGAGTCAAAAAAAGCCGAAAAGCTTGATTTTTATTTACAAAAAGGCCTTTTCCCGAACGACAAACAAATAATAACGTCATCTGATGCGCACACCGTTGAGCAAATTTCGCAAAATTTGCACAGCCTTGAAAACGGCAGTGCATTGCTGCGTTTTATTGAGAGCTTTTAATATATAAATGTGTGCCTAATTCTTCAAAACACGCAATGTAGCGAAAATATCACCATATACTAAATAATAAAGCTTATTACCCTTTCAATATGCGCAATTTTTTCGTCATTAAAGTTGACAAGAGGCAAGCGAATATAGTATAATTATATGCACTGTGAACAACACAGTATCCGGGTGTAGCGCAGTTTGGTAGCGCGCTTGAATGGGGTTCAAGAGGCCGTGAGTTCGACTCTCGCCACTCGGACCAGCGTGACGCTGAACCCAATTTATTATTGGGTTCAGCGTCTTTTTTATTTTTTTATAAACCTTTAAGTTGTAACAGCTTTTTCGGTTGGCAATTGCAAAAAAGACCTTACGGCCAATGGCTGCAAGGTCTTTTTAAATTAATTCAATTATTCAGTAAAAGCCACAAATAATGTTGTAACATTTCACGGTACGTTTTTTGCGGTTGCTGCGCAAATGCAAAAGACATATTAGCAAATAGGCATTGCAAAATGTGTGCTATGTAGCAGATAACGCAGGGTGCTTGTGCAATTTCACAACTTTATAAAGCCTTAAATATTCGGCAGTGGCGCAATACTTGTCAACAGCGTTAACAATAACCGCCTCCATACTTTTTGGCAGTGTGAACAGACAAACGGGCCACATGTGGCTTTTAATTATGTTTGCCTGTTTTTTCGTAATGTCATAATTTTTCATCGCAAGATGCTCTGAATATTTTGGGTGTTTTATTACATCAAGCGCCTTTTCGGCTATGTTAGTTATATCGTTATAAATGCCAATGTCATGCAAAAGCCCACCTATAGCAGTTGCGTGTATGTCCAGCCCTAGTTTTTTGCTTATTTTAAAACTCTTATACGCCACCGAAATGCTGTGTTCATACCTATCAATTACCCCACTGTGGCCTTTAAGGGATTTCATGTTTTGCACAAGTTCGCTGTCCAAGTATGGTTCAACAATGTTGAAAAATTCCCTTTGCTTTTCAAGATTATTCAAATAATAGCCTCCTAATTTTTTGCTAAAAATAAACTTTCATGATTATAACACACATTTTTTGAAATTAAAAGCATTTGGCAAAAATTTCACAATTTGTATTTAAGCCACACTTCTTGCCGGCTTATTAATATAAAGCAACAAGGCTGCTGCTGTGTTTGCAATTATCAGTAACATTTTACGTGTTATCTTTTAATTTTAAAAATCAAATAAAATACTCACACGCAATTTGTATTATTTTTTGTAAATTTTCTGTTGAAAATATTTTTTAATAAATTATTTACATTATGCAATATTTTAGCACAACAAAGCGTATTCAGTTTAAGAGGACAATGGAAATTTAATAATAGATAGGCACAAGTTACAATTGTTTTTTAAGCTTGCATTAAACTATTGGCACTGCCTATTTATAAACAAGGAGGAAATATTATGAAAAAGGTACTTATCTTAGTTATTTCAGTTGCAATTTTATTTACATTCGCATCATGCTCTATGTCCGGAAGTGACTACTCGTCGGCAGAAGCAGCGCCGCAAATGACCGAAAGCATTGCATATTCTTCTGAAAACGTTGCATACGACGAAGAATACGCCGAAGATATTAATTTTGCGGCCACAGAAGAAACAGCTGTGCAGGAGGCTGAGTTTACAGGCGACAGTGCACCAACACCCGACATTGAAAACAGTGCACTTGATAGCCGCAAGATAATTTATACGTCATATCTGGACATGGAAACCACAAATTATAACGAGGCTATAACGGCAATTGAGCAAAAAGTTTCAAGCATAGGCGGCTATGTTCAAAGCAAATATGCCGACAGCCCAACTTCAGAATACGCGTCACGTTACAGCACATACACTTTGAAAATTCCGTACAACCATTACACTTCTTTCATGAAATCTGTTGGTGAAATTGGCAGCGTGTTGTGGAGCGAAGAAACAACGGAAGACGTTACACTTGAGTATGTTGACATTGAGAGCCGCTTGTTAACACTTAATGAAGAACGCGCAAGCTTGCTTGCACTTTTAAGCGAGGCCACAGAAGTTGAAGAAATTGTTACTATTCAGCAATACCTTGGCGATGTACAATACGAGATTGAAAGTTTCACAGCAAGGCAAAGGCAACTAGATAATTTAGTGCAATTTTGCACAGTAACAGTTAACATATACGAAGTTAAAGATTATACTCCTGTTGAGAATTCTTTCACCGAAGACATACAGTTTGCCATGCAAAACAGTATTTATAACTTTACAGATAACACAAAAGATTTCATTATTGGTTTAGTTTACGCTTTGCCATCACTTATAGTGTTTGCAATATTTGTTATAATAGCTGTAATTATTATTCGCAAGCTTATAAAACGCGCACGCAAAAAATCTGCTTTGATGCAAGAGAATTCTCAGCACATGCAATACATGCCACAACAAAATTACACCATGCCCACAAATGCAAAGCAGGAAAACAATGGTGCACAGCAAAACAGCGCAATAAACACTATTGCAAAAGATGAAACAGATAATAAAACAATTGAACCTGAAAAATAAGTTTATAACACAAACAAACGGTGGCCAAATAATGCCACCGTTTATTTTATATCCATTTTTCAGTTTACACCTATTGTTGGTAAAAAACTTTCAATGAAAGGCTCTATTTTAGACCCTTGTCAAAAAATGCTATGCCACAAGCGCCGGGGCCACTATGTGTGCCAACAACTGCGCCTATCGCCCCAATCTCCGGTTTGCTAAGTTTTAAATTATTTTCTAAATAATGCATAAATGGGTGCGCGCTGTTCTCGTCGCCTGCGTAACCCACTATTGTAGGAAGGTCTTCATTAATGCCGCCCACTTTTTCTATATGCTTAAACACTGCAACATATGCACCAGGTAAGCCCCTGGCTTTGCTTGCAATTTCAAGCTTGCCGTTATGCCCTTCCGGCGTTCTCATTTCACGGTTTATGCCAACAACAGGTTTAATGCCAAGCAGGCCACCTGCAAATGCCGCAGCACCCGAAAGCCTTCCGCCTTTGCGCAAATTTGTCAAATCATCTATTATTGCAAAAATATGAAGGTGCTCACGTGCATTCTCGATGTCTTGCGCAATTTCTTTTGCTGTTTTGCCGTCTTTTGCAAGGCCAACTGCACGCTTTACAAGCAGCCCTTCTGCAATTGTTACATTCTTGCTGTCAACTATGTAAATATTGTCGCTGTCAAGCTCGTCTTTCGCAATTTGTGCACTTTGGCATGTTCCTGAAAGTTGGGAGCTTATTAATATGCAAACAACTTCCTCACCTTTTTGTTTCGCCTCTTCAAAATGCACCAAAAATTCCTCGGGTGAGGGTTGGCTTGTTGTTGGTAGTTTGTCACTCTCTGCAAGTTTTTTGTAGAAATTTTCTGCCGAAAGCTCCACGCCGTCTTTGTACTGGTTGCTGCCGAAATTTACATTAAGCGGCACAACTGCAACATTATTTTCAAGCGCATATTCCATTGTGATATCTGAAGTAGAATCTGTAATTATTTTTACCATTTATAGTCTCCTGTAATTTTTTATGTGAATTTTTCAAAAATTGCACAGCGCAATATATTATAATCTAAGGTATTTAATATGTCAACATTTTCACAGAAAGATGTGCCTTTCGCCAAATGAAACCGGGGCTAAAATTTCGCCCCGGTCAGGCTGTCAAATAATTTGGGCACATCATAACCGCGTACTCTTCCAGTAATTGCTCATGCTGAAGTTTTCGTCATGTGTTTTTTCCTCGCCCAAAAAATGCGGTGGGGCAAAATTTTCTGCCTGCTCCACACTGTCGAATTCAACCTCTGCATAAAAAAAGCTTGTCGGCTTGCCCTCGTCCACAAGACTTACCTCCAGTGTTTCGCCGCTTGGCAACTTATAAACTCTGTACTTCTTTACAACAAGTTCCCCACACAAAAACGTGCACAGCTCATCAAACTCTTCTTTTTTCAAGCTCATTTCAAACTCTTTGCGGCACAGCGTGCCCTTAGACTTAAAGCAAAGCACATAGCTTATGCCACTCTCACTTTCGCTGCTTCGTATGCGCACAGCGGGCGCACAAGATATATAGCCTTGTTTTACAATAGCGCTACCTGTGCACTCTAAATAATCGTCCACAAACCCATTAACAAGCCACTTGCGCTCTATTTCTATACTATTGCCGTTAGACATTTTCGTCCCCCTAAAAACAAAAAAGGGCTGCATAATAGAAATTGCCACAAAGCCATCTTCACAAATAGTGCATTTTAACAAAAGCCCACAAACACATTGTAAATACACACAGTACTACTTTACGTTTGTTAAAACAAAAAAGCGCACTAACCTTTGAAAAGAATTGTTACCGCATTCCCCAAAATAACAGCCCAATATTATATTTTACTTCTAAACCTCTTCCGGTACTATTTCTGCCATTTCGGCTTGCTCATAGTTCCAGTCGCTATCGAATAAAATTTGCTCGTATTCATCAAGTTCTGCCTCGCGTTTTTTCAAGTAAACAAACATAGCGGCCAGTGCGCCCACTATGGCAGATAACACCACCACAATTGCCAATAATGTAGTCTTTTTCATAAAACTGCCTTTCCGGTGAACTATCACCATTTTTATTTGAAAAATATTGCTAAGTCTTTTTATAATTATATAATTTTTTTCGTATAATTACAACATATTTTTTTAATTATAGTTAAACATCACCCTCAAAATGGGTTTTAATAAATTTGGCAACACTGCCACTTGTATTCGGGCCAATTGTGTCCGTTGCAACATCTTTTGCTTTTTTCACCGCATTTTCAGTTGCATAACTCTCATCGGCCGCATTAAAAAGGGGTATATCGTTAATATTGTCCCCAAACGCCACAATTTTATCCGCTTTGCAATATTTTTTCACAACGTCAAGCGCCGATGCCTTTGAGCAGTCCTCGTCGTATATTTCAAGCAAATAGCCCTCGTCGCTGTATTCATAGCTGTAAAAATAACACCTAATACCATCAATTTTATTAATTTTCTCATAAAAATTGCGTGCTTTTTCCAAGTCTTTAATACATAGCAAAAACATTATAGCTTTCTTATTATTTAATGCAGTATTAAAATTATCAATTTTTATAAATTTCTTATACGGTGTTGAAAGGCGCGGTGCGACAAACTTTTTTTCCAGCTCACACGTTAACTCTTTATGGTAAACAAGCAAATTCGAATCAGTAACGCTGTACACCATCGCATTTTGCTGTGTTTCCTCTAAAATATTGGAAATGCGTTTTGTTGCACTTTCCGAGAGGTTAGTTGTCTTCAAAATTTTTCTGTTTTCAACATCATAAACAATGGCACCTGTCATCAAAATTATAGGCAATTTTATTGGTATGCCTTCCAGTATGCCTATTGCTGTGGCCGGGCTTCTTGCTGTTGCAATTGTAAAATTTAACCCCTTTTCAATAAGCTTGCATAAAATATCCTTGCTCTCTTGTGGAATTTGTGCGTTCTCATCAAGCAAAGTTCCATCTAAATCTGTAATGTAAAGCGTTGACATATGTTCTCTCCTTTACCAAGATAATATACTACAAACATGTTTTATATTATCTTGGCTTTGGCGGCAATGTTTAATATTCCCACCTTATGCAACAAAAAAATGGCTAGCGTACAAATATATGTTATATTCCCAAACATAATAATTTTTAAATTTTAAAAATGCTCTTAGCATTATTCATAGTTACATCAAGTACTTTTTGTGTGTCCACTTTCTTTATCTCGGCTATTTTTTGCGCTATGTATATTATCATTGCGCTGTTACACTCTTTGCCCCTAAAGGGTTCAGGCGCAAGAAATGGGCAGTCTGTTTCAAGTACCATGTGCTCAAGCGGCAAAAATTCTACACACTCTTGCAGTTTTTTGCTGTTTTTAAATGTTACAACACCGCCTATGCCTATAAATATACCTTGCTTTACAATCCACTTCGCGTCTTCTACACTTCCCGAGTAACAGTGCAATATACCTTGTGGCTTGTGTTTTTTCAAAAGTTCATATGTCGGCGCATGTGCTTCTCTGTCATGCATAATAATTGGCATCGAGTGCTTTTTTGCAAGTTCTAAGTGCGCTTCAAACATATCATACTGCTCTTTTTTCGGCACGGGCCAGTGGTAATCAAGCCCACATTCGCCCACAGCAACAACTTTGCGTTTACTTAAAAGCGTTTCAATGTCTGCAAGTTCTTTTCGCCAGTCTCCTTTGTACTTATAAACCGTGCTTGCGTGCTTTTCTATTAAGCTCTCGGGGTGTATGCCCACTGCAGTATACAAAAAATCGTACTTATCTGCAAGCTTTAAGCTTTCAAGTGCATTGTCGTAATCGGTTGAGCAATCTACAACATATTTAACATTTTGCGCGGGCAAACTTTGCAACAATTCGTGTAAATGGCCTTTAAAGCGCCTTGCTGTATAGTGCGAATGTGTTTCAAATATCATGCGCCTAACCCAGCCTGCTGCCGGGCTTCACACTGTCGGGGAAAGTTACAACTGTAATGTTTCCCTCGCTGTCTTCTGCGGAAAGCACCATTCCCTCGCTTACAAACTTGCCGCCAAGCATTGGGCGTGGCTTCAAGTTTGCAACTATTGCAACGTGCTTGCCAACAAGCGTTTGTGGTTCATACCATTTTGCAATGCCCGACAGTATTGTGCGTTGCTTCTCGCCGTCAAAAAGGCGCAAATTTAACAACTTCTTGCTTTTTTCTACGGCTGTGCACTCTAAAACTTTTGCAACCCTAAGCTCACATTTCACAAAGTCGTCAAACTCAATTTCAGGCATGTGCTCCAACTCTTCGCCTTCAAGCTCTTCGTCTTTGGCGTTTTCTTCTTTTTCCCCAGCCTCGGGCACAGCATTTTGCGACGCAAGCTCTTCAAGCTCTTTTTGCAAATCTATGCGTGGGAAAAGCACTTCGCCCTTTTGCACAGTAAACTTTTGCGGCAGTTTTCCAAACTCAGACAAGCTGTCTATTTTGTAATCATCTAAATTTACACCCAGTTGGCTTGCAATTGCCGGCGCAGTTGTGGGCATAAACGGTGCTATTAATACGGCAACAATGCGCAAAGCCTCGCACAAATTATAAAGAACTTCTTTTAAGCGCTCTTTCGTGTCGTCACTTTTCGCAAGCGTCCAAGGCATGGTCTCATCAATATATTTATTGGCACGCTGTATGCCTTTAAAAATCTCTTGCAATGCTTGCGGGCACAGTAAGTTGTCCATGTTTTTCGTAACATTTTCAGGAATTTGCTCGAACAATCTGATAAACTCAAAGTCAAGGTTGTCACTGCCCCCTTGTGCTTTGGCCGCTGCTATATGTGCTTTGTCGCACTCAAGCGTGCCATCAAAATATTTAAGCACCATTGCAACACTGCGGCTTAAAAGGTTACCAAGGTCGTTTGCAAGGTCTGAATTAATTCGGTTTATAAGTGCTTCGTTAGAAAAAACGCCGTCGTTGCCAAACGGAATGTCCCTCAACAAAAAGTAGCGAATTGCATCTACGCCATACCTTGCACAAAGCACAGTTGGGTCAATAACATTGCCCTTGCTCTTGCTCATTTTTCCGCCGTCCAAAAGCACCCATCCATGGCCAAAAACACGTGTTGGCAGTGGCTCGTCAAGCGCCATTAAAAGTGCAGGCCAAATAATTGTGTGAAAGCGCAAAATCTCTTTACCCACAACATGTAAGTCTGCCGGCCAATATTTTACATAGTCACTGTATTCATCATTCTCAAAGCCAAGCGCCGTTATATAGTTTGAAAGCGCATCTATCCAGACGTAAACTGTGTGGCTATCGTCAAAATCAACAGGTATGCCCCATTTTACACTTGTGCGCGACACACAAGTGTCTTGCAAGCCTTGGTTTATAAATGCAATCATCTCGTTTTTTCTTGTCTCAGGCTGTATAAACTCAGGGTTTGTTTTGTAAAGCTCTAAAAGTGCATTTGCGTACTTGCTTGTTTTAAAAAAATACGCCTCTTCGCTTGCCTCGTACACTTTTTCGCCACAGTCGGGGCAATTTCCGTCTTTCAGCTGGCTTTGCGTCCAAAAGCTTTCGCACGGCTTGCAATAGTGGCCTTTATAGCTGTCTTTATATATGTCGCCCTTGTCGTATAGCTTTTTAAATATTTTTTGCACTGCGCTAACATGGTAATTGTCTGTTGTGCGAATGAACCTGTCGTTAGCTATGTTCATAAGCGCCCACAGCTCTTTTATGCCGGCAACTATTTCATCAACGTATTGCTTTGGCGTAACGCCTTTTGCCAGTGCTTTGTCCTCTATTTTTTGGCCGTGCTCGTCTGTACCTGTAAGGTACATAACGTCAAACCCTTGCATACGTTTATACCGCGCTATTGCGTCGCAAATAACGGTTGTATAACTGTGCCCAATGTGTAATTTATCGCTTGGGTAGTAAATAGGTGTTGTAATATAATATGTTTTTTTGTCTGCTTGCATGGTTTTCCCTTTCAAAAGGCATATAATTGCCTGTAATTAGTTATATTATTTGCAATACGTTTTAAATTTCTTAAAATAGCGTTGCATGTGTACAATATAGTACAAAAGGCGCTTGGGGTTGTTTTTAAAGTCGTATTTATATCCCAGTGTTGTGCTGTGATTTTTCTGTTTTTTCAGCATTTTTGCCTTTTCAACAAACGCACTGTCTTTAACGTATTTAAACACAACGCCGTCCGGCACACTGCGCCAATAGTGCGCATTTTTACATATTTGGCACCCGCCCAAATCCTTGTTCATAACCAGGTCTTCAACAATATATTTTGCAATATTGAAGCCCGAGCCCGTAACGTAAAAATTGCTTCTTCCCTGCCTTAAATTTATTTCAAACACGCGGTATGTGCCGTCTCTTGTGTCATATTTTATGTCAAAATTAGCATAGCCTGTGTAGGCTATATCCTCAAGAAACGTTTTTATTTTCTCCATGACAGGGCCGTTGTACTCTGTAATAATTGCAGCATGGTTGCCAATTGCTTTTGGCGTTTTTTCTTCTAACCCCACGTGCCCCATACACATCATTTTAACTTGAGCATTTTTATCACAATAGGCCGTTAAAACGCGCATATAACTGTCATCACCCGGTATCATATCCTGTATTATCATTGTGTCGTTATAGCCCGAGGCATACACAAGTTTTAGTATGTCCGCAGCTTGTTTTGCGTTTTGCGCAACGTAAACTTTTTTCATGTTGTCAAACGGGAATTTCCAATACATAATACTGCTTGACGGCTTAATTATAACGGGGTACGAAAATCCCAGTTCATCCTCTGAAAGCAAGTTTTCTTCCATTGGGCTATTTGCACACTTTGTCTTTGGGTAAAAAATGCCGTGCTCGTCACACATATTATAAAACTGTGCCTTGCTTACAAGCTTATCACGCAGTTCCGGCGCAATATATGGCACAATGCAATTTTTGGGCAAGTTGTGTTTTATGTCAATAAGCAGGCTCGCATAATCGTCTGTGCAGCCAAGCACAATGCACGTTGCATTTTCGTGCTTATTTGCGAACTGAGTGATAACGCTTTGCAATGTGGGTGCATTGTCTATATCCGGCACCGGTGTAAAGTCCACAATTTTGCTGTACATGGTTTCGCCCATGGCCCAGCGGCCAAAAGCATTCGACTTCACGCCGTAGGCCTCGTGAAACGCCCTTGCAACGGAATAACAGTTCATATCAGCACCAATAAGCACCGGCATAATATTTTTGTTTAAAGACATTATATTTTCCACTCCTTTAGAAAAACACAATAAATATGTTAATATTATTATAAACGCTATATAAATATTGTCAATAAAAAGTAAATATATATGCTTTTTTTGTGTAATCTTATATTTTATTGAAATAATGTTGAATTTCACACTATAAAAATATATACTATTATTTATAGTAACTTAGTTGGAAGTTGCATGGGATAAAAGAAAGAGGGGATAGTAAATGTTTAAAAATGAATATTTAAGCAAAGTTTACAGCGATGTATGTGCAAGAAATGCAAACGAGCCTGAATTTTTGCAAGCAGTTGAAGAGGTTTTAGAGAGCCTTGAAACTATTGTAGAGAAGCGCCCGGATTTGCAAGAGAACGGTGTTATAGAACGCCTTGTTGAGCCTGAAAGGCTTATTCATTTCCGCGTGTCTTGGGTAGACGACAATGGCAATGTACAAGTTAACCGCGGCTACCGTGTGCAGTTCAACTCTGCAATAGGGCCATATAAGGGTGGTCTGCGCTTTCACCCAAGTGTTAGTGCATCTGTTATTAAGTTCCTTGGTTTCGAGCAAATCTTCAAAAACAGCTTGACAGGCTTGCCTATGGGCGGCGGCAAAGGCGGCTCTGACTTCGACCCAAAAGGAAAGTCTGACGCAGAAGTAATGCGCTTTTGCCAAAGCTTCATGACAGAGCTTTCAAAGCATATTGGCCAATTCACAGACGTGCCTGCGGGTGACATAGGTGTTGGCGGCCGTGAAATCGGCTTCATGTTTGGGCAGTACAAACGTCTTCGCAATGAGTTTACCGGCGTTTTAACCGGCAAAGGTTTAACATACGGCGGCAGCCTTGTGCGCCCTGAAGCAACAGGTTATGGCCTTTGCTACTTCACACAAGAAGCGCTGAGCAAAATGAAAAACGACAGCTTCAGTGGCAAAACAGTTGTTATCTCAGGCAGCGGCAACGTTGCAATTTTTGCAACAGAGAAAGCTACACAACTTGGCGCAAAAGTTGTTGCACTTTCTGACTCGGCAGGTTATATTTATGACAAAGA
>CAYJMH010000007.1:19920-73256 GCA_964371535.1 uncultured Bacteroides sp.
AACTTGACATTGTTAAAGACATTAAGCTAAACCGCCGTGCACGCATTAGCGAATATGTGAAAGAAGTGCCTACCGCCGAATACAAAGAGGGTTGCAGCGGCATTTGGACAATACCTTGTGACATCGCACTGCCAAGTGCAACACAAAACGAGCTTGATGAAGAGAGCGCAAAAACACTTGTCAAAAACGGTGTGCTTGCCGTATGCGAAGGCGCTAACATGCCATCTACACCGGGCGCAGTTGAAGTGTTCCTTAAAAACAACGTGCTGTATGGCCCTGCAAAAGCGGCCAACGCAGGCGGCGTTGCAACGTCAGGCCTAGAGATGAGCCAAAACTCACTTCGCCTGTCTTGGACATTTGAGGAAGTTGACGAGCGCTTGCAAAATATAATGAAAGGCATTTTTGCAAGTGCCTTTGAGGCAAGCAAAGAGTGCGGTGTTGAGGGCAACTTAATGGTTGGTGCAAACGTTGCAGGCTTCCTAAAAGTTGCACAGGCAATGACAGAACAAGGCGTAGCTTATTAAATTAATAGGATGGAGACAAAAAATGATAGGTACAATTGAAACAAAAAATGCACCGGGCGCAATTGGCCCATATTCACAGGGCAAAACATTTTGCAATTTAGTTTTTACATCCGGGCAAATACCGCTTGACCCGAAAACAGGCGAAATTGCCGAAAATGACATAACTGTGCAAACAGAGCTTGTTATGCAAAACTTAAAAGCAGTTTTAGAGGCCGGTGGCGCCGACTTAAACAGTGTTATTAAAACAACTTGTTTTTTAAGCGACATGGGCGATTTTGCCGCATTTAACGAAGTATATGCAAAGTATATGACAAGCAAACCGGCAAGAAGCTGTGTTGCTGTTAAAACTTTGCCAAAAAATGTGCTGTGCGAAGTGGAAGCGATTGCCTGCAAAGCTGAGTAATTTTTAATTACCCTATCATAATTTTGTGTTTAATAAAATTTTGGCTTTTGGCATTTAAGTGGTATTATATGCCTTGCAAGGCTTAAAAAAATAGTAATATGGCGCCGTGGCAGTTCTTATTCTGTCACGGCGCCATATTTGTTTTAGTGGTTTTTCAGCTTAGCTTTTAAGTCTAAAATAATTTGAATAAAAACATAAAAAAACGCCCACAATTCATTTACATAATAAACGCACAAATGAATTAAGGGGTTATTTAATAATATGAAAAAAGCAGAACTAGCAATACTTACAGGCATAATACTTGCAATATTTTTAACACAGTTTACAGCTTTTGCACAAAATTGCGATGAAATACGTGCACAGACATTGCGTTTGCATGTACTTGCAAACTCAGACAGCGACGAAGACCAAGCACTGAAACTTGCCGTTAGAGATGAGATATTAAACGAATATGGCAGTATTTTTAGCGACGTCAACTCGTTAGATCAGGCGCTTGATGCCGCAAGTGGCCTTAAATATGCAATGGAATACACTGCAACTAATGTTGTGAAAGAGCATGGGTATAACTACGCCGTAAACGTTGAGCTTGGAAAAATGCATTTTGACAGCAAAATATATGACGGCTTTACACTTCCGGCCGGCGAATATAATGCACTGCGCATAGAGATAGGAAACGCCACAGGCCAAAACTGGTTTTGCGTACTATATCCCGCTTTGTGCCTGCCTGCGGCAAGTAGCAGTGAGGGCATGGAAGTTTTTTCAATTGAACAAAAGCAAGTTTTAAAGACTGATTTTGAAGTGAAATTTGCGCTTATTGAGGTTTTAGACGGCTTTACAAGACAAAAAAACTAATAGCATACCATATTGGCGGCACTAAAAGCGCCGGCAGCATGTTTGCAGTTTTTATTTTTGCAATGCCAATAAAATTTAAGCCTATGCAAATAACAAGGCTAAAGCCCACAGCGCAAATTTGCCCCATAAGCTGTGTGCCAAGAAGTGGCTGCAAAAAGCCTGCAAACAGCGATATAGAAGCCTGGTACAAAAAAACCGGCACAGAAGAAAAAATTACGCCCGGCCCCAGTGTTGCACCAAGCACCACACTTGAAATGCCGTCGAGCATACTTTTTATGTACAGCGTTGATGGGTCACCAAAACCGTCGTTTACAGCGCCAATTATTGCCATTGCGCCCACACAATAAATAAGCGAGCCATTGACAAAACTTTTGCCAAAACCCGACAAATTTACTTTTTTTTCAATTTTTGCGCCTAAATTCAATAGTTTGTCGTCTAGGGCAAGTTTTTCGCCACACAAAACGCCAAGCACAAGGCTTATAATAAGCACAAGCTCGCCCGAGCTTGTGAGCGAGCCGCTTTCCCCTACTTGTATCATTGACGTTATTACACCGTTTAAACCTGTTATTAAAACTGCCACGCCAAGCGCTTTGTTTAAAGATTCCTCATAGGCCAAATTAATGTGCTTTTTTAAAAACATGCCAACTGTGCCGCCCACAATTATTGCAAGTGCATTTACAATTGTTCCAATCAAATTATTAAACCTCTTACTTAATTCGGTATTTTCACTTCGCCAAGCTCAGACTCAAAATTCTTCACATCATCAACAATAATTTGCACGCACTCAAAGCCTTCACCTGCCTGGCGCACAACCTCGCCCACCCTTACTATTGGGTGGATTATGTCGTTGGGCATAATGTACTCTATAATTCCTATTTCGCCATTGCTCATAAGCGCTGTTTTGCCAACAAACTGCGCCGGCATTTTTTGCAAAAACGCTTTTAGCATTTTTTTGTCAAAGCCGTTAAACTCTCCGTTAGAAAATTGTGTAAGTATTTCAAGCGGGTTGCAAGAGTCCTTATAACTGCGCTTGCTTGCCATTGCATCGTAAACATCGGATATAGAAGTTATCTTCGCGAAAATAGAGATGTCGTCGCTCCTCAGCTTGTCAGGGTAGCCTGTGCCATCAACTTTTTCGTGGTGATGACGTGCCGCAAAGCGAACATTGTTTGAGAAAACTTTGCCCTCGCTTAAAAGGTTGTATGAGTAAATAGGGTGTTTTTGAACTTCCATAAACTCATCTTTTGTCAGTTTTCGCGGTGCGTTAAGTATTTCTTGGGGCACCATTGTCTTTCCTGTATCGTGCAAAAGCCCTGCCATAACCAAATCTTCAATATCGGCCTTGCTCATTTTAAGCCATCTGCCCATAAGCCCATTCAAAAATGCAACGTTTATACAATGGCGCTGTAAATATTCTTCAACAGGGCGTGGTGCATTTATAAGGTTAAATATATCAACTAAATTAGTCGTGTTAAGTTTTTGTTCAATATTATCTGTTATTTCTTCGGCTTGGCGCTTGTCTGCTTTATTTGTATAGCGCATTTGCGTAAACATGTTCTCTGCCTTCAATTTAACTTCGGTATATCCTGTTGTAAGCTCATATCCGCGTTGTTCCGCTTCACTTCGCGTAGCTTTTTTATTAACAAGCTGCTTTCTTATCTCAGGTAAAACGTAAATTCTGTTTTTCCCTGCGTTAAATCTTTTCAGCTTTTCTATCCTATCACTGTCTATTACCGAGCCCTTGCCCAGCAAAACAACTTTACCGTTATAATTGTATATCTCGTCTTTTACTTCCATGCCTTCATACAAATAGTCAATGGAAATAGGAAATAAGTTCGACTGAATATCGTTCATTTTTTATACCTCATAAGTTTTAATTGTTAATAAACTTGCACCCGTAATCTGCAGTGTTCATGTCAGTCTCTCTCATGCGCACTACTTTGCAATAAAGTGTTGTTATAGACCCATACATCTCAATTTCTATTTCCAAAACAGAATCCTTAAAAAAGCAGTCAGACATTGTATTCAAAAGTATGCCTGTTGCACTTATATTAACTGCTGTTACCTTAAACGGCAATCGTAGTTTTATTTTCTGGTCGCCTATAACAAGTCCGTTTACTATTCCAACAACATCTATCGGGAAACGCTGCGCCTTCCTGTCTTCTTTAATTTTTCCGCTATGCAAAGCTATTTCGGTAAACCCAAGGTTAAAGTCTTTTCTTATAGAGCCACCGTAAATTAAAACTTTATTCGCTGTAAAAATAAGCAAAGAAAATTTACCCGTTTTTGCTTTATAACCCACAGGTAATTTAACCATAATAGAGTGATAATCTTTATGGTATTCAAGTACTGTTGTGTCTGCAATAGTATCATCATTATCTGCGTCTTTAATAATAACGCGGCATTTATTATAGTCGTTTAAAAAATCTATGGAATAATCATTTTTTTCAGCCATTAAAATATTCTCCTGCTTTCACATTCACAACTAAGCGGCAACTTGCAAATTTCGTTGCCACAAAAAAACAGCTTGTTAATATTCTTCTACTTTTAGTATATCATTTTTTTGCAAAAAAACAAGGTTTTTGAACCAAAAAATATATGGGCACCACTACAAGGCGCCCATATATTTTTTGTTCTCATATTATAAATTCTCAAAATATGCTATTTTTTTGCATTTTGAAGTAACAATAAATAAATCACATAGTAGTGTCATATTTTACGTTTCAACAGAAAAAACAATCGCCCGCATTCACTACTCGTCATTATCCAAATCCGGCCCTGCAAATTGGCTTTCGTACAAATCTTTATAGAAGCCACCCTTTTCTATCAGCTCGTCATGGCTTCCCGTTTCAATAACATCGCCGTCTTTCATCACAAGTATTATGTCTGCATCACGAATTGTGGAAAGCCTGTGTGCAATTATAAAGCTTGTTCTGCCATTCATAAGCTCATTCATCGCCTTTTGTATGGCAAGCTCTGTTCTTGTGTCTACGCTCGATGTTGCCTCATCGAAAATAAGAATTTTCGGGTTAGATATTATTGTTCTTGCAATTGTCAAAAGCTGGCGTTGGCCTTGGCTTATATTGCTTGCCTCTTCATTAATAACAGTGTTGTAGCCATCGGGCATAGTCCGCACAAAGTGGTGCACTTGTGCTGCTTTTGCCGCAGCTAAAACTTCTTCGTCTGTTGCAGTTAAACGCCCGTACCTTATATTCTCCATAATTGTGCCGTTGTAAAGCCATGTGTCTTGCAGCACCATGCCAAAACTATCGCGTAAGTCTTCGCGGTTAAAATTCTTTATATCATTACCACTAAGCATAATGCTTCCGTCGTTCACATCATAAAAGCGCATTAACAGCTTAACTATTGTTGTTTTTCCTGCACCCGTTGGCCCAACAATTGCAACGCGCTTGCCACTATTAATAAAACTTGAAAAATTATTAATAATTATCTTGTCGGGAACATAGCCGAAACTAACATTCTTAAATTCAACGTCGCCCGTTATTTTGTCAGAGCTTACCGTATTCTCAACATTTGGCGTCTCTTCGTCTTCGTTCAAAAACTCAAACACGCGCTCTGCCGCTGCGGCTGTTTGTTGCATAATATTACTTACATTCGCAATTTGTTGCAATGGCTGTGTAAAGCTTCTTGTATACTGTATAAAGGCTTGTATGTTGCCAACAGTTATACTGCCGCGCAAAACAAGAAAACCGCCTAAAATACAAACGCCAACATACCCAAGGTTTCCAACAAAGTTCATCACAGGCATCATCATGCCGCTGTAATATTGGCTTTTCCACGCCGAGTGATAAAGTTCATCATTTATTGCGTTAAACGTGTCAATGCTCTTTTTCTCGCCGTTAAATGCCTTTACAACAACGTGTGCGCCGTACATTTCTTCTATGTGGCCGTTAACTTTGCCTATTTGCTCTTGCTGAACTTTAAAAAGGGGCTGGCTGCGCTTTATGATTAAACTTAGTGCTAAAAAAGATATAGGAAGCACACAAAACGCTATAAGTGTCATTACAGGGCTTATTGACAGCATCATAACAATAACACCAATTACAGTTGTAATTGCAATTATCATTTGCGACAAGCTCTGATTTAATGTTTGTGACACAGTGTCAACATCATTCGTAATGCGGCTCAGCACTTCGCCTTGTGGCACTTTATCGAAGTAAGACAGTGGCATTCTGTTGATTTTTTCGCTTAAATCTTTGCGCATTTTATAGCTTATTTTAGTTGCTACACCTGCCATTATAAAGCCCTGTATATAATTTAAAAGTGCACTTAAAATATAAATTGCAAGCAAAAACAAAAGTATGCCGGCAATTGCGTCGAAATCAATGCCGCCGGTGCCGGTAATCATCCTCATTACACCCTCGTAAAGCTCTGTTGTGGCATTGCCCAAAATTGACGGCCCAACAATACTAAACAAACAAGCTGCAATTGCACAAACTATTGTTATTGCAATTTGCGGAATATATACCTTCATATATTTCACAAGGTCTCTCATTGCGCCTTTAAAGTTGTTTGCCTTTTCACCCTGTGGCATTATACCCGGGCCACCCCTGCCACCGCCAAAGCCACGCGGCTGTTCTTTTCTTTTTGTTGTGTTGTTCTCAGCCATTACGCAAGCTCCTCCTTCGACAGTTGACTTTCCGCAATTTCGCGGTATGTGGTGCAATTATTTAACAACTCTGCGTGTGTTCCGGTTCCTACTATTTTCCCGTCATCAAGCACAACAATTTGGTCACAGTTCATTATTGTAGAAACACGCTGTGCCACAATAAGCACTGTTGCATTTTCTGTATAGCCTTTCAATGCATTGCGAAGCTTTGCATCTGTTTTAAAGTCCAGTGCACTAAACGTGTCGTCAAAAATATATATAGACGTTTTTTTCACAAGCGCACGTGCAATTGATAAGCGCTGGCGCTGCCCGCCCGACACGTTTGTTCCGCCTTGGCTTATCTCTGTCTCAAATTTATTATCAAGCTTATCAATAAATTCTATCGCCTGTGCAACTTCGGCGGCTTTTTGAATTGTTTGCTCGTCTGCGCTCTCTTTTCCGTAGCGCAAATTGGAATTGATGTCGCCACTGAAAAGAAGCCCTTTTTGCGGAACATAACCTATTGCTTCGCGCAAATCATGCATTGCAAATTCTTTAACGTTAACACCATTTATTGTTATGCTTCCACTTGTAACATCATAAAACCGCGGTATTAAGTTCACAAGTGTGCTTTTGCCGCTGCCTGTACTGCCTATAAAAGCAGTTGTTTGCCCGGGTTTTGCAATAAAATTAATATTTTCAAGCACACACTCCTCGGCGCCCGGGTAAGAGAACGATACATTTTCGAACACAATTTCTTTGTCGCCGGCTTTGTCTATGCTCTTAGCGTCGCTTGCGTCTTTAATAGATATTTCTGTTGTCAACACTTCGTTTATACGCTCTGCCGAAACGCTAGCCCTTGGCATCATTATAAACACCATGCTTATGAATAAAAAGCTCATAACAACTTGCATTGCATATTGCATATAGGCCATTAAATCGCCCACTTGTAGGGCGCTGTCTGCTATTTGCCCTGCGCCTACCCACACAATAACAAGCATTACACCATTCATTATAAACATAACGGCAGGGAACATGCATGCCATTGCCCTGTTTACAAAAAGCATGTTGCCTGTTAGTGTTTTATTAGCCTTGTCAAATCGGTCTTCTTCAAAATCTTGCGTCGAAAACGCACGTATTACCATCATACCTGTTAGGCTTTCCCTGCTTACAAGGTTAAGTTTATCTACAAGTGTTTGCATAATTTTAAACTTAGGCAATGCCAAGCCAAACAGCACGGCTATTAACCCCAGCATACAAATTACTGCAAGTGCAATAACCCACGCCATTGATGCTGATTTGCTAAGCGCCATTATTATGCCGCCTATACCCATAAGCGGTGCATAGCACATCATTCGAAGTGCCATGCCGAGAAAGCCCTGAATTTGTGTAATGTCATTCGTTGTTCGCGTTATTAGGCTTGCTGTGCTGAATTTGTCAAGCTCTGCACTTGTAAACATTGTAACTTTGTTAAACACGTCTCTGCGCAAGTCTCTTGAAACAGACGCACCGAATTTTGCAAGAAAATACGCACCCACAACAGCGCAAATGGCAACCACTATGCAGTAAAACAGCATTTCCATGCCCGTTATGAATATATAGTTTGTTTGCATTGCACCTGTGTCTGCGCCAAGTTCTTCATAAAAGCTTTTCACAAAAACAGCGCCCACGTTTTCACGCATTAACTCGTCGGTCATCAAAGATTGTGATATAAAATCATCAACTGTCTCTTGTGGCATTTGTGCAACAAGCGGCAACATTGCGTGCAACTGTGATATGTCTGAACTTGCACCGTCTGTATCGGGGGCATTGCCTTGCGCCGCGCCCTCGCTCATTTGCTGTGCCATAAGTGTAATTGCATAGCTTGCCGTTGAAAATGCGCTGTCAAGTTTTTCTCTTTCCTCGGCCGAAACTGCCTTTAAAACAAGTGTGTCACTGCCCGCATTTGGGTATGTGGCACTAATGTTTTCCAGCTGTTCACCCTCTGCTGTATAATAGCTGTTAATTACAAGTTCATTTTGCTCTTCTGTCATAAAACTTGTCATAAGTTCATAACTTTGTGTGCTTATTGCATCGGGTGCCTTTTCTGTTATGCCCGACATCTGTATGCCAACATTGACAATATCACTCATTATATTAGGTAGTTCAAGCGAGGCAAGTGCCTGCGCGAAAATAAACAAAATGCCTAGTAATAACTGTGCTATATACGGAACAGCGTATTTTTTTAGCTTTAGCATTATTTCTCTCCTGTTACTATATTTTATTTATAAATTTAACTTAATTAAGGATACATTGTTTTCGCAAGTATTGTCAATGAACAGTGTATGAATAAAATAATAATTTATTATATGGCTTATGGCAAGCAGCCACAAATATGCCACACCGCAAAATTGCACCTGCACGCCTGCACATGTTAATTGTATAGCAGGCAGCGCTTTCCTAGCCAAGCCGATATAATCCGAACCCGGGTTGCATCGGCTTTCCTAAACATACAGCGCCTGTTCAAGTTTGTGCACGTCATTTTCAACGCTATCTTTCTTATTCTTCGCATCACTATTGCGTGCCCTGTATTGCGTTGGCGAAATACCCTCGTACTTCTTAAAAACTTTGCAAAAATAATTTGCGCCTGAAAAACCACACATAGCCGCAACAATATCAAGTGAGTAGTCCCTGTTTAACAGCATTTGCTTTGCGGCATTAATGCGTATTTTTGTAAGATATTTGCCGGGCGGTTCACCGATTTTTGCGCTAAAAACACGCACAAGGTGGTTTTTGCTAACACCCAAATAATCGCTTAACTCCTCTACGCCATATATTCCGCTGTAATTTTTGTGTATTTCGCTTACTGCTTGGTTTACAAGCGGTACGTTTTCACTTTCACTCTCTTCTTGCTCTTCAAATGCGCATTCAAGCGCACACAAAAGCCCATAAGCGCACTCGCTTTTAAAATGTGGCGCCGCGTTTTCATTTGTTGCATTTTCAATATTCTCAAACGCCGCATTTAATGCATGTGAACAGCTATTTTGTGCATTGATAACAATGGGTAGGCTTCCGCTTTTTGCTGCCTCGCTTGGCACAATGCCTGTCAGGCCTATTACAATGGCATTTATATCATTTGTGGCACATCTCGCTCCATTATTTTGCTGTGCAATCTCACTTTCATACGTTTCGTTGCAGCACCCATTTTTACCTGCTTGCATCAGTTGCATGTTTTTTGTGGCAAAAAAATCGCCGTTTTCAAGCAAGTGTTTTTTTTCGTTTAATTCTATTTTTATAGTTGCACCTTTTGCTTTGAATATATATATATCGGCATTTTTGTTCATTATGCGAAAAAAATCTTCTTCACCGTTTATTTCTTCGCAAAAAGCAATGTTGCAAACTTTGCAAAAGTTAAATATCAATAATAAGCACCTCTAATCAATATTTTACCATTTAAATATGCATTTTATTCTGTTATCATTATATTAATTTATTTGTACTTTGTAAAGTACATCAATTAATTACAATTTGGAGGTAATTTCACAATGGCAAGTATTAGCTTAAAAAACATTTTCAAAATTTACCCCGGCGATGTAACAGCTGTTTCAGATTTCAACCTTGAAATAGAAGACAAAGAGTTCATCATCCTTGTTGGCCCGTCAGGTTGCGGTAAGTCAACTACACTTCGTATGATTGCAGGCCTTGAAGAAATTTCTAAGGGCGAACTTTACATTGGCGACCGTCTTGTTAACGATGTTCCACCTAAAGACAGAGACATCGCAATGGTTTTCCAGAACTATGCTCTTTACCCACATATGACAGTTTACAAAAACATGGCTTTCGGCCTTGAGCTTCGCAAAACACCTAAAGACGAAATTGAAAAACGTGTGCGTGAAGCTGCAAAAGTTCTTGATATAGAGCATTTGCTTGACAGAAAACCTAAAGCTCTTTCGGGCGGCCAACGCCAACGTGTTGCTTTAGGACGTGCTATGGTTCGTAACCCGGCAGTTTTCTTGCTCGATGAGCCTCTATCAAACCTTGATGCTAAACTTCGTACAGCCATGCGTACAGAGATTATCAAGCTTCACTTAAAACTTGGAACAACATTTATTTATGTTACACATGACCAAACAGAAGCTATGACAATGGGCGACCGCATTGTTGTTATGAAAGACGGCTTTATTCAACAAGTTGACACACCGCAAAACTTGTACGATAATCCATGCAACATGTTTGTTGCAGGCTTCATCGGTAGCCCACAAATGAACTTGCTTGATGCAACTCTTTTGAAAGAGGGTTCAGATTATTACATCGACCTTGGCGGCGACAAACTTCTTGTTGACCCTGCAAAAGTTAATGCTGAAATGGAAAAATATGTAGGCAAAAAAGTAAAAGCAGGCATTCGCCCTGAAGATATCAAAGACGATGCTGAGTTCCTTTCAAAACACGGCAAGGCAACAATTACAGCTAATGTTGAGGTTAGCGAGCTTATGGGTAGTGAAATTTACTTGTACCTAACATACAAAGATTATCGCCTAACAGCACGTGTATTGCCAACAAGCACAGCTAAAAACGGCATGGACATTAAAGTTGCAATTAACATGAACAAATTGCACTTGTTTGACCCTGAAACAGAACTTGCTATAATGAACTAATATATATTCATTTTACCGCCGCTTATTTAGCGGCGGTTTTTTGTTGCCAAAATGCTTGCGTTTTATATTTTTCATATCTATGCAAATCTTATAAAACATGATATAATATTTAAATATTGTCAAAATAACCCCTTTTATGTAATAAACGAAAGGAACAAGCACATATATGGATATTTTAACGGCAGCGCGCAATGAAATTGACGTTATTGACAAAGAAATGGCACAACTTTTTTGCCGCAGAATGGACGCAGTAAAACAAGTTGCTTTGCATAAAAAGGCCACAGGCACACCTGTGCTTGATTCGGCACGCGAAGAAAAAGTTATTAAAAAAAACTTAGCACTTTTAAATGATAATGAGTACTGCGAGTACTACGAGGATTTTATACGCCATAACATGTCACTTTCACGTGCAATGCAAAAAAAACTGCTGTGCATTGACAAGGTTGCATACCAGGGCGCAGAAGGTGCCTTTACGCACATAGCAGCCGGCGAGCTTTACCCGCATGGCACGCTTACACCATATGGCACTTGGGCCGACGTGTTCGACGCTGTTTTAACAGGCGAGGTTTCATGCGGTGTTTTACCTTTTGAAAATAGCCATGCAGGCGATGTAAGTGAAGTGCTTGATTTATGCTACGCAACACAAAATATAATAGTAAGCAACGTTTTTGACTTACCAATAAGCCAAAATCTACTCGGTGTTAAGGGCGCTGTTTTGTCCGACATAAAAAGTGTTCTTTCTCATCCTCAGGCACTTTCACAAAGTGCAAAAATGATAAAGGCGCTTGGCCTTAAAGCGGAGACTTTCCCTAACACGGCAATAGCGGCGCAATATGTTGCCAAAACAAGCAACAAAAGTATTGCGGCAATTGCCAGCACTAAAACGGCGCAGCTTTACGGCCTTGACGTGATAATGGAAAATGTTAACGAGAGCAAAGACAACACAACACGCTTTATTGTAATAGAAAAATGCAGCGATATTAAAGAATATTTGCAAGAAAACACAAGCGAAGCAAGTGCGTCTTCAACTACATGTAATAATGGTGAAGCCGGCAAAAACAACAGCCGCTTCAGCCTTCTTTTTACTACAAAGCACGAAGTTGGAAGTTTATCAAATATTGTGCAAAAAATTGCGGCGTTCGGCTATAATATGGAATGCATAAAAAGCAGGCCCATACCACACGCATCGTGGGAATATTATTTTTACACAGAACTTGTAGGCACACCCGGAAGCGAGCTTATAGACGCATTAAGGGCAAATTGCAATACCATACGCTTGTTAGGTGTTTATTCTAAAATCAGTGCGCTATAAAAATTAAAGACATATTCGGAGGGCTAAATGTGCATGAAATTACGGCTTAACCTTGGTAAAAGAAGCTATGACGTTATTATTAAAGCAGGTGCACTGCAAAACGTTGGCAAGCTTATAAATTTAAACAGAAAAGTGCTTATTGTAACAGACAGTGGCGTGCCTAAAGAATATGCACAAAACGTGCAAAAGCAATGCGAAAACGGCTATATTTTCACAGTAGAGCAAGGCGAAGCATCTAAGAGCATTGAGACTTATTCTGTGCTTTTGCGGCAAATGATAAAGCATAATTTCACACGAAAAGACGCCGTAATTGCAGTTGGCGGCGGTGTTGTGGGCGACCTTGCCGGCTTTGTTGCAAGTTCTTACATGCGCGGTGTGGATTTCATAAATTGCCCCACTACAACGCTCGCACAAATAGACTCTTCCATTGGCGGCAAAGTTGCCGTGAATTTAGACGATACAAAAAACATTGTCGGTGCATTTCACCAGCCTAAACTTGTTGTGATAGACACAGATACGCTTAAAACTTTAAGCAAACGCCAGTATGCACAAGGCCTTGCAGAGGCGCTTAAAGCAGGGCTTATTGCAAGCAAAGAGCTTTTTGAGCTTTTTGAAAATGGTGAAATATCACAAAATATTGAGCAAATAATTTACAAAAGCTTATACATTAAAAAGCAAATAGTTGAAGAGGACGAGACAGAAAGCGGCGTGCGTGCTGCATTAAACTTTGGGCATACAATTGGCCATGGAATTGAAAGCGCATGTGGGCTTGGGCAACTGTACCATGGCGAGTGTGTCGGCCTTGGTATGTTGTATATGATTGAAGACAACAAACTTAAACATCGCACGAGAGCTATTTTAAAAAAGCTAAATTTGCCCACTAAAACGCCTTGTGCTGCACAAGATATTTTTAAGTACGTTTGCCACGATAAAAAAGCAGGCGCAAACAACATAAAAATTGTAAAAGTTTCAAATTTAGGTGAATTTCGTTTTGACACAGTAAGCTTTGAAGATGTTAAAAAAATAATTGAAATTGCTATTTAATTTTATTTTTGGGGGTGCAATTTATGCGTGATTCCTTCGGCAGTGCAATAACTTTTACGCTTTTTGGCGAAAGCCACGGCCCGGCAATTGGCGGTGTTTTACACGGCGTTGCACCCGGTGTGCAAATTGACGAAGAGTTTATTGCCACGCAAATGGACAAACGCCGTGCAAAGGGCAGCGCAAGCACAAAAAGGCACGAGGCCGATAAAGTGACATTTTTGTCAGGCGTAAAAAACGGCTTTGCAACGGGCACAGCAATTGCATTTTGCATTGAAAACGCAAACACAAAAAGCAAAGATTACGACAAAACCGCAAATTTGCTGCGCCCCGGCCATGCCGATTATACGGCGTATGCAAAATACAAGGGTTTCCAAGATGTTCGCGGTGGTGGCCACTTTAGCGGCCGTTTAACTGCGCCCATTGTTACGGCAGGAAGTATATTTTTGCATATGTTGCAAACAAAAAATGTTAAAATTGCAACACACATGCTTAGTTGCGCTTGTGTACAAGATGCACCTTTTTCAGTAAACGCGCAAAAGTTGGAAGCACAAATAGAAAAACTTAATGCAATTACAGACGACTTTGCCGTTATAGACAAAAACGCCGGCGAAAAAATGATGAGCGAAATTATAAAAGCTGCAGATGAAGGCGACAGTGTTGGCGGTGTGCTTGAAACTTGTATAACAGGCTTGCCCCCCGGCATTGGAGAGCCTTTTTTCTCAAGCATGGAAAGCGTGCTGGCACAACTGCTTTTTAGTATGCCTGCCGTTAAGGGCGTTGAGTTTGGCACAGGTTTTGCCATTGCAGGCATGCGTGCAAGCACCGCAAACGACAGTTTTTATATTGATGAAGACAGTGCACCCGAAAAAATTATGACAAGAACAAATAACAACGGCGGCATAAACGGCGGAATTACAAACGGAATGCCAATTATTTTGCGCACTGCAATAAAGCCAACGCCCAGTATTTACAAAAAACAGCAAACAGTTGACTTCGCCACAATGCAAAACGCCACGCTTCAAATTAGCGGTAGGCATGACCCATGCATTGTCCACAGGGCACGTGTTGTTCAAGACAGCCTTGTGGCGCTGGGCATAGCAGATGTTATAACAATGCAATGCGGCACAAGCTGGCAATTGGGCAAGACAATAACAATATAAAAAATAAAAGGGGGAAGCTATAAATGGAATACGGCCTTATTGGCAAAAGCCTGGCACACAGCTATTCAAAACAAATACATGGGCTATTTTGCAACTACAACTATGCCATAACTCCGCTTCCCACCGAAGAGGAATTTCATAAGTTTATGCAAAGTGCAAACTTTAAAGGCATAAACGTGACAATTCCGTACAAAAAAAATGTTATGCAATATTGTAAGTATATAAGCCCACAGGCAGCACAAGTTGGCGCCGTCAATACAATTGTAAACAAAAACGGCGAATTGCAAGCGCACAACACAGATTATAACGGCTTTGAATACATGCTCAAACGCGCAGATATCTCACTTGCAGATAAGCATGTTATGGTGCTTGGCACAGGCGGCACGTGCTTAACAGCCATTTGTGTTGCAATGCAAAATGGCGCAAAAAGTGTTTCTGTTGTCAGTAGAAGCGCGCAAAAAAGCAACGAATTTTCTGAGTTTTCAACTTCTTCATGCCCTGTTGAATTTTTAACGTACGAACAGGCAGAGTACAAAGACGAAACACAAGTTTTAATAAACACCACGCCTTCAGGCATGTACCCAAACAACGGCAATGCACCCATTAACCTTTTAAAAAAGCAAGGTGAGCATTTTATTTTGCCCAATTTAACAGCAGCCGTTGACGTTATATATAACCCTGCCAGAACACTGTTGTTACAATGTGCAAAACAGCGACATTTAAAGGTTGCAAGCGGGCTTTCAATGCTTGTTGCACAGGCAAAATATGCATCAGAAATTTTTACAGGCGTACATATAGACGAGCAAAAAATTAACACTGTAATAACAAAAATGGGTGCTGACATGACAAATATTGCACTTATAGGCATGCCCGGAAGCGGAAAATCACACATTGGTGCACTTTTGGCACAAAGTTTAAACAGAAAGTTTTGCGACATGGACGAGCTTATTGTACAGCGAGTTGGCTGTTCAATTTCACAGCTTTTTAAAACAAAGGGCGAGGCTTATTTCAGAGAAGTAGAGAGCGAAATTTGTGCGGAATTAAGCCGTGAATCATCGCTTGTAATTTCAACGGGCGGCGGCGTTATTTTAAACGAAAATAACGTGCAAAATTTGCAACAGAATAGCACAATTTTTTTTATAGACAGAGAACTTGAAAAATTACAGACAGGCAAAGGGCGGCCACTTTCCCAAACTGCGGCAGATGTAGAACAACTTTATAATAAGCGCCATAGCTTATACAAGCGCGCCGCCGATGTTACTGTAAAAAACAATGAGACCGAGCAAAACACAGTTAACAGGATAATGGGGGCTATATATGAAAATACTTGTTATTAACGGGCCTAATATTAATATGCTTGGAATTAGAGAGCCCGAAATTTACGGCACACTTACGCTTAGCGAACTTGAGAATTATATAGAGGCAAAATCAAATGAAATTGGCGTTGAAACGCATTTTTTTCAAAGTAACCACGAAGGTTCAATTGTTGATACTATACAAGCGGCTTATAATAAATACGATGCCATTGTTATAAACCCGGCGGCGTACACCCACACAAGCATTGCAATTTTAGACGCACTTAAAGCTGTGGGGTTACCGTGTGCGGAAGTGCATATAAGCGACGTTAAAAAGCGCGAAGATTTCAGGCAAATAAGCTATGCCGGCCTTGCATGTAAGTGGCATTTTATAGGCGAGGGTAAGCATGGATATGTTAATGCAATAAAGGCAATTTATGAATTTATACGCACTGAGGAGAAAGATAAATGATTATTAGTACAAAAAAAGGTACCCCAACGGCAGAGCTGGATAAGATTATCAAAGATTTCGAGGCAAAAGGCCTTTCAGTTACAATGATAAAAGGTACCGACTACAACGTTTTTGGCCTTGTTGGCGACACCACTATTGTAGACGAAAAACAGGTGCTGGCAAACCCATATGTCGACAATGTTCAACGTGTCAGCGAACCATTCAAAAAGGCAAACAGGCTATTTCATGCAGAAGATTCTGTCATTGACGTTGGCGGCATTAAAGTTGGTGGGAAAGAAAAAATTGTTATAATAGGTGGGCCGTGCAGTATAGAGGGCCTTGACGAAACAGTTGATATAGCGCAAGAGGTTAAAAATGCCGGCGGCTGTATGCTTCGTGGTGGCGCCTATAAACCACGTACAAGCCCCTATGCGTTTCAAGGCATGGGCACCGAAGGCATTCTTGCAATGGTTGCCGCCAGAGAAAAAACAGGCATGCCCATTGTAAGCGAGCTTATGAGTGAGGAAAAGATTGAAGAGTTTGAAGAATATGTTGATTTAATACAAATAGGTGCGCGAAACATGCAAAATTTTCAGCTTTTGAAGGCACTTGGCAAGCTTAAAAAGCCCATTTTACTAAAGCGCGGCCTTGCAAACACTATTGAAGAGTGGATTATGAGCGCAGAGTACATTATGGCAAACGGCAACAGCAATGTAATTTTGTGCGAGCGTGGAATTAGAACGTTCGAAAAGTACACACGCAACACTCTTGATTTATCTGTAATTCCCATACTAAAAGAGAAAACACACCTGCCAATTATTATTGACCCAAGCCATGCAACGGGCAATTACAGGTATGTTGAAAGCATGTCGCTTGCCGCCGTTGCGGCCGGCGCAGACGGGCTTATTATTGAGGTGCACCGCTGCCCTGAAAAGGCACTTAGCGACGGAGCCCAAACACTCAGGCCCGATAAATTTGCGGCTCTTGTTCAAAAGTGCAAAGGCATTGCAGGCGTAATTGAGCGCGAAATATAATTTTGACTAATGGAAAAATTATATTTGCCATTATTTTTAAAGTGGGGTGTACAATAAATTGCAAGCTATAATAAAGGGCGGCTTTTGTGGCGGAACTATTAATGTGCCACCCAGCAAAAGCATGGCACACAGGGCACTTATTTGTGCCTCTCTTTCATGTGGGCACAGCACAGTCAGCGGCATAATTGCCTCTGACGACATGCTTGCAACAATGCGCTGCATGCGCCTTTTGGGCGCCAACATTGCCTATGATGACAACACATGCACCGCAGAAATTAAAGGTGCTTTTTCGCAAGCTCAGCATAGTCCTCATGTTAACCATGACAATTCTCACGATTTTGCCGGTGAAAGCAGTGACATGCCTGCAAAAAATTCTGAAAACTGCCACTATACAAATAGCGCTGTAAGCTGCACTGCCGCCCAAAATGGCACTGTAAACAACTTTGCTGCTTTTGCCCCTGTCAGCGATGTTGCAGACTGCAGCGAAAGCGGCAGTACATTGCGCTTTCTTATACCACTTTTCAGCCTTACAAATGCGCCAGTTACATTTAAAGGTCATGGCAAATTGCCACAGCGTCCACAGCACATTTACAGGCAAATATTTGAAAATTTCGGCCTACCTTTTGTGCAAAGCGAAGAAGGCATTTATATAAACGGCGCAATAAAAAGTGGCGAGTATGTAATTGACGGAAGCGTTAGCAGCCAATTTATAAGTGGGCTTTTATTCGCATTGCCACTTTTAGAAAAAGACAGTATAATTAAAATTACACCGCCATTTGAAAGCCGAAGTTATGTAGATTTGACTATTTGTGCAATGGCAGACTTTGGTGTTTACATCACATGGTTAAATAATTATACAATAGGTATTAAAGGTAACCAACATTACAAACCGTGTAATTACTCTGTGGAGGCAGATTGCTCTCAGGCTGCGTTTTGGGCAGTGCTTGCAGCTTGCAACAGTGCGCAGGGCTCGCGCATAAAACTGCAGGGCATGCGCGCCAAATCACTTCAAGGCGACGATGTAATTTTCAGCATATTAGAAAAGTGTGGCGCAAGGCTTGATGACATGCGTGAAAAAGACGAAAGCATTACTATACACGCTTATCAAAGTAAATTGACGGGCACCGAAATTGACCTTGCAAATTGCCCTGACCTTGGCCCAATATTAACAGTTCTTGGGCTTTTTTGTGGTGGCAAAACACACATAAAAAACGCCGCACGTCTTCGCATTAAAGAGAGCGACAGAATATTTGCAATGGAGTGCGAGCTTAAAAAACTTGGTGTACAAGTAACAAGCGACGAAAACAACATTTATATTGACGGTGGGCAACAGTTCCATTCGGCAAACAACCTTACTTCACACGGGGACCACCGAATTGTTATGGCCATTTGCGTTGCAATTATGTGCGCTTTTGGCAGTGAAAATTTTATTTGCACAATGCAAAACGCACAAGATGTTAACAAAAGTTACCCCATGTTTTTCCAGCACTTAAGAAGCCTTGGCTGCTGTGTTGAAATTATTGAGTAGGCCTACTTTTAATTAAGTAGCCGTGGCGTAAAAATTGCACTAACAATATATATTGCGTGCCGTTTAGCCAGGCCCAAAATCTCCATTATGTACGGAGATTTTCAAAGTTATATGTGCTGTGCACAGAATGGAGATTATAATGAGCGTAACGCAGCAAAGGTTTTGTATAGTAGGCCTTGGGCTTTTGGGCGGAAGCTATGCCCTTGCTTTGACAAAGGCAGGCAAAGAAGTTTTTGCAATTGACAAAGACAAAAAAGCAATTGATTTTGCATTAGAAAGCGGCATGATAACTTCGGGCGGCACACATAATTGCGAAAAGTACATTGAGAGTGCACAAGTAATTGTTTTGGCACTCTACCCGTCAGACTGTGTGTTATGGGTCAGGGAAAATTCACATTTATTTTGCCGTGGAACTGTTGTTACGGACGTTTGCGGTGTTAAAAGCGGCATTACCCAGGAAATACAAAGTTTATTACCAAACGGCGTTGAATTTATTGCCGCTCACCCCATGGCCGGAAAGGAGGTAAGCGGCGTATCAAATGCAGACAATAATATGTTTTTGCATGCAAATTATATTGTTGTTCCAACAGAGAAAAATACACAGGAAAGTATTGATTTTGCAATTTCACTTGGAAAATTGCTAAAATTTAACAATATTTCTATACTTTCATGCGCAGAACATGATAAAATGATTGCATACCTTAGCCAATTGACACACGCAATTGCGGTAAGTTTAATGGTTTGTTCCGATAATAATGACATACATAAGTACACGGGCGATAGTTTTAGGGACTTGACAAGGATAGCAAAAATAAATGCACCTATGTGGGCAGAGCTGTTTTTATGCAACAAAGTTGCACTTTTGGACGAAATAGACAAATTTACTGTTGCACTGGGCAATTTGCGAGATAAGCTGAGCGATGGCGATAAAGACGGTCTATTGGACCTTTTTGTGAACTCTACGGAAAAGCGAAAAATATTTGACGAAGAAGGAAATTAATGATGAATGTTTTAGATGTGGCAATTGTGCTGTTTATAATTTTAGAGCTAGCAAATGTTTTAATTATTTATTTTAAGCCTGATTTTAAATATGGAAATGCAGTAAGTGTTTTTAAACATTGGGGAAACTCACAAAGCGACGAAAAATCTAGGCTTTTTTCTAAATATATGGCAAACTGGGTTGCAAACAGTAAGGCAATTTTTGTTGTACTATTGTTTATAATTTTATTGTTTGCAGACGACACAACAAAATTTTGGGTATCAATTGCACTAATACCTTCAATTTCTTTATATTATGTAAGTTTGCACCCAATAATGAAAAAGTTAGATGCCATGGACGAAATAGTACCAAAGGGCTATTCCAAGGTGCTTCTGGCAATGATAACCTCGTTCATAATTTTGTTCACGGTTGCAATTGTTGTTTATGCTTGTAACAACACTGTTTTGTAATAGTTTTACGCAAATATTAAAAAATAAGCACCCGAACTAAAAGGAATCCTTTTAGTTCGGGTACTTTGCTTTGCGTATGAATATTAAAAACTAACCGCATTTATTATGCAATAACAAGTTCACTTTATTTCTTAACAAGATATTTTCTCATATCAAGTGCACAAGCAAATAAGATTATGCCACCTTTTATCAAATACTGTAAATCTTGAGGTACATTAATCATTGTTAGGCCGATAAAAATAAGACGTAACATTAAAACACCTATTATAACGCCGCGTATTTTACCAACACCACCAACGAAAGAAACACCACCGATAACGCAGGCTGCAATCGCGTCAAGTTCATAGTTCAAGCCTGTGTTAGCTGTGTTAGAGCCGATACGTGCGCCCTCGATAAAACCGGTGAAGCCGTAAAGTGCGCCGGCAAGTGCAAAAACCAAAATAGTTGTTTTAAATACATTAACGCCCGATACCCTAGCTGCCTCTTCATTAGAGCCAAGAGCAAACATGTTTTTACCGAAAGTTGTTTTGTTCCAAACAAACCACATTATGCCCGAAAGAATAAGTGCAAACCACACATAGTTCGGTATGGCAGTGCCGCCTATTGAAAGGATGCTTCCCTTGACAAAATCTGTATAGCTTTTGTCAAGGTTTGAAATTGCAACGCCGTTATTGTTGCCCATTGAAACGTACAAAAGCAAGAAAGTGTATAAAATCAACTGTGTTGCAAGTGTTACTATAAATGGGTGCAACTTAAATTTTACAATGAAAAAACCATTAAAGCTACCTATTAAAGCGCCAATTATCATAACAATTATTATTACAAGCGGAATTGGCACAACGCCAAGGCCCGGCCACATTTTTGCCGCATAATCAACAACTTGTAACATAGAAGCACTTATACATGCTGTTAGGCCTATTGCACGGCCTGCCGAAAGGTCAGTGCCGGCAAGGACAATACACCCTGCTATACCAAGTGCCGCAGGCAAGTACGCTGCTGTTTGGCTTATTATGTTAATAATAGATGCCGGTTGCAAGAAGTTTTCATTCACAACCGCAATGTAAATTATTGCTATGAACATGAAAATGAAAAGTGCATTATTTAACAGTGTGTCTATAATTTTTTTGCTGTCCCAAGCAGTTTTTTCGCTACCTTTTGTAGTAATTGGATTTTGCATATCATTTCCTCCTGTTACTTGCCGAAAATAGAATTTTGATAACACAAGCTCGGCAAAAATATTTAACCATGTTTTAAATTAAAAATTTATCCGGTTTTACAAAGGAACTTGCTTTCTAAACAAATTTTGCCGCCAGTGTCAAAATTTCTTCTTGCGTTGCGGTGCTCGCGTCAATTTCGCCCGCAACCCTGCCGTTAGACATAACAATTATTCTGTCGCAAACACCCAAAAGCTCAGGCATTTCAGAAGAAACCATTATTACACCTTTATCTTTTTGTGCCAAATCGTTAATAAGCTGATAAATTTCGTACTTTGCACCAACATCAATACCCCTTGTTGGTTCGTCAAGCAACAACACCTCAGGTTCTGTTAATAGCCAGCGCCCAATAATTACTTTTTGCTGGTTACCGCCTGAAAGCGAGCGTATTTGCGTTTTTTCACTTGGTGTTTTAATACGCATTGCATTTATTGACCAATCAACATCTTTTTTCATTTTCTTTTCACTTAAAACAAAACCACCTAACAGGTAATTTTTTAAGTTTGATACAACAGTATTTTCTTTAATGTCTAAAACACCGAAAATCCCTGTTGCCCTTCGCTCTTCGGTTAAAAGTGCAAAACCGTTTTTAATAGCCATTTTCGGGTTTTTATTTGTTATATTTTTACCATGAAGTTTTATTGTGCCGCTTTCCCTTGTCATATTGCCGAACAAATTTTCCAAAAGCTCTGTTCTGCCTGAGCCATCAAGCCCTGCAACGCCCAAAATTTCACCTTTTCTAAGGTTAAAATTTGCACCTTTCAAGTTTGTATACTTGCCGCTCATATTCTCAACTTCTAATATAACTTCAGAGGGAGTGTTTTTCTTTTCAGGGAAACGGTTTGTCAGCTCTCGGCCAACCATAAGCTTAATAATTTCTTCCATTGTAAGCTCGCTTGCAGGGCGTGTTGCCACCCAAGCTCCGTCTCTCATAATTGTAACTTCGTCAGAAATTCTTAAAATCTCTTCCATTTTATGGCTTATATAAATTATTCCGCAACCTTTTTCTTTTAACATGTCAATAATTTTAAAAAGGTGCTCAACTTCTGTCTCTGTAAGCGATGAAGTTGGCTCATCAAAAACTATTATTTTAGAATTATAGCTAACTGCCTTTGCAATTTCTACCATCTGCCTTTTAGAAACAGGCAGTGTGGACATTATTGCCTTAGGGTTAACCGAAACATTAATGCTCTCGAATATTTCTGTTGTATCACGAAGCATTTTGCCCTCGTTTACAACAAGGCCTGCAATTTTAGGGTACCTGGCAAGCCATAAATTGTCTATAACACTGCGTGAAAGCGCTTGGTTCAGCTCTTGATGCACCATGGCCACTCCGTTTTCCAGTGCTTCTTTAGAGTTCTTGAAGTTTACCTCTTTGCCGTCAATAATAATGGTTCCCTCATCTTTGTGATAAATGCCAAAAAGACATTTCATCAAAGTGGATTTGCCTGCGCCATTCTCGCCCATAAGTGCGTGTACAGTTCCGGGCTTTACACTAAGAGATACATTATCAAGCGCTTTTACACCTGGGAATTCTTTGCTAATGCCTTTCATTTCCAACAATGCACTTTGCATAATATAAACCAACCCTTTCCGCTGTGCCTAAATTTACTAAACATGTAAAATTGTAGGGGCTTTAAGGCCCCTACAATTTTTGTTGGTATTGCGTTAAATTTTATCAGCCTGTGTATGGGCTGTAAGGTACACGAACCATAACTGCATCTTCATCAATTATTAATGAATCTGTGTTTGCCATGAAATCTTCGCCTGCTTGAATATTTCTTACGAATATTGCAACAGACTCAGCCATGCCGTCAGCGTCTTGTTTAATTGTACCTGTCATTTTGCCATCAGCAATAAGTTGTTGTGCACTCTCAGTTGCGTCAACACCGAATACAGGAATTGAGTATGAACCTTCTTCGCCTGTGTTGTAGCCTGCTGTGTTAAGTGCTGAGATTGCGCCTTCTGCCATGCCGTCGTTGTTAGCAATAACAAGCTCAATCATGTTGCCGTTTGCTTCTGAATATTGTGAAAGGAATGTGCTCATGTAGTCATTAGCAGCTTGAGCTGACCAGTTGCCGCCTTGGTCTACATAGTAAAGGTCTGAGTTGCCTTCCTCGAAGAACATTAGTTCAGGTTTGCCACCCTCTGTCAATTTAGCGTTAGCATTCTCAACGCCGAATTGTGTGCGGTACTCAGCTTCAGGGTTACCCTCTTGGCCTTTGAACATAACATAAGAAATTGTGCCGTCGCCGTTAAGGTCAACTTCATCATAGTTATCAATTAAGAAATCGCCAATCATGTCGCCTTGCATTTTGCCGGCTTCTTGTGTGTTTGTGCCAATAAATGCGCATTGCTCGTAGCTATTTACTACGTCAGGTGATATTTCACGGTTAAAGAAAACGATAGGGATATTGTTTTCTTTTGCCAAATCAACTGCTGCTTGTGCTGCATCAGGTGAAGCATTTTCAACGATGTTAACTATTAAGAAGTTAGCACCATTTGTAACTGCTGTGTTAATTTGGTCAGTTTGTGTTGCTTGGTTTCCAGCACCATCATAGTTGTTGTATGTTACGCCGGCTTCATCAAGTTTAGCATCAAGTGCTGAACGAACTGATGAAATATAAACATCTGTGTAGTTATAGTAGAAAACTGCTGCGTTAATATCGTTTGCAGGTGCTGCGTCTTCTGCCGGTGCTTCCTCTTCTGCTTCAGGTGTCTCTGTTGCAGGTGCTGTGCTTTCTGCAGGCTCGCTTGTGCAAGCTGCCATTAAGCCCATTGATAATACTAATACGAGTAAAAGTGCAAGTAATTTTTTCATCTTTTATATCCTCCTTAAAAGTGAAATGAAGGCAATTTAATTATTAAGACATTAATTATAAATAGATTTGTAAGCCAATTGTTATTAACTTATTAACCCAAACAATATCTTCTTGCCATTCAATAAAATGTATTTTACACTATATTTAACTTTAAGGCGATAGAATTTTCTTTAATTTTTTATTAAATTACTTTGAAAAAACAATGTTTTTTTTGATAACAAGTAAATATACACTAATAAAAAAAGATTTTTTTGTACAACTTGCATATACGTCGTGTGTTTTAGCTGAATTTTACACCTTGAATATATGCACTATTCGCAATTACTACATTAATATTAAAATAAAAAATAGCTACGGACAAACAAAAATTCCACAAAAACTAAAGCAAAACTTTTTCAGATAAAGAAAAAAGCTCAGGCGTAATGTGTGCATTAAGCACATTTTTGTGAAGGCGACTTTACAACATCTTAAAAGAAGCGCCGCTTATAAAAAATCGACAGCGGAAACGGAAATGTCGCTTGAAGCTATTGCTCTCGAACTTTCACCATCGGCACTTTTTATATTTTCAAGTGTCTTAGCAACAGAAAGCGCGACCTTTTCGTCCTCTTCAATATCCGTAGTTGTTTTATTTCCTTCGTTGTTCTTGTTTCTCTCTTTTAATTGTTGTAATGCCATTGCCATTTTATACATATTGGGCGATTTTTCCAAAAGAAAGCGCATTTCTTTCGGGCTTGCTGTGCCCTTGCCAATTTTTGTTGCAATTTCAAGGCACGTGCGCATTTCTTTCATTGCTTCTGCTTGCGCCTCTGCTTGTGCACTGCTAGATTTTGCGCTCTCTCTGGCCGATTGCCACAGAGATTCGTTCAATCTATGCTCGCCTTGTGTGTCTTCCATTTCAAAAAAGCTATTTATTTTTTCAATCAGTAAATCGCGCATTTCAAGCTCTTCTTTGCTCAATCCATGCAGCGTGTTTTTACTCTCGTTCAGTAGTTTTAAAAGTTCTTCAAGTTTATTTTTGTCCTCATACGGTGTGTTTATTGGGTCAATTTTATTCTTTTCATATATTTCCAGTTCGTCGCTTATTATGCTTTTAAAGACAAACTCGTCAACAATATTTTCTTTTTGTGTTAGCACATTTTTTGTTACGCTGTTTTCAGTGGTGTTCATGTCTTTTTTGTTTAAATTCGCACCATATTGCTCTTTTTTAGTGCCTTTATCATTGTTGCGTATCGATGATATGCTATAAAAACCACTTTCGAATGTCGATATTTTCATGAACCTTCACCTCGATTTTAAAGCTACTTACTATTATTAGTATCGACCGATTTATAAAATAATTAATTTTATAACAACATTTATTTGTAATATATACTAGCTTGAAGCCTGTTTGAACTAAATTTATATAAATCTGACACGTTTTGTTGACACCAAAGTGAAATGAGATGTATAATAGATATACTAAAGGAAATCGTCTTAATTTGCTAAGTTAGGCTTAATTTATTTCAGGGTGCTCATAAATGCTAGAATATAATTTATTATCAGAATACACTTCGCTGTTTATTTTAACCGCTATAATAATCAGCTTTAGGCGCGACTATGAGGTAAGAAATCTAAGATATAAGTTTTTAAAGGCTATGTATTACTCAGCCTTTATTAGTGTTGCCCTAACAATATCTTCTATCTTAGCAACTACTACACTTATTCCTTATTCAAATTACTTTTTGTCTTATACTTTAATGCTTCTGTATTTCATATTTTTACCATGCTTGCCCGTAATTTTTATACTGTATTCTATTACAGTAACTGACTTCAATTCAAATGAAAAAGATCATTACAAAAAGCTTTTTCCTTACTGTATACCATATATATTATATTTCATAGTTGTATTATCTAATGTATTTACAGATATTATCTTTACAATAGACGAAAACCTTTATTATATTAGAGGTGATTGGTACCAGGCGCCATTTGTAGTAAGTGCATTTTATATACTAATGTTATTATACCTTGCAATAAAAAACTCAAAAACAGTTTATAAAGAAATAATGCAAGTATTAAGTTTTACTTTTATTTTTTCTTTTAGCATTACCTTACTGCAGTTTTTTATGGACGATGTTATACTTACCGGTACAATTTACACTTCAAGTATTTTAATCGTTCATTTATATATTCAAAACGTGCGAAAGTCTGCAGACCATTTAACAGGCGTTAACAACAGAATTGCCTTAACTCATAAAATAAACGAGAGCATTAAAAACAATGACAATTTTTCACTGTACATAATAAGTTTGCGTAATTTTAAAAGCGTTAACGAAAGATATGGCCTTGAAACCGGTGATAAATTACTAAGGTTTGTTTCTGAAAATCTGTCAAAGAAATTTTCTATAAAAAACATATATAGATATAGTGGTGATGAGTTTGCTATTCTGTCAAAAGATTTAAGCGAAAAATATTTTAACGATGTAACCACTGTTATAGATTCATTAAATAATCCAATTTCCATAGATGGGTTAGATGTGGTTTTAGATTTAATTTTTGTTAGGGTTGATTATCCTACGTTCTCAAAGAATTCTAAAGATTTAATTTCAGCTGCCGATTACTCCGTTCGCACTTTAAAAGAAAAATCAGGCGGCTCTAACGATGTTAGATATTTATATGAAATTTCAATAATGAATGTTGTGACTGAAAAAAATTTAATGACACAGAAAATTATAGATGCCCTTGCAAACAATGATTTTGTAGTTCACTACCAGCCGATTTTTTCTATTGAAAAAAACACATACACCAAAGCAGAGGCGCTTGTTAGAATGCTTGATAATGATAAGTTGTTATATCCAAACAGCTTTATTGAACTAGCCGAAAAGACAGGGCTTATAACAAAAATTACTTATACTGTTTTAGATATTGTTTGTAGAGATTTAAGAAATTTATTAGACAACAACCAACTAAGCCCACAGTTTGAATCTGTTTCAGTCAACTTCCCATACTATCAGTTTACTTTGTCAAATATGGTTGAAGATGTTGTAGCAATTTTAACTAAATATAACATTCCTGCGTCTATGATTAAAATAGAAATAACCGAAAGGGTTCTTATTTCTGATAGCTTTAACATGAAAACTGTTATGAAAGAAATGCAGGAAAAAGGATTTGTTTTTGAGCTTGATGATTTTGGGGTGGAATATTCAAATATGAGCGTATTCCTAGATTTACCGCTTGATATTATTAAAATTGACAGAAGCCTTCTTCTTTCTGCAACTAAATCTGAAGAGAACAAAAAATTCTTTGAACATTTACTGTTAGGAATTAAAGCCACCAATAAAAAAATTATTGTTGAAGGAATTGAAGAATTAGAGCAAAAAGATTTATGTGTTTCATGTAAATGTGATTATATTCAAGGTTATTTTTTCTCAAAACCGGTTACTATTCACAAACTTGTTCCTTTTATTGGTGTAAACAATAAAAAGTGATTATGTGATAAATTTTATTAACCTATTGCAGAAAGCTATTATAAATTTGAATGCTTTTTATGAATTATAAAAACAGGCTAGTGGTTTTAATACCATTAGCCTGTTAGCGTGTCAAAAAAGGTGCAACGTTTCGTTATTATGATGAATATTAAAAGTTTTACTAAAATCTTATCAAAAAATTTCGGGTTCCAAGGGCAGAGTCCTAGGGTGTTTTCCGCATAAAACACAAAAAAAGACATCAAAACTTAATCCGATGCCTGATTGAGTGCAGCGTCACGCTGATGGCAGCTGTGCTTAATTCGGACATTTCCGTCGCGTAAAAAATCACGCCCTAAGCAAAAGCTTAAAGCGCGATATTGTGTCCGGCGACTCGCCGGTGGCGTAAATAACCATAAGGGGCATAGAAAAAACGCACGCACAAAATAAGACACCGAGCTTTACTCGATGTCAATTGGGTGCAGCTTCAAGCTGCTGGTGCGGATAAGAGGACTTGAACCTCCACCGAGTTGCCCCGACTAGAACCTGAATCTAGCGCGTCTGCCGATTCCGCCATATCCGCAAAAAATACTGACAAACAAAGAGCCTTTTTAAATTTATATCACATAAAATTATATCATAAAAGCATTTTGCCGTCAAGCAAAAACAACTGTTCTGCGGCATTTTTCATTTTTTTGAATGCTATTTTTTTAGCATTTTTTGTGGTGTTTGTAACTCTTTTTTTTGCAAGTTTTCTGCTTGCACAAATTAGTATAAATATGTTAAGCACTGTACACACAGTGTGCATTAATTACATTGCAACAACAATTGTTATTGCAAACGCTAGTTCGTGCTTTTTTCTTTCAAGCTCTGCGCGCTTGTGTCAATTACTTCTTGCAAAACAAATGCATCCATCTCGTATACAGTGTTGCTGTTTTCTAATTTTACAAAATATGCGCCGTTCTCACTCATTGTTCCTATTTGCAACACTTGAGAAATATCTTCACCATCATAATCAGTAGCAGTAATATCAAGTGTTAAAAACGGCTCGCCAAGGCCATACGTTTCAAGCTCATTTTGCGTGGCATTATAGTGCACGCACTGTGTGTAATATATTGAAACAAGGCTGTGAATTAGTATGCTTGCCGGATCATTTTCTGCATAAAAACTCTCATCTTCTGCCGTTACAAAATATTTCACAGGCTGTGTGTCGTCATCAGTGCGCTGTATTTCAACGCTATAACTGCTTTGCGGTTGTTCGCTGTTAATAAAGCGCACTGAACTAATTTGCGCTGTGCCTGTCACAGGCCAAACCTCAGGCTCTATAAGACTAAGCAAATCTTTGTCGAACGCAACAACAACGTCTGCACTGACTGTGTATAATTTATCATGCCCTGTAACCGTTATGTATGTGTTGGTTGTATATGCGTTTATGTCGCCAAAAGTAAGCACAGTTGTTGTTGCGCCACTTGTTAGCGTCACTTTGTTATATGGCTCATCAAAGCCGTATTCTTGCTCCGAAAGTAAATTGTCACTTACTTGTGCAGTAGCATAAAGGGGTGTTAGTGCATTTATCATTGTTTGAACGGCACCGCTGTTTAGTGGAAACTTGCTATCACCCTCAAGTTGCCACTCATCGCCTACTTTTACAATAGTATAGCCGCCGTAACTCTCGGCGCTAATTTTATCCAATCCTGTATCGGCACTAAAAATCTCTATGCCACTTTCGCTGTTTGTTTTATTGTTTAAAAACAATGTAAACACACCATACGCCAAGGCAAGTGCCACAGCCACAACAAGTAAAATACTTAAAGTTCGCTTTTTTGCCATTATCTACGCCTCCGCGTGTACCATATGCTAAAACCTATTGCCAGTATAGCCAGCGGCACAATTAATGTAAATACAATGCCCCATAAATTTGCGAAGCTTTCCGGCACTGTCAACACTTCTGTTATCAGCGGTTTTGCCTCAAAAGAAATGCCTTTTTCAAAGCCTGTGCAATAGCTGATTACATTAATAAAAAAGCTGCGGTTTGAACCGGACACAATTGCGTCCATGTCGTCGTCTGCAAAGCCGCTTGACGGCAACCAAACGAACTTCGAGCCATTGACGACATTCTCGCTTAAAACTGCAACGTCAAACGGGCCCTTTTCATCGTCTTCGCCTTGCGTAGTCGTGTTATCTGTGTATGCGTCAGCCTTAATAAAAGCATCCTCGGTAGTTGTCAAAAGTGGGTAGACAATTACGTCGTCATCCATGCTGTCTATTGTTTCAATGCCATGTGCAAGTGGCGTTAAAACAAAGTTTTCAAGCAACGGTTGTGTTAGCTCGTGCGGCACAACGTGTGGCAACAGAAAATGCGGATAGTCACTGACATGGTATTCGCCGTTGCCCTCGAAAATAATGCCGTCTTGCGAGGCTAGATTGTACTCCTTTGCAATTGCCGCTAAATTTGGCATTGGGTAATCTTCTGTGTTGTACTCGCCAAAATTTGTAAGGAATATTACATTTCCACCGCCGCTTAAATAGTCACGCAACATGTCCGCCTCGTCGTTTGAAAAGTCAGATAACGGTGCATTTATAAAAACAAGGTCTGCGTCCTCGGGTATAGCGCCTTCTGCCAGCAAATTTAGTTGCGCTGTTTGTATGTTGGCGCCTGCAAGGCTTTGCAAATATGCGTCAGACAATATAATTTCGCCATGGCCCTCTGTTGTGTAAACCATTGGTAAATCTTCTGTTGTTGCGTATAATATTGCACTCGTTATTTCCTCTTCACCCGCAAAACTTACTGTTTGCGTGTATGTCAATTCGTCAAAAGTTTCTGTGTAAAACTCGCTTGAGCTTATAACACGCACTTTACCGCTTTCGCCCTCTACAATAACGGTGCCCACACCAACGCTTTCGCCATATACCGCGCCAAAAGTTGGGTTTAAAATTGCATCTATGTTTTGCACGCTGATATTAGGCGATAATTCATCATATTTCTCAAGTAACGATGTAATTGCAAGGTCTTCTTGGCCTGTGATTGTAATGTAATAAATTTGCACGCTTTGCTTCACATCTTCAAGCGCCTGTGTTGTTTGTGAAGACAGGCTGAAAATTCTAGCATTTGTAAAGTCAAGCTTTGTGTACCGGGCAGGAATTAAGCCGACAAGCAAATTAACTGCCACTATAATTACAATCATAAGTGCAGAAAACGCACCTGCAAATGCGCCGTTTCTCGCAGCTCTTGATTTTAATGTCTCAGTAAAAAACTGTTTTATTTTATTCATATTGGTTTTTATCCTTTCGCCTACTGTTAACAATTATGGCACTATACATTCTAGCTCCAACGCCTTTTTTCAATACTTTGGCAAGTTAAAAACAAAAACAAAACACATATGCTAACGTAATATACTAATGAAGTTATATCAAGTGTTCCGTTTACAAAAGGCGTAAATCGCTCAAAAATAGCAAGCGAGTTCAATATTTCTTGAAACAACCCCTGCATTGCCGAAGGGTTGAAAAAATAAACAGCCCAAAGTGTGGCGGTGCACACGACAAATGTAATGCACGGTATGACAACATTTTTAATTAAAACAAATAGAATTAGTGCTGCTGCTGCAAAAAGCAACGTTATTGCAACTGTGCTTGTAAGTGCACTTGCCGAAACAAGCGATGAAACGGCAGGCATTAAATAAAACATCAGCAATGCACCAAACGTGCACACGCCGCAAATTACAGGGCTTTCTGTAAGCGAGCTTATAAAAAGCCCTATTGAAATTGCCGCAGCACCCAGCAAAAAGAATGCCCCAATACTTATATATGCGCGGGCAAATGACACATTGCCAAAGAAAGACATGACAACAGGAAGTGCGCAAGACACCAAAAGAGGCAACGCAAAAACTGTAATAAGTGCAAAAAATTTGCCGCATATTATTTCTGCAACGCTAGCAGGGCTTGTAAGCAACAATTGGTCTGTCTTTTGGCGTCGTTCTTCAACAAGGCTGCGCATTGTTAGAAGTGGCACTATTATTAAAAAAACAAAAATTAAGCTGTTAAACATAATACCCAGCTCAGCATAGCCGCCCATAAGGCAAAGTGCTGTAAAATATACGCCTATCATAAAAAGTGTGAACGAGCAAAGCACAAAGCCCGTCATATTATTAAAAAGGCCCTTTAAATCTTTTTTATAAATTGCTTCCATGTCTTTAGCCTTTCCTTTCATTATTGTTATCAACTGTGTTATTTGCGCTCTCTTCGGCGCTCTCTTCGGCGCTCTCTTCGGCGCTCTCTTCGGCGCTCTCTTCGGTTTTTTCGTCTTCTTCGCCCGTAAGTTGCAAGAAAATATCCTCTAGCGTTTTCTCTTCTGTTTTCATGCTTAAAACAGGCAAGCCTGCCTTACCAAGCGCAATGCTAACTTCTTCCCTCACATCGCCTTTGTCGATACAGTTAATATTAACTGTAAAAACTCCCATCGATGATTGTTCAGAAATTTGGGCATCTTTGATTGAGTCAATGCCGCCTATCACTTCGCATACTTCATGCTTGCTATGTGCCTTTACTTCAATTGTAAGTACGCTTGCTCCTTGTTGAAGTTTCGCCAAGTTCTCGGTTGTATCAAACGCAACAAGTTCACCTTTATTCATTATAATTACTTTGTCGCACACTGCACTTATTTCCGACAAAATGTGACTTGAAAGCAACACAGTGTGCTTTTCGGCAAGCGATTTTATCAGTGTGCGTATTTCTATTATCTGCTTTGGGTCAAGCCCTACTGTAGGCTCATCAAGTATAAGCACCTCGGGTTCACCAAGCAGCGCACCGGCAAGGCCCACGCGCTGCTTATAACCTTTAGACAAATTGCGTATTAGCCTATTGGCAACGTCACTTATGCCGGTTTTTTCCATGGCCTTATCAACAAGTTCTTTGTGCTGCGCCTTTTCAAAATCTTTAAGCTCGGCTATAAAAACAAGGTATTCTTTCGGCGTCATATCAAGGTAAAGCGGCGGGTGCTCGGGCATATAGCCAATAAAACCTCGTGTGTTTTCATCGGCATCGTAAATGTCAACACCGTTTATTTTAACAGTTCCGCTTGTTGCACAAATGTAGCCTGTTATTATGTTCATTGTGGTAGATTTTCCTGCACCATTCGGCCCAAGAAGGCCGTATATTGCACCTTTGTCAACAGAAAAGCTTATGTCTTTAACCGCAGTGTGCTTTCCGTATTGCTTTGTTATGTTAATTACTTCTATCAAAGCCTTTACCTCCGTAATATGTGTGAATATAGTAAAAAGTTTATTTTATATATGAAAATTCGCGCGATGATTCGTTCACTAAAATGCATTTGCATAACAATACATAATAAACCCCAATAATTTTTTATTATTAAGCGTTTGTTACTTGTTTTGCATTTACATTTAATAAAATTAGCAAAATAAACCATTTTAAATTATACATTATAATTGTGAATAATTGTGTAGAATAATTTGATAAAAATGTGAAACAAAAACTCGCCCACTTAACGTAAGGCGAGATAGTAACACTTTTATGTTTTCATTCTTACATGTTTGCTTCTACTTTAACAGCGCCGAAATTCCTTATATTTAACACATAGCAAGAGCCTGTGCCAAAAACGCTCTCAATAAGCTTGTGATACTGTGACAGCGCACTTTGTGGTACAAAAGCCTGTATTGTGCCCGCAAAGCCACCGCCTTGAAGGCGCCATGCGCCCTTGCCGCTTAACACTTTTTGTGATAATGCAAGCCCAACACAAACGCCTTGTTCTTTTGTGTTTTTAACGCTGTATGCGTTTTGGTTGTACTCATACGAAGAATGTCCGTTCTCGATTATGAGTTCCAAGAAGTCATTAAACCTGTCCTCTAGCACTGCATCACAAAGCTTCACGGCACGTGTGCACTCCGCAAAAAAATGCATAGCGCGCAAAACTGCCCTGTCAGGCACTTCTTTTCGCAGTGCCTCAATATTATTATAAAGCTCTTCTTCGCTTATCTCGCGCAATACTTTTTTGCCAAAAAACTGTGCAACTTGCTCCATCTCAAGCCTAACTGCAGCATATTCATCTGTAAGGCCTGCATGGCTACCCTTTGTGTCTGTAATACACAGTAAAAAACCATGTTTTGCAAGGTCAAGCTCAACTTTCGTAACAACGGGTGCGCTTGTGTCTTTAAAATCTATCGTAATGGCGCCGCCAACACTGCTTGCCGTTTGGTCCATAAGGCCACTTGGTTTGCCAAAATATACATTCTCTGCAAATTGGCCTATTTGTGCAATTTCAACAGGCGTAAACTTAAAATCGTTGTACTCGCCATTTAAAATTGCACCTATAACTACCTCAAATGCGGCAGAGCTTGAAAGCCCGGAGCCACGCAAAACGTCTGAAGTTGTGTAGGCGTTAAACCCACCAATTTTACCGCCCCTGTTTACTATGTCTGCACAAATGCCGCGTATAAGTGCGCCGGAGTGCCCAAATTCTCTTTCTTCCACATCAAGCACGCCAACGTCTATAACGTCTGTTTTGTGAAACCCCTTTGACTTAACCTTAATAATATTGTCGCCACTTTTCGACACTATTGCAATGACATCAAGGTTAACGGCAGCGGCCATTACAACACCATTGTTATGGTCTGTGTGGTTTCCGCCAATCTCGGTGCGCCCCGGTGCCGAATACATTGCAACTTCACTTTCTTTTCCGTACAACTCTGCAAACGCGTCTATTGCCTGTGTGTAGCGCACACGTTGTTTTGCTAATGTTTCATTCGAAGAACCGTAAAGTTTAGCAAATGTACTGTCATACTCCCCACCAATAATGCTTTTTTTAAGCTCTGCTATATTTGCCATTTAAATCTCCAATCTGCCGCTTATACCCAACTTTACACAACAAATAATTTAGTACCATTTTATTTCATTTTACTTAATACTAATTATAACAGATTTCTGCGCACAAAACATAGACTTTTGTTGATTTTTTTGTTATAATATGCACAATAATATTATGTGTTGAAAGGGAATTTATAATGAGTGCTTTGCACAAGCAATCTTTTAAACAAAAGTATAAGGACAGCGCCGAACTTTGTGTGTATAATTGTGGTTGGCAAAAGTGTGAGCGCGGCTACACTTGGGGCCCCGGCGTACGTGACCATTACCTTTTACACTACATTGCTTCTGGCAACGGCACTTATGAAGTTAACGGCACAGTGTATGCTTTAACAAAGGGTGATGTGTTTTTCTCTAAGCCCGACGAGCTTATTAAATATAAGGCCGGCACCATTGAACCATGGGAGTATTATTGGGTTGGCTTTAACGGGCCATATGCAAACAAAGTTGCATACAAATTGCCGTTTAAAAATTCAATGCCTGTGCACAAGTGTGCTGACACGAAAGTTATAGAAAAAGCTTTTTCAAACATTTTCAACTCTCGTGGCTCGCAAAGTTACAGTGAGGCGCTTATGGTAGGCCACCTTTATATTTTAATTGCTGCATTTATTAAAGAAGCACAACTTACAGAACCGCAAAAGGCAGGCACAAGCTCTCAATATGTAGACAGTGCAATTAAATTTATTCAGCACAACTATTCCGGCGACATTGGCATTGATGATATTGCAAAATCAGTGGGCGTTAGCCGAAGCCACCTTTACAGGGTGTTCGTAAATAACATAGGCAAATCGCCTGTTGACTATTTAACAGGCTACCGCATTGGCGAGGCTTGTTTCCTTTTGAAAAACTCTAAGCTGTCCATAGCCGAAGTTGCTGTGAGTGTGGGCTTTTATGACCAGTTTTATTTTTCGCGCGTTTTTAAAAAGGCAAAGGGCGTGCCACCAAGCAAGTACATAGCTGTTGAAGACAACGATGTAAATGTAACGCAAACAGAATAGTCTTCGGTGTAAACCAAAAAAAATTCGGCAACATAAGGCTGAGCAATCCGCAGGTATCAACAAAGTCGCTTTCACAAAAAGCGTCTGCTATGTCTTTGTTTGCAAACACTTCAAATTCAAAAAAGCTTTGTAATAAATACAAATGGCGGGCGTTTTAGCGCTTTTAATGGAGAATACATGACCTTAACAAAAAACCAAGTAATAAAAGTAAACATAACTTCTATGTCAAGCGACGGCAACGGCATTGCCAAATATGACGGCATAACAGTATTTGTTCCGTTCAGCGCCGTGGGCGATGTTTTAGAAGTGAAAGTTGTTAAATTGCACAAAACATATGTTTTTGCAATAATAAGTGATATTATTGCGCCCTCTGAAAGCCGCGTTGCACCTGAGTGCAAAATATACGGCAAATGCGGAGGGTGCTGTTTTGCGCACATGACGTATGAGGCAGAACTTTTGGCAAAACATGCGTTTGTTGAACACGCAATGCAGCGCATAGGCAACATAAATACACACGTAAACAATGTTTTACCCTCGCCCAATAAAATGCGCTACCGCAACAAGGTTCAGTACCCTGTTTGCGAAGTCAAAGGCAGTGTGCAAAGCGGCTTTTACGCAAGCAGAAGCCACCGCATAATACCGTGTGACGATTGCTTATTGCAACCGAAAATGTTAAACGAAATTGCCAAAACATGTTGTTGCACTTTTGAAAATTACGGCGTGAAAATTTATGACGAAGAAACAAACACGGGCCTTTTGCGCCACATTTACTTGCGCCACGCAGAAAAAAGCGGCAAAGTGCTGTTGTGCCTTGTTATTAACGGCAAAAGCTTGCCGAATGAAAGCTTCATATTAAACGACATTTTAACTGCACACCCACAGATAGAAACAGTTGTAATAAACATTAACACAAATAGAACAAACGTTATACTGGGCAAAAAGTGCAAGACAATTCACGGCAATGGCTTTATAAAAGATGAGCTTTGCGGCGTGCCTGTAAAACTTGGTGCAATGAGTTTTTACCAAGTTAATACACAAGGTGCAGAGCTTTTATATAAAACTGCCGCAGACATGGCACAGCTTAGCAGTAACGATGTACTTCTAGATTTATATTGCGGCACAGGCACAATAGGGCTTGCTGTAATGAAGCGCACACAGTGCAAAAAACTTGTTGGCGTAGAAATAATACCCGAAGCCGTGGAAAGCGCAAAGCAAAATGCACTTCAAATGGGTGTAGACAACGCGCATTTTATTTGTGCAAGCACAAGCAGTGCTGTGCAAACGCTTATTGACAGCAAGCTTTTGCCAACAGCTGTTGTGCTTGACCCACCACGAAAGGGCTGTGATGAAATAACGCTTAGTGCAGTTGTTGAAATGGCGCCGAAAAAAATAATTATGATAAGCTGCAACGTTGCAACAGCCGCACGTGATGTAAAATATCTTTCAAGCAAAGGCTATACTGTTTTTGCTATTACGCCTGTTGATTTGTTCCCACGGACAAAACATATCGAGTGCGTGGTGTTGATGTCGAGGGTGGATAAATAATCCATGCGTTATTTCAGGAGGTCTCTATGGAATTGAGAAATATCGAATTAAGCGAAGTTAATATAGCAATGAACATCATTGATGATGCAAAAAAACATTTGAATGAGCAAGGAATAGACCAGTGGCAAACAGGTTATCCTGATTATGCGTGTATAAAAAACGATGCACTAAACCAGACAGGATATTTTATCGCTGATGGTGGTGATATTTTGGGGTATTTGTGCATTGACTTTAACAGCGAGCCTGCATATGAGAATTTAAATGGTAGTTGGACAAGCAATAATAAGTATGTAGTTATTCACCGCATGGCATTTACTAAGCATGCAAGAGGGAAAAATTTGTCTAATGTAGTTTTCAAACTAGTCGAAGATATGAGTGTTCAAAAAAATATTCATTATTTTAGGATTGACACAGATGTAGCTAATTTAAAAATGCAGCACATTCTAAAGAAAAACAAGTTTAAATTTTGCGGAACAATATTTTTTGATAACAGTGAAAAAATTGCATTTGATAAATTGTTTTAACTATATTCAATTTACATTATGATTTAAAAAATATTTCGAACAATTTTTCTATACAAAGTGGAAAAACGAAACATCTCTTATAAAAATCTGAATGTACATTTTGACGGTACCGTATGGCGTAAAACTCTTCAAATTTGCCGTACAAGTACTTGTGACGACACTATTTGTCAACAGCTCCTATTACTTTGGCTTTATTATAAAACATAGTTGCTCAGTGTAAAATTCCCATTCGAAATAATAAGCACACCGTACCCACAGCCATGTTTACCTCCTCTGTTGCCGCTCACTGCACCCGGGTTAAAAAGTGTAATTCCTTTTACTTCATCACAAAACGGTATGTGCGTGTGCCCAAACATAACAATATGTGCGTCGTTGTGCTTTGCCACGCCTACAATCTCACGAAAATGACGCTTTACATAATAAAGGTGCCCGTGCGTGTAAAATATATTTACGCCGTCAATTGTAACATACGCATGCCCCGGTAAATCATGCCTAAAGTCACAATTGCCTAAAACTTTATACATTTTTAATTGTGGGTACAGCAGTTCAATGTTTGCCAAGTCATTTGCGCCGTCACCCAAGAAAAACAGCGCATCGGCGTCATTTTCCTTTTCAATTATATCATGTATTTCGTCTGTGTATCCGTGCGTGTCTGAAATTATTATCGCTTTCATTTTCTGCTTTTCCCGCTGCCTTTCATTGGCCACACTGCTTATAAATTTCGCTTTTCGCAAAGCCTGTTTGCTGTGCAGCTTTTTTTGCCGCCATGCTTGCGCTGTCGCCATTTTCCATGTATTCTTTTGCAATTTGTACTGCCATTTCAAGTGTAAACTGTTGTGCTTCTCCTTGCGTTCTTTCTGCGCCGGCTAATATAAGCACAAATTCCCCACGCGGTGCTTTTTCAGAATAAAGCTTTTTTGCACCGCCAAGCGTTGTAATAAAAATTTCTTCATGCAGCTTCGTAATCTCCCTGCATATTGTAACACTTCGCTCTTCTTCAAGTACAGCGCATAAATCAGTAAGCGTTGTTAACAATTTGTGTGGCGCCTCGTAAATTATGGCTGTTTTTTCCTGCGTGGCAAGCTCTTCAATTCGCTGTTTTTTCTGGCGCTTGTTCGTAGGCAAAAATCCCTCAAAAACAAAAGTGCCTGTTATTTGGCCCGACGTACAAAGCGCCGCTATTGCCGCACATGCGCCTGGTATAGGCTCTACTTTTATGCCCATTTCGTGCGCGTCTTTTACAATTATCTCGCCGGGGTCAGATATTGCAGGTGTTCCGGCGTCGCTACAAAGTGCGCAGCTCTCGCCCATTTTTATTCTATTTAATATGTAGTCGCCCTTTTGTTTTAAATTGTGCTCATAGTAACTTACAATAGGCTTTTTAATCTCTAGATAATTCAAAAGTTTTGATGTGACACGTGTGTCCTCTGCCGCAACAAAATCAACATTTTTCAGCACGTCGCATGCACGCAAAGTTAAATCTTTTAAATTTCCAATGGGCGTTGCAACTATGTACAAAACTCCGCTTCCCTTTTGTTTATTTTCCATTTGGCCTCTCCTGCCATTACTAATTTATTTTAGCCGTACACATATAATACAAACACATTTATGTCTAGCCACACAAGTGTGGTATTTTTCTAAATTTCATATATTTCACGCATTGCCGGGCTTGGGCGTGTTCCATCGCTGTTTTCCGTAATAAGCATAGGCAGCATTCTTAGCCCCGGCGCACTGTTCTTTTGCCCTTCTATTAACATAAGCCATGGTTCTTTTTCAGGCCTGGCCGTTATAAATTGTATGCGCTTTGGCTCTATTTTTGCACTGCGCATTGCAAAAATTATGTCTGCCATGCGCTGTGGGCGCTGGCAAATGCACAGTTTACCCCTGTCTTTAAGTAAAAAAGATGCCACACGGCACACATCATCTATGTTGCAGCTTTGCTCATGTCGTGCACCTGCACGTGCCTTTACAGGGCTTACAAACCCGCCTGTAAAGTAAGGTGGGTTGCACGTAACTACGTCATATTGTGTGTTACAAAACGGCGTTTTGTTGTCGTTTTGTTTATCGTTTACATTTACAGGTTTTATAAGCCTAATATCAATGCAAACAGGCAGTATATTTTTTGCGTTGTTCTCACTCACACTTTTTTCTAAAAGTTCAATGGCTGCGCTCTCAATGTCTGCCGCCACACATTTGCCGCGATGTCCTCTGTCGAAAAGGCGCAGCGGAATTATGCCGCAACCTGTGCCTAAATCGCACACGTTTTCGCTGCGCTTTGCGTTGCAAAAGTGTGCCAATAGCAATGCATCTGCGCCGAACTTATGGTACTTGCTCACATTTACGCGTGTACCATGCGTCAAAATTTCAGTCTCATTTTTTATCTCGGTCATTTTTTGTACTCTCTTTCAACTATATAGTCAAACCAATTTAAAATGACAAAAAAATAAATTGTAGGGGCAAGTGTGTTAAGCACTACCCCTACATTTTTGCAAAAATTTTGCTTTTAATGATAAATTGCAATAAATTAACCTGCACTTATTGCGCTAACAGGACATTCGCCCTCGCAAGAGCCGCAATCAATACATGCGCCGGCGTCAATTTCATATTTGCCGTCACCCTCGCTTATTGCGCTAACAGGACATGAGCCTGCACATACACCGCAAGCAATGCAATCGTCGCTAATTTTATATGCCATAATAATTCTCCTTTATCTCCGCACATTTTGAAATTACCGCTGTGTATATGTGCGGTACACGTCAGCGGTGGAAAATGTTCCTACTGATATTCTACCACAAATCAGTAAAATTTCAAGAGGAAATTACGCATTACCACAACTTTATGTGCTAATTTACTTACTGTTAGCATATATGTTATATTTTGCTATTTAAAATAATTAACTCCGCTTTCAAAAATTGGTTCAAATTTATTGCCCGGCACATTTTTATAAAGATGCTCTGCACATCTCTCGCTGTGGCCCATTTTACCCAAAATTCGCCCGTCTTCACTTGTTATGCCCTCAATTGCAAGCATACTGCCATTGGGGTTGAAGCGTAAATTCATTGTTGCATTGCCATTTAAATCAACATATTGTGTAGCAATTTGCCCTTTTTGTGAAAGTTTTAATATCATTTCCTCACTTGCAACAAAGCGCCCTTCGCCGTGGCTTATTGCAATTGTATGCACGTCGCCCACATTCGCCGCACTCAGCCAAGGCGAAACATTGCTTACAACCTTTGTTTGCACCAGCATGCTTTGGTGGCGGCCTATTGTGTTAAACGTAAGTGTTGGGCAGTTTTCGTCTGTTTTAACTATTTTTCCAAACGGGACAAGGCCAAGTTTAATAAGTGCTTGGAACCCGTTGCAAATACCAATCATCAAGCCGTCACGTTTGTTAAGCATTGTGTGCACTTCGTGTGATATTTCAGGGTTCCTGAAAAACGCCGCTATAAGTTTTGCACTGCCTTCGGGCTCGTCTGCGCCCGAAAAGCCGCCCGGCAAAAATATAATTTGGCTTTGCTCTATTTTTTCACGCACTGCCGTTACGCTTTGTGCAACATTTTTTGGCGTTAAGTTGTTTATTACAAAAACGTCCGCAACAGCGCCGGCTTTTTCCATAATTCTAGCACTGTCGTATTCGCAGTTTGTGCCGGGGAAAACAGGTATAAGCACGCGTGGCTTTGCAAATGTTTCTGCATTTTGTATTGCAGGGCCTTTGTACAGTGTCTTTCGCGTCTCCCCTACTTTATATGTTAATGTCTCAATGTGCTCATTTTCGCTTTGCTCGGTTTCATCATAATACGGCATAACAGGCGCAAGTTTTTGCTCGTACACTTTCTGTATGCTGTTTAAGTCTGCACTCTCGCCTTTCAGTACAATTTCATACTGCTTTATAGTTTTGCCTAAATGCAGTGCACCCAAGTCACGGTTTTCGCTTACGGCTAGTCTTCTTATTTTGTCCACACTGCACTTTTCCGAAAGCTCTAGTATAAAGCCGCCAAAACAAGGTGCCATGGCTTGCTGTGGCACAACATTTTCTTCAAAAGCAAAGCCAACTTTGTTGCCAAGGCACATTTTCACAATGCCCTCTGCAATGCCGCCGGCAACAGGTGTCCATGCGCTTACAACGTCGCCGCTTTGTATAAGATTGTGCACAAGCCTAAAAAGTGCCATCTGCCCATCTGCGTCGGGCGTTAAGTTTTGTGACACTTTTGCATTTAAAAGCACAACATTGCTGTTTACTTTTTTAAATTCAGGCGATATTACATTCCTTACATCGCCATGTGCCACGGCAAAGCTGACAAGTGTAGGTGGCACATCAAGTTCTTCAAAACTGCCACTCATGCTGTCTTTGCCGCCAATTGCCGCAACGCCGAAATCAAGCTGGGCACTTAGTGCACCTAGCAAAGAAGCCACAGGTTTGCCAAAGCGCTTCGGCTCTGCCTTTAAGCGCTCAAAATACTCTTGAAATGTAAGGTATGCGTTTTCAACACTAAAGCCCGCCGCAACAATTTTGCTGAGGCTTTCAAGCACAGCAAGGTAAGCACCAACATACATGTTTTTTTGCGATATAACAGGGTTATAACCATAAGCCATAACACTGCATGTATTTGTTTCGCCCTTTAGCACCGGTATTTTTGCAACCATTGCTTGTGTTGGTGTAAGCTGTGTTTTTCCACCAAACGGCATTAGAACGCTTGCGCCGCCAATGCTTGCGTCAAAATGCTCTGCAAGCCCTTTTTTGCTGCAAACATTTAAGTTGCCCATAAGTTTTTCAAGCTTTTCGGCAAGCGTACTTTGCGTTTTGGCATCGCTTTCATTGTACTCGTCGCCATAAGTTGTCAAAACTTGTTCAAAATTACTTGCACAACTCATGTCAGGCACATGTGCGCTCATGTATTTTTTTGCACCGTTAGAATTTAAAAAATCACGGCTGATATCACATATAACATTGCCCTGCCAGTTCATAACAAGTCGGTTTGTATCTGTTATTTGTGCAACAACGGTTGCCTGCAAGTTCTCGGCATTGGCAAGTCTAATAAACTCGTCTGCATCATTCGCACACACCACAACTGCCATGCGCTCTTGGCTCTCGCTTATTGCAAGCTCTGTGCCGTCAAGGCCGTCATACTTTTTCGGCACTTTGTCAAGCTCAATACACAGCCCGTCTGCAAGCTCGCCAATTGCTACACTTACACCGCCCGCACCAAAGTCGTTGCACTTTTTAATAAGCAGTGTAGCTTCTTTTGTGCGAAACAGCCTTTGAAGCTTGCGCTCTTCCGGCGCATTGCCCTTTTGCACCTCTGCACCACAAGACGACAGGCTATCTTCCTTGTGCGCCTTTGAAGATCCTGTTGCTCCGCCACATCCGTCGCGCCCTGTTTTGCCGCCAAGTAAAATTACTACATCGCCTGAGACAGGTGCTTCCCTGCGCACTGCCTTTTGTGGCACAGCGCCAAGCACGGCGCCAATTTCCATGCGCTTTGCAATATATCCCTCGTGGTAAATTTCGTCTACAAGCCCTGTTGCAAGGCCTATTTGGTTGCCATAGCTTGAATACCCCTTTGCCGCTGTTTGAACTATTTTTCTTTGCGGAAGTTTGCCCGGCATAGTTTTATTAATTGGCACAAGTGGGTTGCCTGCACCTGTAACACGCATTGCTTGGTACACATAACCTCTGTTTGCAAGCGGGTCTCTAATAGCACCGCCTATGCAAGTTGCGGCACCGCCAAACGGCTCAATTTCTGTTGGGTGGTTGTGCGTTTCGTTCTTGAATAAAAGCAACCAATCCTCTTTTTTTCCGTCTACATCTACATCAATTTCAACGCTGCACGCATTTATCTCGTCACTCTCGTCTAAATTTTTCAGTTTGCCGTGTTTTTTTAAGTATTTGCCTCCAATTGTGCCCATGTCCATAAGGCACACAGGTTTTGCGCTCATCTTCTCGCCGTGTACTTCTTCTCTCATCTGTAAATATTTTTCGTATGCTTTTTTCACGGCCTCATCTTCAATTGTAACATCGCTTATTATTGTGCCGAATGTTGTGTGACGGCAATGGTCGCTCCAGTAAGTATCTATCATTTTAATCTCTGTGATAGTTGGGTTTCGTCCCTCGCTTTTAAAGTATTCTTTGCAGAATTTAATGTCGTCTAAATCCATTGCAAGGCCTTGGCTATTTAAAAAGTTTTCAAGTTCTTTTTCGCCCATGTCAATAAAACCGTTTAGCGTTTTAACAGATGTTGGCAGCTCATACTTCATTTTCAGCGTCGTTTTTTCTTTCAGGTCTGCTTCACGTGCTTCAACAGGGTTTATTGTATATTTTTTAATTTGTAACAGCTCATCGTCGCTTACACTGCCATATATTAAAAACACACGCGCACTTGCAACGCTTGGCAGCTCACCGCAGCTTATAAGTTGAATGCACTGCGCCGCACTTGCTGCACGCATGTCAAATTGGCCGGGCAAGTACTCTGTTGCAAATATTTTGCACTCGCCATTTCGTGCCGCTTTTTCAAGCGACGTATACACGTTATCTAGTTGCGGCTCGCTAAAAACAGTGCCTATGCACGTCTCAAAAAGCTCTGCCGTAATTCCCTCTGTGTCATATCTGTTCAAAATTCTTATGTCTTCAGCGCTTTTTATCCCAAGCATTTCGCGTATTTCACGCAATAGGCCTTTTGCCTCTACCCTGTATTCTTCCTTTTTTTCAACATATATGCGATGAACCATCATGTACCTCTCTTCTGTGGAAGTGTTGGCTTTGTCAACACTCTTTCTATTTAAAACACTCAATGGCTTTTTTGCCAATGTCTTTGCGCATGTGCACACCTTCAAATGTAATTTTTGCCGCCGCACTGTACGCTTTTTCTGTGGCACTTTGCAAATTGTTTGCAACTGCGCTTACGCCCAAAACACGCCCACCATTTGTTACAACTGTGCCGCCTGCATTGTCCACAAACGCCGTACCTGCGTGAAAAATTTCACTGTTTTCGTCAAGCTGGCCATTTTTAAGCCCTTTTATCTCTTTGCCCTTATCATAGCCTTGCGGGTAACCACCACTTGCAAGTATAACACATGCGGCACTTTTTTCAAAAAATTCAACGTCTAATTCTGCCAGTGTCCCGTTTGTTGTGGCTTGCATAACACTTAGCAAGTCAGTTTTCAAAAGTGGCAATACAACTTGTGTTTCAGGGTCTCCAAATCTGCAATTGTACTCTATAACTTTTGGGCCGTTTTTTGTAAGCATAAGCCCAAAATAAAGGCAACCTTTAAAAGTTCTGCCCTCTTTTTTCATTGCTTTTACAGTCGGCAAAAATATCGTTTCCATGCACTGCTTGGCAATTTCTTCTGTGTAAAAAGGGTTTGGTGCAATTGTGCCCATTCCACCTGTGTTCAGCCCCATATCGCCATCAAGCGCCCTTTTATGGTCCATGCTGCTAACCATTGGCACAACACACTCGCCGTCTGTAAAACTAAGTACACTAACTTCAGGGCCTGTCAAGAATTCTTCAATTACAATATTACTGCCTGCACTGCCGAATTTATTTTCTGTCATCATCTCTTTTATTGCTGTTTGTGCCTCGCTTTTAGTTTCACAAATAATAACACCTTTTCCAAGTGCAAGGCCGTTTGCTTTCACAACAAGTGGGTATGTTTTGCAGTTCTCAACAAACTCTAGTGCTTCATTCACCTCACCAAAAGTGTTATAGTCTGCGGTTGGTATGCCGTATTTTTTCATCAAGTCTTTTGAAAATATCTTACTTCCCTCTAAAATAGCCGCCGCTTTGCTTGGCCCAAAACACTGTATGCCCTGCTTTTCAAATGCATCAACCATGCCAAGTACAAGCGGATCATCAGGTGCAACAACACAGTAATCAATGCTGTTTTTCACAGCCCAAGCCACCATTTGCTCTATTTCAACGGCGGCAATAGGCACACACGTTGCATCAAAAGAAATTCCTGCGTTACCCGGCGCACAATAAAGCGTTGGCTTTTTTTCACTCTGTGCAAGTTTTCTTATAATGGCGTGTTCCCTTCCGCCGCTGCCTACTACAAGTATGTTCATTTAAACGCCTTTCCTTTCAAAATATGCTTTACAAAATATAACTTAACAAAACCCACTATCTGTACGCGGTGTTTGTAATTTTCCAATATATTTTAAAATTCGAAATCACACGCTGCGCGTGTCTCTGTTATGCTTTTCACAAAATCCAACAGCTCAGTATGACGTGGGTGCACTGCATAATCTTCAAGTGCTTTTTTGTCGCTGTGTGTACTAATAAGAACTGCATCATAACCGTTGAAGCCAATACCAACTTCCAAACATTCAAGGCCCGGTATGTTTCCGTTCAAATCCTCCAACTTATTTTTAAGTTTTGCTAAATTTTGTTCGTTTTTTTCTTCGTCCTTTAGTTTCCACATAACTACATGTTTTACCATAAATATATTCCTTTCATTTTTTATATTTTAAATAATTTTACGCAAAATGTAAACCGGTTTCAAATAGTGTCTACACTATCTAATCGTCATTCGTCTTTAACCCTTGCAAGCCTATGTTGTTTTTAACAGTGCCGCCTGTTTTAATGGCATGCTTGCCGTATTTTTCGCGTATTGTGTCAAGGCTACGCTCCAAGTTTTCACGCTTTTTCACTTGACTACTATTGTTATAGTCAACATCTTCAAACAGCGATGTTTGGCTGTTTTGCCTGTTGTAAGTCAAATTTTGGGCTGTTACGGTTATCATTCTCACAGGCTTTTTCATATCCCAGTTTTGCAGCGCAAGCTCAAATGCCGCCCCGCTAATATCTTTCGCAAGGCACGTTGGTGCACTAAGTTGTTTTTGGCGTGAAATACTTTTTAAATCAGTGTCTTTTAGCTGGATTTGTACGCATGTTGTATATAGTGCATTTTTTCGAAGCCTCGTTGCAACTTCGTCCGCAAGGCTAACAATTCCGCTGCGTATGTCGTCTTTACCCACTAAATTACGGCTGAACGTAAAGCCGTTGCCAACACTTTTTACTTCCTGCTTTTTATTGTATGCCTGAACGGGTGCCTCGTCAAGCCCCCTTGCATATTTGCTTATCTCAAAGCCCATTTTCCCCATTGTTTTTTGTAGCAAAAGTGGGTCTGCCGCGGCAAGTTGGCCAATATTTTTAATGCCAAGTTTTAACAGCGTATTTTGCGCTGCCTTGCCAACGTACAGCAATTCGCCCACAGGCAGCGGCCACACGCGCATTTTGTAATCATCTTTCTTAAAAACTGTTAAAGCATCGGGCTTTTTATAGTCAGAACCAAGTTTCGCAAACACTTTGTTAAAGCTGAGCCCAACAGAAATTGTTAGCCCTGTTTCATTTTTAACTGTGTTACGTATTACATCGGCAACTTCCTCTGGCGTTTGGCCAAAAAGCATATACGTGTTCGTAATGTCAAGCCAGCTCTCGTCAATGCCAAACGGTTCCACAAGGTCGGTGAAGCGCGCATAAATTTTGTTAATTATTTTGCTGAAGTACTCATATTTTTCATGGTGTGGCGGCAACAAAACAAGCTTTGGACAAAGCTTAAGTGCACTGTAAACTGTTTGCGCAGTTTTTATACCGTATTTTTTTGCATGCTCGTTTTTTGCAAGTATAATGCCATGACGTTTCTCAGGGTTTCCGCAAACTGCCACGGGTTCATCAATTAAGTGCGCATGTTCAAGCAGTTCGACACTGGCATAAAAACTGTTGCAATCACAGTGAAGTATTTGCCGTTCCATATACACGTCACCCTTTCAACTATATTCGCTTTTATTATACCATAAAATTGCGCCAATGTGCTTTTAAGTTTATAAATTTTATGGTATAATGAAAATATGTAATCATAAAAAGAGGGGATTGACACGTTTAATGAAAACAGCGCCGCTTAAAGGCATGAAAGACTTTTTGCCGAAAGAGACAGCACTTAGAGATTATGTGCAAAACAGCATATTGTCAGTATATAAAAAAAGTGGGTTTGTAAGAATTTCCACGCCTATTGTTGAGGACATGGAAAACCTTGACAAAAGTGACGGCGGCGATAATTTGAACTTAATTTTTAAAATTTTGAAGCGAGGCGATAAACTTGAGAAGGCGCTGAATGCAACAAGCCCATCTGAGAGCGCACTTGCAGACATGGGCTTGAGGTACGACTTAACGCTTCCCCTCTCTCGCTATTTCGCCGCCAACAAAGAGCAATTGCCCAGCCCGTTTAAAGTGATACAAACAGACAGGGTTTACAGGGCAGAGCGCCCGCAAAAAGGCAGAATGCGCGAATTTGTACAATGTGACATAGACATTATAGGCGACAGCAGCACAAATGCCGAAACTGAGCTTATCGACGTTACCGCAAGGGCGCTTTTGGGTATTGGCTTCAAAAATTTGACAATTTTAATTAACGACAGACGCATGTTAAAAAGCATGCTTTTAAACTTTGGGTTTGATGAAAACAGCGTAGATAGCGTTTGTGTTACTTATGACAAGCTTGATAAAATAGGTGTGCAAGGCGTGCAGGACGAACTTTCACAAAAACAAATGGCGCAAAGTGCAATTAATTGTTTGGTCGGTTTCTTAGAGAAGGGCGATTTTTCACTTGAAAACGTTAGCCGAATATTAGAAAGCACAGTAAACGGCGCAGAATATTCAGCCTGCTTAAAAGAAATTATAAGTAACATAAATAAAATTTCAAACAGCAAGTATAAAATTGAGTACAGCCCACGCCTTGTGCGTGGACAAGGCTACTACACCGGCGTTGTATTTGAGGTTACCAGCCCTGAGTTTTCGGGCGCAATAGGCGGCGGTGGCCGTTACGACAACATGGTAGGAAAGTTTTTAAACACACAAATTCCTGCTGTCGGCTTTTCAATTGGCTTCGAGCGCATAATAAATATTTTACTTGAAAGCGGCTTTGCAGTGCCAAATGACACAAAAAACATTGCACTGCTTTACAACGACGGCGAAAATTTTGCCGCAGTTTTAGAAAAGGCGGCAGAGCTTCGCAACACATACAACGTTAACATATTGAAAACGGCAAAAAAAGTGGGCAAACAAATTGATAAACTTACCGCAGAGGGCTATAATGCAATTTGCTTTTGTGAAAAATACCCCGAAATAAAGACAATTTCTTAAATTAGATATTGTCTTTCACCTGTGCACTAACATTTTAAAGGAACGGTAAACCTGATGAGCGAAAACGTAGCAAAAAGCACAAATTTACACCACATAAAAATGGCAGAAACCCCTGTGCCTAAACTTGTGATAAGCCTTGCTATACCTGCAATTGTAAGCATGCTTATCACATCAATTTATAACACGGCAGACACATTTTTCGTCTCACGCCTAGGTACAAGCGCAACAGGCGCCGTAAGCGTTGTTTTTCCTTTAATGAGCATTGTTCAAAGCATTGCATTTATGATAGGCATGGGCAGCGGCAATTTAGTAGCACAAAAGCTTGGTGGGAAAAAGCAAGAAGAAGCTTCTAAAATAGCTTCAACTGGTTTTTTCACTTGTATGGCTTTCGGCATTTTATTTGCACTTTTCGGCACAATTTTCACACCTGTTTTAGTAAATATTCTTGGTGCAACACAAACAATAAAGCCATTCGCAATTGATTATGCATTTTACATTTGTTTTGCTGCACCTTTTATGTGCTGTTCTTTTGTGATGAACAACATTTTAAGGGGCGAGGGAAAGTCAAAGCTTTCTATGATAGGCATAACGTTTGGTGGTATTTTAAACATAATATTAGACCCTATTTTTATTTTTGTACTTGAGCTTGGTGTTTCAGGCGCCGCAATTGCCACCGCCATAAGCCAATTTGTAAGCTTTTCTATTTTGCTTTTAATTTTCATAACAAACAAAAGTTCCGTTAAACTACACCTTAAATATATTGATAAAGACCCTAAAACATTGATGAAAATATTGTCAACAGGCTTACCATCGTTTTTCAGGCAAGGCTCTTCAAGCCTTGCCATTGCATGCACAAACTGGCAGGCCAGAATTTACGGCGATGCAGCACTTGCGGCAATAGGTATTAATTCACGCATATTCTTTTTACTCTACAGCATTCTATTAGGTATTGGGCAAGGTTTGCAACCTGTTGCCGGCTTTAGCTATGGCGCAAAACTTTACGGGCGCGTTAAAAAAACGCTTAACTTTACTATAAAGGTTAGTTTGGCAACAATGCTATGTGTCAGTGTCTTAGGCTTTGTTTTTGCCGAAAGCATTGTTGGCCTTTTTGCAACAAATGATTCAACCGTAATTTCAATAGGCTCATTTATTTTTAGGGCACAGTGCATTGTGCTTGTGCTTCATGGCCTATGTTTGCCGTTAATAATGGCACTGCAATGCACAGGACAAATTCGTGCATCTTCTTTTTTAAGCCTATGCCGCCAGTTCATTTGCTTTATGCCTATAATACTTATTTTGCCGTTCTTCTTCGGGCTATTTGGCGTGCAAATTGCACAGCCCATTGCAGATATTTTATGGGCAGCCCTAAGCATACCTTTTTATATATCATTTATTCGCCAATTAACGTCACTTGAAAATATTGAAAAATCAAAAAAGAATTAAACAAATTTTTTCAAAAAGCGGCGTATTCTATTACTGTACAAACACACAACGTTAATTAAAGGAAGGTAAAATATGAAAAAAATATTTAAAGCTACAAAAATACTTTTGCCCGAAAACGATGTTGACATGCAATTTTGGCCAAGCCTTGCGTGTGACCAGTTTACAAGCCAAATTGACTATTGGCACGATGCAGAAAAATTATGTGACGCAAAAAAAAGCACATTACATATAGTTTTACCCGAAGTCTACCTTGAAAACAATGATGTTGACGAGCGCATAAACAAAATTTATGCAGCCATGGGCGACTATGTAGAAAATGTACTAAAAAGAACAGTGGATGGTTTTGTGTACACAAGGCGCTTTTTTGAAGGAAAAGACATACCACTTTGCGGAATTGTGGGTGCGGTAGACTTAGAGGCTTACAGCTATGAAAAAGGCGCACTGCCTGCTGCACGCCCAAGTGAGAACACAGTTGTTTCGCGCATACCGCCACGCCTTAAAGTGCGCAGTAAAGCGTGCCTTGAAACACCCCACATTTTAATGCTTATTGACGACAGCGAGGGCACAGTTATAGAAACTTTTGAAAATAAACTTAGCAAGTTGGAATGTGTTTATAATACACAGCTTATGCTTGGTGGCGGCAGTGTTGAGGGCTATGCCATTACAAATGCATTTGACATTGAACAAATTGAGAGCACAATTGATAAAATTGGCAGTGCCGAAGTTTTTGACAAAAAGTATCCTGCCGCAAAGGGCAAAACGCCGCTTACTCTTGCAGTGGGCGACGGTAACCATTCACTTGCCACTGCAAAAGCACATTGGGAGCAATTGAAAAAAAACCTTACAGCGCAGGAAATTGAAGACCACCCCGCACGTTTTTGCCTTGTAGAGCTTGTGAATATACACAGCAAGGCAATTGAAATTGAGCCAATTCACAGACTTATTTTTAATGCTGACTTTGAAGATTTTAAATTAGCTTTTGATAAATGGCTTCAAAAAAGCGGCGCTTCTTGCACATTTTGCAAAGCAGGCGAAACCCCTTTCCAAGAAAAAGGCGAGAATTCTCAGCACATTCAAATTGTTGGGTTCGAGAATATTGAGAACGTGTGCATAGAAAACTCAAACTACCCCCTTGCTGTTGGCACTGTCGAGAGCTTCTTAGATGAATTTTGCGCACAAGAATCACAAGGCGACACTTATGTTGACTACATCCACGGAAAAGACGATTTGCACGAGCTTATTAATGAAAATTGTGTGGGCATAATATTGCCTGAATTCGAAAAAAGTGATATATTTAAAGGTGTAGTACTCGGCGGTGTTCTGCCAAGAAAAACATTCAGCATGGGCACTGCAAAGGAAAAGCGCTATTACCTTGAGTGCAGAAAGATAGTTTAATATTAAAAGAAGCACATAACATTTTATGCAAATTATTGGCCGGCGTTTGGCAAAACGCGGCAAATGCATGTACTTACAATTTATAAAAACTTGCATAGTTTTTGAAAGGAATAAAAATAATGGAAACAATGGGTAATTTAAGACGCAGTGCCTACTGCGGAACGTTAAGAATTGAAAATGTAGGCAGCGAAGTTACAGTTGCGGGCTATGTTGCAAAATGTCGTGACAAGGGTGGCGTTATTTTTGCCGACTTACGTGATACAAGCGGCATTTTACAGCTTATTTTTGACGACAATACAGACAAAGACGTTTTTGCAAAAGCACAGCAACTAAAAAGCGAGTATGTTATAATTGCAAGCGGCACAGTGCGTGAGCGATATGCAAAAACTGATAAAATAGACACCGGCGACATTGAGCTTTTTGTTACAAACTTGCGTATACTTAGCACTGCCGAGCAAACACCTTTTGAAGTGCGAGACGAGGTTAAAGTTAACGACGAGCTGCGTTTAAAGTACAGATACTTAGATTTGAGGCGCCCGGGTGCCCACAGCGCCATTGTTTTGCGAAGCAAGCTTGCCAAAATAATAAGAGATTATTACGACAGCGAAAATTTTATTGAAATTGAAACACCAATGCTTATTAAGTCTACACCCGAGGGCGCAAGAGACTACCTTGTGCCAAGCCGTGTGCAGCCCGGAAAATATTTTGCACTTCCTCAGTCCCCACAAATGTACAAACAAATTTTAATGCTTTCAGGGTTCGATAAATACTACCAAATTGTGCGTTGTTTTAGGGACGAGGACTTGCGCGCCGACCGCCAGCCTGAATTTACGCAAATTGATATGGAGATGGCATTTGTTACCGAAGACGATATTATGGCAACAAATGAGGGGCTGATGAAGCAAGTGTTTAAAGAAGCGCTAAACATTGACATACAAACGCCTTTTTTACGCTTGCCCTACGAAGAAGCAATGTCACGTTTTGGCAGCGACAAACCCGACATGCGCTTTGAATTAGAGCTTAAAGATGTGACAGACATCATGAAAAACAGCGAGTTTGTAGTTTTCAAGTCTGCAATAGAAGGCGGCGGCAGTGTGCGCCTAATAAACGCAAAGGGCCAACACGACACATTGACACGCAAAGAAATTGACAAGCTTGTTGAGGTTGCCAAGACTTATGGTGCAAAAGGGCTTGCATACTCACGCATTTCCCCCGACGCAAGCCAGAGCAGTTTTGAAAAGTTTTTAACAGACGATGAAAAATCAGCGCTTTATGCTGCGGCAAATGCGCAGCCTGGCGATGTATTGCTTATTGTGGCAGACACAGACAATGAAAAAGCGTGCAATGCACTTGGGCAAGTGCGCCTTGCAGTTGGCGAAAAATGTGGGCTTATAGACAAAGATGCTTTTAACTTCCTTTGGGTTACCGAGTTCCCACTTTTTGAGTACAGCGAAGAGGACGACAGGCTTGTTGCAAAGCACCACCCATTCACAATGCCACTTGAAGAAGATATTGATAAGCTTAAAACTGCACCGGCCGACATGCGAGCACGTGCTTACGACATGATACTAAACGGCTGTGAACTTGGCGGCGGCTCTATACGTATTAACTTGCCAAAGCTTCAACAGGATATGTTTGTTGCA
>CAYJMH010000008.1:0-22218 GCA_964371535.1 uncultured Bacteroides sp.
TAAGGAGCAACTTTACAAAATGCAAGCCGACGGAACTTTTGACATTTTGCCGAAAAAAGAAGTTGCAAAACTTGAGCTTGAACTTGAGAAACTTGAAAAATTCCTTGGCGGTGTTAAAGAAATGAACACTTTGCCAAAAGTGATGTTTATAGTTGACCCAAGAAAAGAACGCATTGCAGTTCAAGAGGCAATTAAGCTGAACATTCCCATTGTGGCTATTGTAGACACTAACTGTGACCCTGACGAAATTGATTACGTAATCCCCGGCAACGACGATGCAATTCGTGCAGTTAAACTTATTGCAGGCGCAATGGCAGACGCAGTTCTTGAAGGCCGTCAAGGCTTCCAAGATGCACCGGCACAGCAAGACGAAACAGCCCCTGAGCAAACAGCAGAAGCGGGCGCATAATTAATATATATAAGTTATAAAGGAGAAACAAACATGGCATTTAGTGCTCAAGATGTAAAAAACCTCCGCGAGCAAACAGGCTGCGGTATGATGGATTGTAAAAAAGCTTTAATTGAATCGGACGGCGATTTTGACAAAGCAGTTGAATATTTGCGCGAAAAAGGCCTTGCACAAAGTGCAAAAAAAGCAGGCCGCATTGCTGCCGAGGGCATGGTTTTTGCAACGGCAGAAATTTCAAAGAAGCTTGGCGTTGTAGTTGAAATTAATGCAGAAACTGACTTTGTTGCGAAGAATGATATGTTCCGCACATTTGTTAAAGATGTAGCCGACGTTATTATGAGCGAGAACCCGGCAGACGTTGAAGCATTGCTTGAATGCAAAATGGCTGACGGCAAAACAGTTGAAGCTTCAAGACAAGATAAAGTTCTTGTTATTGGTGAGAACATACAAATTCGCCGTTTTGTGCGTTTCGAGGGCGTTTGTGCAGCATACGTTCACGGTGGCGGCACACACGGTATACTTGTTAAGTTCGAAACTAGCGACGACGTTGCCGCTAAAGAAGAGTTCACAGCTTACGGCAAAGACATCGCAATGCAAATTGCGGCTGTTAACCCGGCATATATTAACGAGTCAGAAGTTTCAGCAGATGTTATTGAGAAAGAAAAAGAAATTTTACTTGCTCAAATTGAAAATGACGACAAACTTAAAGGCAAACCTGAACAAGTTAAGCAAAAAATGGTTGAGGGACGCATTGGCAAGTACTATAAAGAGAATTGCCTTACAGAACAACAGTTTGTTAAAAACGGTGATGTAACTGTTGGTGCCTACACAAACGACACTGCAAAGGCACTTGGCGGTGACATTAAAATTGTTGAGTTTGTTCGCTTTGAAAAAGGCGAGGGACTTGAGAAACGTACTGACAATTTTGCTGAAGAAATTGCAAACATGGTAAAATAAAAATTATAACTTGCATTAAACGGCTGGTCTCATCCGTTTGTGCACTTTATTATAACTGAAAGGACTTGTTATTTATGAGCATATTGGAAATAGTAAGTGGCATACTTCTTATGCTTTGCAGCATTGCAATTATTTTCATGGTTTTAATGCAAGACTCAAAGGGCAGCGGCCTTTCCGGTGTTATTGGTGGCGGCGAAATGACTGAAAATAACCGCGCAACACCAAAGGCAATGCTTGTGAAATACACAAAAATTGCAGCTGTTGTATTTTTTGTATTGGCAATTACAGTAAGTTTAATAAGCATTGCATTTACAGGCTAATTAATACTAAACAAATTTTAATACAGCTAGATAGTTTCGACAGTAGTTGACATTAGCTGGTATATAATTAAAAATAACGTGGCAGGGTATGCACCTTGCCACGTTATTAATTTGCGCCAAACTTGTAACAACAAATTTAGATTATTTGAGATAAATTGGCATGTGGGCTGTCCTCAGCTCACGCCACAAAATAGGGTATAAATAATCCGTGTTAGGAATTGAGGATTATTTATATTATATGAGGCACGAATATAATATAAATTGGCATGTGGGGCATCCTTGCCCCACGCCATAAAATAATATATAAATAATCCGTGTTAGGAATTGAGGATTATTTATATTGTACTTCGTACAATATAAGCTTTATTTTATGGCTTTCGGCTCGTGCTCTTGAGCACAACCGCCGAAATATGCCAATAAATAACACTGTGTGTTATTTATACAATGCAAGCTGGCTTGTATAACCTAAGCCAACCATTATTTCATATGCTAGTTTAACTTCTTCAGGTATGTGTTGCTTTATTTGATAATTTTTTTCCGCATAAAGCTCTATGCGCTGAAAATCGCCCACGATAACATCGATAGCCGTTTTTTTAGTTAGCCCTTGTTTTACTGAATTTTCAATGTATTGCTGCATTGATATTTGTGGCGATGTGATGAATGCGTTTACTTCCGGCCATTGTTTTTTTAATGCCGCATAAATTCTTCTTTCCATAAACGGCTTATGTACTACCAAAATTTTTTCAGCTTTAAAATTAAGGTTTTTCAGTATTTCTTTAGTAAACTCTATGTTTTCGGCTGTGTTTGTTGATTTATTCTCAATAATAATATCTTCTTTAGGCACGCCCATGTTTATGGCAATGCCTGCAAATCTGTCGGCTTCTGCTACTGTCCACATGTTTTCAGTGTTTCGCCCAAGGCCGCCTGAAAATAATATTTTGGGTGCAAAGTTTTGCTTGTATAGCTCGGCGGCTCTTTGCGCCACCTCGTCGTTAACGCTGCCGAAGGCAACAATGCATTCGGCCTTTTCAGGCTTAATGTTAAGGCACATATAATCCCAAATTAACGTTAAATTAGTAGTAACAGTATTGTCCATAAAATACAACAAGTTAAACGCCCACACAATTTGTCGGTTCGCATATAACTTGCATTTCCCTTCTAAATAATATTATTATCGACTTGTTTCATGGCGTGGGAAACATAATGCCACACGTCAATTTATATTATATAACTTTTCTTATTGAATGCATAGCTTAAATTAAAAAAATTGTTGTTTTATTTTACAACTTCAACAAGCAAAGACGGTATAGCGCAGCAAATGCATTACTCTTGGGTTAAAGAAAAAAACAAAAGCCTGTTTTTTTTAAGCAGCATTATGATATAATAGTTTCATAAAGGCTTATGACAATATTATAAACTTAATGTATAACGCAAGAATAAAAAGTATTTAAAGGGAAAGGAATATTATTATGAAAAGAGGAGCCGGCATATTAATGCCTATATCAAGTTTATCTTCGCCGTATGGCATAGGCAGCTTAGGCAAACAGGCATATGATTTTGTAGACTTTTTGCGCGCGGCAAAGCAAAAGTATTGGCAAATACTACCCATTGGCCCAACCGGGTATGGCGACAGCCCTTATCAGAGCTTTTCTGCATTTGCAAACAACCCTTATTTTATTGATTTAGACACGTTATGCAAAGAAAAACTTTTAACAAAAGCAGAAATTAACAAAGTAGATTTTGGCAGTGATAATTTAAATATAGACTATTTTAAACTTTATAAAAACCGAAAACCACTACTTGAAAAAGCAGTTTCGCGTTTTAACTTAAAAACAAAAAGTTATGTTAATTTTGTAAAAAAGAATAAAGAATGGCTGGTAGATTACGCACTCTTTATGTCGATAAAGCAGGAAAATGACATGGTTTCGTTCACCGAATGGAGCGAGCCACTGAGAGCAAGAGAGCCAAAAGCTATAAAAGCGGCGCAAAAACGCCTTGCGAGTGAAATTATTTTCTGGCAAGTAGTGCAATATTTTTTCTTTGCCCAATGGCAAAAATTAAAAAGCTATGCCAATAAAAATGGCATAGAAATTATAGGTGATATACCAATTTATGTTTCGCCCGATTCATCAGACCTTTGGGCTAATAAAGAGCTGTTCCAAGTTGACAATAAAGGTAGGTTAACCGAAGTTGCCGGCTGCCCGCCCGATGCGTTTTCAGAGGATGGCCAGTTTTGGGGCAACCCTTTGTACGACTGGGACTACCACAATGCTACAAATTATGCATGGTGGATTAAACGCATGCAATACGCTTTTTCAGTGTATGACGTCGTACGCATTGACCACTTTAGAGGCTTCGAGGGCTATTATGCAATTTCCGCTAAGGCGAAAAATGCAAAAAAAGGCAGGTGGCGCATGGGCCCGGGTGCGTCATTTATAAACGCAATAAAAATGAACATGCCAAAAGCGCAAATTATTGCAGAAGACCTGGGCTTTTTAACACCGGGTGTGCACGAACTTTTGCGCCTTAGCGGATACCCGGGTATGAAAGTTTTACAGTTTGCGTTTGACTCAAGAGAAGAAAGCAATTATTTGCCGCATAATTATGACAAAAACTGTGTAGTTTATACAGGCACACACGACAACACAACAACAAGCAATTGGCAAAAAAGTGCACCTAAAGCAGATGTTGAATTCTGTAAAAAATACCTAAACATAAAAAAAGACGACGATTTCACCCGTGCGTGTGTGCGCAGTGCACTGGGCAGCGTGGCCGATGTGTGCATTATACCAATGCCCGACTGGCTTTCTCTGGACGAAAGCGCACGAATTAATACGCCGTCTACGCTTGGCGGCAACTGGCTGTGGCGCATTGACAAAGCCATGGCCGGCACCGCACTTGCAAATGAAATTGCACAAATTACTGCCATGTATGGCAGGGCAAAATTTGAGATGAAAAAAGAGAAGAAAAAACAGTAAAGTTGCAACTTTTAAAAAGTAATCAATGCTTTAGAGCCTCCCCAAAATTCGCCTTCATTAAACTCGTCGGCAAAAATCCCGTCACTTTCACATTAATACTTGTTAATTCATACAGTGTGTCCTGCTCTTTTCGCCTTATTTGTCAATAATTTTGCCCTAGTTTTTTAAAATCTTTGTTTTGACGCAGCTCACCTTTAATCAGCATCTTCTACAATTATCAGTTTATCTGTAAATGCCGTGCCGCAAATTGTTGTCTTTTCCATGCATAAAGCGGCAATGTCTTGCGCCCTGCTGTGCGCCGTTGCTACTTTTTGTGCAGCCTCACTTTTGCTTGCCAAAACTGCCAGTGAATGTGAAACTTTAAGCGTACATGCTTTTTTTATTTTTTTAAGTGCTTTTAAGCCGGCACTGCTTGCACCGGCTATGTGTACATAAGGCGGCAAAAACGGCAAGTCCTCCCCGTAATTTAGCGCAGCGTCAAGCACAAGTCGGCGCACACGTGCGTGGGTATACCTTTTGCTTTTCAACTCAGTGTATAATTCATGTAGATTATTACATTTTTGTACGCTCTTGAATAATTTATTTTCAAGTCCTTCACTAGTAAGCCGTATTTGTGCAAACTGATGTTTTGTAATGCCGCGCAAACGTGCCAAAATGGCAATTTGCATTTTTTGTGGGCTTAAAACCATGCCTTGCTCAATTGCCGCTGTGTAAAGTTCGGCACACTGTTTTGGCACATAGTTCAGTCCTTCATCACTTTTGCCGTGCAAAAAAAGGTCTCTCAGCGCTGTTGCACTTGCTATTTTTTTGCCTGTTGCGCTGTGAATGACGGCTGGATTGACACTAAGTTTTTCGCCGTCGGTGTTGTTGCCATTATATGTTGCTATGCCTGCTAAGTTGTTAATGAAGTCGAAGTTTTCGAAAACAGGCTTGCTATGGGTTGCAAGTGGCTCGTCGTGGTTTGCACCTGTTCTGTTAATGGCAAGCGGTTTTGGCCTTTTTTCGGGTAAGTTTACGTTTTCGCCGTTAAATATTTTTGCGGCTTGCCCGTTTATTTGTGCGCTGTTTTCACAGTCGTAAAAATTCAAAAGTGCCCTACAATACTCTATGCCCAAAGTGTTATTCGGCTTTTGCATTAGATGCAAGCCCTCAATTCCAATTTCTCTTGCGGCACTTTCACGTGCAGACGCATAAGTTCCCTTTGCACTTAAATGCTCTAAAAGTTCGTTTTCGTATTTTTCTGTGTTCAGCAATTGTGCAATATTCATAAGTTCATTTTCGCTTGCATTTTCTGTGCCAAAACATATAACGTCGCACACGCCAAGTGCGCACAGCAAATAAACTGCGGCATGTGCAAAGCCCTCGGCAGATTTGCAAGCATATGGCGCAGGCAATGTAATAATTAAATCTGCGCCCGAAAGCAGTGCAGCTTTTGCACGCACTTGAAGAGGAAAAAGTGCAAAGCTTCCACGCTGCACTACCGCAGGGCTACACACGCAAATTATTGTGTCGTATCCCTTTTTTCGCAGCATCTCTATTTGGTGCGCATGCCCATTGTGAAACGGGTTATATTCGGCAACAATGCCGGCAACTTTCATAAAAATCTCCATTCTGTGCAAAGCACAAATAATCAGCCTGTCAAAAAATAACAGCCTTCCTTAATTGCAATAAATATCATATTATTACTATACGTTTTACTAGCAAGTGCCTATACTATCTTAATTTTACAAAAAATTTCGGGTTCTTAGGGCAGATGCCTAAGATGTTTTCCGCAAAAAAATAATTTGTTTGGCAAAATAGACTATTTTCTAAATTGAATGCTTGAAAAAGTATACTATTCATTATATAATATATTTAACAATAAAAAAAGTGCATTTGCACTAATTTGGAGGCTTTAATAAAATAATGAACATATTAGTAATTAACTGCGGCTCTAGTTCGCTGAAATATCAGCTTATAGACATGAGCACCGAAACTGTTTTGTGCAAAGGTAACTGCGAGCGTGTTGGCCTTGACGACAGCTTTGTCACACATAAGGCAAACGGCAATGAATTTAAAGTAGAGTGTGACTTCCCAACGCACACAGAGGCCTTTATGAAGGTTATTTTGCTTATGACAGAGGGCAAAGGCGCAGTAATAAGCGGTAAAGATGCAATTGATGCAATTGGACATAGGGTTGTTCAAGGTGCAGAATACTTTACAAAAAGCGAAATAGTAACAGACGAAATAATTGATAAAATTGAAGAAGTTGCACCGCTTGCACCTGTGCATAACCCGGCGCACGTACAAGGTTTGCGCAGCGCTAAAACCGCATTTGGAAGCAGTGTGCCCAACGTTGTGGTTTTTGACACTACTTTCCACCAAACTATGCCTCCAAAGGCGTACATTTATGCTATCCCGTATGAATTTTATGAAAAATATTCTATACGCCGTTATGGCGCACATGGCACAAGCCACAGGTACGTTAGCCTTAGGGCAGCAGAATACCTTGGAAAAGACCCATCGGAATTAAAAATGGTAACATGCCACCTTGGCAACGGCAGCAGTATTGCCGCAATTGACGGCGGCAAGTGTGTTGACACAAGCATGGGCCTTACACCACTGTGCGGCGTGCTTATGGGTACACGTTGTGGCGATATTGACCCGAGTGTTGTTACATACTTGGAGCAAAAAATCGGCATAAGTGGCCAAGAAATGGCAGACTTTTTGAACAAAAAGTGCGGTTTGCTTGGGCTTTCGGGTGTTTCAAGTGATAAGCGTGACGTTGAAAAAGCAGCAGCGGCAGGAAACGAGCGCGCAAAGCTTGTAAGCGAAATGCTTGACTATCAAATTAAAAAATACATTGGCAGTTATGCTGCCGCAATGGGCGGCATTGATTGCCTTATATTCACAGGCGGTATAGGCGAGAACGAAAAGAAAATAAGAAACAACGTTTGCAGGGACATGGGCTTTTTAGGTGTTGAAATTGATGAGAGCAAAAATGTTTCCGGCACAGGCGACGGCGATGTTCTTGACTTTTCAGCACCAAACAGCAAAGTTAAAGTGCTTGCTGTTTGCACTAATGAAGAGCTTATGATTGCAAGAGACACAAAAATACTTGTTGAAAGCATCAAATAAAATTAAACACAACTAATTCAAAAATATTATAAAAGCGCTTAAAACTTGGCCGGTGTTAAATTTTAAGCGCTTTTTGTTATATAACGCTAATTATTAAGTTTACTTTCTAAAAGCCCCAAACACCAATTGCAGAAAAATTATCTGCTTCTTTGTCTTCTTTGCATCGCTTGTTTATGGCCACTTTCATTTTTTCAAGCCAATGCTCTACTGTTTTTGAAGATTTATAGTATTTGCTAATTTCTTTTTCTGTTATCATCTCCCAGAAACCGTCACTACACATCAAAAAGCTTGTGCCCGGCATAATGCCAATTTTTGCAGACAGTGCCATTTTTGGCGGCAATTCGTCGTTTCCCAAAAAGCGCAAAAGCCTTCTTCTTTCCTCGTGTGTGGCAAGTTCTGTTTCGTTAATGTCGCCCATAAGTGCAAGTATTTGCGCCGCACTGTGGTCAAGTGTTTTTGCTTTTATTGAATGTTTTTGCAACACGTAAATTCTTGTATCGCCTGCGTGTGCGTAACGTGCAACGCCGTTTTTTACGTGAAGTAATGCAATTGTTGCCTTAAAATCATCCCTGTTTTCTTCACTTTGTTGCATGTTTATAAGTGCTGAGTTTGCCTTTAATATACACTCGGTAAGCAGCTTTTTCCCCTGCAATTCGCCCTCTTCAAACACCGCTTCTACTGCTTCCAGCGCCACTTGTGCCGCTGTGCTCTCTTTGTCGCCCTCGCATATTGAACTGCACAAAACAAACAGTCGGTTGTTTTTTTTGCCAAAAACAGCAGTGCGCTCGTTATTAAATTCTCTGCCACCGGCCTCACTAATAAAAGAAAAATCTATCATTTCCAACTTTCCAATCATAAAAATTTATTTCCCAGATAATATAAGCACTATCTAAAGTTTCATTAATATAATACATTATTTGCCGAAATTTGTAAAATATTAAATGGATTACCATTTTTTACGTTGCTTTTACGCTATTAAATTACTGCTGTATACAAGCTTTTTAATTGCGCTCAAAATAAATTACATTGCCTCGCACTTTGTAACTGTGCCCATATCGCCGTTAAGCTCAACTATGTCACCCGTTTTTAGGCTGGCCATCGCCCCTGTTGCGCCCACAACAGACGGTTTTTTAAGCTCGCGCGTTATTATGGCTGTGTGCGAGAGTAGCGAGCCCCTTTGTGCAATTACACCTTTTGCATTCTTTATTAAAAACACCCACCCCGGGTCTGTAATGTCTGCAACAAGTATTTTACCGGTTGTGTCCAGCTTCAGCGACGGTTTATCAATTAAAAGCACCTCTCCACGCACCACACCGCCAGAGCTTGGTATTCCATATATTACTGCACTGTCTAAATTTGTGCTGTGTACTTTTGCGTTTTGCGGAACTTTATCGAATACTTTTTCTTGATAAACAAGGCGCGTATATGCCGGTAAATTTTCATACTCTTTGTATAATTTTTTGCGTTGCGCTACAATTTGTCGCAAGTCAACCTTGTTTCTTATGCAATTTTCTATTTCGTCAATGTATAAATAAAAAATGTCGTCTTTGCATGAAATTACGCTGTCCTTTGTAAAGTTTACGCCAATTTTTGTAAAAATAGAACGTGCTAAACCATAAAGGCGCGTCCTGTTCATTCGTGATATTTCCCTGTTGTAAATTCCTTTTTTTGCACATCGCAAAAAATATGTCTCTTTTTCTCTTGCCTCTTCATGTGCGTGCTCTATGCTGTTTTGCTCGTGTTTTTCTATGTATTCATCAAGCATTTCAGGGTTTGTGCTTATTGTTTTTGTCTCCAGTTTCAGCTCTTCAAGCCCTCTGTCGCCATATTCATCAATATAATTGCGCTTTGCCGCTTCGTATTCTTCGCTGTGCATTCCATACGTTTTTGCTGTTTTTCCAAGCTGTTCAATTGCCAAAACAGGCTTTAAACTCTCTAGCTTTTGAATTTGGCTAATTTTCCGGCCATGACGTTTTTTTGCAATGCCTGTGTAAATAAAGGCGTACATGTCATTTATAAGTGTTATGCCCCATTTGGCGCCTATTTTTTCAAGCATCTCTTTATAAACTTGTATAAGCTCTTCACCACTTTGAAGGCTCTCCACTCTATTTTTATACCCGTTGTATACTTTTGCAAAGTATTCGTTTAACAACTGCATCTTCTTAGGTGTTACAAACATATAATACAAAAAGCGCACAGATATTATAAACTTAACGTAAAGCTGTGGTTTTAATTCAATACTTTTCGGCACATCTTTTTGCGAAACACCTAGCATTTCTTGCCAAACAGGTATAATTTTGCGCGAAAACGGCAAAATTTTTAATAAATGGTACCAATTGCTTATGCCATAATACATACGCCCGTTCGCGCAATGTACCATATTTTGCAAAACATCTTGCGCATCTTCAATAAGTTTGCGGTTTTTTGTAAGAATTTTTACACAGCTTGAAAACGCGTTATAATACACAGCCCGCGCAAAACTTTGAGAGCACGGCAATGTTATACCGGGGTAACTCTCTTGAATATTACTGCTGTCTAGGATGACTTTATTTTCTGCGCTTAATGTCGTAACTTGTCGAACTTGTAGGAAATAAATAATATCATCTTTAATGCAAAATTCAATGTCGGCGTAAAAGCCAAAAAGGCATTGAATTTTTTCGGCACTTTCAAAAAGCGTGTTCAGCGTGTCATTTCTTAATATTGGCGAATTATCACGTGTTTCGCTGTAATAAACCTTGTCTTGCTTGTTGAAATAATATGTTGTTACGGGCGTTTTATCTTCTACCACCATGTCGCCTGTGCCACAGCCCACAATAAGCACTGTCTCATTCAAAAGCCCTTGCGGGTTTGCAGTGAATATAACGCCCGAATAATCGGCCTTTACCATTTCTTGTACTATCACTTGCATGTCTCCGCTGTTTTCCAGGCTGTGTGCGCTTGTGTAATTGTTTGAATTTACTGCGCTGGCAGCAACTTTCTCTACCGCCTTATCAACGTCTTTGCGCTTAACATTCAGCTGTGTATAAAACTGGCCGGCAAAAGAATGCTGTGCGCCGTCCTCCATTGAAAAACTACTGCGCACTGCAAAAACACCACTGTCTGAGAAGCTTAAATCAATATTGTACGGCGCGTCCAACACTGTAAAGGGCGGCACGTTAAAGCCATTTTGCTTCAAAATTCGCAAATTTTCACTTTTCATTTCAGGCTTCCCTCCCCCACATTTTACGCTATTGTAAAATTAAAAACAACGGTATTGTAATAAGCATCAGCCCTTCTTGAATGTACGTATAACGCTCTACTTTGTCCACCAGTTTAAATTTTTCGGGGCTTGCTTTAAATTGTGCAAACTTAAATGTTATCCAAATAGTATTAATTAAAAGTAATATTACCGACAGTATGTTGAGCTGCACAACAAGTAAAACGTTTGTTGCAATGTCCACCCACGTTAAAATAAGAATAAAATTAACCGGCTTTTTATATCCGAAAAGCTTTGAATATGTCACGTATTCCGTCTCATCTTTAGGTGCACGAATTTTGCGGGATATTTCCCATATTAGCGCCGGAAAATAAAGTGTAAAAAGCAAAAGCACGTTATAAATTGTAAATGCGGGCAGGCCATATTTTATAACAGTAAACGATATTACGTATAAATTTATTATTAGTTGAACCGGGTTATGTGTTACAAGTGCAAGCGGCAAGCTTTTTTGTATTTTGTGCTTTTGAAAAAACCACATTGCCATAAAAAAACCGTACGTATACAAAAATACAAAAAACAACACGTTGTTCATAAACACAAAATTTAAAACGGCCGTAATTGTTATTACAACAAAAAGTAAAATTTTTAAGTCGTTTTTTTTCACCCTGCCCGATGCAAGTGGGCGTGTTGGGAAAAGGCGGCAATCGTGCTCGAAATCTTTAAAATCATCTGCCACGCGCAACCACAGCAAGAACGAAAAAATTGTAAAGCCACCAACAAGCTCTTGTATTCCCAAGGAAAAGTTTGTTATGCTGCTATTTAAAAGCAAAATAAAATATATTTCTAAAAAAACAACAAACCCAAGTGCCAAACGCGGCACAAGCGGATACATTTCCTTAAAATATATGTTCAAGCGTTTCAACATTGCCAATTACTTCCCCCATTTGTATTTTTGCCTCTATGCCTTTTTTTGAATAGTCGCATATGTCATCGTGAATTTTTACAGCGCCTTTTTTATACAAAATAATAATTGTAGAGCCACCGTATTCGAAAAAACCTTTCTCTTCAAACGTTGAAAAATTACCGCAATTTTTATGGTTGCAAATTTTGCCCACAAGCATTGCACCAACTTCAATTTGTGCAACCTTTCCACATTCTTTTGTGTTTAAAAGCATTACATTTCGTGTGTTCTCAAAATAATTGTGGTTTGAATTCTCAATTGGGCGAACTGTGTGCAAGCGCCCTTTAATAAAATAGCTCTGTAAAACCTCACCGCTGTGCGTATAGATATAGCGGTGATAATCGGCCAGTGTAAGGCGAAAGACAAGGCATGTGCCTTTAGAAAAAAGCTTCGCTATATCGTCACTGTTAACAAGTGTTTTAATTGCATACTTGCGCCCTTTAATTGAAAGCCTCAAATTTTCGTCAATTGTATAGGCGCTGACATAACCATCGCAAGGCGAGATAATATCCCTATCGCCTTCTTTGAAAATGCGGCTCTCTTTGCGTGTAAAAAAGTCATTAAAACTATTAAAGCTGCTTTTATTGCAAGTAGATAAATCTATTGAGTTTTGCCGCGTAAACTTATTTATTTTATGCTTTGAAAAGCGGCTGTTATAATAAATGCCGCATAAAAAAGAGAATGCATGTGTTGAAAAAACCAACTTTAACAGCACACGTCCAACCGGTGTGCCGTACATAAAGTGTAATAACTTATCATCGCCTGAAATTTGCGTTTGTAAAGAATTCTCATGCCTGTTGTAAATTTTCCGTTGCATTAATTTCGCGGGTCCTTTCAAAAAGCATTCTCACATATTTAAAAGCAGTTCTATTATAAAAATAATGCTGCATAAGTTAGGCGCCGCTTATTAAAACATGTTTGGTTGCCCGGCACCAAGCAACACAATTCCAACACTTGTTGCAACTGCAAGCAGTGCAAAAAAAACATACATTATGCCGCGTGGTTTTTTTATTTTCACGTTCAAAACAAATGCAACTGCCATAATAACATACAACACGGCAAAGCCAACACTTGTGAAAACGCCGGGAAAGCAAAGTGTAAGCAAATAGTAAACAGGTAAAATAAGCGCGCTGTACGTTACGGGCAAGCCTTGAAAATGTTGGACATTTTCGCCCTCGTTCTCACTTATATTAAACCATGCAAGGCGAATTACACCGGCAAGCACATATAATATACATAAAAAACCAACCTCACGCAAAATAAAAAAGCCAATTACTGTTGGTAATGCCAAAAATGAAACAGTGTCTGCTAATGAGTCGAGCTGCACGCCGAACTTCTTCGCTCGCTCTGTTCGGCTTACCCTGCGTGCAATTGCACCGTCAAACAAATCGCATACGCCTGCGGCAATAAGGCACAAAAAAGCCAAATATGCAACTTGGTTTAAGGCAAAGTACATGCCGCCTAATGCAAAAATCACGCCTATATACGTCAAAATAACTGATTTGTTGTATTCGCCTATCATTGTGCCCTCCTATAATTTATAATCAACTTATTTATATTTTGGCAAGCTACTGCTGTTTTGCCTACAAATTTTTGCGAACTTTTAAAAGTAATAGTATGCTGTTAACTGCAACGTGTGTAAAACCGCCCACGAAAATGTACACAAACGTTTGTGCTAAGTTAATTTCACACAAAAAATAAATTGCAGCACCAATTCCAATTACACTGTCAAATTGGTCTATTATAAAAAAAACAAAGCCAACAACACTTTTGTCTGTTTTTCCCGGTTTAATGCCTATTCTTCTTTTAATAAAACTATTGGGAAGCTCGCATATCATATACAAAAAACCGAAAAGCGCACCAACTAATAAATTGTATAAAAAAGCATTATTATACAATTTGTATAATTCGTTTCTGCTTTCAAAGCCACCAACACTGCACAATGCGCCCCAAATTACCTGTGCAAAACATGCAAAAACAACCATTGAAAAAAAACCAATATATGTTTTATTTTTGCCGAAAATATGGCGCCCATCTTTGCAAGTTTTGGCAAGGTCAATGGGTTTTGCCAAGGCCTTATACAGCATTGTTTTTGTAAAAAGCATGTTTAAAACGCCTGCAACAATTACAGGCAAAATTGTAATATATATGTTAATCATAAAATTTTGGGCAACAAAACCACGCCTTGCACGGCAAAAAAACCAATGCCGCATGCAAGAACCGCCGCCGCCCCTATGTCCTTTATTGTTTTAATTTTTTCATGGTACTCGCTGCTAATCATGTTGCACAAATGTTCTATTGCAGTGTTCACGTACTCTGCCGCAAAAACACAGGCCGCAGTTATAAAAAACAAACAAAATTCAAGCGCACTGCTTTTAAATGCAACATTAAGTGCAAAAAACAAAAGTGCCAATACGGTATAATATTTGAAGTTTTTTTCGCTGCAAAACCCGGCTTTTAACCCTACTATTGCACATTTAATACTTTGCAGAAATGTTTTGTTTTTCATGCATTTTATCCTTTAAACCTGTTAATCTTGTTTTCGGCACAGTGTAAGTCATGCCACCGCAAGCACAAAAAGCCATTATGATTATATCATATATTTCACATTTGGTAAACTGTAAAGTTATGCGCTTGCAAACAAAAAGAAAACCCACACAGGCAAAAGCCTGTATGGGGACGGTGTTATATTCACAAAAGCTGTGAGTACCGAATTATGCTTCTTCCTTCATTTTTGCAAAGCACTCACTGCAATAAACAGGGCGATCTTCACGAGGTTTAAAGGGTACCTTTGCTTCGCTGCCGCATGATGCGCAGTTTGCTACGTGCATTTCACGTGCACCACGAGTTGCGTTTTTGCGAGCGTCACGGCAAGTTTTGCAGCGTTGTGGCTCATTTTCGAAACCACGGCTTACATAAAATTCTTGCTCACCTGAAGTGAACACGAAATCTTGACCGCAATCTTTGCATACCAGTGTTTTGTCTTCGTACATTTTGGAGTCTCCTATCGGTAATAAAAAGTATTTGCCCGCAGAAGGATTTAAACCTACACCTTTGATCTTGGACCAACGCTCTGTTCTTAAGCTATTAGGGGCATATAAAAAGGTAACGCAAATTACCTGTTTAGCAAATAATAAATGCTAGCGCAACTTAGCACGGGCACGTTGAAGCGCATTGTCTACCGTTTTCGGCTCTATGTTTAGCCTTTTTGCAATGTCTGCGTAAGATTCACCGGTTAAAAAGGCAATTAAAACTTGCCGTTCCAGCTTCGAAAGTCGTGTTTCAATATTTTCAAGGGCGCTTAAATAGCTTTCGCTCTGAACAAAAAGCTCTTCCGGGCTCTCTTGTAATGCCGCGCTGTTTTCGCCTATTTCAAAAAGCGGTAAAGCATTGTTAAGCATGGCATGTTTTTTGCGCGTTGCACTTCGCACTGCCGATATTGCCGCGTTATCTATGCAAGTGCAAGCATATGTAGAAAACGTGGCACCTTTTTCGGCATTGTATGAAATAATTGCCCTAAAAAGTGCAATTAAACACTCTTGCACAACGTCGTCGTATTCAAGGCCCGGGCACACAGTTCTTGCGGCGGCACTTTTAACCGCCGGCATAAAATGCGCAATTATTTCATCAAGTGCTTGCCCATTTCCTTCGCGTACAAGTAGCAATTTCTCAATAAACTTCTCTTGCATTGTTGCCCCTGCTTTTTTAAATAACTATTCGTTTACACAGATATATAGTATATGATACTATTGAAACGGTGTAAAGTCAATAGGTGATTATAAAAAAGTGCTTTTTTTTTGCTTTTATACAAAAAAACACTGTTTATTTGGTGTTATTGCTTTCTATTGTTATGTTTCTTATCCATTTTCCGCTTTTAATTCTTACAAGTGATAAAATAACTTTAACCCATGCGTCCAGCTTTAAGCAAACAAAAACAACGGGAACCGGAAGAAAAAACACTAAACCTGCCAAAAAACCTGCAGGTATGCTTATAAACCAAACAGCACCACAGTCGTACAAAAATGCGCTTTGTGTGTCCCCGCCGCCACGCAATATGCCTACAATGCATGTAACGTCTATACACAAAATAAGCTGCAAAACGGCCAAAACACCCATAATAGAATATGCAGCGGCATTTGCCTCAGGTGTTGTGTCGTAAAGGCTTAAGAACGGCGTCCTTATGACCAAAATCATAATACAGTTAAAAACGCCCACTATAAAAGAGAATGCAATCATAGAATTTGCCACAAGCTTTGCACGTGCTGAATTGCCTGCGCCAATTGTTTTGCCTGTTAAAACTGCTGCGGCATTTGCAACGCCTACTATTGTAACAAACGCAAGCTGGTTCAAAATGTTTGCAATGCTGTACGCCGTAACAAAAACTTCGCCAATGCGGCCCATTATTGCCGCAGTAACAAGCATACCAATGCTCCACAACATTTCATTGCCAATAACAGGCATTGCGTGCCGCATGTACGAGGGCAAAATGCTTTTAGAAAATTTGAAACAATGATGTATTTTAAATCCTGCAGTCCGCTCTATTTTATACATATAAAAAAGCACCATAATAAGCTCAGAGCAGCGCGCAATTATTGTGCCAACGGCGGCACCGCGTACGCCCATTGCGGGCGCACCAAGCAAGCCAAAAATAAACACGGCATTGAAAAACACATTTATAAAAAAGCTTATACCGTAAATAACTGCCGATATTACAACTTTTTCCACTGCACGAAGGCTCATCATATAGTTATTCGCAATTGCATATGGCACATATGAAAATGCTATTAGCGACAAATAACCTGCCGCCGCCGAAACAACGTGTTGCTCACCTGAGAAAAGGCTCATGATAAACTGCGGAAAAAGTAAGCACAAAATTGTTACAAGCGTGCTTATTGCAAACACAAGCTGCATACTCATGCGCATAACCCTGCGTATACTTGTCAAGTCTTTTTTGCCCCAGTACTGCGCAATTAAAACAGTGCCGCCGCTTGATAGACCAAAACAAGTAGCCATTAAAAATGTAAACGGTTGCGTACCAAGGTATGCGGCAGAAATTGCAGTATCGCCAAGGCTGCCAAGCATGACACTATCCATCATGTTTACGCCAAAGCTAATGGCATTTTGCAGTGCAACTGGCACTGCAATAGCCAAAACAGACTTTAAGAATGTTTTTTCAAGTATTATATAGTTATTAATTTTAGATAATGTCATTTTATTTATGTCTCCGTGCTTTAATAAAGCAGTTTTGTTTTGGCCAATAGCAGTTTATTCTGTCAGCTAGGCTCTTTCATTGTAAGTGCAATGCGTTTTTTAACCGGGTCAACACTAATAACCCACACATCTACAATGTCGCCTACTTTTAGCACCTCGCCGGGGTGCTTTATAAACTTGTTGCATATTTGACTAATGTGCACAAGCCCGTCTTGATGGACGCCAATGTCCACAAATGCGCCAAAATCTATTACATTGCGCACTGTACCTGTAAGTTTCATGCCTGCTGTTAGGTCTTTCATGTCAAGTACATCGCTGCGAAGAAGCGGTTTTGGCAAGCTGTCACGCATGTCCCTGCCCGGGCGTAAAATTTCGGCTATAATGTCTTCAAGTGTGGGCACACCCACGCCAATTTGGTTTGATAAGTTCTGCAAGCCTATTTTCTTCGCAGATTCTTCAAGTTTTGCAACTTCAGATGTTCCGATGTCGTCAAGTTTAAAATCGCAAAGTTCAAGTAATTTTTCGGCTGCTTCATAACTTTCAGGGTGAACGGCCGTTGTGTCCAGTTTATTCTTGGCGCCGGGCACACGCAAAAATCCCGCACACTGTTCGTAGGCTTTTGGCCCCAGTTTCGGCACTTTCAAAAGTTGTTTACGGCTTTTAAATTCGCCTGTGTCCTCACGCAGTTTAACAATGTTTTTTGCCGTTGCCGTCGTTACACCTGCAACGCGTGCCAGCAGCGGTGCGCTGGCAGTGTTAATGTCAACGCCCACCGTGTTAACGCAGTACTCTACAACGCCGTCAAGTGCGCCTGAAAGCTGTGCGGCAGGCATGTCATGCTGGTATTGCCCAACACCAACTGCCTTTGGGTCAATTTTAACAAGCTCTGCAAGTGGGTCTTGCAAGCGGCGTGCAATTGAAACAGCGCTGCGCAAGTTGACATCAAATTCCGGAAACTCTTCCGCTGCAAGTTTTGAAGCAGAATAAACACTGGCACCGGCCTCGTTTACAACTATGTACTGCACCCCTGCGCCTGCGCCAATTTCGCCAAGCACCTCTGCTGTAAAAATTTCCGTCTCTTTGCCGGCCGTGCCGTTGCCAATTGCTATAATTTCAACACCGTGTTTTTTAATTAAGTTCTTTACAGTTCGTTTTGCCTCGTCCACCCTTTTGAATTCAGGCAGGGGAAAAATAACGGCTGTGTCTAATACTTTGCCCGTTTCGTTAACTACTGCTGTTTTGCAGCCCATGCGATAGCCCGGGTCAAGCCCCAATGCAACTTTGCCTTTAATTGGCGGCTGAAGCAAAAGCTGTTGCAAGTTGTTGCTAAACACCTTTATTGCACCCTCGCACGCTTTTTCTGTCAAATTGCTGCGCATTTCACGCTCTAGGCTTGGGGCAATTAAACGTGTAAACGCATCAAGTGCGGCGCCTTTAATAAGCTGTGCGCACTCGCTTTCATTCTTAACATAACGTGTGTACGCCATATTAACAGCCCTGTCTGCATCAACTTTAACGCTTACTTTTAAAAAGCCTTCACGCTCTCCCCTGTCAACTGCCAACGTTCTGTGTCCGGCCATTTTGCTTACAAGTTCTTCATACTCATAATATCCGCTGTAAACACTGTCCTCGTCCGGCTTTGCTGCCTTGCTTTGCAACAACGATGTTACATTGTATAAACTGCGCAGGCCTGCACGCATTGCAGCATCATCGCTTATCATCTCGGCAATAATATCGCTTGCGCCTTGAAGTGCGGCTTCCACACTATCTACCTGTTTTTCTTCGTCCAAATAATCTTTGGCCATTTCCTCTGGCACGTCGTTTAAATTCTGCTGTAAAATAGCAAGCGCAAGCGGCTCTAAACCTTTTGCCTTCGCAATGCTTGCCCTTGTTTTGCGCTTTGGCCTGTACGGCCTGTAAATATCCTCAAGCTCTGCCAAAGTTTTTGCGTTTTCTATGCTTTTTTCAAGCTCGGGTGTCATTTTTTCCTGCTCTGTAATGCTGTTAATAACTGTTTGCCTCTGCTCGTCAAGCTTGCGCAGGTACGCAAGCCTCTCGTCAACCTCTCTCAACGTTTGGTCGTCCATGCTACCTGTCGTCTCTTTGCGATACCTTGCAATAAACGGTATTGTGTTACCTTCATCTATAAGCGCTATTGTGTCAATAAGCCTTTTTTCGTCCAGCTTAAATTCACCGGCCAGTACTTTTGCATAATTAGTCATTTTGTAGTCTCCTTATTATTTTCAGTAGTATGAAAATTTTGATAGTATAACACTATCTAATTAGTAGAAAAACAATTGCAACAAAAGCTATTGCTTTACTTTAAATTATTATTTTCATTTTAATTTATTAAACAGCCTTTTCATGGCATCTTAATATTTCAGCATTTATTTTCAAACGGCGTAGCGTTATGTTTGCTTTTATCGTGGTTGTTACTGCTTTTGCTTTTTCTTGTAAAAAAACAAAACGCAACATACATTAATAATACAAAAAATGCGCTTGCACTTACTATAATTCCAATGTCAAAACCAGGCGTTTTATACTCAAAAACTATGTCGTTTTCACCCTGCAAGCATAAAACAGCACTAAGTCCGTTTGAGACTTTCTCAATTTCTACAGCCTCGCCGTTAACAGTTGCCGAAAAACCTTCGTCATACGGGACAGATAAAAATACAAGCTTTGGCTCTTGAAGCTGAATGTCACACGTGAAGCCGTGCTGCGTTGCAACAAAATTTCGCACTGCGTTTTGCTTGTGCTTTTCTATGTCTGCCACATAAGTATCATAATTTATAACAAATTCGTCTGTGTTGACGGGCGCTAAATAAGTGCCGTACTTTTCTATTTGCTCGGATGTAAGCACAACGGCATGCACAAGCATTTTGCTCTTCTCGCCCTCAAAAACTTCGTCAAAATCTTCATGCGTAATGTAGTTATCATACGCAAAGCCCATGCCGGCATAATTTGTGTTCTCATATATTTCAAACGCACCCGAGGTGAATGCATATTCAAAACCCCCACCTGTGTAATTATCCCTGAAAGACGCCGCGCTGTCAAGTGGCATTATTGTGTATTTTACGCCCAAAAGCCCGCGAAGTGCATAGTCTGTATGTGATGGCTTGCTTGAAACATCTCGCGTTACGTCGACAGATGGATAAAACTCCATTATAGACGGGGTGACTGTGCTGTGAAAAAACTGCAAACTTGCCTTGTTTGCCCACACACTGAAATTGTCGTGCGTTTCATACGTGTCTGTCCTGTAAAAATTGCCGTCATCGGGCCAGTTAATTGCCGGTGCCGATACATACATTTCCTCGCGGTAGTCCTTGTCGTTTTCCCACTGGGGAAACTTGCCTAAAGACACATGCACAATGCTGTATAGTACCGAATAGCCAAATATAAGCACAAGGCAGTATTTCAAAAACACACGTGTGCCGCGCTTGTAGCGAAGTGCAATGTAAAAAAGCAGTAACCCCAAAATTGCTACAAGCCACAAAAGCCAAAATTGCTCTGCTTTATTTACTGCACCTATTTTCCACTCATCGTCAACTTTTGTTGGCACAAGCCCAAAAACTATTGTAGAGAACGTAATAATTGCCACAAATTTAAGTGCACTTTTAACATTAAACCGCATGCTTCCGCCGTCTGCCGGCAAAAACTGCATGGGCTGTGCCGTGCTTTCAAGCACGTGCATAGATGCGCAGCACATCAAAAGTATTGGCATATAGTACCAACGCGCATAGTAACTTGAATTTAGCGCATAAAAAGAGCTGTTTAAAACAGGCACAAACGCCATAAAAAAACATATTTTTAAAATGTGTGTTATTGGGCTTTTTTTTCTTGCACGCATGTAGGCAAGCACACACACACAACTTACTACAGGCAAAAATGCCGAAAGGCTTGTCCATTTAATAACACCTTCTGTGTATATTGAGGGTATATACGCTGGGTCCGGCGGCATAAACAGCGACAAGAAAATTGCAAAATACTGCTGTACATTACCGTACATAAGAAACCTAAAGCCACTTGCCAAGTTTATTGTGCGTGGGTTTTGCATAACAGACAAAAACGACGGCCACAGTAATATAAACGCCATTAAAACGCCAAGTAATGATTCGAATGCAAGCAGTGCAAACCTTTTAAGTGATATTTTATAACTATTACATGCAAGCTTAACAATAAAGTAAATAAGCAAAAATACAATTTGCCCAACAAAGAAGAAGTAATTGTTTAAACAGTTGATGGCCACGGCTACGGCAAAAACACAGCGCCTTTTGTTGTAGACAAATTCATCCAGCGCCCAAAGCAAAATCGGAAAAAGCGCAATGCAATCTACAAAAATGTAAAAGAACACGTTGTACACCGTAAAGCCCGAAAAAGAGTATAAAAGCGAGCCTATAAGCGCCGCTATGTGCATTTTTGTGTACCTTTTAAGGTACATGTATGCAAAAAGCCCTGCCGTGCCGAATTTAATTGCAAGAAGCGGCACCATTAAAAATGGCGAAAAAGACGGCGGAAAAAGCGTAGTTAACCAAAAAAACGGCGAACCAAGCGTGTAGTAAGAATAAGAGTTTATTATTGAACTGCCTAGGTCTGTCTCCCAGCTCCACTGCCCGTTGCCGCTTTTTAAAAAGTCGTTAACATACATATAAAACGGCACCATTTGGCTGTTATAGTCGCCGCAGTACGTAAAAAAACCGCTGTCAATTATTAAAAAAGGCACAAAAACGCAAAGCGCACAAGCAGCTGAAATACCAAATGCCTGCACGTAAATATTTAGTAAAGCATTTTTTTTAATCGGCTTTGCCAACATCATTTTAATACGTCTCCCTTTTAATTTTATCTTTAAATTTGCTTTCGTTGTGGTATAATATAGGCAAGTATATGTGTGCTTGCCAAATTGCGGAAAATATATGCATGAAAAAATGTTGTGTTTTCTGAGGAAAGCACCCTAATAACCTGAAATTTTTGTAAAAAATTTAGATAGTGTTGACATAAGTTGAAACGAGCAAATTTTGAGGTTTCTTTGCTCTACAAGGAGGAAAAAATGCAAACATTTTCATTTAACGCAC